>CAJODK010000008.1 GCA_905233245.1 uncultured Prevotella sp. | reverse complement strand
GGATTCTGTTCGTTGGAGTGACCGAACAGAGTAGTTTGTATCCCTATAAAAATGAATATCGCAATAAACTTGAAAAAAGTATATGACACCATTTGGCAAAAAGGAAATTATTACGTACCTTTGCACCCAAGATGAGCGTTCTTTGGAATTGTGTAAAACGTGTAGGAATATGTAAGTCCTCTTGTTTCTAAAGTGTTACCTGTCTCTTTTCTATTCAAAGGTAACTCACTGATGTTCAAATCAATAATAGGAGTTCTACTATTTTGAGACCGTTCTTTGACTTATTGCTACAACAATCTATTTCCCCACTCGGATGATAGTGAGGCCATCGCGGAGGGGAAGGATGACACGGGTGACACGGGGGTCCTGCTTCACATAATCATTAAAGCGACGGATGCCCTGCGTCTGTTGGTCACGGTCGTAGTCGGGGTCGGTGACGTGACCATCCCAAAGGGTGTTGTCGGCGAGGATAAAGGCGCCTGGAGTCATAAGGGGGAGGAGGGCTTCGTAGGTCTCGACATAGGTGCGCTTGTCGCCATCAAGGAATGCCATATCAAACTGCACACCGAGTTCCCTGGCCTTCTCCCTGGCATCACCGATGATGAAGCGCACATGCTCTGCCCAGGGGGATTCCTCTATCCACTTGCGGGTGAAGGGTTCCTGTTCGTCGTTGATTTCAAAGGTGAAGACTCTCCCCACCCCTCCCTGCTTAGGGAGGGAGCTAAGTCCTTCGGCCATGCAGAGGGCGGAATAGCCTGAGAAGGTGCCGACCTCGATGATATTACGGGGACGTATCATCTGCACGAACATCTTGAGCAACCTGCCTTGCAGCCTGCCTGACGCCATACGGCCGTGGAGGAGGTGCACATTGGTGGCGCGCCAGAGACGGTAGAGGTACTCGGGTTCGTCATCGCTGTGCTCCAGCACATACTGATCGAGCAGTCGCTCGCCTGTCAGCGTGGTATGATTGGGGTCTTGCGTGTGGGACTTCATAGAAAACTCTCGATGGCGAGGCGGTAGCTGTCGAGGCCGAAACCGCAGATGATGCCCTTGCAGACTGGGGAGATGAAGGAGTGGTGACGGAAGTCCTCACGCTGGTGCACATTGCTGATATGCACCTCGATGACGGGGGTCTTCAGGGAACGGATGCAGTCGTGCAGCGCCACGCTGGTGTGGGTGTAGGCTCCGGCATTGAGCACTATGCCGTCGTAGGTGAATCCTACCTCCTGCAACTTATTTATCAGTTCGCCCTCCACATTGCTCTGGTAGTACTCCAGAGTGACCTGGGGGAAGCGCTTACTCAACTCTTCGAAGTATGCCTCGAAGGACTGACTGCCATAGATGCCTGGCTCTCTTACGCCCAACAGATTGAGGTTGGGACCGTTCATGATTAGTATCTTCATAACTTCAATTCTTCAATTTTTCAACTTTTCAATAAGAATTCGCATTCCTTCGCTGGCTCCGCACTCCAGATGCTCCACATTGGCCTTGGATGCCACGGGCTTAGGGTCGATGAGGTATATCGGGGTGCCTGGTTTGACATACTGCACGAGACCTGCTGCGGGATAGACATTGAGCGAGGTGCCTATTATAATGAATATGTCGGCTGTCTGCGCCTCCTGCACGGCGTCGTACATATTGGGCACGCCCTCGCCAAAGAACACGATATAGGGCCTGAGCAGTGAACCGTCGCCTGCCTGGGCGCCATGTGGCACCTCGAGACCTGTCTCGCCAAAACCCTCGTGGGGCAGGGAGACCCAGTAGCGGGGATTATCGACATCGCGGCTGGAGCACATCTTCATCATCTCGCCATGCAGGTGGATGACCTTGGAGGAGCCTGCCGCCTCATGCAGGGCATCGACATTCTGCGTCACCACGACAACGTCGTAGTCCTTCTCCAACTGCTTCAGCAAGAGATGGCCCTCGTTGGGCTGCACGTCCTTGTACTTCACGCGTAGCATATTGTAGAAGTCATTCACATAGTTGGGATCCATCTCCCAACCCTCATGGGTGGCGACGCGCTCTACGGGGTAGTTGTCCCACAATCCTCCAGCATCGCGAAAGGTGGTCAGCCCGCTCTCTACGGACATTCCAGCGCCGGTGAGTACTACGATTTTTTTCATGTTGGTCGTTTGGTCGTTTAGTCGTTTGGTGGTTTAGGGGGTTAGTGGTTTGGTTGCTTTTTTAGCAGGATAAAGCACGGAGAGGAATCCCACTATTATCACCGTGATGAACACCAATGCCACATCCGAGTAGTGCACGCTGACGGGATATGCATCGATGATGAATGCTCCTGCACTGCTACCCAAAGAGACGATGCCGTACTGCTGCTGTATCCAGCATATCAAGAGGCCGAGGAGCACGCCCACCGTGGCACCGATGATGCTGATGAGCCATCCCTCAAGGATGAAGATGCGGCGGATGAGTGAGTCGCGGGCGCCGAGGCTGCGGAGCGTGGCGATGTCGCCCTTCTTGTCGATGATGAGCATGGACAGCGAACCGATGATATTGAAGCACGCCACGACAAGGATGAAGGTGAGGAAGATGTATGCCATCAGTTTCTCTATCTTCATGATATTGAAGGTCTCCTCCTGCTGTTCATAGCGGTTCTCCACCTTAAACTTCCCACCTGCTATGGTCTGCATCCTGCGCTGTGCTTTGTCGATATCCACGCCTGGCTTCAGTTTTATCTCCAGGGCTGACACCTCGCCGTCACACTGGAAGAGCATTCGGGCAAAGGACAGACTGGTGAGGATGTAGCCTGCATCGTACTTGCTCTGATTGACACAGAATACCACGCCTGAGGAGAGCAGCGAGTCCTCCACAAATCCTGTCATGGGATTCATAGTATCGAGCTGGCCCTCACGCTGCGGGGCATAGACATGCAGGTAGTCGGGGTAGTAGGTGCCCAGTCCCATAGTATTGGCGAGTCGGATACCCATCACACCATACTGCAGGTCTGCAGCATGCAGGGTAAACGAGCCCTCGCCATAGCAGATGCCGCTGATGCCTGTGAGAGTAGCGAAAGAGTCATCCACGCCCTTCACCATGACCATCGCCTGACGGTCGCCATATACGGCGAGTGCCTGGTCCTCCACTGTCTCGCTGACCATCTCCACCTCGTCCATCGACCTTATCTCCATGAGCACGGGGTCATCGGCTGCGCAGGTCTTGCCCTCGAGGGGAATGACCTTCAGCGGAGGGTCAAACTGCGTAAAGAAGGTGGCTACGAGGTCGCTGAAACCATTGAACACGCTCATCACCACCACCATGGCCATAGTAGCTATCACAACGCCCATGACGCTGATGGCCGAAATAACGTTGATGACATTGGTGCTCTTCTTGGAGAAGAGGTAACGACGCGCTATGTATAAAGCAGCACTCACTTTTTAAGTAGTTCATCTATCTTCTCCATATAGTCGAGAGAATCGTCGATAAAGAAGCGCAACTCAGGGATGATACGGAGTTGGTTGCGCACTCTCTGTCCCAGGTTGTAGCGTATGGCAGAGGTGTTCTGACGGATATTGCCCAGCAGTTCCTCTCCCTTCTCTGAAGGGAAGATGCTGAGGTATGCCGTGCAGATGCCCAGGTCGGGCGACACCTTCACTCGTGTCACGCTGACCATCACGCCTCGCATGGCTCTTGTCTGACTCTGGAATATCAGACTGAGTTCCTTCTGCAGTAGTCTGCACACTTTGTTTTGTCTTGTTTCCTGCATTATTTAGTCGTTTAGTCGTTTAGAAGTCAAATCCATTAAACACATTTATATCCACCGGCCCCTGGATACCTTTGACGCGCCCATCCTGACACAACTGCCAATAGACGAGAGTCACGTCGGGCCTGTACTCACTATATCGGGCTATCCACACATCGTAGTCTCTCTTCAGGTCATCGGGGAGGTACTTCTTAACGAAACGCTGGCTGACATAGAGGATGGGCTTTACGCCCCATGCTTTCTCCACTGCCTGCAGCCACGCCCTGACATTCCTGAACATCTTCTCCTCGCCTCCTGTCTGACTAATCAGATGGTCGCTGGGCTCTACATCGAGCACTGGCGGAAGGTCACCCTTATGGTAACGGGCATTCTTGAGGAAGTGCTGCGCCTGTTCGGTACCCGTGGTCTTGAGCGACATGAAATGGTAAGCGCCAGTGCGATGTCCACTCTTGCGCGAATCGGCGTAGTCCTGAGCGAAGTATTTGTTGGCTATGGTCACTCCCTCTGTCGCCTTGATATAGACAAACTTCACGGGGTAATCCACCACGCCCCTCACTTCTTTCTTCGTGGCACATCCCAGACTCGTAATACGCAGATCAGACCAGTCTATCTTGAAGCGCTTGCGTCCCTGTTCGTGCTGATAGCGGGAGATGTCGATGCCATAGATACGTTCAGGGGTGTGCAGCATGCGCTCACCAAGAAACTTGTCATCTCTCCACTCACCCATTCTCAGCCTCTTATAGGGCACCACACGGAATCCCACTCCCGTCCTCTTGCCATGCTGCCACTCGCCAGCATAGAAGTCGCCGTTGAAATTGAAGAAGTATCCGTTGCCATGGGGCAGGGCCATCGAGTCGCGCTCACCGACATAGTGGCCGAGGGTGTCCACCCAGCTCCTCATGACGTTCGCCTCTACCTTTGCCGCTCTCTCCTTCAGACGCGATTTCGCCTGTTCCTCCCCCACTCTCTCGTATTTCCTTGCCGTTGCAGGGTCTGCCAGACTGTAATCCCGCTCCAGCACCACGCACAGTTCCCTGGCTTCCAGTGCGCGTCTCACCAGCGAGTCGGCATACAGCACGGAGTCAGTAGCCTGCGTCAGAGCCCTGCTGTATCGTTCCACCACAGCAAAGCCGAACTCTGTCACCATGTGGGTCTTGAGGTAGTAATTGATGTCTGCACGCTGTTGTGCCATTACCTCCTTTGCCCAGTCCAGATACTCCGTCTGGCGTTTGAGCAATGCCTTAATCTCAGCCGTTGACATGCTTACCACCTTCAGTGTGTCATAGGGCAGTGTAGCGAATGCTCCTCCTGAGTAAGGCAAGGGGTCCCACTTCTTTATATACTGTGCTGGTATGGTATCACGCGTCAGGGGTGCTCTCTCATCCACGATGCCCATCAGGAGAGTGTCTCCCCATACTTCGCGGAAGGCGAACAGAGTGTTGTTGGCTTCGTCCATCACCACGTAGCGGGTCTCTGTGACCACCCAGGTGTCGGAATCCTTCATCTCCTCTTCCGAAGCAGGATAGTACACCCACGTGAGATAACCGATAACCAACAGTGCCACCACTGTTGAAAATATTAATCTTCCCCTTCCTCGCATTTCTCCTTAAGGTCTTAAGGTTCTATAGGTCTTTACTCAAACCTTTCAGCGATTTTCGAAGCTATAGCCTTCATCTCCTCTGCTGAGAGCTGCAGTTTCTCCTTACGGAAATCCACGTCAGCCTCGCTCTGCATAGGGATGAGGTGTATGTGTGCGTGGGGCACTTCGAGTCCGAGCACCACCTGTGCCACCTTCTTGCATGGGAAAGCCTCCTTGATGGCCTTGGCCACACGCTTGGCAAAGAGCTGATAACGCTGTATCTCGTCATCCTCCATGTCAAAGATGTAATCTACTTCCCTGCGAGGTATCACCAGTGTGTGACCCTTCACCAGCGGATTGATGTCGAGGAATGCATAGAACTCCTCATTCTCTGCGCACTTGTAGCTGGGTATCTCGCCAGCTGCGATTTTGCTGAATATATCCATTTTAGTCAAAGCTTATAGATTCGATACGCAATTTCATAACACCACGAGGTATCTTAGCCTCTACCTCGTCGCCCACCTTATGATTGAGCAGAGCCTGTGCTATAGGTGTCTCGATGGAGATTTTACCCTCTCTGAGATTTGCCTCGTTAGCCGATACGATGGTGTAGGTCATCTTTGCCTTGTTGGCCAGGTTGGTCATCTCCACCTTGGAGAGGAGCTGCACGGCATCTGTGCTCAGACGGCTCTTGTCCACTATCTTAGCATCAGCGATTGTTGACTTGAGTATGTTGATTTTGTCAGCGAGGTGTGCCTGAGCCTCCTTCGCTGCATCATACTCCGAATTCTCTGACAAGTCTCCCTTGTCACGCGCCTCCGCTATGGCGGCGCTCGCCTTAGGCATCTCGATAGCCTCCAGGCGGTGTAGTTCTGCTACGAGACTTTCGTAGCCTTCTTTTGACATGTAAGCCATATTTCTATAAGTTATAAGTTATAAGTTACAAGTTATAAGTTTTTGGGATACGCAAAAAAGAAACCCCGACATTTAGCTCCCCTTGAGACCTATTGTCGGAATCCTGCATACCATATAATCGTTTGCAAAGGTAATAATAAGTCAGCAAAAAACCAAATAAAATTGAATTTATTTTGTTCTGCGCCCGATTTTTTGTAACTTTGCATGCAATATGGATTGGCAGGAAGAAACCGAAAAGAGAGTTGCTAAGGGTGTGGCACTGTTCAAGCAGGGCTACAACTGCTCGCAGTCCGTCACCCTGGCTTTTGCTGACTGGTATGGCGTACCTGAGGATATGATGGCTCATCTCTCAGCTTCCTTTGGTGGAGGCATGGGGCGGATGCGCGAGACCTGTGGCACTGCGTCGGGCATGTTTATGCTCGCTGGATTGCAGGTCGGAGGAGAGTACCCTAATCAGAACCTGAAGGCCGAGAACTACAGGGTGGTGCAGCGGTTGGCGGCCATGTTTCGCGAAGAGACGGGTTCGCTCATCTGTCGTGAACTGCTCCGAGGCTATGTCAAGGATATCAGTACCAATCCTACACCAGATGCCCGCACGGACGAATACTACAAGAAGCGTCCCTGCGTCAGGATGGTGGAACTGGCTATACGTACATATATGCAATACCTTAAAGATGATACAGAAGATTGAAATATTCTGGCCCTGCGAGAGTGCAGGGCAGTTGCAGGAGATGACCGACGCCCTGCAGAGAGAGACGTTGGTGAAGTGTGTTACCCTACTCGAGATGCAACCCGTACAGCAGATGGCTACCCTACGCCGCATCGCCGACGAGGCAACGGCTGACTATGTGCTGCTGTCTCAGAAGACCACACCTGTGCAGATGGGACAGCGTGCCTTGGAGCGCATGTTCCGTACTGCTGTAGAGACGGGAGCTGTCATGGTATATAGCGATAGCACCAATCCTCATATCGACTATCAGGAGGGCAGCCTGCGCGATGATTTCGACTTCGGCCAACTGCTCCTTATCAAGACGGAACATCTCAGGGAGTTTGTCAAACAGCAGAAGAACGACTATGCCTATGCTGCTCTCTATGCTCTGAGGCTGTATCTGCAGAGGCAGGGTGAGATTTTCCACCTCAACGAACGCCTATACACCGAGATAGAACTCGACAATCGCAAGAGTGGCGAGAAGCAGTTTGACTACGTAGATCCTCGCAATCGCAGCGTGCAGATAGAGATGGAGCATGCTGTCACAGAGCATCTGGAGGCCGTAGGTGCCAAGATTGACACCTCTGTGCGTCTGGACCCCGACTTCAACGAGCAGATATTCCCTGTCGAGGCGAGCGTGGTGATACCCGTGTATAATCGTGCCAAGACCATCACTGATGCTGTCAATAGCGCTCTCACCCAGACACCTTCCTTCAAGTACAATGTCATCGTCGTGGACAATCACTCCACCGACGGTACTACGGAGATTCTTCAGGAACTGCATGACGCTCATCCTGACCGACTGGTGCACATCATCCCTGAGCGTACCGACCTGGGTATCGGTGGTTGCTGGAATGTGGCCATAAACAGCGATGAATGCGGACGTTTTGCAGTCCAACTGGACTCTGACGACCTCTACAGCAGTGAGCAGACTTTGCAGAAGATTGTCGATTGCTTCTATCAGCAGAAGGCTGCCATGGTGATAGGCGCATACCGCATGTGCGACTTCGAACTCAATACTCTCCCTCCTGGCATCATCGACCACAAAGAGTGGACTGACGAGAATGGTCCCAACAACGCCCTGCGTATCAACGGTCTCGGAGCACCACGCGCTTTCTTCACACCACTGCTTCGCGAGATAGGATTCCCCAACACCAGTTATGGTGAGGACTACGCCCTCGGACTGGCTTTCAGCCGCCATTTCCGCATAGGACGCATCTATGAGGAACTATACCTCTGTCGTCGATGGGGCGGCAACAGCGATGCTGCACTGAGCATCGAGAAGGTCAACGCCAACAACCTCTATAAAGACCGCCTGCGCACAATAGAACTCAAGGCTCGCCAACAGGCTATTGCTGGTCTCCTTGAGGTGCAGTCCAGCGACTCACTGCATAGATTCTTTGACAGACAACTGGAACGCTGGGAGGAAGTGCGCCATCGCTACCACGACTTGCAGTATGTAGAGACCAAGCAGCTCGGTGGTCTCATGGCTCAGTACAACCCTGCCCGCATCGTCTCAACCTCTGCCAAGATTGACAAGAAGTCCTTGCAGAAACGCCCTTGCTTCCTGTGTCAGCAGAATCGTCCCAAGCAGCAGATTACCAAACCGCTCTTCAATAAGGACGGTCAGCAGACGATGGAGATACTGGTCAATCCGTTCCCCATCCTGCCACAACACTATACGCTGCCCTGCACACGCCACGTGCCACAGAGCATCTACGACTATTTCTCTGAGATACACGCTCTGCTCAAGCAGCATAGCAATCTGCTGGTCTTCTACAATGGTCCAAAATGCGGTGCCTCGGCTCCTGACCACATGCACCTGCAGGCTGGCACCTCTGGCATAGTACCCATACAGAATGACTGGCAACGCCTGGTGCGCACCATGCTGCCCATCACCGAAACTGGCGATGGCGCACAATTGGGGCTCCTCACCGAGTATGTCGTACCTGTCTTTGCCATCCGTGCGCAGCACAGCGACTCCGAGAAGCGCCTCTTCAGACGCCTGTACCGTGCTATGCGACAGATGCAACCTGAGGAGACCGAACCCATGATGAACATCATCTCATGGCGTCTTGATGATGAGTACATCACCCTCATCTTCCCTCGCATTAAGCATCGTCCCAATTGCTACGGAGACTTCATGATATCCCCTGGTGCCCTCGATATGGCAGGCCTCATCATCACCCCTCGCAAGGAGGACTACGAGCGCATCAACGCCGAGCAGGCTACCGAGATTCTTCAGGAGGTCAGCCTCAGCATGGACGAGGCAAAGACGCTGGTGGAGATAATCAATGATGCTGAGAACAGCCAGCAGCAGGATGCCAAGCATCTCAAGCGTCTCGCCTCACAACCTGATGTCAAGGTGGGCATCGTCAGTGCTACCGAAATGCATTTCACCCTCAACGGCACATACATCGCCAAGGGGGAGGAAATCACAGGTTCGCAGGTGGTATCCATATCCGAAGGTTCTATCATGTGGCGCGATGTGCAGTATCGCGAACTGATGTTTATGCCTAAGTCCGGCGAGGCGTCATTCACCCTTGAGGACGTCGTCATCGGCGTCAATTTCCATTGGGAGCGCAAGCAGACACAGACTTTCTCCGGCTCGTTGCGACTCGTAGTGGAGGAGGATAAGATATGCGCCATCAACGAACTGCCCGTCGAGAAGTATCTCGAGAGCGTCATATCAAGCGAGATGTCGGCCACGTCCAGTCTCGAACTCCTCAAGGCTCACTCCGTCATCTCCCGTTCATGGCTGTTGGCACAGATGGAGCGCCGACAGCAGATGAAGGACAAGGGCGACGGCTTCTTCTCTTTCATCAAGAGGGACGATATGCTTATCCGTTGGTACGATCGTGAGGACCACACCATCTTTGATGTCTGTGCCGACGACCACTGCCAACGATATCAGGGCATCACCAATGCAGTCAACCCTCATGTCACCGAGGCTGTCAAGGCTACTCGCGGTCAGGTGCTGGCCTACGACGGCGAGATATGTGATGCGCGATTCTCAAAATGCTGTGGTGGCACTACAGAGGAGTATCGCTACTGTTGGGAGAATATCGACAAGCCCTATCTCGTATCCGTCACTGACCCCTACTGCAATACTCAGGATAAGCAGATACTCTCCGAGGTGCTCAACGACTACGATCAGGAGACCGTAGATTTCTACGACTGGATGATTACCTACTCCCAGGACGAACTCTCTGCGCTCATCAGCGACAAACTGAAGATGGACTTCGGACGCATCATGGCCCTAGAGGCTCTGGAGCGAGGCAAGAGCGGACGCATCTCCATGCTCAAGATAGTGGGTGAGAAAAAGACCTTTACCATAGGCAAGGAACTGGAGATACGCAAGGCGCTCAGTCAAACGCATCTCTATAGCTCTGCATTCTCTGTGCTTACCAAGGACCCTGATGCCGACGGCTACCCACAGCGATTCATTCTCAATGGCAAGGGATGGGGACACGGCGTAGGACTCTGCCAGATAGGTGCAGCAGTCATGGGAGCCCGTGGCATAGCTTACAACGATATCCTCAAGCACTACTACACAGGAGCGAAAATAGAAAAAGCGTACTAATAAAAAAACTTTCAACATTCAACATTCAACTTTCAACTTTTTTTATTACCTTTGCAGGCGAATTCAGAATAATAAAGGATAATATATTATGTACACAGTGATTACTGCTCTCGAAGCAGCATCGATGATTAAGAATGACGACAGCCTGGGACTGAGTGGATTCACACCGTCAGGCGTGCCTAAGGCAGTAACTAAGGAACTGGCTAAAATAGCCGTCAGTGAACATGAGAAGGGTAACGCTTTTCAGGTTAGTCTCTTTACAGGTGCCTCTACCGGTCAGAGTACCGATGGCGACCTCGCCAATGCGCAGGCTATCAGGTTTCGTGCGCCATACACCACCAATGCCGACTTCCGTTCTCATGTCAACAAGAACGAGATAGCATACAACGACCTGCACCTTTCTCACATGGCGCAGGAGTTGCGTTATGGCTTCTATGGCCCGTTGAAATGGGGTATTCTTGAGGCTTGTAAGATAGAGGAGGCAGGTGACAAGTACCATATCTACCTCACTTCGGCAGGCGGCATCTCGCCTACCGTTGCGATGAAGGCGGAGAAGATTATCATAGAACTCAATCACTTCCACAGCGAAGGCGTAGGCCAGATTCACGATGTCTATCAGCCTCTCGACCCGCCTTATCGTCAGCCTATCATGATTAGTAAGGTCAATGACCGCATCGGCAAGCCATATCTTGAGATTGACAAGCAGAAGGTTGTGGGCGTCGTAGAGTGCAATATCCCTGACGAGGCGCGTTCTTTCAAGGGCACTGACCCCATCACCGACCAGATTGGTGCCAACGTGGCGCACTTCCTCCATAATGACATGAAGCGCGGCATCATTCCTTCCTCTTTCCTACCTCTGCAGAGCGGTGTAGGCACTACAGCCAATGCCATCCTCGCTGCAGTGGGTAAGAACAAGGAGATTCCTGACTTCAATATCTACACCGAGGTTCTGCAGAATGCCATCGTCGATATGATGCTCGAAGGCCGTGTCAAAGACGCCTCTACCTGTTCACTCACCGTGGACAATGAGTGCCTGATGAAGGTATATGACAATATCGACCACTTCTCCAAGCATCTCACCATACGCCAATCGGAGATTTCCAACTCTCCTGAGGTAATACGCCGACTCGGTGTCATCGCCATCAATACTGCCATCGAAGTGGATATCTACGGAAATGCCAACTCTACCCACATCTCTGGCACCAAGATGATGAACGGCATCGGAGGTTCGGGCGACTTCGAGCGCAATGCCTACATCTCTATCTTCACCTGCGCTTCAGTAGCCAAGGGTGGCCTCATCTCTGCCATCGTGCCTTTCGTGAGCCATCAGGATCACTCAGAGCATGATGTCAATGTCATCATCACCGAACAGGGCATAGCAGACCTCCGAGGCAAGGGGCCTCTGGAGCGCGCTCAACTCATCATCGAGAACTGTGCACACCCAGACTACCGTCCTCTGCTGCGCGAATACCTCAAGATAGCCTCTGGTGGCCACACCCACCACAACCTGCCTTGCGCTTTCGCTATGCACGACACCCTGCGTCGTAAGGGCGACATGCACCTCACCGATTTCTCAGAGTACATTAAGGACTAATCTCCCAAACGACTAAACGACTAAACGACAAAAATGGATAAACTAAGTTACGCCCTCGGACTGGGCATTGGCACACAACTCCGACAGATGGGTGCCGAGAGTCTGAACATAGACGATTTCGCACAGGCTATCAAGGATAGCATAGCTGGTACAGAACAGATTAAGGCCGCTGAGGCACAGAAGATAGTACAGGACTTCTTCATCGAACAGGAGAAGAAACAGCGTGCTGCTACTGCCGAGAAGGGCAAGGTAATGAAGGCTGAGGGCGAGAAATACCTCGCTGAGAATGCCCAGAAGCCAGGTGTCATCACCACCGCTTCTGGTTTGCAGTACATGGTGCTCAAGGAGGGTGACGGCAAGTCTCCAAAGGCTACCGACAGCGTCATGTGCCACTATGAGGGCTTCCTCACCGACGGTACCGTCTTCGACTCCAGCGTACAGCGCGGCACTCCTGCTACCTTCCCTCTGCAGGGTGTCATCAAGGGATGGACAGAAGGTCTCCAACTCATGAAGGAGGGTGGCAAGACACGCTTCTTTATCCCTTACAATCTGGCGTACGGCGAGTCTGGTGCTGCGGGTTCTATCCCTCCATACGCAACTCTTATTTTTGACGTCGAACTAATAGAAGTAAAATAAAAATGAAAAAAGTACTTTTCGCAGCATGCGCTATTGTAGTCGCTGCTGCATTCACATCTTGTGGCAACGGCACTCCAAAGGCTAACCTCAAGGATGATGTTGACACTCTCAGCTATGCCATCGGCATGGCACAGAGCGAAGGACTCAAGCAGTACCTCGTTGACCGCATGGGCGTAGATACCGCCTACATCGATGATTTCATCAAGGGTCTCAATGATGCCGCTACCGCTGGCGATGACAAGCGTAAGGCTGCTTACTATGCAGGTCTGCAGATAGGTCAGCAACTTGGCGGTCAGATGCTGCAGGGCATCAACTACGAAGTATTCGGCAATGACACCACACAGTCTGTCTCTCTCAAGAACCTCATCGCTGGTTTCGTGGCTGGCGTCACAGAGAAGGACCAGAAGATGACTCTCCTACAGGCTCGCATGACTGCCGACCAGAAGATACAGGAGGTCAAGGCTAAGGCTATGGAAGAGCAGTTTGGCAAGTGGAAGAAGCAGAATGAGGATTTCCTCGCTAAGAACAGCAAGGCTGAGGGCGTTGTCACACTCCCTTCTGGAGTTCAGTACAAAGTCATCACCGAGGGCAAGGGCGCAGTACCTGCTGACACCTCACTCGTCAGCGTCAACTACACTGGCAAGATTATCGATGGCACCGTCTTCGATACCAATATGAGGGACGAGAACAGCAAACCTGCTGAGTTCCGTTGCAATCAGGTCATCAAGGGATGGACGGAGATTCTCACCAAGATGCCTGTAGGTTCTAAGTGGGAGGTATATATCCCTCAGGAACTTGCTTACGGTCCTCGTCAGCAGGGCGAAGTCATCAAGCCTTTCTCTACCCTTATCTTCACTATCGAACTCTTATCCGCTAAGTAATGAGATATTCTAAGATACTTTTCACTGCGCTTGCCATTGTGGCAGGTGCAGTTTTTACTACCACAGCAGTAGCAAAGAAGGAGAAGAAGGATAATAAACAGAGCACATCTCTCACCTCTCACCTCTTACCTCTCACCTCTGGAACTGACTCCCTCAGCTACGCCGCTGGCGAGGCGCTCACCAATGGTCTCATACCCTACGTTCAGCAACAGATGAAGGTAGATACCGCTTACATGGAGGACTTCATACAGGGTTTTCGTGAGGCGGCAGTAAGCAACGATCCTCGCTACGTGGCTCGTCAGGCTGGAGTGCAGATAGCACAGATGGCGAAAGAGCGTATGCTCCCAAGTCTCAACAATGACCTCAAAGACACTCCCGACTCCATCAAGAGCGACATCTTCTTCGAAGGCTTCATCGCTGCCCTCCGCAAGGATACTACAGTGATGACACAGAAGGCTGCAGATGATTTCTTCAACAAGCGTATGCAGGCAGATGCCAAAATCAAGGAGGAGCATCTCTCCGAGGCTGGCAGGGCATGGCTCGCCGAGAATGCCAAGAAGCCTGGTGTGGTGACTCTCCCCTCTGGCTTGCAGTACAAGGTCATCACCGCTGGCAAGGGTGCCAAGCCTACAGCCGAACAAGAGGTCACCGTCAAGTATGAGGGACACCTCATTGACGGCACGGAGTTTGACTCCAGTTACAAGCGCAATCCGCAGACCACCAAGTTCCGCTGCAATCAGGTCATCAAGGGATGGACAGAGGCACTCACTATGATGCCCGTAGGTTCCAAATGGGAAATATATATCCCACAGGAACTCGGTTATGGTTCACACCCATCGGGTAAGATTCCTCCCTACTCCACCCTCATCTTCACCGTTGAATTGGTGGACATTACGAAGTAAAAAAAGCCGAGCAATTCGCTCGGCTTTTATGTTTTACCTTCTCCGTAGGCAGTGGCTTTGCCGCTGCTACTCTTCTTCCTTCTTCCCGAAGTGTGGATCTATCTTCAGCATGCCTGCCGTCACGAATGTCACAGAGCAGCATACCATCACAATGATGAAGAATGCCCTGTACCCCACAGCCTCCTGCAAGGCACCAGCAAAGAGACCTGGTATCATCATCGACAGCGCCATGAAGGCCGTACACAGAGCATAGTGACTTGTCTTGTATTCACCCCTGCTGTAGTATATAAGGTATAGCATGTACGCCGTAAAGCCGAAGCCATAGCCAAACTGCTCAATGAAGACGCACACATTGATTGCCAGCAAACTGGTGGGCAGAGCGTACGCCAGATATACATACACCAAATCGGGCAGGGTAATGGCACATACCATAGGCCACAACCATCTCTTCAGGCCGTCCCGGCTGGCTACCATACCACCCAGTATGCCTCCCAGCGTCAGACCTATCACGCCCACCGTGCCCTGCACCAGTCCGTACTCCTGAGGCGACAGCCCCAGACCGCCGTTATGGGCAGCATCGATGAGGAACAGCGATGACACCTTCGCCAGCAAGCCCTCTGGCATCCTGTACAGCAACATGAAGAGGATACCCACCACCACCTGTTCCTTCTGGAAGAAGGTGCGTAGCGTACCTATGAAGTCTGTCATTATCGTCCGTACCGTCACACCCTGCCTCGGAGCATCCTCCCTGGGGCGTGGCAGTATCGATGAGTGCCACAGCCACAGAGCCAGAAACATACCCATCATACCATAGAACAGCAGGCTCCACGAGAACCTTATGCTATTGCGGAATATCACCTGCAGGTTGCCCGCTATCATCACCAGCACACCCTGACCGAATATCATCGCAAAACGGTAGAACGTGGACCTGATACCCACAAACCATGTCTGGTCATGCTGCGACAATCCCAGCATATAGAAACCATCAGCCGAGATGTCGTGAGTGGCACTTGAGAATGCCATCAACCAGAAGAAGCACAACGTGCCCTGCAACCACCATGCCGTCGGGATGGTGAATGCCACGCCACCCAGCGAGGCACCTATCAGCAGTTGCATCGTCGTTATCCACCATCGCTTCGTCTTTATCAGGTCTATGAAGGGACTCCACAATGGTTTTATCACCCATGGCAGGTACAGCCACGACGTATAGAATGTTATCTCAGCATTCGACAACCCCAACTGCTTATACAGTATCAGGGCTATCGTCATCACCGCCACATAGGGGATGCCCTCTGCGAAATACAGAGATGGCACCCACGCCCATGGACTCTTCAATTTTCTTATCATTCTGCTTTTCATATTTTGTCCTACATCCAGTCAGGAATGATGCTTGACTC
This sequence comes from uncultured Prevotella sp., assembly GCA_905233245.1. Taxonomy (GTDB): domain Bacteria; phylum Bacteroidota; class Bacteroidia; order Bacteroidales; family Bacteroidaceae; genus Prevotella. The sequence continues at coordinate 33,565 of CAJODK010000008.1, read as the reverse complement.
GTTAGCAGGGTTAGTTTGGGGATCTATCTCCTGCTGATTTCTGTCAAGGAACTTGCTCCAACCTGTTACCTGGTCAAAGGCTGATGCCTTGTAAACATGTTTATAGTTCACCCATATTGGGCTGTTATTCGCATAGATGGAGATACCCAGGCTGTAACGCTCTGTAGCAGGCCACCTCCAATAGATTACCTCACCGTCGGCGTCAACAACCTTTCTGTTCAGACGACATATCTGATATACATTAGCTGCATTCAGTGCCATCTCGGTCATCACCTCGAGTTGTCCCATCATACAGCCATTCCAATAGATAGCCTTCAGATGGGTGTCGGTCTCCTTCAGGGCCTTCACCTTACCACCGTAGATGGTCACCGAACCCTGTATTCCTCTGTTCTTGCCACCACCGATGGCAGCAGCATATTTACTGCCCGTGGCAGAGATGTCACCACCATGTACCACCAGGGTGCCCATACCGATGATGTTGCCACCATCCTCTTCGTTATCAGCGCAACCTATGCCGGCAGCGTCGTAGTCATTCTGCCTCGACACCAGTTTGCCCTGCGAAGAGCCTGTGGACTGCGAGTAGATGGTCAGTTTATTGTTACCCTTCAGTCTTATGCCACTCGTACAGGTCAGCTGAGCCCCGTCGCAAAGGACCAGGTTCACGTTATCACCCATGATGTGCAGCGTCTTGTATGACACACTACCCTGTACGTAGTACCAACCGTTCTCCAGTCCTACCCAGCTACTGCTTGAGGCAGGCACCTGAGTCATATACCCAGATTTCTCGGTGATTTCCACCCTTGGGGCAGATTGATTCCATACACACTCATTATATGATATGAAATCTGCCATCATTGGCAGGGATGCCAACAATAGCAATAGTGTCAGAAACTTACGTTTCACCTCAAAACTATTTCTCTTATCTCTTTGCACTTGAAAATTTTCGAGTGCAAAATTACAAAATAATCTACCTACAAAATAAAAATTAACAAAAATCGAGAAAAAAATCAAAAAAAGATGACTTAGGTCAATGTATCCGTGTGCACACACAGATATATCAGTGATGGTGCGTCAGCGCAGATGGTGCGTGCGCACACAGATGCGTGCTATCGCAAGTACTGCGATGATGACGACATACACCAGTATGGTCTGCGGAGCAGAGAGCGGGATACCCTCGATAGAGGCGCCTGGCAGGGAGGCACCCCACTCCACTATCCACTGCATCCCGCCGACCGCCCACTCCAGTAGATGGGCGAGGAGCGTAGCGAGAGCGGGGAGGCACAGCACCTCGCTCGCCAATTGAAAGGCGAGCGCCAGGCAGAGTATCAGCGGTACGAAGGGGGAGATGAGCAGATTGATGAGGAGCGAATAGCATGAGAGACGGCCGAAATACAGCACCACAAGCGGCGCCACCGCCAGCGTGGCGGAGAAAGAGATTATAAGAGTAGTGATTAGACCCTCGCCCCTCGACCTTAGTCCCTCGACTTTTTTAAGCCTTGGGGCAAGCAGGAGTATGCCTGCGAGGGCGGCACACGACATCTGGAAACCTGGGTCGTAGAGCCAGTGGGGGAAGAGGAGGAGTAGGAGGAAGATGGTGAGGAGGAGTACGTCGATGCTCTTGGTGCGTCGTGCCGTCATGCGGCAGAGAGTGTAGATGGTGAGCATGACACTGGCGCGCAGGAGGGAGGGCTGCACGCCCACAATGAGGACATACAGCCAGAGCAGCAGGAGGCGCAGCGTCTCGCTAAAGCGGGGAAAGGCGCGCAGCGGTAGCAGCAGTCCCACGAGCCCAAAGAGGATGGCGAGATGAAGTCCCGAAAGGGCAAAGATGTGGGAGACGCCGGTGACTCGGTAGGGGGAAAGGAGACTCACCCCGTTGGGGCTTCGTACGATACGCTGCGCTACGATACGGCTCTGCGAGCCTACGATACGTGGCGAGGCCACTACGATAACAGAAGGTTTCTCACCCAAGGTCATGGCGGCGACGATGGTGTAGGTCTGGGGGGAGAGATGGGATTTGTAGTTGGAGAGGGCTCGCTCTCGGATTATCGATAACTTATTTACAATTGGACTATTTACAATGTACCATTTATTTGGCAATTTTTCATAGTCTTTTGGAGTAATATCAAAGTAATGGCTCCCGACGAGGATGCCGAGAGCCATTACGATTAGTGGTATGATGATGGGTCGCTTAGTCACGATACTCGAAGACGTTCTGACGGCTCATCTGACGACGGTCCATGTCTTCGCGTGAGCCTACGATAATCTTCTCAAACTCGCGCTGACCTGTACCTGCTGGTATGAGGTGTCCGCAGATAACGTTCTCCTTCATACCGATGAGTCGGTCTTCCTTGCGACGTATAGCAGCTTCGTTGAGTACCTTGGTGGTCTCCTGGAATGATGCTGCTGACATGAAGCTCTTGGTATGGAGTGCCGCACGTGTGATACCCTGGAGTATCTGTGTAGAGGTGGCTGGCACTGCATCACGTACCTCAACGGTCTTGAGGTCACGACGCTTGAGCTGTGAGTTCTCGTCACGCAGCTTGCGTACGGTGACTATCTGTCCCTTGTGGAGATTCTCAGAATCGCCTGCATCGACAACGACTTTCTTACCCCAGATGCGGTCATTCTCCTCTGCGAAGTCGAGTTTGTCAACGATGTCTGCCTCGAGGAATGTGGTATCGCCTGGGTCATTGATCTGTACCTTGCGCATCATCTGACGTACGATAATCTCGAAGTGCTTGTCATTGATCTTCACACCCTGGAGACGATATACGTCCTGCACCTCATTGACGATGTACTCCTGAACAGCGGTAAGACCCTTGATCTGGAGGATGTCATTAGGTGTGATGACGCCTGCTGAGAGCGGTGTACCGGCACGTACTGCGTCGTGCTCCTGTACGAGGAGCTGCTTGGACAGTGGTACGAGGTACTTGCGCTGCTCGCCTGTCTTGGAGGTGATGGTAATCTCACGGTTGCCGCGCTTGAGTGGTCCCATGGTGACCTCACCGTCGATTTCGCTGACAACGGCAGGGTTGGATGGGTTGCGAGCCTCGAAGAGCTCTGTAACTCGTGGCAGACCACCGGTGATATCGCCTGCACGTCCTACGGTACGTGGTATCTTGACGAGTGTCTCACCTGTAGTGATGTCGGCTCCGTCTTCCACTACTACGTGACCGTCCACTGGGAGGTTGTAGGTAGCGATGACATTGCCTGCTGCGTCGAGGATGTCGCATGATGGTATCATGCTACGGTCCTTAGACTCTATGATGATGTGCTCGGTCATACCTGTTGACTCGTCGGTCTCTGCCTTGTAGGTAGAGTTTTCCACGAAGTCATTGAGGCGTACCTTACCTGCGAACTCTGTAACGATGACAGCATTGAATGGGTCCCACTTAGCGATGAGGTCGCCCTTCTTGACCTCTGCTCCCTGCTGGAAGAAGAGTGATGAACCGTAAGGTACTGGCACGGTAGAGAGTACGATGCCTGTCTTAGGATCTACGAAGCGTACCTCGGCAAGACGGCTGACTACCATCTCGCACTCCTGATTCTGTCCTTCGCTGTTGTCAACGTAAGGTACGGTGCGGAGCTCATCGAACTCAAGCTTTGCCTTCTCACTCTTGCAGGTGATAGATGCATTGGCAGCTGCACCGCCTGCGATACCACCAGCGTGGAAGGTACGGAGCGTAAGCTGTGTACCTGGCTCACCGATAGCCTGTGCTGCGATGACGCCGACTGCCTCACCCTTCTGTACCATGCGCTGCGTAGCGAGGTTGCGGCCGTAGCACTTCATGCAGACGCCCTGACGTGACTCACAGGTGAGTACGGAACGTATCTCTACTGACTCTATGCCTGCGTCTTCGATAGCCTTGGCGCGTGCCTCATTGATTTCCTCACCGGCAGGACAGATGACCTTGTTGGTGTGTGGGTCAACGATATCGTGCACGCTGACACGTCCGAGGATACGGTCGTAGAGGCTGGAAACTATCTCGTCACCATTCCTAAGTGCTGTGCATACGAGGCCGCGCAGTGTGCCACAGTCTTCCTCGGTGATGATGACGTCATGTGATACGTCAACGAGACGACGTGTGAGGTAACCTGCATCGGCAGTCTTCATAGCGGTATCAGCAAGACCCTTACGGGCACCGTGAGAGGCGATGAAGTATTCGAGCACGGACATACCCTCCTTGAAGTTGGAGAGGATAGGATTCTCAATGGTAGGACGCTCATCGGCACCAGCCTTCTGTGGCTTAGACATCAGACCGCGGATACCTGAGAGCTGCTTAATCTGGTCCTTAGAACCACGGGCACCGGAGTCGAGCATCATGAATACGGCATTGAAGCCCTGGTCTGCCTCGGTCATCTCCTTGAGGAGGATATTACCGATGTCATTATTGACGTGGGTCCAGGTGTCGATGACCTGATTGTAACGCTCGTTGTCGGTGATGAAGCCCATATTGTAGTTGTCAGTAATCTGACGTACCTCCTCATTACCACGCTTGATGAGTGCATCCTTCTCTGGTGGGATGATGATATCATCGAGGTTGAATGACAATCCTGCGAGGTATGCCATGCGGTAACCGAGGTTCTTGATGCCGTCGAGGAACTGACAAGCGCGAGCGAAACCGGTAAGATTGATGACATTCTGGATAATTTCACGGAGAGACTTCTTAGAGATAATCTCATTGACGAATCCGCACTCTTCGGGCACGAGGCCATTGACGATGACACGGCCTACTGATGTCTCCGCCATGTGGCGAACTTTCTGACCATCTACGATGTCATCGACCATCACCTTGACAGGTGCGTGGAGGTCGCAACGCTTCTCATTGTAGGCTATGATAGCCTCCTCTGGGCCGTAGAAGGTGAGTCCCTCACCCTTGGCGCCTGGGCGCATCTTGGTGATGTAGTAGAGTCCGAGTACCATATCCTGTGATGGCACGGTGATAGGTGCGCCATTGGCAGGGTTGAGGATGTTGTGACTCTGGAGCATGAGGAGCTGTGCCTCAAGGATTGCCTCATTGGAGAGTGGGAGGTGGACAGCCATCTGGTCACCGTCGAAGTCGGCATTGAAGGCAGTACATGCGAGTGGGTGGAGCTGGATAGCCTTACCCTCGATGAGCTTAGGCTGGAATGCCTGTATGCCAAGACGGTGCAGTGTAGGAGCACGGTTGAGGAGCACTGGGTGACCCTTCATGACATTCTCAAGGATATCCCAGATGACTGGCTCACGACGGTCCACGATGCGCTTAGCGCTCTTGACAGTCTTGACGATGCCGCGCTCTATGAGCTTGCGTATGATGAATGGCTTGTAGAGTTCGGCTGCCATAAGCTTAGGCAGACCGCACTCACCCATATTGAGTTCTGGTCCTACGACGATAACGGAACGTGCAGAGTAGTCAACACGCTTACCGAGGAGGTTCTGACGGAAGCGTCCCTGCTTACCCTTGAGGGAGTCAGAGAGTGACTTCAGCGGACGATTGCTCTCGCTCTTGACAGCGCTGGACTTGCGGCTGTTGTCGAAGAGAGAATCGACAGCCTCCTGCAGCATACGCTTCTCATTGCGGAGGATAACCTCTGGTGCGTGAATCTCCATGAGTCGCTTGAGGCGGTTGTTACGTATGATGACACGACGGTAGAGGTCGTTGAGGTCTGAAGTGGCAAAACGTCCACCATCCAGTGGTACGAGCGGGCGCAGCTCCGGTGGTGTGACAGGAAGTATCTTCATAATCATCCACTCAGGGCGGTTCTGGTCACCCAGTTCGCCACGGCTGTTGCGGAATGCCTCTACTACCTGCAAGCGCTTCAGCGCCTCTGTCTTGCGCTGTACGGAACCCTCGTTGGAAGCCATGTCACGGAGGTCGTAAGAGAGCTGGTCGAGGTCGAGCTGCTGGAGGAGGATGTAGATAGCCTCAGCACCCATCTTGGCAATGAACTTCTTAGGGTCAGAGTCCTCAAGGAGGTCATTGTTAGAGTCGAGACGATTATCTACGATGTCGATGTACTCCTCCTCTGTGAGGAAGTCGAGCTTGTGAGAACCATTGAGCTCCTCACCTGCCTCGCCCTTGGCACCCTCGAGACTACCTGGCTGTATCACTACGTACTTCTCGTAGTAGATGACAGACTCGAGCTTCTTGGTAGGTATGCCGAGGAGGTAACCTATCTTGTTAGGCAGGGAACGGAAGTACCAGATGTGAGCCACTGGCACTACGAGTTCGATGTGACCTGCACGCTCGCGGCGTACCTTCTTCTCAGTCACCTCGACACCACAACGGTCGCAGACGATGCCCTTATAGCGGATACGCTTGTACTTACCACAGGCACACTCGAAGTCCTTGGTAGGACCGAAGATGCGCTCGCAGAAGAGACCGTCACGCTCTGGCTTGTAGGTGCGATAGTTGATGGTCTCAGGCTTGGTAACCTCACCGAAGGAGTTCTCCAGGATATCCTCAGGAGAAGCCAGACCGATGGTAATCTTGGTGAAGTTGTTCTTTATCTTATTGTCTTTCTTGAAAGCCATAGTTTTCTGTTTTATTAATCCAAATTAACGCTAAGACCGAGACCACGGAGCTCATGGAGCAATACGTTGAGTGACTCTGGTATGCCAGCAGCTGGCATGTTGTCACCCTTGACGATAGCCTCATAAGTCTTGGAACGTCCCGTAACATCGTCAGACTTGACGGTAAGAATCTCCTGAAGTACGTGGCTGGCACCGAATGCCTCGATAGCCCATACCTCCATCTCACCGAATCGCTGGCCACCAAACTGTGCCTTACCACCGAGTGGCTGCTGTGTGATGAGACTGTAAGGACCGATAGAGCGTGCGTGCATCTTGTCCTCAACCATGTGACCAAGCTTGAGGAAGTAGGTGACGCCGACGGTAGCAGGCTGGTCGAACATCTCACCTGTCTCACCATCATAGAGGTGGGTAGAACAGTAGCGTGGGAGTCCTGCCTTGTCAGTCCACTCATTGAGGTCCTCAAGACGTGCACCGTCGAAGATAGGTGTAGCAAACTTAACGCCGAGGCGCTTACCAGCAGCACCGAGTACTGCCTCGAATATCTGACCGAGGTTCATACGTGAAGGCACACCCAGAGGGTTGAGTACCAAGTCAACAGGACGTCCGTCCTCGAGGAATGGCATATCCTCCTGACGTACCACCTTAGAGACAATACCCTTATTACCGTGACGACCAGCGAGCTTATCACCGACACCAATCTTACGCTTCTTGGCGATATATACCTTAGCCATCTGGAGAACGCCTGATGGGAGTTCGTCACCGATGGAGATAGCAAACTTGCGACGCTTCAGTTCAGCATCGAGGAGCTTGTACTTGCGGAGGTAGTTGCGGATGAGCTGCTTAATCATCTCGTCATTGTGGTCATCGCCAGTCCATCCAGAGGTCTGCACGCCATCGTACTCAAGATTCATGAGCATAGCAGCAGTGAACTTGCTACCCTTGGTGATGATTTCAGCACCTGTAGAGTCAAGAATACCCTGTGAGGTCTTGCCCTTGGTGAGCACGAGGAGCTTGTCAACGAGGATCTCCTTGAGGTCGTTGCCCTTAGCTGCGTATTCCTCATCTATTTTAGCGAGGGTAATCTTGTCCTGCTTCTTAATCTCGCGAGTCTTGATAGCCTTGGAGAAGAGCTTCTTGTCGATTACCACGCCTGAGAGTGACGGATTAGCCTTGAGAGAAGAGTCCTTGACATCACCAGCCTTATCGCCGAAGATGGCACGGAGGAGTTTCTCCTCTGGTGAAGGGTCGCTCTCACCCTTTGGTGAAATCTTACCTATCATGATGTCACCTGGCTCTACACGGGCACCGATACGGATGATACCATTCTCATCGAGGTCCTTGGTAGCGTCCTCTGAGACATTAGGGATATCAGCAGTGAGTTCCTCAACACCACGCTTGGTCTCACGTACCTCGAGAGAGTACTCATCGACGTGTACGGAAGTGAGGACATCATCGCGAACGACGCGCTCAGAGAGCACGATAGCATCCTCATAGTTGTAACCCTTCCATGGCATGTAAGCCACGAGGAGGTTGCGACCCAGAGCGAGCTCGCCATTCTCTGTAGCGTAGCCCTCGGTGAGGATATCACCAGCCTTGACACGCTGACCCTTCTCACAGATAGGACGCAGGTCGATGGTCATATTCTGGTTGGTGCGACGGAACTTAGGAATGCGGTACTCCTTGACAGCTGGTTCGAAGCTTACGAACTCCTCATCCTTAGTGCGGTCATAGAGGATGCGGATGGTGGTAGCGTCAACATACTCGATAACGCCATCACCCTCAGCGGTAATCATAGTGCGTGAGTCCTCGCAGACCTGACGCTCCAGACCTGTACCTACGATAGGTGCATCATTGTGGAGCAGAGGCACTGCCTGACGCATCATGTTACATCCCATAAGGGCACGGTGACCATCATCATGCTCAAGGAATGGGATAAGACCTGCAGAGACAGATGCTATCTGCTGTGGGGATACGTCCATGAGGTCCACGTCAGTAGGAGGCACGACAGGGAAGTCGGCATTCTCACGACACTTGACAACCTCACGGATGAATGAGCCGTCGTCCTTCAGTGGGGCATTACCCTGACCGATAACGTGGTCTTCCTCCTCCTCAGCGGTGAGGTAAACGACATTGTCATTATTGAGGTCAGTGATGCCGTCCTTAACGCGACGGTATGGGGTCTCGATGAAGCCCAGGTCATTAATCTGAGCATACATACAGAGTGAAGAAATCAGACCGATGTTAGGTCCTTCAGGTGACTCAATAGGACAGAGACGACCGTAGTGAGTGTAGTGGACGTCACGCACCTCGAAGCCTGCACGCTCACGTGACAGACCGCCAGGACCGAGAGCCGAGAGACGACGCTTGTGAGTGACCTCAGCAAGTGGGTTGGTCTGGTCCATGAACTGTGACAGAGGATTGGTACCGAAGAATGAATTGATAACCGAAGATATGGTCTTGGCATTAATCAGGTCGGTAGGTGTGAAGACCTCATTGTCACGAACGTTCATACGCTCGCGGATGGTACGGCTCATACGTGCCAGACCGATAGAGAACTGGTTGGCCAACTGCTCACCGACGGTGCGTACACGACGGTTGGAGAGGTGGTCGATATCATCTACGGTAGCATTGCTGTTAATGAGCTGTATGAGATACTTAATAATCTCGATGATGTCCTCCTTGGTAAGTACACGTACATCAATGTCAGTGTCGAGACCGAGCTTCTTATTGATACGATAGCGGCCTACCTCACCGAGGTCATAACGCTTGTCAGAGAAGAAGAGGTTCTGGATAACCTCACGTGCGCTTGCTTCATCAGCAGGATCAGCATTGCGGAGCTGACGGTAGATGTAGTAAACGGCCTCTTTCTCAGAGTTGGAGGTATCCTTGGCCAGCGTATTGAAGATGATAGAGTACTTGGCTGCATTCTCCTCATCCTTGTGTACGAGGATAGTAGCCTGCTCGCTGTCGAGGATGTCCTGAATATTGTCCTCAGTGATATCCGTCTCACGCTGTATGATAATCTCATTACGCTCCAGAGATACTACCTCACCGGTATCCTCATCCACGAAGTCCTCAGACCATGTGCGCATGATGTTGGCAGCAAGTTTGCGGCCGATGAGTTCCTTGAGGTTCTTCTTGGTCACCTTAACCTCCTCGGCAAGGTCGAAGATAGAAAGGATGTCCTTATCCTTCTCGAAGCCGATGGCACGCAGAAGAGTTGTAACAGGCAACTTCTTCTTACGGTCGATGTAGGCGTACATCACATTATTGATGTCGGTAGCAAACTCTATCCAAGAGCCCTTGAAAGGAATGATGCGGGCTGAATAGAGCACGGAACCATTGGCATGGATACCCTGACCGAAGAATACACCTGGTGAACGGTGAAGCTGTGATACTACGACACGCTCCGCACCATTGATGATGAAGGTGCCATTGTCGGTCATGTAAGGAATAGTACCGAGAAATACGTCAGAGATAATCGTCTCAAAGTCGGTGTGCTCCTCATCTGTACAATAGAGCTTCATCTTGGCCTTCATAGGCACACTGTAGGTAAGGCCGCGCTCGAGGCACTCCTCCATAGTGTAGCGTGGTGGGTCAATGAAGTAGTCCAGGAACTCCAGTACGAAGTTATTACGCGTGTCTGTGATAGGGAAGTTCTCTGCGAACACCTTGTACAGACCGTCCTTCTTACGCTCCTCAGGTGGGGTATCCAACTGTAGGAAGTCACGGAAAGACTTCAGCTGCACGTCAAGGAAATCCGGATAGGGCATCGGATTCTTCACACGTGCGAAGTTAATTCTGTTTTCTGCAACTTTCTTTGCCATTCTCGTTGTTTGTATATATATTGTTTTTATTACTTTTTTCTAATCCATTTCTATGCCAAAAGCATATCTCTAACCTCTTACCTCTAACCTCTTACGTCTAAAAAAAGATACGAAAAGGTCGGGACCCACCTACTTGGAAGATCCCAACCTTTTTTATCGTAATGTAAATGTGTGTAAAAAAAATTACTTCAGCTCTACCTTAGCGCCAGCCTCTTCGATAGCCTTCTTCAGGTTCTCAGCTTCTGCCTTAGGCATACCCTCCTTGATAGTAGCAGGAGCACCATCAACGAGATCCTTAGCGTCCTTCAAACCAAGACCACAAGCCTCCTTAACAGCCTTAACGACTGCGAGCTTGTTAGCACCTACCTCTGCGAGAACAACGTCGAATGAGTCCTTCTCCTCAACTGCCTCTGCAGCACCAGCAGCAGCTGGGCCTGCAGCAACTGCAACAGCTGCAGCAGCTGGCTCAATACCATACTCGTCCTTCAGGACCTGAGCGAGTTCATTTACTTCCTTTACTGTGAGGTTTACGAGTTCCTCAGCAATAGCTTTAATATCTGCCATTTTATTTAAAAATTAAATTTGTTTTTGACTAAAAATTGTTAATTCTTTTAATTACTCTGCACGCTCGCCCAGTGTCTTGAGCAGACCGTGGATAGTACCAGCACCTGACTGGAGACCAGAAACAACGTTCTTCGCTGGAGACTGGAGCAGTGCAACAACCTCTGCGATGAGTTCGTTCTTGCTCTTCAGAGCTGCGAGCTCAGCAAGCTTCTCAGCACCTACGAAGAAGCTCTCCTCAGCATAAGCTGCCTTAAGGGTAGGATTGACATCCTTGAACTCCTTGAGGAGCTTTGCAGGAACGTTTGCCGTCTCACAGAACATAAGGGCGGTGTTGCCCTTCAGTGTGCCGTAGAGTTCAGAGTAGTCCTGCTCTGCTGCATCAAATGCCTTGATAAGAAGCTTGTTCTTAACAACGACAGTCTTGATGTTGTTCTGGAAAGCCTTACGACGCAGGTTAGTAGTAGCCTCGGCGTTGAGACCTGTTACGTCAACAACGTAGAAATGAGGATACTGCTTCAGCAGTGCGCCAAGCTCAGAGATTACGGTATCTTTTACTTCTTTTTTCATTTTACAAAACTTTTAGAGTTAATCGGCTGATTTAGGATCAATCTTGATACCCTTACTCATTGTGCTTGAAATAAAGATACTCTTGATGTATGTACCCTTTGCTGCAGCTGGCTTAAGTTTGATGACGGTATTGATAAACTCCTTGGCGTTGCCAGCGATAGCAGCAGCGTCCATAGAAACCTTACCAATAGAAGTGTGGATGATACCAGTCTTGTCAACCTTGAAGTCAATCTTACCCTGCTTAACTTCCTTGACAGCCTTGGCAACGTCCATAGTCACAGTGCCGCTCTTAGGGTTAGGCATGAGTCCGCGAGGGCCGAGGATACGACCGATAGGACCTATCTTACCCATGCAAGAAGGCATAGTGATGATGACATCAATATCTGTCCAACCACCCTTGATCTTCTCGATATACTCGTCGAGACCAACGTAGTCAGCGCCAGCTTCCTTTGCAGCAACTTCCTGATCTGGTGTTACGAGTGCGAGCACACGTGTTACCTTACCAGTACCGTTAGGGAGAGATACTACACCACGAACCATCTGGTTAGCCTTACGAGGGTCAACACCGAGACGAACGTCAACGTCAACAGAAGCGTCGAACTTCGTAGTGGTGATTTCCTTCACAAGAGCTGCAGCCTCATCGATGGTGTAGAGCTTGTTAGCCTCTACCTTATCAGCTACTGCCTTTTGATTTTTTGTCAGTTTACTCATTGTTTTTGAAGTTTTTTCGGTGCTAACGGCAGGTAGATGTCTGCCTCCCGGAAATGTTAAATAAATCAGCGGATCTCTTCGTTACGAGATTATGCCTTTACTTCTTTTGCCTATTAAGCAGGGAAGTCACCCTTAACGGTGATACCCATGCTGCGTGCAGTACCAGCAATCTGCTTCATAGCAGACTCTACGGTAAAGCAGTTGAGGTCCTTGAGCTTGTCCTCAGCGATGGTACGAATCTGGTCCCATGTAACCTCAGCAACCTTGTTACGGTTAGGAGAAGCAGAACCTGACTTTACCTTCGCAATCTCCTTGAGCTGCACAGCAGCAGGAGATGTCTTGATTACGAAGTCAAAAGACTTGTCGGCATAGTAAGTAATAACAACAGGAAGTACCTTGCCAGCCTTATCCTGGGTACGAGCATTGAACTCCTTGCAGAAGCCCATGATGTTGATACCCTTAGAACCCAGTGCAGGTCCTACTGGAGGAGATGGATTGGCGGCACCGCCCTTAATCTGTAACTTGAGTTGTCCAGCAACTTCTTTAGCCATCTTTGTTGTTAATAATTAAATGTGAATTTATATAGAAAGGGGTTGATTGGAAGCATTATATTGGGTCAACCCACTGTTCTTCGTTATTATCCTTCTTTCTCTACCTGCATGAAGTTGAGTTCCAGAGGAGTGTTGCGTCCGAATATCTTCACGATAACCTTGAGGGAACGCTTCTCGTTGTTGATCTCCTCGATGACACCACTGAAACCACTGAAAGGACCATCGGTCACCTTCACAGACTCGTTGATTACATATGGTATCTCCATCTCCTCTACCAGTTCTGTCTCCTCAGCAGCACCAATCATACGGTTGATGTCAGACTGACGTACAGGAGTCGGATTATCCAGACCTCCAAGGAATCCCAGACAGTTAGGCATGAAGCGTAGCGTATGAGCTGTATCGCCTACCATCTCCGCCTCTACGAACAAGTATCCTGGCAGTGCAGTCTTCTCTTTCACCACGCGCTTACCATTCTTCATGGCTGCATGCTTCTCCATAGGCAGCAACACCTGTGATACATGCTTAGCCAACTCAGGATTGTGAGAACATTCCTTCTCAATATATTCCTTAAGCTTAGCCTCCTTGCCACTGACAGCGCGCATGGCATACCATTTCATACCTTTCTCTTGCATAGACCTTTTTACCTTATTATAATATGATTAGTTAGGGTAGATGGTACTCATCACAAATCTGAATACTGAGTCCATGCAGAATACTATGATGGCTATAACGAGAGAAGCAGACAGCACTACCATCGCGGAGTGTGTCAGCTGCTGACGTGTTGGCCATGTGGTCTTATGTGCAAGCTCATTGTAGCAAGCCTTGCAATAGTCTATAACCTTCTTCATAAATATTGTCTTCTTTTTAGCACGGGAGGAAGGAATCGAACCCTCATTGACGGTTTTGGAGACCGCTTTCCTACCATTGAAAGACTCCCGTAGGAAAGGAAGTTAAAAGCTAGGCCTTTAACTTCCTTCTATTATGAATTTACTGAGTATTAATCCTCGTAAACCTCTGTGATCTGACCAGAACCTACGGTACGGCCACCCTCACGGATAGCGAAACGCAGACCTGCATTCAGAGCCACAGCGTAGATGAGCTCTACCTGAATCTCAACATTATCGCCAGGCATTACCATCTCAACTCCCTCTGGGAGAGTGATCTCACCTGTACAGTCCATTGTACGGAGGTAGAACTGTGGACGATACTTGTTGCCGAATGGAGTGTGACGACCACCCTCTTCCTTCTTCAGTACGTAGATAGAAGCCTTGAAGCGCTTGAATGGCTTAATCTGACCTGGGTGACAGAGTACCATACCACGCTTGATCTCGTTCTTGTCGATACCACGGAGCAGCAGACCAACGTTATCACCAGCCTGACCCTCGTCAAGAATCTTACGGAACATCTCAACGCCAGTTACAACTGACTTCTTGTCCTCACCAAGACCGAGGAGCTCTACCTCGTCACCTACGTGGATACGACCAGTCTCGATACGACCAGTAGCAACAGTACCACGACCAGTGATTGAGAATACGTCCTCAACAGGCATAAGGAATGGCTTATCGAGGTCACGTGGAGGATCCTGAATCCATGTATCACAAGCGTCCATCAGCTCCATTATCTTCTCCTCCCACTTCTCAACGCCGTTGAGGGCACCAAGAGCAGAACCGCGGATGATAGGAGTATTGTCGCCGTCGAACTCATACTGATCGAGAAGCTCACGCATCTCCATCTCAACGAGCTCAAGCATCTCTTCGTCGTCAACCATATCACACTTGTTGAGGAATACAACGAGGCGTGGTACGTTCACCTGACGTGCGAGCAGTACGTGCTCACGAGTCTGAGGCATAGGACCGTCAGTAGCAGCAACTACAATGATAGCACCGTCCATCTGAGCAGCACCAGTTACCATGTTCTTTACATAGTCGGCGTGTCCTGGGCAGTCAACGTGAGCGTAGTGACGCTTCTCTGTCTGATACTCTACGTGAGCTGTGTTAATAGTAATACCGCGTTCCTTCTCCTCAGGAGCGTTATCAATCTGATCGAAAGACTTGAGCTCAGAAAGGCCCTTCTTTGCGAGTACAGTAGTGATAGCAGCGGTCAGAGTTGTCTTACCGTGGTCAACGTGACCAATGGTACCAATGTTTACGTGAATTTTGTCACGCTGGAAAGTCTCTTTTGCCATTGTTTTGTTTAGTTTATGAAGTTGTTACTGTAATAAGTGGAGCTGTATCTGAGAGTTGAACTCAGGACCTCTTCCTTACCAAGGAAGTGCTCTACCACTGAGCTAATACAGCATTGCTTAAAGCATCAGAGCGGAAAACGGGGCTCAAACCCGCGACCCCCAGCTTGGAAGGCTAGTGCTCTATCAACTGAGCTATTTCCGCAGAAAAAGAATGCGAAGGCGTTGTTTCATAGGAGAGAGAACAAGCGTTTCCGCAAACTTACTTTTGTTAGAGTGGGTGGTGATGGATTCGAACCACCGAAGTCGAAAGACAGCAGATTTACAGTCTGCCCCATTTGGCCACTCTGGTAACCACCCTTTATTATGCGTCCCTCTGCAGAGCCTCTTGTCGGATTCGAACCAACGACCCCGAGATTACAAATCACGTGCTCTGGCCAACTGAGCTAAAGAGGCGTCATTGCATTTGCGGGTGCAAAGGTACGCATAATTTTTTAATCACCAAAACTTTTCCGAAGTTTTTTTAATGATTTCTTGTTTTTTCTTTCAGTTTCGTCAACTTTACCTTCAGTGCATCGACACAGAGATCCACTCCTTCTTCGAACGTATCGCAGGTCTTTTCGACAAACTGCGAAGCACCAGGTATCACCACATTTATGCTTGTCTGTTTATTCATTGCCGTCTGTGGCTTGACGACTTTTAGTTGCACCTCAACTTTCTGTATATCTTCGTAAGACTTCTGGAGTTTACTTACCTTCTTGGTTACGAACTCCTCTAATTTCTCTGTTGCATCAAAGTGCAGCGCCTGAATCTTAATTTCCATAGTCAGTGTTGATTAAATGGTTATTAATTACCCTCCTGCTGTTCGTCTTCCGACTCCCGTGGGTGGGCTTTACTGTAGCTTCGCTTTAGTTCCTCGAAAGTCACGTGGGTATATATCTGAGTCGTATTCAGACTCTCATGCCCCAATAGTTTCTGCACACTGCCCAGCTTAGCATCGTGATTGAGCATTGCCGTGGCGAAGGAGTGTCTCAGGACGTGGGGTGACCTCTTCTTCTGCGTTGTTACTAGTGAAAGTTTCTCGCGTACTATCCTATAGACCTGTGAGTCTGTAAGTGGTCTTCCCTTGTCATTTCTGAAGAGAGCCTCTGAGTAGTCCGTTGCTGGAGTACGATTATCTCGGAGTGTCATATAGTTTCTCAACTCCTCCACTATCTCGTCACCCAGTGGCACTATTCTCTGCTTTCTTCTCTTGCCCGTCACCTTCATCTCGTGAGTGATGAGGTTGACATCCCTATCTTTCAGCGCTACCACCTCTGCCCTTCTTATGCCAGTAGAATAGAGCAATAATATTAATGTACGCGCACGCACATCGCCAATATCATCCTTCTTCCATCCTATCTCGTCGAAGAGTCGGTTAGCTTCCGCCTCCTTCAGGAATGTAGGCAACACCTTGTCCTTCTTAGGTCCGCTGACACTATGTGCAGGATCCTTTGCCATGATGCCCTGTCGCAGGGCGTACCGATAGAGGGATTTCACTGCGCTGAGTTTCTTGCATGTGTATGAGGCCTTGTGTCCTCTGTCCATCATGTCTTCCACCCAACTGCGTATCACATCCGTGTCGGCATTTTCGAGGGTCAGGTCGTCATCGGTCTCCTTCAGATAATTCTCGTAGTCGCTCAGAGCTTCTCGGTATGTCTCTACCGTTTGTGGTGAAGCTTCGCGTTCTGCAAGCATGTATCTAAGGAAATCCTCGACTACCATGTTGCGAATTTACGTAAATAAATTCAGAACGCCAAATTTTTTAACGAAGTTTAATTATGCTTCTTCATTTTGACGCAGTTTCTGTACATAGATGGCGTGCTCCATCTTCAGACGCTTAAGTACAGAAGGTTTGTTGAACTGCTGACGTGTGCGGAGTTCTTTTACGACACCAGTCTTTTCAAACTTTCTCTTAAACTTCTTGAGAGCTCTTTCGATGTTCTCGCCTTCCTTAACAGGTACGATAATCATTTTGTCTTTTTGTTTTTTTAATTGTTAATAATGAGTAATTTTTTTAAACGTGGGTGCAAAGGTACTACTTTTTTCCGACACAGCCAAACTTTTGTCCGAAAAAACTTATTTGATGTCATCGACCATGCGGAAGAGGCGATTCCAGCGAATACCGTTAATACCGTTGCGGTCGGGGTCGCTTGACCACCAGATGAAGATAGGTTTGCCCACGATATGATCCTCTGGCACGAAACCCCAATAGCGCGAATCTGCGGAATTGTGGCGATTGTCACCCATCATCCAGTAATAGTCCATCTTGAAGATGTATTCATTGCTTTCCTTACCATTAATGAGTATCTTCCCGTCACGAGTGACCTGAAGGTCATTACCCTCATAAACACGGATGGGACGCTCATATATTGGCAGATTCTTCAGAGTGAGTTTGACAGACTTTCCCTTCTCAGGTATCCATATCGGGCCGTAGTTGTCACGAGTCCATCCATAACGGGCATTCAGAGGATATATATCGCCCACTGTCTGCTCACGATTTGGGGTGATGGATGCTATGAGGTCATGACGCTTAGAGAGTTCACGGACGGCACGCCGTGTGAGTGGCATGTAACCAAACTGGTTGAGTTGCGTCAGGTCTTCCTGTGATATGCCGAGATCCTTCATAAGATCGTCGGGGAGCATATCCTTGAGTTTTACGTAGTAGGTGTACTGCACATTATCTGGCTCCTTGACAGGCTTACCATTTACATATATTATATGGTTCTTTATCTGAAGAGTCTGTCCAGGCAGTCCTACGCAACGCTTTACATAGTTCTCACGGCGATCGGCTGGTCTCCACATGAGTTTGCCGTACTCCGCCGGGTCAGCAAGAATATACTGACGCCCTGCCTGATAGGCGAGTTCGTAGTAATGGCGCAGGTCGAGAGGCTCCAGACTATCAAGTGGCACATTGATGCCCTGTTGTAGTAGTATCTGCTGACCATAGCCGTAACACATCTGATAGTAGTCTTGCGGTTGCCAGCGTGGTTCGGATACTACGGTATCGCCAGCAGGATAGTTGAATACCACGATGTCACCCAGTTGTATCTTGCCTAATCCTGGCGCACGGCGGTAGTCCCACTGTGGCCACTCTATATATGACTTGAGGTTGCCTACGGGCAGAGTGTGCTGCGTGAGTGGCATAGTGAGCGGCGTCTGCGGTATGCGCGGACCATAGCTCACCTTGGATACAAACAGATAGTCTCCTGTGAGTAGCGACTTCTCCAGAGACGAACTTGGAATTACGTAGTTCTGGAAGAAGAAGAGATTGATGAAATACACTGCCACAAGGGCGAATACCAGTGCATCCACCCAAGACATAATCATACGGGGGAAGGAATCGAGGTCTTTCCACCAGTCCCATCGTATCTTCTTGGATATATATGCATCATAGATGAATGGTACGACGATGAGTCCGAGCCAACTCTTGAGCCACCATAGAAACAGCAGATAGAGCACTAGGACGATAATGAATTTCGTCCACTGCAGCTTCATATTTGGTTGATTCTTCTTTTTCATTACCTAAAACTTAAACATATCATCAATGGTCAGCAGTCCTGAATGCTCTGCCGTATATTCGGCTGCAAGGACAGCACCGAGAGCGAATCCCTGACGTGAGTGAGCATCATGAGTGATGGTAATCATGTCAGCAGGGGAATCGTAGTTGATGGTGTGGATGCCTGGCACCTCACCACGACGTACGTCATCGATACGCAGGGTATCAGCAGCAGTCTCATGGAGTCCCCACTTCTGCTTGCGGTCGAGTCGCTCCACTATCTGCTCTGCCAGAGTTATGGCTGTACCTGACGGAGCATCGAGTTTGTGCACATGATGAGTCTCTACCATATTGACATCATACTGTGGGAACTGATTCATTATCTTTGCCAGATACTTATTGACAGCTGAGAAGATTGCTACACCGACGGAGAAGTTAGATGCCCAAAACAGTGTCTTACCTTCGTTGGCACATGCATTGCGCACCTCATCACCATGCTCCTTGAGCCATGCCGTAGTACCGCTGACAACCTTCACACCAACCTTCCATGCACGTAGGTAGTTGTCATAAGCCACCTTGGGGTTAGTAAACTCGATAGCGACATCGGCAGATGCAAACTCTGGGCTGTCGAAATCCTGCTGATTGTCTATGTCTATGATGCTGACAATCTCATGTCCGCGTGAGAGAGCAATCTGTTCTATCATCTTGCCCATCTTACCATATCCTATAAGTGCTATTTTCATACTCTTAATTATATGCTTGGTTTTCTGCTTCTGCTATTATATCCTCACGGCTTTTCTCCTTGGGAGCCTCCGTGACATTATCCTCCTGCAAGGGTTCCACGGCAGGAACTACGCTGACGGGCATCTCCTCCATTTGTGTGCGATCACTCTTAGCTGCGAACACACTATCGAGGAAAGTATCGTCGGACCGCAGTTTCTTTAGGGTTTGTTCGCTAGCCTTCTGCTGGCTCTCTTTCTTAGAGAATCCCTCACCTCGACATCCTTCTACACCTTCGAGCAATATAGTGTAGGCGAAGATTGGCGAACCATTCTCATCCTGCGACTGGTCTTCAAGTCGGAACTCTATGTTGACACGGTTCTTCTGTGACCACTCCAGTATCTTGGACTTGAAATTCACCTCCGTATAAGCCACCTTATTAATATTAAGGAAGGTACCCATGATACGTTTCTCCCAGAACCAGCGGCAGGCATCGTAGCCACGGTCGAGGTATATGGCGCCGACGAGTGCTTCAAAGGCGTTACCGCCCATGTAGCTATTGTGTGACATGTTGCGGTTGTTGGCCAATATCAGTCGTGAGAGTCCCATCTGCTGCGCCAGTTTACCTAGAGTACCCCGCTGCACCATCTTAGAACGTGCATTGGTAAGGAAACCTTCCGACTTGCCTGGGAATCGCTGATATACCACAGCACCCACCACTGCATCAAGGACTGCATCACCGAGAAACTCCAGTCTCTCGTTATTGATACGCTTGCCAGGCTTAGAATTTTTCTTCTTCAAAGCCTTGAGTTCCTTGGCTGTAGCACGATGACCGAGGCTTTTGTGCATGAGAGCCACCTTATAGTAGGCGATATTGTGAGGATAGAAGCCCAGTATATTGTACAAGTCAGAATAAAGCTCCTTCTCCTTACGGAAAGGGAGCTTTATCCTGTCGATAATATTACTCAGCATACTTCTTGAATATTACGCAGGCATTGTGACCACCGAAACCAAATGTGTTGCTCAGTGCTGCACGTACCTCGCGCTTCTGTGCCTTGTTAAAGGTGAAGTTCAGATTATAGTCTATCTCCTCATCATTGTCACCATCTTCGTGGTTGATTGTAGGAGGAATGATATCCTCCTGCACGGCCTTTACACATGCCATTGCCTCTATAGCGCCGGCAGCACCTAGAAGATGACCTGTCATAGACTTGGTAGAGGAGATATTGAGTTTGTAAGCCCAGTCACCGAAAAGATCCTTGATGGCTTTAGCCTCTGAGCGGTCACCTACAGGTGTAGAAGTGCCGTGAACGTTGATGTAGTCGATATCCTCTGGCTGCATCTCGGCATCACGGAGAGCCTCCGTCATCACAATCTTAGCGCCCAGTCCCTCCGGGTGAGAAGCTGTGATGTGGTGAGCATCAGCACTCATGCCTGCACCCACCATCTCGCAGTAAATCTTGGCACCGCGAGCCTTAGCATGCTCCAGTTCCTCGAGGATGAGACAAGCCGAACCCTCGCCCATCACAAAGCCATCACGACTACCTGAGAATGGGCGGCTGGCCTTCTGTGGTTCATCATTACGGGTAGAGAGAG
Organism: uncultured Prevotella sp.; assembly: GCA_905233245.1. Taxonomy (GTDB): domain Bacteria; phylum Bacteroidota; class Bacteroidia; order Bacteroidales; family Bacteroidaceae; genus Prevotella. The sequence continues at coordinate 12,789 of CAJODK010000008.1, read as the reverse complement.
CGTGCATAGAGCAGAATCCACCCAGACCAGGGTCTGTGATAACTGCCTCTGCACCACCTGACACGATTATATTGGCCTTACCCAGACGGATGAGGTTGAAGGCATCAGCAAGAGCATTTGTTGATGAAGCGCAAGCACTGGTTGTTGCGTAGTTAGGACCATGGAAACCATAACGGATAGAAATCTGACCAGGAGCGATGTCGCCAATCATCTTAGGAATGAAGAAGGGGCCAAACTTAGGCTGGTCTCTGTGCTCTGCATAGTACTCTATCTCATCCTGCATAGTCTTCAGACCACCGATACCTACGCCATATATGACGCCTACTCTGTCTTTATCGATTGTCTCAAGATCCATACCCGAGTCCTTAATAGCCATGTCAGCGCCCGCGATGGCCATCTGGCAGAAACGGTCCATCTTGCGTGCCTCCTTCTTGTCAATCCATACAGAAGGGTCGAAATCCTTCAGTTCACAAGCGAAGGTCGTCTTATAGCGTGATGCATCAAACTGCTTGATGGTATCTGCTCCACTGACTCCAGCCAGCATGTTCTTCCATGTCTCCTCAGCTGAAAGTCCCAGTGGTGTAACGGCACCCATGCCTGTCACTACAACTCTTTTTAATTCCATATTCTTACTTTTAAGGGGAGTTAGAAAAGAAAAAGGTGATGGATAAGTGATTTCTCACCCTTCCATCACCCAGTGTATCATACGATGTTACGCATGCAAGACTGATTACTTGCCAGCGTTCTCGATGTAAGCAATAGCGTCGCCTACGGTCTGGATCTTCTCAGCATCAGAGTCAGGGATAGTTACACTGAACTCCTTCTCAAGCTCCATGATGAGCTCTACGGTGTCAAGTGAATCAGCACCGAGGTCATTAGTGAAAGAAGCCTCTGGCTTAACCTCTGCTGCATCAACACCCAGCTTGTCAACGATAATCTCTACTACTTTTGATTCAATTTCAGACATGATTTTAATGTTTTAATTTGTTTTTAATTATTGTCTATTTTGATACTTCCTTTTGGAATTCGGGTGCAAAATTACTACATAAATTTCAATTGGCAAAACTTTTTAGCGAAAAAAGCATTTTTTGTGCACACAGACTATAGTTTTGTGCATTATATTGCCCAAAATCAATTAGTCTTATGCTATTTCAGTTGTTCCAAAGCACAATTTACGGTCTCGCTGTGTGCGTTCACAATTCTAAAATATTCCGTCATCGTCCATAGGTCTCTCGCCATCAGTGCCTTAAGTGTACGACGCACGCCATCGGTAGCCAGTTGGAGTTCTGCTGGAGTATCCGGACGCTTCACTTTCTGCTTATCGCCCTCTGCATAGATTTCGTCGATGAGAGCCTGCGGCGCTTCGTAGTTCTGTTCAAAGTCCTCGAAACTCTTGTACTTCTTCAGGAGAGCCTTGCGGTTGTTAGCGGCATACTTGAGATTTACATTAATAATGATGCCCTTGGCAGATAGTTCGCGGTGGTACTTTGTGAATTTTGTAGTATCGAGCGGAACGAAGATATCAGGCATGATGCCACCGCCGCCATATACGGTACGATGCTTCTTAAGAGTCTGGTATTTGAGGGAGTCATCGAGATGAATGCTATCCAGATTGGTAAACTCACCATGCTTATAGCGATTCTCTATATCCATAGCGTAGTCCTTCAGTTTGCCCTTCTCGTATGGTTTCTGTATGCAACGCCCTGAAGGAGTGAAGTAATGGGCCACAGTGAGGCGTATCATTGAACCATCTGGCAGGTCGATAGGTCTCTGCACCAGTCCCTTACCGAAGGTACGGCGGCCAACTATCAAGCCACGATCCTGGTCCTGTATGGCACCAGAGACTATTTCGGCAGCAGAGGCAGAATACTCATTGACGAGCACTACCACCCTACCCTTGCGGAAGATGCCGTCACCACCTGCACGATACTCCTGACGGCGCACAGAGCGTCCCTCGGTATATACCATCAAGGCGTCATCCTCCAACATCTCACTTAGCACGCCGGCAGCCGCCTGCAGATAACCACCACCATTCTCCTGCAGGTCTATGATGAGGTCCTGCATCGGAGCACCCTTGGCGATACCCTCAGCCTGTAGTTTCTTTACGCCGTCCACAAACTCCTTATGCGTCGTTGCGCCAAAGGAACCTATTCGGATATATCCTATTCCTGGGCGTATCATGTATGAGGCATCGACAGTGTTGACAGGTATCTTGTCGCGAGTGACAGTAAAATACACTATGTCCTCTATCCCCTGGCGCTTGACACCTATCTTGACCTTGGTTCCCTTCGGACCACGCAGGCGACGCATGATTTCGTTCTTAGACATATTGACTCCCGCTATTGTGGTGTCATTAACGGAGACAAAGCGATCGCCCGCCAATATGCCTACCCTCTCCGAAGGACCGTCAGCAATGGTCTGTATGACAATCATAGTATCCTCGAGCAGATTGTACTGTACGCCTACACCCTCGAAATTGCCTTGCAGAGGCTCATTCATCGCCTTCACCTCCTTTGCGGTAGCATAGGTGGAGTGCGGGTCGAGCTTCTCAAGCATGCCTCTTATGGCATCCTCCACGAGTTTGTTCTCATCCACGCTATCTACGTACAAACTTTTTGTAGCCATCTCTGCGATAGCAAGTTTGCGCATAGCCTCTCCCGAAACCACGCTTGGCTTCTGGGCAAAAACGTTAGTACTAATCATCAAACAGAACAATACTGTTCCTATTACCTTATTATATATACTATTCATATTCCTCTTCTTCTGGTATATCTTGTTCTATGACAAGGTTGTCTATGATAAAATTCTGTCGCTCCATAGTATTCTTGCCCATGTAGTACTCCAGGAGTTTCTCCACCTCATCACTCTTGTGGAGGGTGACCTGCTCGAGGCGGATGTCCGGGCCTATGAAGCCAGCAAACTCATCAGGCGATATCTCACCCAGTCCCTTGAAACGTGTTATCTCCGGATCTGGACCGAGCGCCTCGATAGCTTCTATGCGCTCCTCATCGCTGTAGCAGTAGCGAGTGATATAATCCTTAGCCTTCTCACCACGTTCCTTAAGTTTCGCATCCTCTGCTGCTATCACCTCCTTATTCCTTATCTTCGTACGCTTGTTGCGCACACGGAAGAGCGGAGTCTGCAGCACATATACGTGACCTTTCTTGATGAGTTCGGGGAAGAACTGCAGGAAGAACGTGATAGTCAGCAGACGTATATGCATGCCATCCACATCAGCATCTGTTGCTACTATCACCTTGTTGTAGCGCAGGTTGTCCAGACCGTCTTCTATATCGAGAGCAGCCTGCAGAAGATTGAACTCCTCATTCTCATACACCACCTTCTTGGTCAGACCGTATGAGTTCAGCGGTTTTCCTCTGAGCGAGAACACCGCCTGAGTGTTCACGTCACGGCTCTTCGTTATACTACCACTAGCAGAGTCGCCCTCAGTAATAAATATGCACGACTCCTCCTTACGGTTATTCTTTGCATCAGAGAAGTGTATGCGGCAGTCACGCAGTTTGCGGTTGTTCAGGCTCGACTTCTTGGCGCGTTCTCTGGCAAGTTTTGTGACACCAGCCATCGCCTTGCGCTCACGTTCAGAGGCCTTCACCTTCTCCTCTATTATCTCTGCTATATCGAGATTACGATGCAGGAAGTTATCCACCTCTGTCTTGATGAAGTCACCCACGTACTTGTTGACGCTGACACCTTCGGGAGACATCGTCAGCGAACCAAGTTTTATCTTGGTCTGCGACTCGAAGATAGGTTCTTCCACGTTCACCGCGATAGCTCCTACGAGGCCGTTGCGTATATCGCTATACTCATACTTTCCGAAGTACTCCTTGACAGTCTTTGCCAGATGCTCCTTGAAGGCACTCTGATGCGTACCACCCTGTGTAGTATGCTGACCATTGACGAAGGAGTCATACTCCTCACCATTCTGATTGGTATGAGTGAATGCTATCTCTATATCCTCGCCCTTCATGTGCACTATAGGATACAGGGGCTCTGATGTCATCTGGTCGCGTAGCAAGTCCTGAAGGCCATTGCGAGACACTATCCTGCGGCCGTTGAACATGATAGCCAGGCCCGTATTGAGATAGGTGTAGTTGCGGAGCATCGTCTCCACTATATCATCATGGAAGGAATAGTTCTTAAAGAGCGAGTCATCAGGTTCGAAATATATGTATGTACCCGTCTCGTCCTGGGTAGGTTCCGTAGTGTCACTGACCAGTTTGCCATATTCGAACTTCGCTGTCCTGACATTACCATCACGATAACTCCTCACTTCAAACTTTGTAGAGAGGAAGTTGACCGCCTTGATACCCACGCCGTTCATACCCACAGACTTCTTGAAAGCCTTGGAGTCATACTTACCACCAGTATTCAGTTGGCTCACGGCAGGTATCATCTTACCCTGTGGTATGCCACGTCCGTAGTCACGCAGCGAGATAGCCTTATTGTCATGCAGGTCCACCTCGATACGCTTGCCCGCATTCATACGAAATTCGTCGATACTATTATCTATCGCCTCCTTGAGCAATACGTAGATACCATCCTCTGCATACGAGCCGTCACCCAGTCTGCCGATGTACATACCAGGACGGCTCCTCACGTGTTCTACGTCAGAGAGCTTTCTGATATTATCATCAGTATAATCTACAGACTCTCCCCCCGCCCTCTCTGTGAGAGAGGGAGCAATTACATTATCCTTATTTATCGGTTTTCCCATTATAACAATTATTCTTTCTAATGCGGTGGTAATGCCTCCCCTCTATCATAGAGAGGGGCTGGGGGTGAGTCCCCGCTTATAGCTACGTAGTCGTTTTACAGTCTTCGCCTCAAAGTGCTGCCAAGCGGAGAGCACGCCATCGTTCGTTTCCATCATGGCCAGTGTCAGCGCATGAGTGAAACCATACTTCAGATACCACTTGATGAGGTCATCGAAGAGCAACGCATTGGCGCCCTTCGTTCTGTACTCAGGCAGTACGCCGATAAGCAACAAGTCCACCGTCTTCGTATTGTGGAAATAAATGGTCTTCAGCATGTGATACCATCCGAAGGGGAACATTTTGCCATTCCCCGTCTTGCGCAGAGCCTCCGAGAAGGAAGGGAAACTCACACCAAAACCTATCATCCTGCCATGAGGATTCTTATCGTCTATGTAGTTCTGGTCAAAGAGGAAGGAAACGAGATTCAGGTCTGCCAAACCCAGATAGTCCTTCACCATCTTCTTAATCTGTTTTTCGTTGAGTTCAGAGAATTCGTACAAGTCCTCGTAGCACTTATTCAGCACATGGAAGAACATCTCTCCGTAGCCCTGCTTCATCAGTTCCTTCTTCGTCAGCTTCACAGCATGCAGGTTGTAGCGACGACCTATCATTGAGGTTATCTTGGCAAATTTCTCTGGCACACCCTCAGGCACCGTCACCAGTTGCTGCACCCAGTCATTATCCTTTTCGAATCCCATCGCCTCCAGATGCTTCTGGTAATAAGGGAAATTATGATTGGCATGCATAGTAGCCATCGTATCGTAGCCCTCCACGAGCAGTCCCTCGCGCTCCAGGTCTATGAACCCCATCGGTCCGATGATAGTATCCATGCCATGAGCGATACCATATTCGCACACCTTGTTTATCAGCATCTGGCTCACACTACGGTCGTCGATGAAGTCGAGCCATCCGAACCTGACACATTTCTGTCCCCAACGCTTGTTAGCCTTGTGATTGATGATAGCCGCCACGCGTCCCACCGCCTTACCATTCCTGAACGCCATATAGTATTCCGCCTCACAGAAGTCAAACGAAGGATTCTTCTCCTTCGTCAGCGTATCCTTCTCGTCCATGAACAAGTAAGGCACTGCACAAGGGTCGTCCTTATACAGTTCGGTTCTGAAGTCAATAAAACGGTCTATTTCTTTCGATGTACTGATCGTACGTATCTCAATCATGTATGCAAAGGTAGCGAGTTTTTTTGAATCCGCCAAATTTTGCACAAAAAAAGTCCGAGGGGGATACCCTCGGACCTGTTATCATATATTCCCTCCTCTTAGGAGTTTCTCCCATTTGGGGGAGGCTAGGAAGGGGGCCTTTACTTACTTAACCTGTGCACCAGCTACAGTGTAGTTGCCAATGAAGATCTGACCGTTCTTCACAACCTTTACAGGAGCAGCTACCTCAGCCTTTGCCTCGGCTACGCCCTGAACTGCTGTAGCACCACCCTCGCACTCCTCGAGAGTAGTCTGGTAAGCCTCGTAGCCACCTACAAGATTTGGCTCATAGTTCTTAATGAGGTAGATAGACTCAAGCTGAGTGTCGGCTGTTACAAAATTAGCATCGAAAGAAGATGCTGCCTCTGCCTGAGCACGAACGAGTTCAACCTGCATTGGATCGTCATCGCAAAGAAGAACGAAACCACTTGCTGTGAGCTTTGTACCGAGACCGCAAACCTGATATGTGCGACCTTTAACTACTGGGAAGTAGATAACACCTACACCATTCTTACCACCTGCTGAATTTACGAAGTTGTAGTACTGGTCAATCGTACAGCAAGCTGTACCTGCACCAAGAACACCACCAGTAATAGTGCCAGGAGTTGTTGCTGTTTCGTAATGATCTACTGCAGACTTAGAATCACTTGGATCTACACGAACTGTAGTAATAGGATACTTCATTTTTTCCTCATCGATAACATAATTTGCCTGAGCTGAAGCACCACTGACGAAGTCCTTAGAAGCTATAACGAGAGTGTAAGCGATAGCGTTACCATTCTCGTAAACGAGATAGTTCTTGTTATTACCGAACTTACCTACTACACAAAGTGTTGCATAGGCATCATACGCAAGCTTGTCATTAATAGCGAACTGGTACACAACGCCACGCTGTGGTGTTGTATATTCATACGCTGATGTAATACTGGTTGCACCTGTTGGTTCTGTACGAGGGTTACCATTACCTGTAGCACCATTACCATCGACGATCCACTTCTTACCATCAGAATCAGTGATTACAACGAAAGACTCATTGTCACACTTGATGTGACCTTTTTTGTAACCTTTACCAGCGCTGTTCTCATCGTCCCTAAATGGGAATCCTGCTTCTACGTTTGCTGTAGTAACAAGAGTCACAGGATCATTAGATGTGGCCTCATCAAGAGTTGACGCACCCTCTTTAAAGTTACCCATCTGGCTCTGCGCATTAACTGCCAGCGCAGCTGTAGCCATAGCTACGAGAGTAAAAATTTTCTTCATAATGTTAAATTTTTAAATTGTTAGAAAATGTTGTGAATAAAATAGTTGTACTTTTTGTTTTATGCATGACACGATGACTTGATGTCATCATGCCATGCCTTTTTTTCATTGTTTTACACCAGTGAAAGAGAGATCGTATGTAGTCTTCACCTCGGCTACCTTATATATAGGACGGTTTCTTCTGTCATAACCAATTATAACCTCTTCCTGTACTTTTTCTACACGAGTAAAGGAAGATATTGTTAACTCATTGTTAACAGAAATGCTAGCTCCATAGCCATCACCAACTATTCCATCCTCAGCAGATTTAATAGAAGCGAAATTAAACAGAGTGTAACCATTAGAAGTCTGGGCGATGTTAATCTTACCCTTCAGAGGGTCACCCATATACTCATTGAGAACATCATTTACGAATTCAATATCTGCAATATACTGCGCTGCAGCCGTCAAAACAACACTACCCGAGGGCGTACCAGAGTATAACGTCTCCTTAGTTGTTGCTTCACCTACAGGAGTAGTCTCTTTAATGATATTAATTGTCCAAGTGCCAGAGTACGTACCTGCAGCATCCTCCTGTGGATTGAGCGATACAGATGGGCCATCGTTGTCATCGCCGCAAGCAGTGAATGCCAGCGATGTTATGATAGCCATTGCAAAATATAATAACCTTTTCATATCGTTTACAATATTAAGAATTAATAACCAGGATTCTGATCACCACCGATACCAGAGTTGTTGCTCAACTCGTTAGTTGGTATTGGACGTAGAGTCTTCACCGTTATACCGGGCATGAGGAACTTGTTATATGCCACATTGTAGCGTACCAACTGCTTCGTGCGACGAAGGTCAATCCAACGTGTACGTTCAGCATAGCACTCACGAGCACGCTCGTCAAGGATGATATCAATAGCCTTGAATCCGCCTGCTGCAGGAGAGTACCTGTAGGTGCCTGCATACGCAGACATATCGGTCAATGATACATCACCAGCGTTAGCACGTGCACGTACAGCATTGATATATTTCTCTGCAAGTTCTGTGTTACCTGCCATATAATATGCCTCTGCTGCTGTCAGATACATATCACTCGTATGGAATACAGGGATAGATCTGTAGTCACCATTGCTAGTAACTCTTTCTGCATTTTCAACATCATCAAACTTCTTGACACAGATACCACCTGCTACCTGAGTAGAGAGTACACTGTATGTATAAGGTGTCTTCTCGAAAGAACCATCCTCACTGAAATCAAATTTTATAGAATTCGTTGCATCAAGGATGTAAGCCTTTGGAGCGTTATTACCTTCATCCGTACTATATGCATACTTAGACTTGTTAGAATTCAACTCACTTTCAACTTCAGCCTCTGTAACATAGTATGGGAAGTAACGGTAGCAAATCTTTGGATAAGAAGGATTCTTATAAGCAGCATAGTAACCAGAATTTGGCCAACCTGTAACGTTGTCATAGTTATATATGGTGGTCATGTACGTACCTTCATAGCGCAGGTCATTAGGAGCAAAGATGTAGAGACTTTTCTCACTCTGAGCGTGCAGAGAACCCACATTCTTGAGACCTGTTTTAGTACACTCACCATAGTAGTTACCATAGTCATTCTGCAGAGAGTGAGCTATACCAGTAGCCTTATTGTACTCCACGCCCCAGATGTACTCAGCATTGTGTACATTGTTTGGCGACCACTTGTCCTCGAATGTGAGAGACAGAGCGTTAGGGTCACTACCATCAGTGTTGCCGGAAGCAATGGCAGCCCACTTAGCAGCAGCAGCGAAATCCTCGTTACCACTTACCGGAGCAACGTTCTCGCCTTCCAGATTAACACTCAAATCCCATGCCTTAGCAAGATAGAACTTGGAAATCAAAGCAGCGAAAGCCAACTTTGAAGGAGCCCCCTCTTTCGTGCTAAGCGTTATGTTACCATCGTTTACCGCGTTGTACACATCCTCAAGCTCTGATATACATGATGCATAAATGTCAGCAATAGGAGTACGTGGGAAACTTGTGGTATAGTCCTTATAGTAATCCAAGGTGTAGGGTACTGCACCAAACTGCTGCGTCAGAAGATAGTAGCACCAGTTACGGAGGAACTTAGCCTCTGCATCGTATGCTGCGCTGTTTATTTTCTGTGCATTGTAGTATATCGCGCCATTAGCATTGTTGATAGTCTTGTACAACGCCTTGTAGTATGAATATACGTCTGCATTAGAGGCATTTAGAGTGTATTGGTCAAACTCTGAGGCCGCCCTACCACGCACAGGAATGTACAGGTCAGTACCCTCCTCGTTTATAGCTACCGTAGCTGCGAAGTCATAAACAGAGGAATAAGCCTCATACAGCACCTCATCAGGGTGCAACCTCAGATAATCGTCTGCGGTCTTGTTAGCTGTTGTCTTGTTGTCAGCATCAAGGAAGTCACTACAACTAGTGAATGACGTTCCTGCAAGCATCAAGGCAAGAGCTGAAATATATAATGACTTTTTCATTTTGTTTCTTATATTTTAGTTGATTAGAACTTAATGCTTGCACCAAGCTGATATGACACTGTAGAAGGACCATCATTCTTCTGAGAAGAACCAGCCCACTCAGGATCGAATCCCTTGAAACCAGTGAAGCAGAATGCATTTGTTACTGTAAAGTACAGACGTAAGTGCTGACATCCCCATGGATTGAGCCACTTCTTTGGGAAGGTGTAGCCGAGAGTGATGTTCTTACACTTCAAGAAAGAAGTGTTTTCGATAGAAACAGCATTCAGATACTGTGAAGCAGCACTACCTACACCACCACCAGAACCAGCATTTGTTGGGAATGCATACTCACCATAGTGAGTAGAGGTCTGGTAAACAGGATTGATAAGTGAACCGTCTGCATTGTAGCCATCGCAGTCAATGAGAGCGCCAGCTGGGATGTAGTAATCCACATTGATACGGGTACGACCACGGTCACTCCAGTCAAGATACATATTCAGAGTCTCTGAGTAGTTCTTACCACCTAGCTTAGCATACCATGACATGCCGAAATCCCAATTCTTCCATGTGACAGTGTTAGTCCAACCTATGGTGCATGTTGGATCAGACTTCAGTATGTGACGATCCTCATCATTGATTACACCATCAAGATTCTTATCATTCATGATAGGCTGTCCCTCACGCCATCCATATATACCATAATAATAGTCAGATTCTTTAACCTGTTCACCAGGAGTGAAGCCGCTATTTCTAGCGAGGTCATTATCAGGAACTGTCATCATACGGTCAGAAACGATACCGTCACATACGTAACCATACACATTGTTGATAGACTCTCCTACGAAGAGCGAACCTGTAGTGATACCACTGCTGATTACTCTGTCACTCTGACCATTAATCTTGAGTACCTCATTCTTATTGGTAGCAAAGGTAAGGCCCATATTCCAGGTCCAGTCTTTCTTCTTTAGGAGTACACCATTGAGTGCAACCTCAATACCTCTGTTGCGCACCTCACCAATGTTAGTGGTGATAGAGTAACCTGCAAGAGGAGATGTTACGTTGTAAAGAAGATCCTTAGACTTTTTATTATAGAGGTCAATACTACCATTCAATCTATTGTCCCAGAAACCAAAGTCAAGACCGAGGTTCCATTCGTGAGACTTCTCCCACTTCAACTTAGGATCGATGATAGCAGAGAGGAGTTTGCCGTTAACTACTTCTCCAGCGTAGTAATATGTACCACCCACTTTGGAAGATGTTGCTGAAGCGTAGTTGTCAATACCATCGCAGTTACCTGTAACACCATAAGAGAGACGAAGCTTCAAGTTGGAAATCTTCTCAAACTGCTTCATGAAAGGCTCCTCTGTGATACGCCATGCGAGAGCCACAGATGGGAAGCATCCCCAACGATTGCCTTTCGCGAACTTAGAGGAACCATCCCAACGTACTGTAGCAGTGAGGAGGTAGCGGTTCTTGTAACCATAGTTGGCACGAAGAGCCCAAGATGTCATAGAATTCTCAGAGTAGTAATTGCGCGTACCATTCTTATAATAGGAATCGCTACTACCGCTGTTATATTCAGCATAAGTACCTGTAGGAAGATTCCACCAAAGAGTACCATCCTCTACGCCATAAGCTGTCGTACGGCTAAACTCTGTGGTGTTCTTCTGTTCTGAGAAGAGAGCCATAGCATTGATGCTGTGATCTTCCTTGATGACCGTGTTATAGCTGAGTACGTTATCCCATGTCCAACCCACGTTCTTGTTTGTGGTATAGTAAGCCCAATTGGTCTTAAGAGCATCATCATAGAAAGCATTCGTCCTTGGATTAATATGACCCTCAAAGTATCCCTCACGATAATTCTTATAGTTTGGAGAGAAAGTCGTCTTGAAAGAAAGACCCTTGAGTGGCTTGAACTCCAAGTAGATATTACCAAGCAGACGCCATGTCTCACGCTTCTTAGTGCTTGACTTCATAAGGTCAAGAGGGTTGGTAGAAGAAGTGAACTGGTTACTATCAGTACCCAATGATGCAGCAATACCAGGTGAGTGGATAACATTACCATCGTTATCATAAGGTCTCATGAATGGGTTCATACGGAAAGCCTGCTTGATAGCATCATCATTAGCATACTTATTGTTCTGCTCACCAAAATTGATATTGAAACCAGCATTCAGCCAGTCTGTAATCTTACCATCAAGAGAGCCCTTGAAGTTGTAGCGCTGATTAGAATCGCCAACATATACGCCCTCTTCCTTAAAGTAACCTACACCTACGTGATAAGATACAGCCGCAGAGCCACCGCTTACAGCAAGGTAGTGGTTGGTCTGTATGCCGTTCTGTGTAACAAGGCTTGGCCAATCAGTATCCTCACCACTAGCAAGGATATCCTTCAACACGTAAGAACCAGAACCACTATGCTGACGCAACAGGCCCTGCTCCAAGTCAGCGGGCTTAATGCCGTATACTGGACTTGCGCTCTCACCATTAGCATAAGATGTAAACTTAAGGAAACGATACTTATAGAACTGGCTAGCAGTCATAAAGTCAGGCATGCGCGCTGTCTTTGTCCAGCCCACATATCCATCGTAAGAGATAGTCGCCTTCTTATCCTTTGAAACATTGCCACCACCTTTAGTGGTTACCATAACAACACCAGCGGTAGCACGAGAACCATAGATAGCGGTAGAAGAAGCGTCCTTCAGAATGTCAATCTTCTCGATATCCTGTGGGTTAAGCCAATCGATGTCATCACACATAACACCATCTACTACATAAAGAGGTGTAACGTCTGAATTAATAGAAGACTTACCACGAATCTCGATAGTAGGAGCTCCACCTGTACGACCACCTTCGAGAGAGATGTTCACACCAGGAGTTGAGCCCTGCAAGTTACCAAGAACAGAAGGAGCACCCTTGGCATTCAACTGCTCAGTGTTAACAGAGCTGACAGAACCGGTGAGGTCGCTCTTCTTCATTGTACCGTAACCTACAACAACGAGGTCGTTCAGCGTGGTGTTGTCATCCTCGAGGGTGACGTTCACCGATGACTTACCT
>CAJODK010000007.1 GCA_905233245.1 uncultured Prevotella sp. | reverse complement strand
TCGCCTTGCCTGACGTCTGCACCGTGAGGCGGTCGAGGGCTACCTGGTACTTTACTCTCTGGCGTTCGAGCATGACGTATTTCTCGCCCTTCTTCTTTATAGTACCCTTCGGAGTCAGTTCGGCATCGCTGACGGTGATGCCTGTGGGTATGCGAGCCTTCTGTCCCTGATGACGCACAAGAAAGCGCACGCTGCGTTCTCCCGATTTGCTTGCTGTACCTATTTCGATAGTTATTGTTGGCATAATTCCATGTGGCTTATATGTGGCTTTTATATGGCTTAAAAGTATATTTTTGAGGGTAAAAGTAGATATGCCGAGCGAAAAGAAAAATCCCTGCAATCCTTAGAAAAGCAGGGATTTCAAGGGTGGGTGCCCGGTCGGGCTCGAACCGACGACATTCAGAACCACAATCTGACGCTCTAACCAACTGAACTACGGGCACCATTTCCTGTTTTGCGGGTGCAAAGGTACTACTTTTAATTAAGAATTAAGAATTAAGAGTTAAGAATTAGAATTTCTTTAAGTTTTTTTAACCACTTAGTCCATACGGTCACGATAGTCCTCATAGGTGAAGTGGCGTAACACTTCGAGGGTGCCGTCTGTATGTAGCAGAGCGATATCGGGGTGGCTGACACCATTGAACATATTGGTCTTGACAGTGGTATAGTGTAGCATATCCTCAAAGATAATATTCTCACCCACCTGGAGTTCGTGGTCAAACTGCCATGTACCCATCCAATCGCCAGAGAGACAGGAGCAACCGCCAAGGCGATAACTCCCCCTGCCCCCTCCCAAGGAGAGGGTGCTATCAACAGCAGTCTGAGAATCCCCACTCCTCCCTTGGGGGGGATTAAGGGGGGTTGCGCCCCTCACTGCTGGCATATAAGGCATCTCGAGACAGTCAGGCATGTGACAAGTGAAGGAGACATTGAGAATGGCGGTACGAATGCCATTATCCTCCACTATATCAGCCACTTGAGCAACGAGCGGACCTGTCTGCCAGGCAAAGGCTGAGCCTGGTTCGAGAATGACATGAAGCCAAGGATAACGGGACTTGAAATCCTTTAGCAGATGTATGAGACGGGGCACATCATAATCTGCACGAGTCATGAGATGACCACCACCGAAGTTGATCCACTTTATCTGCGGAAACCACTTAGAGAATTTTGCTTCGATATGTTGCAGAGTGCGCTCGAAAACATCCGAGCCTGACTCACAATGGCAATGACAATGAAAACCCGTTATATCGCTGGGCAAACCACGCTGCTCCAAGAGAGAGGCACTGACACCAAAGCGAGTACCTGGGGCGCAGGGATTATAGAGCAGGGTCTCCACCTCGGAATACTCCGGATTGATACGCAGTCCGAAGTCCCCACTCCACCCCTTTTCCCGAAGGGATACAGCATAACGCTCATACTGAGAGAGGGAATTGAAGGTGATATGAGATGAGCAACGAGCAATTTCGTCAATGTCGCTATCTGTATATGCAGGGGAATAGGTGTGGGCTGGTGCTCCAAACTCCTCGAAGGCCAAACGAGCTTCATTGACCGAACTGGCTGTCGTGGCATGAATATACTCTCGGAATATGGGGAATGTCCTCCAGAGGGCATAGGCCTTGAAGGCAAGGATTATCTCCACATCGGCCTCCTGCGCTACCTTATTTATAAGCGAGAGGTTGCGACGAAGAAGGGATTCTTCGAGAACATAAGTGGGGCGATTTATCTGATTAAACATGAAAGATTAAACATTAAAAATTAAATTTCTCTGCAAAATTAACTTTTATATTTGAGAAAATTGCATATTTGATAAAAAATTCTTACTTTTGCACTGATGAAACTGATTTTGATGACTCAACCCACGTTTTTCGTGGAGGAGGACAAAATAATCACAGCACTTTTCGAGGAGGGGCTTGATACTCTGCATATCAACAAACCCGACTCAGAACCGCTCTATGCAGAGAGGCTCCTGTCGCTACTGCCCAAGAGTTGTTACGATGACATCGTGGTGCACCAACACTACTACCTGAAGCAGGAGTATGACCTGAAAGGCATACACATCAATGACCCTGCAACGCCCACACCAGAGGGATTCAGAAAGCACGTGACACGCAGTACGAGCAACATCGATGACCTGAAGGCTATGAAGAAACAATGCGACTACGTAATGCTGCTACACTCGCTCCCCATTGACGAGATGAAGCAGGCTCGCAAAAACGGCCTCATCGACAAGAAGGTCTATGCTCTCGGAGGAATGACTCTGGAGAATATACAAATGGCGAAGGACCTGGGATTTGGCGGCGTAGTAATATGCGGTGACCTATGGAATCGATTCAGCATACAGCATGAGAGTAATTTCCACGCGCTGATAGAACATTTCAGGAAACTGAAGAAAGCAGTAGGCTAACGACAACGTTAACGATAACTATAACTATTATATCATGGCAGAAGAAAACAAAAACTTTATGGTCTTCTCAGGTACAGCAACACGCTACCTGGCAGAGAAGATTTGCGCTAGTCTGGGTTGCCCACTTGGCAATCTGGTGATGACAAAATTCAGTGACGGCGAGTTTGCCGTTAGTTTTGAAGAGAGCATCCGTGGCCGAGATATCTTCTTGGTACAGAGCACCTTCCCAAACTCTGACAACCTGATGGAGTTGCTCCTGATGATTGACGCAGCAAAGCGTGCATCAGCCAAGACCATCAATGCCGTAATACCTTACTTCGGTTGGGCTCGTCAGGACCGCAAGGACAAACCACGTGTGTCTATCGGTGCTAAACTGGTGGCTGACATGCTGAGCGTAGCAGGTATCGACCGACTCATCACCATGGATCTGCATGCTGACCAGATACAGGGCTTCTTCAATGTTCCCGTTGACCATCTGTATGGTTCTGGTGTCATCCTGCCATATCTGGAGAAACTTCGCACTGATAACATGGTCATCGCCTCACCTGACGTAGGTGGTGCCAAGCGCGCAAAGAGCTATGCAAAGTATCTAGACTGTCCGCTGGTAATGTGCAATAAGACCCGTGCTCGCGCCAATGTGATTGCCGAGATGCAGATTATAGGTGACGTAGAGGGCAAGGACGTAGTAATAGTAGATGATATGGTAGATACCGCAGGTACTATCACTCAGGCTGCCAACATCATGAAGGAAGCTGGTGCCAAGTCAGTAAGGGCTGTGGCAAGTCACTGTGTGATGTCTGGACCTGCCAGCGAGCGCGTACAGGATTCTGCTTTGGAGGAAATCGTCTTCACTGACTCTATCCCTTATTCTAACCGTTGTGCGAAGGTTAAGCAGTTGAGCGTTGCTGACATGTTTGCCGAGACAATCCGTCGCGCTATCAACAACGAATCAATTTCTGATCAGTATATCATTAGGTAAGTAGCAGACAACACCAGTTGTTGTCCGTCATACGAGAAACCTCATGCAGCCCCAGTGCCTCTGCCTTTTGCAGGAGCATTGGGGTATCTTCTTCATAGAATCCTGAGAGTACCAAGGTAGCACCCTGAGCCATGACATCACGAAAAGACGCCATATCCTCAAGCAGGATATTGCGATTGATATTGGCAAGCACAACATCAAAAAGTCCCTCGACATGTGTCAGGACACCAGCATTTCCCAGCAGTACCTCCATAGAGTCACCAACACCATTGAGAACCGCATTGTGCTTGGCATTCTCCGACGAGAATTCGTCGATATCGTATGCCACCACTTCCTCGGCACCACACTTAAGAGCTGTGATGCCCAGTATGCCCGTACCACAACCGCAGTCCAGCACTCGACGACCTATAAGCGGTAGACTGAGCAGAGCAGAAACAACCATGCGAGTGGTCTCGTGGTTGCCAGTACCAAAGGCGTTGCGAGCCTGGATGCCTATCTGTATCGGAGTGCTGAACTGTTCTGCATCTTCCACATGATGAGCATCGTAGATGGTCACCTTACCATCCACTACTATTGGGTCGAAACCCTCTGACTCCCATACTTCATTCCAGTCCTGATCAGGTATTTCCTCTGTGTGGTAGTCTATCTTGACACCATCTATAGGAAACGACTCTATCACTTCCCTGACATGAGGCTCGGAATAATGCTCCTGCTGGATATATCCCGTGATGCCATCGTCAGTGTCCATAAAACTCTCGTAGCCAACCTCACCAAGAGAATCGGCAAGCAACTCTCGGCAAGTCTGAAGCAGGTCTTCAGACTGACAATCTATGCTATATGTCGTAGAAAGGTACCTCATATTTGTTAAAAACGATGCAAAATTAATAAAAAATAGGGAAAAGTATATCTTTTCTTAGGGTTTTTCCGTAAATTTGCATTAAATTTATGAATAATTTTGCATTGTCGTAACAAATGTATTATTATTATGAAGAAATTACTATTTCTGTCACTAATCATTCTGATGAGTTCCGTCAGCGCTAACGCCCTGATAGGAAATGATGATGATGACATGTACTTCACACCGACGAAGGCACAGAAACAGGCTGCGAAGGAGGCGTATGAACGCCAGCAACAGGAGGAGCAGGAGGCTTTTCACCGCATGATGCAGCGTAGATACGAGGCTATCATGAGGCATAAACGCCAGATGATGATAGAAGACAGCATCGCTGATGCCCACTCTGCCTACACCAGCGACTCCATCGCTAGTGATGTAATAGAGTTTACGCCCAGTGATGGGTATCCTTCTAAGTAGTTGAAGGTTGAATGTTGAAAGTATAAAGATTAAAGATATGAAAACAAAAATTATAAGCATGGTGCTTAGTTGCTTCGCCATAGGAGCAGCGGCACAAGAGACATACGAAAGCGCGCAGTTGGCTACGCAAGACCTCAACGGTACCGCCCGATACATAGGTATGGGTGGCGCTATGGAGGCGCTTGGAGCTGACATCTCCACGATGGGTACCAACCCAGCAGGTATCGGATTCTTCCGTCGTTCATGGATAGGACTATCAGGTGGTGCCACAATACAGAACGGCAATGACAATCGCAATACCCTGCCTGGCATTGGCACCGACAAGGGCATCACTAATGCAGACCTAAATCAGGTGGGTTTTGTATATTCGAGCAAGTTTAGCTATAACTCACGCTTCAACGTGGGTTTCAACTACACCAAGAGTCGCAACTTCAACCAGATAATCTCTGCGATGAACGCCCTTGATGGTTTATCATCCAGCAATAAATTGTCTGCTATGAGGTTTGCCAACGTAGAACAGGATGATAAGGCCATCGCACTGATTGACGACCTCAACCTATATGCCGTGAACGATGCGTACTCTGACTACGACAACGATAAATTCGGATTCAAGGGAGCCAACGGGTATAATGCCAACAGAAAGAATGAGGGCTATATAGGCGAGTATGACTTCAACTTCAGCACCAATTTCAATGACCGCGTATATCTGGGTCTTACCTTCGGAGTGAAAGACGTGCACTATAGGAGCTACAGCACTTACGGCGAGGCTCTTGACCGCGCCTACACCTTCGATTATGACGGAGAGGCAGAATACCCTGGCTCTACAATAGGCGGCAACTACCGAAGCTACGACGACCGAGAGGTGACAGGTACTGGCTTTGATCTGAAGTTTGGTGCTATCATCCGTCCATCGGAGTACTCACCATTCCGCTTCGGCCTCTATATGCACACCCCTACGTGGTACGACCTGAAGGCAAACATTAGGATGGGCGTAAATGCAACCGGCATAGATGGTACTTCTGAGAACAAATCCGTCAACTGGAGCTACGACTACAGAATACTCACTCCTTGGAGATTTGGTGTATCACTCGGACATACCATAGGCAAGATAGTAGCTATCGGCGCTACCTACGAGTATGCTGACTACAGTAGCATCAAGAACCGCATAAAGACGAATAGTTATCGTAATTATTGGGGTGAAAGATACGACACGTATGCCAACGACATTGAGATGAACAATCACACAAGCAAAACCCTGAAGGGCGTAAGCCTCGTAAAACTTGGCATCGAGATAAAGCCTTCACAGGTGCTGGCATTCCGACTGGGCTATAACTACCAGAGTGCTATTTACGAAGAGAATGGCTATAAGGACAGTAACATAAACACTAAGAGAAGTAGCACCCATGACTGGATTAACTGGAAGGCCACAAACCGCTTCACCTTTGGCATGGGCTTTACATTCAACAAGAACTGGACTTTGGATCTCTCATACCAGTACGCTATGCAGAAAGGTATATACCACCCATTTGAGACCTATGACTTCGAGAGTTATGGCATATATAACACAGACAAATCATACGAGGTAAACAATAATCGTCATCAAATCAATGCCAGCGTAGGATATAGGTTCTGATTTTGGTATAAAGTATATAGTATAAAGTATAATGAGATTACTGTTTAGCTTGTTGGCAATAATCCTGCTGACAGCCTGTAATACCAAGCAAACGACAAACGATACTCAAGCTCACATAGAAGGTGGGCTTGAGCATTACGTCTATAAAGACTCTACAGACAGAGTGCACATACTCATCGATGTCACTGTCCCGACAGCTTCCGACAGCGCTTCTATGCTCGTGAGAGACTCTCTGCTGAGGGTGATAGATCAGGAATTTGCCTTCGACTGGGAGAATACTCGCACTATGAAGGCCTACAATGGCGAAGATAAGAGTCTGAAAGCCTTCATCGACTACTATGGCAGCAATGCTCTCAAAGAATTAAATGAGGCGGCAGAAGAAGACTACAAAGACCGTATGCAGTATCTCAAAGAAGATACTACCATCACAGAGAAGGAGCGTCAGGAAAGAATAGACGAGACACCACTGTGGGAGCATGAGAGCAAGATAATAAAGGAATATGAAACTCCCAAATACACCGTCTATGAGCACAATACCTACCAGTATCTTGGTGGAGCTCATGGAGGAGTGGGAGGTTGTGGCAGCCTTACATTTAACACTGCAGGCAAGAAAATCACTAAATTCTTTGTAAATGGTGCAGAAAAAGGTATGCAGAAACTCCTTATTAAGGGGTTAATGAGTTATTTCAATGAAAATAACGGCGAAAAACCACTCTCTGAGGAGGAGGTAAGGGAGTTTCTGCAGATAGATGGCAACATAATACCACTTCCTGTGCGTAATCCATATCTCAGCAAGGATGGAGTGGTACTCACATACCAACAATACGAAATAGCAGCCTACGCAGCTGGTATGCCATCATTTACCATCACTTATAAGGACATTTTGCCCTTTCTGACAGAAGAAATCAAAGAACTTCTTGAGAAGTAAATGGGAATTATTTGTTCTTCGGAACGAAGGATTCCCACGTTTGGTCATCGAAAAACACGCGAATTTCCGTTATTCTACGCTGTAAAGTAACGTGCGGAGTCGTCTGAGAGTCATCAGACGATGAAGCTTTGTACTTACTCTGTGATTTTGGATTTACAGGAGGTAGTACACTAGGATGAACTGACACATTGTCAGTACGTAGCTCCACACCTTTAGTCGTACGATTGTCTCCAAACAGGGACAGTTGACCATCACCTTTATCCTCTCCCTGGACACCGTTATTCTGATCTGTCCCAGAAGAGTTCTGAGAGGTAGGAGAGGGTTCTGCCAACATCATTCCTCCTTCACCTTTTATCAACCAGGTAGGGTTGACATTAGGGAAAGCATTCATGATTGCGATGACATGATTCATCGTCGGACGAGTGCGTCCTGTAAATATACTACTCAATGATGCTGTACCAATATTTGTAAATCTGGCAAACGCTTGTTGGTTCATGTGCTGCGCTTCCATCAATTGGTGAATTCTGTCCTTCATTTTGACTGTTTTTTAATTTTTTACAAAGGTAATCATAAAAATCAACGAAAACAACAAAAGTATAAGTTTTTAGCATTGTTGATTTAGGATTTAACATTTTAGAATTCCACAATTCTATATACGATATTAAAATCTAGAATGCAAAATCATATGCAATATTGTATTTACAAAAAAATAGTGGCTATCTAAAACATTGGCTTTTAGGATTAAACTTTTGGGTATAATCTGCTTATATTGTTGTTTCGAAGGCTAATTTGACTCATTGGTAGGCTTTCTTGCAAAATGAGCGAATAAAACACAAATGTAAACATCTATAATCATCATATATTTTTGTTTTTTAGCGTTTTATGCAACATTGTTTGGTTTGCATAAATATGCACATACAGGCGATGCTCTTGGCTTTTTTAACTTCATAAACGTAGATTTACGTGTGCTGATTTCGTCTATATTTTTGTATGTAAATTTATCTTTGTATCTTTTTGTTGATTCTTATACTTTTGTTGATTTGTGTATTTTCTACATTTTTATATATAAAGAAATGTAAAATGTTGATTTTATGGCTTCCGCACTGCAAATTTTCGCGAGAATTTCAAAAACGTGAGTAATTTGCCAAAGTGCTGAAAAAAATCGAAATCTCAGAGCCCCAGAAACTGCTCTGAAGCCCCATATTTACAAGAAAAGAGGGCGAAATTTACCCCCTACCCTCATTTTGATTCTAGAAAAAAATGCGTAAAAAAAGCATTAAAAAAGCTGGTTCCCCCACCCCTTTTAATGCAAAATAAATGAAATAAGTTCCTTCAGGAGATCACCTGTTGAGGTATTTACATTTTCCAGTCCCTTTGACTTGGCATCCACCTCCCTGAGTTTGGAAATTATAGCCAGAGTTTTTCTCGCTGGATAGTTTTTCATCGCCTTGATATAGTCACGAGTTTGGTACGCAGAGCGTAGTCCCAATTGTGACATAATGGCAGACTCGTTGATAGGACGAGGAGCATAGTACGCCAACATCAAATTTTGGAAAAAAGAGAAAGTCTGAGGCAAAAGAGCGAACAGTCCCCCAGCCTTTGGATTTTCATCAAAATATTTTGCAATACGTTGTGCTTTTACTGCATCACGGTTTATGAGAGCGTCTCTGAGTTCAAAAACGTTGTAATTTTTGCTTATTCCAATCTTTTTTTCTACCAAATCGGAATTTATCACTCTCGCCTCCCCTTCCTTGAAAGAAATGAGCACTTTATCCAGTTCTGAGGCAAGGCGCTTCAAATCTCCGCCAATATGTGCAGCCACTACCTGTGCTGCACGTGATTCTATCGCAGCATTACGGCCGTCTTCTTTCAGATATTCCTCTATAAATGAGACTATGTCGCGATCATAGCGAGGAGAATCACTTACGAAAACCTCTCCCACGGCGTTTGCCTTAGACAAAACTTTCTTGCGGGCATCTATGGAGCCACCCATATAGCAAATCACCAGAATCGTAGTGGGCACTGGTTTGTCCATATATTTCTCCAGAACCTCAAAATCCTTCATCGCCTGTGCTTCACGCACTACAACGATCTGTTTCTCTGCCATCATAGGGAAACGTCGCGCCTGATCCATCACCTGCTGAGCCGTCACATCAGCTCCGTAGTACATCGTCAGGTTGAAGTCCTTTTCCTCCTCCTTGAGAGCGTGGTCAGTGATATAGTCGCACACCTTATCTATATAATAACTCTCCGTACCCATCAGTATATAGACGGGTGCCCATTTCCCACTCTTCATCGTGGTAAGGAGTTTCTTATATGTCTCGGTTGTACCGACCTTCTTTTCTGCCACTATTTCCTGAATCTTTTCAGTATATCTCTATAAGCGTCTATCCGTCTGTCTCTGAGGAAAGGCCACCAACGGCGTACATCCTCACTATGAGCAAGGTCCAGTTCTACGATGACACTCTCTTCTTCGTTGTCAGACGCACGATAATACAGTTCTCCCTGTGGACCAGCGACGAAACTGGAGCCCCAGAACTGTATGCCATCCGTCTGCCCGCTTGGGTCAGGCTCATACCCTACCCTGTTTACGGCTACCACTGGCAAACCATTGGCTACAGCATGTCCTCTCTGAACCGTCGTCCACGCCTCGCGCTGACGCTGTTGCTCTTCTGGAGTATCTGTTGCTGCGTAGCCTATTGCTGTAGGATAAATCAGTATCTCTGCCCCTGCGAGTGCCATCAGTCGTGCTCCTTCCGGATACCACTGATCCCAACACACCTGCACGCCAAGTTTGCCTACAGATGTCTGTATAGGTTCAAAGCCCAGGTCACCTGGTGTGAAATAGAATTTCTCGTAGTATGCAGGGTCATCTGGGATATGCATCTTCCTGTATTTTCCTGCTATAGTTCCGTCACGCTCTATCACTACAGCAGTATTGTGGTAGAGGCCTGGAGCACGGCGCTCAAACAAAGATGTGATAATCACCACGTTGCATTGTCGAGCCAGTTCACCAAAGAAGTTTGTTGAAGGTCCTGGAATCTCCTCTGCAAGGTCAAAATTCTCTACGTCCTCTACCTGGCAGAAGTACAGGCTGTTATGCAGTTCCTGAAGTACTATCAGTTCTGCTCCACGCTTGGCGAGGTCAGATATTCCCTCTGCCAGACGCATCATATTTGTCTTCCTGTCTGCAACATTATGTTGCTGTAGTATTCCTACTTTCATCTTTCAACTATATTGGTACCTGCATCGTGCAGCAATGCACTGAACCGTGCTGTTTTACGAGTATTCTTGAGTCTATTCTAATTATTTCTCTGTCAGGGAATGCGCCTTGTATCAGTTGGCATGCCCTATCGTCCTTCTCCTTTTGATTATACGTTGGCACAAGTACTGCGCCATTGATAATCAGGAAGTTAGCATATGTGGCAGGCAAGCGCTCGCCCTCTTCGTCATATATTGCATCAGGCTGTGGCAGGGCTATCAGTTTGTAGGGATTACCCTCTTCTGTGCGTAGTCCCCTGAGTTCCTGTTCGAGAGCCACGAAGTCCTCATACTGTTCATCCTCTGCGTCGTCACACCTATTATATAATAAGGTGTCATCAGGAGCTACACGCACTATCGTGTCTATATGCCCGTCAGTATCATCGCCTATCAGTCTGCCGTGCTGCAGCCACACTATGCGCTGTGCCTTCAGCCTGAACATCAACTCTTCCTCTATCTCTTCTCGTGAGAGTGGCTGATTTCGGTGAGGTGCCATCAGGCACTGCTCCGTCGTAAATACCGTTCCCTTGCCATCACTCTCTATAGCGCCTCCTTCGAGCACTAAATCGTCGTTATCCGAAAGCCTCGGCGTGCCCTTCTCTTCTGTGTCGAAGGCACCGTCCTTGTGTAGTGTGCGCGTTATCTCATTGTCGAGCGAAGCTTCGAATTTCTCTCCCCATCCATTGAATCGGAAGTCGAGCATAGTAAGCTTTCCTTCCTGCGACCTCAGTGTTATAGGTCCATGGTCGCGAGCCCATGTATCATTGGTCTTGCAGAATGTGATATACACTCTCGTCATCTGCTCTGCCGTCAGTCGACTACTGAGCAGTGCCCCCACCTGTATGGGATGTGGAGTTGCTATTACCAACTGCTCATACCTGGTGATAGCGTCAGCCATCTCCACGTAAGTCTCCGTCACCTCCTTTAGGTACGGAGCCCAGTCAGTAGCTTGGTGAGGCCATGTCAGCATCACCAAGCTCTGTGGTTCCCACTCCGCTGGGAGTATATTATTCTTCAGTCTTCTTACGTGTCGCACGCTTACGCTTTGGCTTTTCTGCTGCTGCCTCTATCTTCACACCAGCCAGTTCTGGATCTATGAGGATACGTCCGCAGTGCTCACAAACGATGATTTTCTTGTGCATCTTCACGTCGAGCTGACGCTGTGGTGGTATCTGGTTGAAGCAACCGCCACAGGCATCACGCTGTACATACACAATACCCAGACCATTGCGTGCATTCTTACGGATGCGCTTGAAACTCTGCAGCAGACGGCTCTCTATCTTGAGTTCCAGGTCCTTTGCCTTTGCCTTGAGGATATCCTCCTCTTCGCGAGTCTCCTGCATGATTTCATCCAGTTCGCCACGCTTGTCGTCAAGGTCACGCTCACGTCCCTCCAGCTGTTCCTTGGTCTGCTCGAGAGCCACCTCACGGTCCTTAATACGCTGCTGTGCTTCGTTGATTTTCTTCTGACAGAGTTCTATCTCCAGAGTCTGGAATTCTATCTCCTTAGTCAGGGTGTCGTACTCACGATTGTTCTTTACGTCATTGAGTTGCTTGTTGTAGCGGTCCACGCTGGCCTTAGCCTCCTCGATGTCCGCAGTACGCTGGGATACAGCCTTTGTAAGGTCTTCTATCTCCTGAGTGATTTTCTCCAGACGCACGTTAAGTCCCTCTACTTCGTTTTCGAGGTCTTCCACTTCGAGAGGTAATTCACCACGCAGAGCGCGCTTCTCGTCAATCAGCGACAGTGTGGTCTGCAACTGGTAGAGAGTCTTCAGTTTCTCTTCCACTGTCAAGTCTTTTGGATCTTTTCTTGCCATTTTCTTAATAATATTTTATTGGATTCGTAATTATTCCTGTCTTGTATGTCTTCACCTCCGGACACTGCTGATTTATTATTTCTTCCAGCAGATTGATGGTGTATTGTTCACTCTCGTAGTGGCCTATCACCACTATCTGTATTTCCTGTTCATGGCCGAAATACTCATGGTAGTGCATCTCCCCTGTGAGGAACGCATCTGCCTTAGCCTCAGCAGCTTGCTGGAGCATAAACGAACCTGCTCCGCCACATATTCCTATGCGCTTTATGGGTCTCCTGAGGAGTTCATTAGTCATAGCACACTTCACTCCGAAGGTTTCTTTTACCTTCTCAATAAAGTCTTTTGCCGACATTGCTTCGCTGAATTCGCCCACGATACCCAGGCCACCCTTCACACCATTCACTTCATGCTCGCCAAGGAGCTTTATGGTGCTCATATCCATCTCCAGACGACGTGCCATCATGTAGTTGACACCACCCTCAGCACTATCCAGATTGGTATGCATCGACACTATCGTGATACCCTGCTGTATCGCTTTCATCACGGTGCGCTGCACGTAGTTGGCATCCGTCACCTGACCGAGTTTGTGGAATATTAGCGGATGGTGCGTAACTATCAGATTACACCCCTTCTCACTGGCCTCAGCCACTATTTCCTCTGTTGCTTCCAGACACAACAGAGCCCCTGAAACTTCCACCTCTGTCAATCCCACTTGCAGACCGGCATTATCATAGTCTTCCTGCAGGGGCAAAGGCGCGAAACCGTCAAGGGCACTAATAACATCCTTTATTTTCACGCTATGTGATATGTTTTAATTCAGGTGCAAAGTTACGAATTTTAGTTGAAAGTTGAAAGTTGAAGGTTGAAAGTTCTTTTCCTTTTATAATTTATTAAGAAAAAAAGTGTCTCCCCCAAATATCTCCTCTGGAGTGATGCGCTGAGCTTCCTTTTTCGTCAACTGATGAGCCCAATCTACGCGTTTGCCCACTCCTGCGCCAGTGTTATTGTACTCGTAGTAGCGAATGGTGGCGTGGTCTTTCTTCCAGTCATCCCAACCCACGGGAAGGATATGACCGTCTATCTCACAGTTCATGAAGAGAGTGTAGGCATACTGACGCCAAGGACGGCCGAGATAACAACGTTTCACGCCCTGATCGGCATAGAGTCGGCATTTATTGAATACGTAGCCGTACTTCTGATCCTTAGGAGTGGAGGCAGCTGTGACGTACGAGTCTGCCTTGCTCTTGATATCGCAATTCTCAAACCATGCTATCGATGGGCCGAAGATAAAGTCCGTAGTACCCTCGACATAACAATTGAGGAAATATAGGCGTGTGCCTCCCACCCCTGTATATACGGTATCCTGATTGCCAAGGAATCTACACCCTATGAAGGTCAGTCTGTCACCCTCCGTATGCAGTGCCACTGCCTGTCCCAGTTTTGCTGCATTATTCTCTATCGTGATATTCTTCAGTGTGATGTCGCTTCCCTCTATCTTGAGCGTATAGGTACGGAAAGTACCCATTGCCCCCATCCCTGCCGGCAGCATGGTCTGGATATTGGCATGGTCATCATAGGTGATGATGGTCTTCTCAGCGCTCTCGCCACATATCTCTATATTGGTGAGCCATGACGGGATGACGAGTTTTTCTTTGTAGGTACCATTCTTGACATATATGACCTTATGATACTCCATAAAGGCGCGACACACTTCTATCGCCTCTCCCACGGTACGAAATTCGCCCGTACCGTCACGTGACACGAAGATAGTATCCGGATTATCATATTTACTCGCAGCAAAGCTGCTCAACGCTAACGTTAACGATAACGATAACAATAAAAACTTTTTCATATGCGATGTACTGTTTGCATTCCGTCTATCTGTCTCAACTGCTCCTCCACCTCTGCCAGAGCCACGGCATCTCGCACCTTGAGTTCTATCTCGCCATTGAAGATGCCATCGTCGGAGAGTGTGGTGATACGGTGTATATCGATGTCGAATGTTCCTGCGAGCACCTGTGTGGCATCTCGTATGATACCCTTGCGGTCTATGCCTCGCAGTGCGAGTGTGGCAGTAAATTCTATCTCTCCGTGCATATCCCACTTGACGGCTATTATGTCAGAGCCGAATGAAGACTGCAGGCGCGTAGCCTCAGCGCATGAGCGGAGGTGTATCTCTATCTGTTTCTTCTTATTGACGTAGCCTATGATGTCATCTCCTGGTATAGGCTGGCAACACTTAGGGAATACATACTGCGAGATATTCTCTGCAGTGATATAGAGCACCTGTGTCTTATCGAAGTCCTTGCCCACGGTGAGGTACTTCTGTCCTTTCTTGACCACCTTGCCTGCGCTACGTACGAAGGGTATGTACTTACGCCAACCAGTGAATCTCTTACTCTTTTCCTCTCCCTTCGCACCATAGAAGATATAGTTGATATCCTTCTGGCTGAGCACTATGTCACCCTTGGCGATGGCTATAAATAGCTGGTCGTGGTGCTTCGTGCGATGCATCTCGGTGAGTTTGTCGAGATTGGATGTAGTAAGGGTGAGTCCGTTCTGCTCCAGCCATGTCGACAGCATCTCCTCGCCCTGCTTGGCATACTCTCTGTCCTGTCGTCTGAGCAACGTCTGTATCTTGGTACGTGCCTTGGCGGTAGTGACGTAGTTAATCCACACTGGCTGTACATGCTGTGAGGTGCTGGTGATTATCTCCACCTGGTCTCCGCTACTGAGTTTGTGGGAGAGTGGCACGAGTTTATGATTCACCTTTGCTCCTATGCAGTGCGTACCAAGGAAGGTGTGTATCTGGAAAGCATAGTCCAGTGCTGTACATCCTGCTGGCATGGTGATGATGTCGCCCTTGGGTGAGAATACGAATATCTCGCTGGCAAAGAGGTTGAGCTTGATGGCATCGAGGAAGTCCATGGCATCAGGCTGTGGGTCGTCGAGTATCTCCTTGATGGTCTGCAACCAACCATTGAGCTCGTCTTCCGCCACCTTCTCCGTATTGCTGTCCGACTTGTATTTCCAGTGCGCCGCGAAACCCTGCTCTGCGATGTCGTCCATCTTCTGCGAACGTATCTGCACCTCTATCCACTGTCCCATATTGCTCATCAGCGTAACGTGCAGTGCCTGATATCCATTGGCTTTAGGATGCGAGAGCCAGTCACGCAGGCGGTCTGGGTGCGACTTGTACAGTTTGGTGAGTGCCACGTAGATATTGAAGCACTCATTGACCTCATCAGTGGATTCTCTTGGCGTGAATATTATGCGCACAGCGAGGATGTCGTATATCTCGTCAAAGGAGACGTGCTTCTTCTGCATCTTATTCCAAATGGAGTAAGGGCTCTTCACTCGCGCCTTGATAATGTAGTGTGCACCCATGGCATCGAGTGCCTTGCGGATGGGACCAGTGAAGTTGTCGAAGAGTTCGGTACGCTTCTCGTTGGTATGCGCCAGTTTCTTTACTATTCCCTCATACTCCTCTGGGTGCTCATACTTGAATGAGAGGTCTTCCAGTTCTGTCTTTATAGTATTGAGTCCCAGACGATTGGCCAACGGTGCGTAGATATACAGTGTCTCTCCTGATATCTTGTAGCGCTTCGCTTCAAGTTGCTTGTCCAGATGGCGCATATTGTCCAGACGGTCGCATATCTTTATGAGTATGACGCGTATATCCTCGCTCATGGTGAGGAGGAGTTTCTTGAAGTTCTCTGCCTGTTCTGATGCTTTGTCTCCGAATATACCGCCGGCTATCTTGGTCAGTCCGTCCACTATCTGTGCTATCTTCCTTCCGAAGATATTCTCGATATCGTCTATGGTATAGTCGGTACCTTCGAGCACATCGTGGAGCAATGCTGCACATATACTGGTGCTGCCGAGTCCCATCTCTCTCGATATTATCGTAGCCACTCTTATGGGGTGCTGCATATATGGTTCGCCCGACTCACGGAGTTGTCCCTCGTGGGCTCTCGTGGCGAAGTTGTAGGCTTGCTTGATGATGTCCACCTTCTTGCGATGACTGGAGTGCATGTAGCTCTCCAGCAGTTGCTCGAAGGCTTTATCAATCATCTCTTTATCGGTCATAGTTAGTTAGGTTTAGGCTGTTTTTTATCTTCTTTTCTTTTTAGATTTCTTTTTGCTTTTCTTGGATGAAGCCTTTGACTTAGACTTCTTCTTCGAAGATTTAACTCGTGAGGACTTTCCTCGCTTGGATTTCTTACCCTTCTTGAGCAGTTTGTTGCTGTGTGAACGCAGGTATTTCTTGCGATAAGAACTCCTTGAAGATGGCTTGTAGGCATACGAACCCTCGCTGACATCCACCACGTCACGCTTCATGAGGTCGCTGACGTCGTAGGCGAAGATAACATCCTGATTCTCTATGAATTTCTGCACATACTCCTTTGGCAGTCTCAGGTCTGTCGGTTCGGTATATCCAGTGACTATGTCGCGACGATACTGCGGATTGAGGGCTCTCAGCTGCTCCATCTCTATGCCGAGCACATCAGAGACCTGCTTGAAATGCAGATTCTGGAAGAGCATGATGGTATCGGTCTCCTCTGGCAGTGTTGCCACCATTGGTGCGATATTGTGCTCGCAGTAGTATGTCATGATATAGTTGGCAGCGATGAATGCTGGTACGTAGCCTCGCGTCTCCGTAGGCAGGTATGGGTATATCTCCCAATAGTCCTTCTTGCCTCCTGCGCGCTGTATCGCCTTCTGTATATTGCCAGGACCGCAGTTGTAGGCAGCGATGACGAGTGCCCAGTCGCCGAATATCTGATACAGGTCACTCAGGTAATGCGCCGCAGCGTATGACGCCTTGACGGGGTCACGTCGCTCGTCTATCATGGAGTTCACCTTGAGGGAGTATCTCTTGCCCGTAGCTATCATAAACTGCCACAGTCCCGTTGCTCCCACGCCACTGACAGCATTGGGCTTCAGCGCTGACTCTATGACGGGCAGATACTTGAGTTCGAGAGGCAACTCATAGACCTCCAGTGCCTGTTCGAATATGGGCATGTAGAAATTCTGTGCTCCCAGCATGACACTGACGGAGCGGCGCAGGCGGCCCGTGTAGCGGTCTATGAACTTCTGCACCACGTCGTTCCATGGCATCTCTATCGCCGTGGGCATACGCTTGAGGCGGTCCATATACACCTGCTGGTCGAATACTGGTATCACCTGCTGCATCACTGCAGTGCTGTCCTCTGCGAGGTAGTGACTGCGATTGTAGTCGGCAGAGTCAGGATTTTCGTCGAGCACCAGACCCTCCGGCACCTCGATTATCTCCTCCTTGCCGTCCTTGCCTGTGACGACTATCTCGTCCTGTTCGTAAACCGACGGGGCATCCTCGGCTGATTCTTCATCATCCTCTTCGTCTGTTTCCTCTTCCACCACAACTATCTCCCCTTCCTCCTCGTCAGGTGCGGCAGTTTCTGTGGGTGGATTGACGGCGTACAGATTGACGCCCAGCAGTATGATACTTATCGATAGTAGGTAATATTTCAGTCTGTCTATAATCATTGTGTTAGTAGTTCTTTCTTTTTTCAAAAATTCAGTGCTCCATGCACCCCTATCCCAGAGTTGCTGAGTCCTCGCTCATGTCCCTGCACCACGGCTGGTTCTATCTGCAGGCTGAGGTCATCGGATATGTCAAACTTCGACAGCGAGGCATCGACATAGGCATCTATGATTGACAGGGCATACACTCCCAACATGACAAAGAAACTCAGGTCTCGCCAACGGCGGTATTTGTCCTTACGGTTCTTGAAAACGCTCTTGTAGTGCTCCGCATTGCTGCTGTCGATAGTGATTCCGAGGTGCATAAACTTGTTATAACTGACCGTATTGGGGTCGTTGTCACAGAGGTCTATGTACGCCTGCGAATAGTCGTGGTACATCTGGTTGTTCCATCGCATGGCGTAGATACATCCCAGAAATCCTCCATAGACGATGGGCAGTTTCCAGTACTTGCGATTGTATATCTGCCCTGCTCCCGGCAGCACTATGGCGAGCCACATCGCCCTCTTGGGGTCTGGGCGCCACTTTGTCCAGTCGCGCTTCTGGCGTGCTATCTTCTTCTCCACCTTCACCAGTGACAGCGAGTCTGTCTTGGTCAGTGCCGGCAGACTGTCGGCGAATACGACAGCATCGGTAGAGTCCTTCTGCGCTCTCGCCACATGGCACACCAGAAGCAACGCCAGTGTTACGACTATGTAGTGGAGCCTTGAGTTCACTTCAGTTTGTCAAAGACCATCATAAGATGCTCCAGTTCCTCCTCGTTGGCAAATGATATGGTAATCTTGCCCTTACCCTTAGGCGAACAGGTCATCTGCACCTTCGAACCCACGAGTTTGGCGAGACGGCTCTTCAGCGCCTCATATTCCTTTGGCAGAGCCGAACCTCCTTTGACGCTCTTGCCGCCTATCTTCACGTCCTCGCCGTTCTTCAGTGTATTGACCAGTTCCTCCACCTTGCGCACGGAGTATCCGTTCTTTATTATATCCTTGAAGACCTTGATCTGCAGCGACGGAGACTCCAGGGAGAGCAGCGCACGTGCATGTCCCATATCGATATCCTTCTTCTGCAGTGCAAGCTGTATCTGTGCCGGCAGGCGCAAGAGACGCAGGTAGTTGGCTATGGCTGCGCGGCTCTTGCCCACGCGCTCCGACACCTTCTCCTGTGTCATACCGTCATTCTCCAGCAGGTGCTGATAGCCCAGTGCTATCTCTATCGCATTGAGATCCTCACGCTGGATATTCTCCACCAGCGCCATCTCCATGACATTCTCGTCACTGATGGTGCGGATATAGGCCGGTATAGCCGTCAGTCCTGCTATCTGCGAGGCACGCCAACGACGCTCACCGGCGATTATCATGTACTTGCCATTCGTCTGCTGACGCAGCGTGATAGGCTGTATAATTCCTATCTCACGGATGGATGCCGCCAGTTCCTGCAAGGCCTGCTCATCGAAGTCGCGACGTGGCTGATTAGGGTTTGCCTCTATGAGGTCTATGGCTATCTCATTGATGGTCGATGACCCTCCCGTGCTCACCTCTTCGGTGGATATCAGCGCATCCAGTCCTCGTCCCAGGGCATTGCCTCGGGCACCAGTATTGTATTTCTTGTGTACTGCCATTATTTTTCTCTGCTAATAATCTCCTTGGCGAGCGCCAAGTGATTCTTCGAACCCGCTGCCTCAGCGTCGTAGAGTATCACGGGCAGACCGTGACTGGGGCTCTCGGAGAGTTTCACATTACGCTGTATGACGGTCTTGAAGACCAGTTCCTGGAAGTGACGCTTCACCTCGTCGTATATCTGGTTGGCCAGACGCAGACGGTTGTCGTACATCGTCAGCAGGAAACCCTCTATCTCGAGTTTCGGATTCAGTTTTGTCTTGATGATTTTGATGGTATGCAGCAGTTTGCCGATACCCTCCAGAGCGAAGTACTCACACTGCACAGGGATTATCACCGAATTGGCTGCTGTCAGGGCGTTGACGGTAATCAGTCCGAGCGATGGAGAACAGTCGATGAGGATATAGTCGTAGTCCTCACGGATAGGCGCCAGCAGTTCGCGGAGCACCTTCTCACGGTTTGGCACGGTCAGCATCTCTATCTCCGCGCCCACCAGATTGATGTGGCTGGGGATGATGTCCAGGCCGTTGATGTCTGTAGTATATATTGCGTCGCGCACATCAGCACGATTTACTATGCACTCATAGATAGAGCATTCCACCTCCTGGATGTCCACTCCCAGTCCGCTGCTGGCATTAGCCTGAGGGTCTGCATCGATGAGCAGCACCGACTTCTCCAGTGTAGCCAGCGACGCTGCCAGATTGATGGCGGTGGTGGTTTTGCCTACGCCTCCCTTTTGGTTGGCAAGAGCTATTATTTTACCTAGTTTCTTTTCCATACATGCAAAGGTAATACTTTTTTTTGACATAAGCAAATGTTATACCTATTAATACACATTTTTTAGCGTTTTCCCCTCTTTTTTAAAAAAAAATTGTACCTTTGCACGCTGAAAACACGCGCCTGTAGTTCAACGGATTAGAATAGGGGATTCCGGTTCCCCAGATCAGGGTTCGATTCCCTGCAGGCGTACAGCAGGTTACTTTTTTATGCAAGAAAGTAAAAAAGTAAAAAAAGTAAAGAAAGTAAATTTAGTAAGCTACAATCGGCTGTTGTTATGCTTCTACAGACCACAGAAGAGCGTCCACAGAGGGGTATGGGCACGTAGCGTTAAAATTCTTGATTTGTTTGCAAAACACAATCTTTCTTAGTAATTTTGCAGTATGAAACAGAACAGAACCATAACCCTCATCGCTACACTGCTGATGACACTGGCAGTAGGTAGCGCATGCATCTCCAAAGGCACAGAAAACATGGGCAACGACCGCGAGTTGCTCGTGCAGAAAACTTCGCAGCCCAGCCAGCTGCTGAAGCGATATGCCTACACCACCTCATACAACAAAGTGACACGCCTGCCCAATTGGGTGGCATGGTATCTCACCAAAGACCATACCTACGGCCAATACAAGAGAAAGGGGTTGCGATTCGAAGAGGACAATGACGTCCCTACTCCTCGCGCCACTTACCTGGACTACATGCAGAGCGGATACAGCCGTGGCCACATGTGTCCCTCAGGCGACAACCGATGGAGCGAACAGGCACAGAAGGAGTCTTTCCTCTACACCAACTGCTGTCCGCAGAACTACGACCTCAATGCCGGCGCATGGAACGACCTGGAAATCAAGTGTCGCGAGTGGGCAAAGGCTTACGGAAAGATATACATCGTCTGCGGACCCGTATTCTATGGCGACAAACACCGTACGATAGGCAAAAACCGCGTCACCGTGCCCGAGGCTTTCTACAAGGTCATCCTCTGCCTCAATGGCACTCCGAAGGGCATTGGATTCATATATGACAACAAGGACAACGCCACCGCCGAACCCCTCTCCATCGACTCCGTAGAACGCATCACGGGCATCGACTTCTTCCCCGCCCTACCCGACGACATCGAACGCCAAGTGGAGGCGAAGGCAGACATCAGGGACTGGAAATAAAGTTAAAAAGTATAAAGTTTAGAGTATAATGTATAAAGTTCCAACTTTTTTTCCTAACTTTGCATAAAACTAAACGACTAAACGACCAAACAACCAAACGACAAAAATATGATAGACGTAAAAGAAACTCTCAACAGTGCTGAAGAACGCATGGAGATGGCTGCTATGTTTCTTGAGGAACAACTCTCCCACATCCGTGCAGGTCGTGCTAACGTAGCCATCCTCGATGGCATAAAGGTAGAGTCATACGGCATGATGGTGCCACTCAACCAAGTAGCTAACGTGAGCACACCCGACGCTCGCACCATAGCCATCAAACCATGGGACAAAAAATCCATCCGCGACATCGAGAAGGCAATCATCAATTCTGAGGTGGGCATCACTCCCGACAACAACGGCGAGGTGATTCGTCTGGCTATACCACAGCCTACGGAGGAGCGCCGTAAGGAACTCTCCAAGCAGTGTGCCAAGATAGCCGAGAAGGCTAAGGTGGAGGTGCGCAACGTGCGTGGCGACATCAAGGAGAAACTCAAGAAGGCCATCAAGGACGGGCTCTCCGAAGACCTCGAAAAGGATGCCGAAGGCGACCTGCAGAAACTGCATGACAAGTTTATCGCCAAACTCGACAAACTCCTTGAGGAGAAGAACAAGGAAATCATGACAGTATAACGTTAACGGGAACGGGAACGCTAACTTGAAGGGACTAGTCATAAAGAATACGGGGTACTGGTACACGGTACTCACCGACGATGGTGCTACGATTGACTGCAAGGTGAAGGGCAACTTCCGCCTCAGGGGCATTCGTAGCACCAATCCTGTTGCTGTGGGGGATAGGGTGATATTGGATGAAGGAGGAAGGGTGAAGGATGAAGGGTGTTGGATTACTGGCATCGAGGACCGCAAGAACTACGTCATCCGCAAGGCATCCAACCTCTCCAAGCAGAGCAGCATCATAGCTGCCAATGTGGACCAGGCGATGCTCATCGTCACCATCAAATACCCTGAGACAAGCACCACCTTCATAGACCGTTTCCTCGCATCAGCAGAGGCCTACCGCATACCCGTCATCCTCATATTCAACAAGACAGACCTGCTGGATGCTGACGAGCGTCACTACCTCGAGATGATGCAGGCACTCTACGAGACCATCGGCTACAAGACACTCGCCGTGTCAGCCACCGAGGGCACGGGCATCGATGAGATGAAAGCCATCATGCAGGGCAAGACAACCCTCATGTCTGGCCATAGCGGAGTGGGCAAATCAACACTCATCAACAGCATCATACCTGGTGCAAATCAGCGTACGGCAGAGATTAGCGATGCACACCTCACAGGCATGCACACTACCACCTTCTCCGAGATGATAAGATGCGAGGGAGGGTGGGTAATCGACACACCGGGCATACGAGGTTTCGGCACCTTCGACATCGAGAAGACCGAACTCACCTCCTACTTCAAGGAGATATTCCACTTCTCCAAGAACTGCCGTTTCTCTGACTGCACACACACCCACGAACCCGGTTGTGCCGTGCTCCAAGCCCTCGAAGACCATTACATCGCACAGTCCCGTTATCAGTCCTATCTCTCCATGCTGGAGGACCAGGAAGAAGGAAAATACAGAAGTGGATATTAAAGACAAAAAAATCGCCGTTCTGCTATCTGGCGGAGTGGATTCCTCAGTAGTAGTCTATCAGCTTGTATCTCAAGGATATAAGCCCGACTGCTTTTATATCCGCATAGCATCAGACGAAGATGGCGACCTGGACTGCACGGCTGAGGAGGACATCGAAATGGCATCGGCGGTGGCACAGCGCTACGGACTCCGATTTGAGGTGGTGGACTGCCACAAGGAGTACTGGGAACAGGTAACGAAATACACGATGGACAAGGTGAGGGCTGGCTTTACGCCTAATCCTGACGTGATGTGCAACAGGCTCATAAAGTTTGGTGCCTTCCACGAGAAGCGCGGTCACGAGTACGACCTCATCGCCACTGGTCACTATGCCCAGACGGAGATAGACGAGGAGGGCAGAAAATGGCTCTGCACATCGCCAGACCCCGTGAAAGACCAGACGGACTTCCTGGCGCAGATATACGACTGGCAACTACAGAAAGCCATCTTCCCCATAGGTCACATGATGAAAGAGGAGGTGCGCCAAATTGCTGAGCGCGAGCACCTTATCAATGCCAAGCGCAAGGACTCACAGGGCATCTGCTTCCTGGGCAAAATCAACTATAACGACTACGTCAAGAAGTATCTGGGAGAGAATCCCGGACTCGTCATCGATATCGAAACCGGCAAGAAACTCGGCATGCACAAGGGACTGTGGTTTCACACCATCGGACAGCGTCACGGACTCGGTTTCGGAGGAGGACCGTGGTTTGCAGTGAAAAAGAATATCAAGAAGAACATCCTCTTCGTCTCTCGCGGCTACAACCCCGAGTCTGCATACAAGTCAGAGTTTAAGGTGCATGACGTAAACTGGCTGACCCCCGTTCCCGTTCCCGTTCACGTTAACGTTAAAATCCGTCACACTCCCGAATTTTTCCCTGCTACGATAGAGCCTCTGGAAGACGGCGAATACCGCATACGCACCTCCCGTCCCATCCACGGTGTAGCACCCGGACAGTTCTGTACGCTATACGATGCAGAGCATCATAGATGCTACGGTTCGGCAGAAATTATTTAAAATTTTTCGCAAAATGGCAGTTTTCTCACAAAAATTTTGTAACTTTGCACGATAAATCATGCGATTATTGAGACGACTGCGATTTCTGACCGACGTATTGCTGCCACGATACTGCGCTGGATGCGACAAGAGAATGACGGTGGAGGAAGATTATCTGTGCCTCAGTTGCATGGTAAAACTGCCCAGAACGTACCTGTGGCGCAACCCCAAGAGCAATGCTCTGGCGAAGAGATACTGGGGACGTACGGGAGACGTGGAGGCAGAGAAGGTGGTGGCCTGGCTGACATACGCCCAAGGGACGATAGTGGGACACATAGTACACAGTATGAAGTACTACGGCGACAAACCGCTGGCAAGGTACATGGGATATCTGATGGCGCAGGAACTGCGCGAAACGGAGTTCTTTGACGATATAGACTTTCTGCTGCCCGTACCCCTCACACGATGGCGCAAGCTGAAAAGGGGATACAATCAGGCAGAGGAGATAGCCCGAGGAATAGAGCAGGTCACGGGAACAGAGGTGCGCAACGACATACTGAAACGAGTAAAGTTCAGCGGTTCGCAGACTCGCCTGACGGAGGAAGGCAGAATGACCAACGTAGAGCAGGCCTTCCGACTTCGAATAAAGAACCCTGAGACTCTGAGGGGTAAGCACATACTGATAATAGACGATGTGATAACATCGAGCGCTACGACACGAGCATGTGCAAAACAACTTGCCCAGATACCCGAAGTGAGGGTAAGCATACTGGCACTCGCCACGCCCCAGACGGAATCATTGAGAATAGAAAATATAAAAGTACATAATGAAGAAAGCATTAAAAACATTGACAATGGTGATCATCGCAGCAGCGATGCTCTCAGCATGTAAGGGAAGTAAGCAGGTGGCATACTTCCAGGATGTAGCTAACAAGGACACGGTGCTGACAACGGCCCTGGCACAGGTGATGCGCATACAAAACGGTGACAAACTGCTGATTGTAGTGCACAGCCGTGACCCGGAATTGGCTAATCTCTTCAACCTGCCTATGACGGGCACTCGCATCGGTATGGAGAATAGTAGCGGCAGATCGCAGTCCACCATGTCGTACACCGTGGACAGCAAAGGCCAGATAGACTTCCCTGTACTGGGCAAACTGACGGTGACTGGTCTGAAGCGTGAGGAAGTGGCAACAATGGTACAGGATCGCCTCATCAGCGAGAACCTCTGTAACGACGCAGTAGTGATAGTAGAGATGGACAATGCCTACGTCAATATCATCGGCGAGGTGGCACGTCCGGGACGCTATGCCCTGACAAAGGACCACATGACAGTGCTCGACGGACTGGGAATGGCCGGCGACCTCGGCATACAGGGTAAGCGTGAGAATGTGATGGTGGTACGCAGTGACGGCAAAGGACAGACGCAGACCTTCCAACTCAACCTGAACGAACTCGCACAGGTGGTAGGCAGTCCTGCATACCACATACAGGATGGTGACGTAATCTACGTAGAGCCTAACAACTATCGTAAGCGTCAGACAACGGTGAATGGTAACAATATGCTCTCTACTGGTTTCTGGATTTCAGTAGCTTCGCTGATAACATCGGTAGTGAGTCTGGCAACAAGAAGATAAAAGATGGAAAATACTACGAATAATAACAACAACGTACAGAGAACTGTCATCGAACAAGAGGACAGCGTAAATGCTATAAACATCAAAGACCTCTACAGCCTGTGTCTGCAGCACTGGAGATGGTTCGTGTGGTCTGTAGTGGTATGTCTCTTGGTAGCCACGCTATACATCCTGAGGCAGCCTAACGTCTATACACGTGGCGCCACGGTGATGATAAAGCAGGACAACCAGCGTAGTTCACGCTCGTTCATGAGCCAACTCAACAATATGGGCGGCATGGGGGTGTACAACAGTTCCACGGATGCTACCAACGAACTCGTGGCATTCCAGAGCCCAGCACTGCTGCTCGATGTAGTGAAGCGTCTGCATCTGGAGTACAACTACAGCAAGGATGGTTTCTTTCACGATACCACTCTCTATGGCAAGTCACTGCCAGTGACTACCGAAGTGGCAGGATTGCTGGATACTCAGGCTGCCAGTTTCACGCTGACACTCAACGGTACCGACGTAGAAATCACCAACGTGAAGACCACGCGCAACAACGAGAAGATAGAGAGCGACAAGAGCTACAAGTGTAAGGTGGGCGGCAAGGTGAAGACTGACATCGGCGAAATCACCGTACTGCCATCACAGTACTTCAAGCCTACCACAACACCAACGGAGATAGAGGTGGTACGCACACCACTGCTCGCTGCAGTAGGTACCTGTCAAAGTCGTCTCTCAGCAGACTTGGAGAGCAAGATGGGCGACATCATCGGTTTCACGTACAACGACGTCAATATCCAGCGTGCTGAGGACTTCCTCAATACCCTCATACAGGCATACAACGAGGCTTGGGTGGCTGACAAGAACCAGATAGCAGTCTCTACCAGCGAGTTCATCACCGAGCGACTCAAGGTGATAGAGCAGGAACTGGGCAACGTGGATAACAATATCTCCAGTTACAAGAGTATAACGCTGACACCTGACCTCGCTCAGTCAACTACAATGGCGATGCAGCAGGCTAACGCCTCTGACAACAAGGCTCGCGAACTGAGCAACCATCTCTATATGGCTCGCTATGTCAAGCAGGCACTGCAGAGCGATGGTTCGAAGCACAAACTGATGCCTGCCAACACTGGCATCGGTGATGCTGCTGCAGAGAGGATGCTGCAAAGCTACAACGACCTCGTGCTGAAGCGCAACAGTCTGGTAGCAAACAGTTCGGAGACAAACCCTCTGGTACTGGACATCGACGCTCAGTTGGTCAGCCTGAAATCTTCTATCATCAGTACACTCAACAACGACATACAGAATCTCACCACTATGCTGCAAAGCGAGCAGGGCAATGCTGCACAGAATACGGGCAAGGTAGCCCAGAGTCCTGTGCAGGCAAAGAACCTGTTGTCTGTAGAGCGTCAGCAGAAGGTCAAGGAGAGCCTGTATCTCTACCTGCTGCAGAAACGTGAGGAGAACGAACTCAATCAGGCATTCACAGCCTACAACACTCGTGTCATCACTCCTCCCATGGGTGGCAATTCTCCCACCTCACCACGCCGAGCACGCATACTGGGCATCGCACTCCTGCTGGGACTGCTGATACCTGTAGGCATACTCTACCTCAGAGAGATGCTTAATACTAAGGTACGCGGACGTCGTGACCTGGAGAAACTCACCGTGCCTTACGTAGGCGAGATACCTCAGTACGAGACACACGAGATGAAGAAGAGGTCTCGTTTCCGCTTCCTGCAGAAGGCTGACACATCACTGGGATACCGTCTGCTCGTCAAACCACACAGCCGTAACATTATAAACGAGGCATTCCGCGTGGTGAGAACCAATCTGGAGTTTGTCATGAGCAGTACCGGCAAGGAAAACACTAAGGTACTGATGGCCACAAGTCTCAATCCTGGTTCGGGTAAGACGCTGTTACTTGCCAATATCGCTGCCAGCTTCGCAGTCAAGGACAAGAAGGTGCTGGTCATCGACCTTGACCTGCGCCGTAGCAGTATGGGTGAGTATGTGCTCAATCCGAAGAAGGGCATAGCCGACTATCTGGCAGGCACCATCGACGAGTGTCCTATTTGCCAGGTAAAGGACTACAAGAATATGGAGATAATACCTGTAGGCTCTATACCACCAAATCCAACAGAACTGCTCTACAACGAGCGTCTCGATACTCTCATCAAGGATTTGCGCGAGAAGTATGACTACATATTCCTTGACTGTCCTCCTATCGACATCGTAGCAGATACGACAATCATAGCAAAATGGGCTGACATGAGTATCTTCGTGATACGTGCCGAACTGCTGGAGCGCGAGATGTTGCCTGTGATACAGGGATATTACGATGACAAGAAGTTCAAGAACATGACAGTCCTGCTGAACGGCACTACAAATGCTCATGGACGATATGGCTATCACTACGGCTATGGTCGCTATGGCAGTTATGGCTACGGCTATGGTTACGGCCACGGCTACGGCTATGCTACAGAAGAGGAAGAAGAATAAATGTTCTTTTGGAATTCTGACATAAGACTCAGAGAAAGCGGTCTGCTACAGGGCTACACCGACTACCACTGCCATCTTCTACCAGGCGTGGATGATGGCGTGCAGCAGACTACTATGACATACGGCATCCTTGATCTCATGCAGCAGCATGGGGTCAAGGATGTTTGGTTTACGCCACACGTGATGGAGGATATGCCCAACACCCCGGAAGACCTGCGCAAAGTCATGGACTCGCTGGACCTCAGTCGCTATGACATGAATATCACACTGTCAGCGGAGAATATGCTCGATGCCAACTTCTCAGTAGAGAGAGCACGCCAACTGCCTCACGCCAATGAGGGCATACTGGTGGAGACAAGTTACTTCACCCCACCCTACGACCTCGACGGCATGCTGAGCGACATCATGTCCTCTGGCCTCTACCCTACTCTGGCACACCCCTGTCGCTATGAATATATGGGTGAGAAAGACTACGAGCGCCTGTTGGAGATGCGCATCCGCTTCCAGCTCAATCTGCCCTCCGTATGCGGATTGTATGGCAAACACGTACAGAATAAAGCATTCTGGCTAATGGACCACGGCTACTACAGCATCACGGGCACTGACACCCATTCGCTCCGCCAGTACGAGGCACTACTCGAGACAAAAATTTCAAGAAAGAGAATCAAACAATTAGAAAACATTATAAGATGAAAGGTATTGTATTAGCAGGAGGAAGCGGCACACGCCTCTACCCCATCACCAAAGGTATCTCCAAACAGTTGATGCCCATCTACGACAAACCGATGATTTACTACCCAATATCAGTGCTGATGTTGGCTGGTATCCGTGAGATTCTCATCATCTCCACACCTTTCGACTTGCCTGGATTCCAGCGACTGCTGGGCGATGGCTCTGACTACGGCGTACACTTCGAATACGCTGAGCAACCCTCTCCTGACGGTCTGGCACAGGCTTTCACCATCGGTCGTGACTTCATCGGCGACGATGCTGCATGTCTCGTATTGGGTGACAATATCTTCCAGGGCGTAGGATTCACCAAGATGCTCCAAGAGGCTGTTCGCACTGCTGAGGAGGAGAAGAAGGCTACCGTATTCGGCTATTGGGTACACGACCCTGAGCGATACGGCGTGGCAGAGTTCGATAATGAGGGCAACTGCCTCTCTATCGAGGAGAAACCCAAGAATCCTAAGTCCAACTACGCTGTTGTGGGCCTGTACTTCTACCCTAACAAGGTGGTCGATGTAGCCAGCAAGATAAAACCATCGGCACGCGGCGAATACGAGATAACTACCGTCAATCAGTGGTTCCTCAATGACAAGGAACTCAAGGTGCAGACACTCGGTCGCGGTTTTGCGTGGCTCGATACTGGTACTCATGACTCTCTCTCTGAAGCATCCACATATATAGAGGTACTAGAGAAGCGTCAGGGACTCAAAGTGGCTTGTCTCGAAGGCATAGCATATCGCAAGGGATGGATTACCGAGGAGAAGATGCGTGAACTGGCACAGCCCATGCTTAAGAATCAGTATGGACAATACCTCCTGCAGGTTATCGACGAGGTAAAGCGCTACGGCAAAGGAAATCTGGATTAAAAATACCTAATATTAAAATTTAAACATTATGAGAGTAATCATTGAACCTGACTACGAGAGACTGTCCAAATGGGCTGCCAACTACGTGGCAAACCGCATCAAGGAAGCTAACCCAACTCCTGAGAAACCATTCAAACTGGGTTGCCCTACTGGTTCTTCACCACTGGGACTGTACAAGGAACTTATAAAGAAGTGTCAGGCTGGCGAGATTTCTTTCCAGAATGTCATCACATTCAATATGGACGAATACGTCAATCTCCCTGAGGAGCACCCAGAGTCTTACCACTCTTTCATGTGGAACAACTTCTTCAGCCATATCGATATCAAGAAGGAGAACGTACACATCCTCAACGGCAACGCCAAGGACCTCCAGAAGGAGTGTGAGGATTATGAGAAGGCTATCGAGGCAGTTGGCGGCATCGACCTCTTCATGGGCGGTGTAGGTCCCGACGGTCACCTGGCATTCAACGAACCAGGTTCTTCACTCTCCAGTGTCACTCGTATCAAGACCCTCACTACTGACACCATACACGCTAACAGCCGCTTCTTCGAGGGCAATCTTGACCTCGTGCCAAAGCAGGCTCTCACAGTAGGTATCGGCACCGTAATGGCAGCTAAGGAAGTGCTCCTCGTAGTAAACGGTCACGCCAAGGCACGTGCCCTCAAGCACTGCATCGACGGATATATCTCCCACAAGTGGACATCATCCATGCTTCAGATGCACCCACACGCTATCGTGGTATGCGATGAGGCAGCATGCGATGAGCTCACCGTAGGCACTTATAAGTATTATCTGGATAAGGAGCGCGGCAATCTCTAAGCCCGCTCCTCCTTCTTGAGTTCGTAGGAGATGCGATGCATCGAATACATCTCCAGAATAGCGGCTACGAGAAGTATCACCACCCAGTTGTTGTGCACGTAATGCACGTAAGCGTTGTAGCCATCAATGGTGGTTGCAAACAATGGGTAAACAATACGGAAAAAATTCTCCAGCAGCAACAATGCTGCTACTATAAAGGCAATATCGGCAATGACCATTATTCTGCGCAAGCGACGGATAACGAGGTTGTTGCCGATATATATTTGACTCATCTGAATACCAGCAAAAAGAATAGCACCCAGCGCAAAGGCCACAGCGCCACACTTGGCACCGTCCAGTGGCATAAAGACCACCAGACCCACTCCTATCACCATCAGCGACGCACCGATGGCAAAGAGTATCGACTGTACTTTACTTAGTTCGCGCATCGTCTGTGGTCTCTCGTTTGTCAGTACTCAGCACAAAGATGTCCTCATTAGGGCGCTTCATGAAGTAGCGCTCTCGAGCGATTCGCTCCACGCCTTTCTGATTTGCGTTCAGGGCACGCAGGCGTACTGAATCGCGCTCGTACTGCTCCATAGCCTCCCGCAACTCCGTCTCCACCTCATTCTTGTGCATATTGAGGACGATAATCTTCCTGAAACTATTCTCATCGATTACGCCCACCAGCAAGACACCAAGTACTATCGTTATCAAGTACTTGTGCCTTGCTATGTAGTTCCATATGTTATTAATTTTTCCCATAATACTCAAGGTCAGCCTCTGTGCATGACATTACGAAGGCGTAATGCTTCTCAACCTCTGCGTCCACGTAGCGAATGTAAACGCGAGCAGACTTGCCAAACATCTCTGCATCCTTCACAGCATCACCCACAAGCAGGAGTGCCATGATGATATCACCAGCCATCTCGTAGAGGTGACGTATGCAGAAATCCTTCAGTTCGTCATTCTTCTGCTCGTTGACGTAATTCACAGCCTCGTTGTACTTGGCAGCCATCTTGGCAATCTTCTCCTTGAGAGGCAGGAACTCCTCTGAGCA
The DNA here is from genome assembly GCA_905233245.1 of uncultured Prevotella sp. GTDB lineage: Bacteria > Bacteroidota > Bacteroidia > Bacteroidales > Bacteroidaceae > Prevotella. The sequence continues at coordinate 22,831 of CAJODK010000007.1, read as the reverse complement.
CCACTCCTCGCTCTGGGATGCTACCTCTGAGAACGCACTAGCATTCTCCAGAGCATAGCCTCTCTCACCCTTGGCAAGGAAACCGTCGATTATCTGACCATAGAAGCCATTGGTGATGTAGCGACCAGCAGCCACAGTCTGCAACTGTGTAGTTCCCTCATAGATAGTCAGGATACGGGCATCACGATACAGGCGCTGACAAGCGTACTCCAGCATGAAGCCTGAACCGCCGTGCACCTGAATACCATCGTATGCATTCTGGTTGGCATACTCTGATGTCATACCCTTAGCGATAGGCGTAAAGGCATCGGCGAGCTTAGAGAATGCCTTGCATTCCTGACGCTCCTCAGCGGTGAGTTTCTCACCAGTGAGTTTGCGGTCACGCTCTATGTCCTCCAGCGTCTTGTAAATATCCACGTAGCGAGAGGTAGCGTAGTAGAGCGAACGCCCTGCATCAAGCTTCGCTTTCATTGTAGCGAGCATGTCATAGACAGCAGGGAAGTTGATGATAGCCTTACCAAACTGCTTACGGTCGCGAGCGTAAGAGAGAGCCTCGTTGTATGCCATCTGTGAAGTACCTGTTGACTGACCTGCGATACCCAGACGAGCACCGTTCATCAGGCCCATCACGTACTTGATAAGACCCAGTTTCTCGCTACCGCAGAGTTCTGCCTTCGCATTCTTATATACCAGCTCGCAGGTTGGTGAACCATGTATGCCTAGTTTGTTTTCGATACGGCGCACATCCACGCCACCGTTTCTCTTGTCGTAGATAAACATTGACAGTCCACGACCGTCGCGGGTACCTTCTACCGAACGCGCCAGTACGAGGTGTATGTCTGAGTCACCATTGGTGATGAATCGCTTACAGCCATTCAGTCGCCAACACTTATTCTCCTCGTCGTATGTTGCCTTGAGCATTACTGACTGCAGGTCAGAACCCGCATCGGGCTCTGTCAGGTCCATTGACATAGTCTCACCCTGACACACGCGTGGCACGTAGCGCTGGCGCTGATCCTCGTCACCAAACTCATAGAGCGTCTCAATACAGTCCTGAAGTGACCAGATATTCTCAAAACCCGTGTCGCCAGCAGCTATCATCTCATTGATGGCAGAGTAGATAGCCATTGGGAAGTTCAGACCACCATAGCGACGGGGCATCGTCACGCCATTCAGACCAGCCTTAATTGTAGCGTCAAGGTTTTCGTAGGTCTTCGAAGCGTAAATCATGCGGCCGTTCTCACAACGAGGGCCTTCCGCATCCACACTCTCAGCGTTAGGTGCTATCACATTGGCACACACGTCACCAGTGAGTTCCAGCACGTTCTCGAAGTTCTCCATAGCCTCTTCGAAGTCGGCTGGTGCATAGTCATATTTACCAGCGTCGGCATAGCCACGCTCTTTGAGTTCCACGATATGCTTGAGCAAAGGATGGCTCAAGTGAAACTTAATCTCTGGATGTTCTGTATAAAAATTAGCCATTTCCTTTACTTGTTGTTTTCTTTGTAATACTTTATCATCTTAGGCACTACCTCCTCCACGGTACCGTTGATTACGTAGTCAGCGATAGCGTTGATAGGAGCATCTGGGTCGCTGTTGACAGAGATGATGATGCCTGAATCCTGCATACCGGCGATATGCTGTATCTGACCAGAGATACCACAGGCGATGTACACCTTAGGATGCACGGTGATACCTGTCTGGCCTATCTGGCGGTCGTTGTCCACCCATCCTGCATCCACAGCTGCACGGCTGGCACCCACTTCTGCATGCAGTTCCTTAGCCAGTTCGAAGAGTTTGTCGAAGCCCTCCTTGCTGCCTACGCCATAGCCGCCTGCCACGATGATTGGCGAACCCTTCAGGTTGTGCTTTGCCTGCTCCACATGGCGGTCGAGCACCTTTACTACGTACTCTGTCTCTGGCACGTACTTAGCCACGTCATGACGAATGACCTCGCCCTTGTAGTTCTCGTCGAGCACCTCTTTCTTCATCACGCCCTCGCGCACGGTAGCCATCTGAGGACGATGCTCTGGATTCACGATAGTTGCCACGATATTGCCACCGAAGGCAGGACGTATCTGCATCAACTGGTTCTCATAGTGCTTGGTCTCCAGTTCGCCAGCATCGTTCTTCACCTTCATGTCAAAATTGTCTATCTCCAACTCTGTACAGTCGGCAGTCAGTCCGCTGAAGAGTGCTGAAGACACGCGTGGTCCCAGGTCACGGCCTATTACTGTAGCGCCCAGCAGACATATCTGTGGCTTCTCCTCCTTGAAGAGGTTTACTACCAGCGCAGTATGAGGGTTGGAGGTGTATGGGAACAAGCCTTCGGCATCGAAGACATGCACCTTATCCACACCATATTTCATTACCTGCTTCTCCACGCCGTCCAGACCTGCACCTGCTATGATGCACTCCAGTTGCACGCCCAGCGTATTGGCCAGTTTACGACCCTTGGTGAGCAGTTCGAGGGCTACATCCTTTACCTGTGTGCCCTCTATCTCGCAATATACAAATACGTTGTTCATTTCTTAACCAATAATCTTCTCGTTAATCAGTTCCTGCATCAGGCCGTTGATGTCAGCGTCACTGCCTGTCAGCGTGCGACTTTCCTTAGCCTTAAACACGATATTCTTCACCGCCTTCACGTTGGTGGGCGAACCTGTCTTACCTATCTGATTTGGGTCGCAGTCTATGTCAGCAGCGCCCCATTGCGTAATGTCCAGGTCAGGACGGCGGCTGTTGTACTTCATCACCCTCTTGGCATTACGAGGACGACATGGAGCAGCGGAGCCATTCACCGTTACTACCAGTGGCAGCGGAGCCTCTACGGTCTCTACACCACCGTCGATGTGGCGCTTGATGACCACCTTGCGAGCCTTCTCGTCCAGCGAGATTATCTCCTCAGCGTATGTCACCTGTGTCAGTCCCAGTTTCTCAGCCACCTGCGGACCCACCTGTGCCGTATCACCATCGATAGCCTGACGGCCACCCAGTATGATGTCATATCCGCCTATCTTCTTTATAGCCTGCGCCAGCGTGTACGAGGTAGCCAGTGTGTCAGCGCCACCCAGAGGGCGGTCGGTCACTACATAACCCTCGTCAGCACCGCGACAGAGAGCCTCACGGATTACCTCCGCACTCTTTGGCAGTCCCATCGTCACTACTGAGATGGTAGAACCAGGGAACTGGTCCTTCAGGCGCAATGCCTGCTCCAGTGCGTTAAGGTCTTCGGGATTAAAAACGGCAGGCAATGCAGAACGGTTGATGGTGCCCTCTGGGGTCATCGCATCTGGTCCCACATTGTGCGTGTCAGGTACCTGCTTGGCAAGTACAACGATTTTCAAACTCATATCTTCTTTTGCTGTTTAGTTATCTCTTCTGCAAAGGTACTATTTTTTTCTTTAATGACAAAGAAAAGGTGAAAAATATGCCACGCCTTGTGCCACAATGTCACATTTTGTCACCTGAGATACTCGATATGGCAAAGTGGCACAGCCTTTGTTTAGAGCGAATTGACAAAAATTTCGAATTAACAAACAAAAAAAACTATAAGATTATGGGAAAGATTATTGGTATCGACCTCGGCACAACCAACTCATGTGTCGCAGTTTTTGAAGGCAATGAGCCTGTAGTAATCGCTAACTCTGAGGGTAAGCGCACTACGCCTTCTGTAATAGGCTTTGTAAAGGATGGCGAGCGCAAGGTGGGCGACCCTGCCAAGCGTCAGGCTATCACTAACCCTAAGAACACCGTGTTCTCTATCAAGCGCTTCATGGGCGAGACCTACGACCAGAGCTCTAAGGAGGCTACACGCGTTCCTTATACAGTAGTCAATGAGAATGGCTACCCACGTGTGGAAATCGAGGGACGCAAGTACACTCCGCAGGAGATTTCAGCTATGGTGCTGCAGAAGATGAAGAAGACCGCTGAGGACTACCTCGGTCAGGAAGTGACAGATGCTGTCATCACCGTGCCTGCTTACTTCTCTGACTCTCAGCGTCAGGCTACCAAGGAGGCTGGTCAGATAGCAGGTCTCAACGTACAGCGTATCGTCAACGAACCAACGGCTGCCGCTCTGGCATACGGCGTTGACAAGGCCAACAAGGACATGAAGATTGCTGTCTTCGACCTCGGTGGTGGTACGTTTGATATCTCTATCCTGGAGTTCGGCGGCGGTGTGTTCGAAGTACTCTCTACCAATGGTGACACACACCTCGGCGGTGACGACTTCGACCAGGTAATCATCGACTGGCTGGCTAACGGCTTCAAGGCCGATGAGGGCATCGACCTCACCAAGGACCCAATGGCAATGCAGCGTCTGAAGGAGGCTGCCGAGAAGGCTAAGATTGAACTCTCCAGCTCTACATCTACTGAGATTAACCTGCCTTACATCTCTGCTGAGGGCGGTGTGCCAAAGCACCTCGTAAAGACACTGACACGTGCTCAGTTCGAGCAGTTGGCTCACGACCTCATCCAGGCATGTCTCGTACCTTGCCAGAATGCTATGCGCGACGCAGGCCTCTCTAACAATGACATCGACGAGGTAATCCTCGTAGGCGGTTCCAGCCGTATCCCTGCCGTTCAGGCACTCGTAAAGAACTACTTCGGCAAGGAGCCTTCCAAGGGCGTTAACCCTGACGAGGTGGTAGCCGTAGGCGCTTCTATCCAGGGCGCTATCCTCAATAAGGAAGCTGGTGTAGGCGACATCGTACTGCTCGACGTTACTCCTCTTACCCTCGGTATCGAGACTATGGGTGGCGTAATGACCAAGCTTATCGACGCCAACTCTACCATCCCTTGCAAGAAGTCAGAGACATTCTCTACCGCCGTCGACAATCAGACCGCAGTTACCATCCACGTACTGCAGGGCGAGCGTCCTATGGCCAATCAGAATAAGTCTATCGGTCAGTTCAACCTCGAGGGCATCGCACCAGCACGTCGTGGTGTTCCACAGATTGAGGTAACATTCGACATCGACGCCAACGGTATCCTCAACGTTTCAGCCAAGGATAAGGCAACAGGCAAGGAACAGCAGATACGCATCGAGGCATCAAGCGGCCTCTCTGAGGAGGAAATCAACCGCATGAAGGCAGAGGCAGAGCAGAACGCAGCTGCCGACAAGGCAGAGCGCGAGAAGGTGGACAAGCTCAATCAGGCAGACTCTATGATATTCTCTACCGAGAACTTCATGAAGGACAATGCCGACAAGGTTCCAGCAGAGGACAAGCCTATAGTAGAGGCAGCACTCCAGAAACTGAAGGATGCCCACAAGGCACAGGACCTCGCAGCCATCGACGCTGCCACCAACGAACTCAACGCCGCTATGCAGACCATGTCACAGAAGATGTACAGTCAGGCAGGTGGTGCACAGCCAGGTGCAGGTGCAGGCGCAGGCTTCAACGGCGCAGGCGCTCAGGGCGGTGCCAATCAGGGCACAGGTTCCTCTTCCGCACAGCAAGGTGCCGAGGATGCCGACTTTGAGGAGGTCAAGTAAAAGCAACCAATGCTTGTCTCTAAACTATAACTTTCAATTAACGCGTTAATTTTCGAAATTAACGCGTTATTTTTTTAAATTTACGCGTTAATCTGAAATCATTACTCAGCACCAAAAGAACAAAGCACGGCTCTCAAAGATCAAAACACATCTTCCTGCGCTCATCGATGGCAAAATATGGAATGGGCTATCTACTCCAAAATAGAGAATCTCTACGCCTATCTCCGTAACAAGCGAGGCTATGACGCCATGGACAAATACATACGCGAGGATGTACTCCTGCTGAAGGGCGATTATCCACCCATTTCTTGTTTGCCTCGATGTATTCCCGCTTTGCCTTGTTATTTCTCGATAATAGCTACAACCTCGATTTCTACTAATGCACCCTTCGGCAGAGACTTAACGGCAACGGCAGAGCGTGCAGGGAATGGCTCCGCAAAGAACTCCGCATAGACGGCATTCATGTCGGCAAAGTCGTTCATGTCGGCAAGGAATATCGTTGTCTTTACGACATTATCCATCGTAAGACCAGCCTCTTGCAGTATGGCCTTAACGTTGTTGAGAGACTGTTGTGTCTGTTCCTTTATGCCTCCCTCTACGATGTTGCCAGTTGCGGGGTTGATAGGTATCTGACCAGAGGCATACAGAAAATTGCCTACCTGAATAGCCTGGCTATACGGGCCGATAGCCGATGGTGCTTTCGTTGTGCTTATTGCTTTTTTCATAAGTTTGCGGAATGTTATAATACTATTTTTTCGTAATTGCAAGTGCAAAGATACAATTTTTTTCGTACCTTTGCAAGCATAATGGCATGGAAATTGAAATATCGTTGCAGGCAGTGTGGCTATGAAGCTGATGTGTATGAGGGGCGAGGGCTTTTCAGGCAAGAGATAAAAAATATCTCATGTCAGAAGTGCAAGACCATTCAGAACCTTGTGGTGGGTGGAGTAATAGCCGACATTGCTCCGTCATTCAGGAGCGAGGTGGGCAGGCTGTGCCTAAACTGTGGCAGCGATAACATCAGACTGTGGGACATGAATACTTGTCCTAAGTGCCAGGGAGAGATGGAACGAACCGAGGAAAAGGAATTCTGGACGTGACAGTCGCAAATTCACGTTATTATGAACTTAGGGAGCAGCATCATCTCAACAGTTTAGCCTTCTGCAGGTCATCAAAGTTATTCCAATACTCCGTCTGAGCCGTTTCGTCGAAGCCGTCTCTTGCCATCTCTTTCAGTATAGCGTCCAGCAGCTGCTCCTTTGAGATATTCAAATCAGGGTCAACATCTATCTTGTACATCAGGCGGTCGCCGAGAGAACCAATATGCGTGTCGGTAATGGCGATACGCTCTCCCACTCTCTTCACCTTTATGCGCATAGGCGAGCCGTATTCAGGTTGCGCTACGCACAGCTTCTGAAATAGAGCATTGTCAGCATACTGCTCTGCATCAACGGATTTTATGAGGTCACGGAGTGTCATAATTGCTTGCAAAGTTACTAAATTTTTCGTACCTTTGCAAGCAGTTTTAATAACATTTACTCAAACGAAGATGGATGACATAAAGATATATAAGCCGTATCTTTGCATGAGTGAAGTAAAAATAACAAGCCATGAAAGGCGATGAAGGATGATGAAAGATAAGAATCAATCCTTCATCATCTCTTATTGTTGAAACACAGCTACTTACAAAGAAAAGATGAATGATGAAGGATGAACAGCAACATTCCTAGTGAGAAGAAACGAAAAGCGGAACCGACCTCATCAAGGTCAGCTCCGCTCGCTCGCTTATCTCTTATTGTTTATTTTTCTTCACATGCCATAATAAATAATGATGATATAATCTTATTTTACGAAAACTTTTCTATAATTACCATTCTTCGCACGGATGATATTTAATCCAGACTTAGCTTTTGATACTGGCTTACCATTTATGTCATAAATTGTATCTCCAATATTGCTAATATAACGCTTCGTATCATGTATGTTAATAATACCAGTACTATTAGGAAACTTTATTTCGCCTTCATAGTCATCCTTGAACTCTATTGTAATCGTACCTTTGTCAGTATCGGTCTTTATTTCGTAGTCATCATCTGGTGACAAGACTCTTTCACCATCCCTTATGACTATATCAGATATGTCAGGAGTCTCTCCTGGGATTACTTCTGGCACACCGATTATTATTATCTTTTCATTATCCGCTACTTTTTTTCTAGCCGTCTGCACAGCTCCATTATAGTAGGTGATATTATCATCTTCCATTTCGTACACATCTTTAAGTGTAAACCCATTGTGCTCCCACCAAGTACCTCTTTCTGTGGTTCCTTGGTATGTGTTGGCACCGTCATACACTATGACATCATTTGTATAGTAGTTTTCCGACAAAACGCTCATTCCTTGACCTGCAATAGCTGCTGTTTTGGTCTCACCTGTAACAGCTCCCTTTGACATAATGCAATCTCTCATTTGCGATGTAGGATAGCTTAAGTCGTAATAGTATCCAGCAATGCCACCAACATAATTCTTACCTTTAACACTTCCTGTATTTTTGCAACCAACAACATCAGCATATGATATGCCTACAATTCCACCAACATAGGTTGCAGTACTAACCACTTCAGCCTTGTTTATGCAATTATATATTTTCCCATTACTACTTACACCAGCGATACCACCAACAAAATAATATCCATTTTCTGTATTGGTTACCTTTCCTACATTGGTACAAAATGAAACCGTCGTATTATATTGGATTTCTCCAACAATACCTGCAATGTTTCCTCGCTCCGCTGTCACAGTGCCTTCATTTCTACAATTTTCTATTGTAGTGTTGCTACTTATATCACATCCCACAACTCCTCCAGTTTGTTTCCAACCCTTGACATTTCCATAGTTCACGCAATCCTTTATTATAGGGTTTTCACCCGCATATGTATGATATCCACTTATACCGCCAGCAAGTGCACCTCTTGCGGTGATAGTACCATAATTGATGCAATTGATAATATCACTGTCACTATTACCGCATATTCCACCAATATATTCATAACCACTAACATCAGCATAATTGATACAATTTATCACTTTGCCAACGCAAGTGCCAACTATTCCCCCTACAGCTCTATAACCCTCAATATTGCCCCTCACCTTTAAATTCTTAACGATCCCCGGTCTACCGACATATCCAAATAATCCTTGAAAAGCATCACCTTTGGTGTTAAGGTTATATACAGTACACCCACTGCCATCAAAAACACCATTATAATTGCATCCCCATTTGCCTATTGAAACCCATTCCGTAGTGTAATATGTATTGGTTCCAATATTTATGGGATCCTCCATATTAATATTTGCAACTAATTTTCCACATATTTCATTTCTACCTCCATTTACCCATGAACGAAACACCCATAATTCAAGATTGTCATGGATAAGATAGGGGCTTTCTTCTGTGCCTGCCCCTACAAGAGTGATTTCCTCAAAGGTTGTCCAACTACTATCTGCACGGAGTTTCGATGGTCCGACAAATAAAAAACATGAAATGAGCAGTATTATTCTTTCCATATTTTAGTTCATTTACTACATGAATTATTTCATTTTAACATACTGGGAAGAAGACTGCCCACCAACAAGGGTGAGCAGTCGCCATAAGAACATAATTGCAAGTTTATTGCATAATAAACTACAAACGGAAGCCTATACGTAGGCCTATGCGTTTAAGTTCTTCCTTATTTTTATAGCTGTAGCTATCATATCGATAGTAACTATAATTTGTCACTTCTGCTTTTTGTATTGTGAAGAATGCAGAGATATCAAATGACTTGAAACTATAGCCTATGCTGAAAGACCCATAGAAGCCACCGTCTACCTTAGATTTGTTCACCTCTGTTGAACTACCTAAGCGTACGTCAACGAAAGGAGCACAGCTTCGGTTTTGCAAGTACGCACGTACATTACCATAAACAGGAATAAATCCATACTCAGGACTTATGTCCCATTCTACACCACTACCTACACCTATGTAGAGGTATGGATTGATGTGGTAACCTAAATTCAGCATTGCTGCTGGTGCCCATTTTTCGTTTCCAAACTCATAGCTTCCTGCAAAGTCCATACCCCAAGTGAAGCCCTTGCGGTAATTTGTGGTGCCTTCATAATTGGCTTCTGCTTTGCCTGCAAAGAATGATTTTATACCACGAGAATGAGGTTTGTATGGTGAATGTCCCTTAACACGAACACCACGAAATACTGGATTTGACCACACGCTGTCGTTAAGAGAACGGAAGTTCTTGTACTTTGCAGGATGACCAGTAACGGTGATTGAGGTGACCTTTTTTGAGAATAAGCCACGCTCCACCGTGTATGTAAACTCTGGGTTCACTAATACATCAGCATTGCCATTCTTCTCAAGAGCCATAGCCTCCACCGTTTTCTTTATATTATTCATGCCTCCACGACGTACTTCAGCAGGTACAGGATCAAGAGTTTCGCTTACTCTTGTTTCTGCTACATCAAGGTCTGCTACTGTCGCATTGTATGTTCCACTTGTGAAGTCCACCGTCTTAGCGGTCTTGTTAGTAGTTACACACGACGAGAGGGCAAAGACCGCACCAGCAAGGCATGTTATGAATTTTTTATTCTTCATATCAACCATTTGCTTTAGTGTTTTTATTTCTTTACCTTATTTACGTATGTAACGCGGAAAGCAGGATTGCACCATACACTGTCGTTAAGAGAATGATAGTTCTTGTACTTTGCAGGACGACCTGTAACTGTAATAGATGTAACCTTCTTGTAGAAGAAACAGTTCTTCATGGAAATAACGAACTCTGGCTCTACAAGGATGTCCGCATTTGCATCACTTTTCTGTAACGCTTCCATTATAGCAGCACGCTTTACGTTGCCAAGACCTGCACGCTGAACCTCCTTAGATGGAGTTGTGGTGTATGTGATACGATTTTGAGCCACGTCAAGGTCGGCGACAGTTGCACTAAGAATATCAGCAGGCATGTCTGTTGTTGATGCTGTCTTGACCGTTGTTGTACATGATACCATTGCCATTGCAGCTGCTACTGCTAGAAAAAGAGTTTTTTTCATAATTTGATTTGGTTTTTAAGTTATTAATTTATGAAATAGAAATTATAGTTATTTAATCACAAGCGCAAAGTTACGCAAACAAAGATTAAAATAAATGAAAAGAGTGTAGCGAGAAATGCTACATGTAGCAATATCTGCTACAGAAGGGAGGGAAATCAGCGTAGTTTCTCGTCGGTTTCTTCTTTGTAGAGGTCAAAGAAATTGTAACGCATAACGGTGCTGATGCGCTGCAGGAGCTGTGTGTCTATGCTGTATTTGTCGAAGAGATTGTATATGTTGGTGCGATGACAACCAAGTTCACGGGCAAGCCAGACGACCGTCTTGCCGTCTTCGTGAAGTTTGTCTTTCAGTACCTGTCCTATGTGCATCTGTTCGTCCGTTGGGTGACACAAAAAGGCGTGGCTCAGCACTCATTCATCTTTCAACCAGGCATCGCCAAACGCCCAAACAGAAATGAACAAACACACCCACGCCATCATATATGCCAAGGCACAACGGCGTGAATGCCACGTGCACATGTTCACATACAACAGACAAAGGTTTTGTGAAGTCTTTCTCCTTCTGCTTTTCAAATTTGGCGAATTTGGTTGAAAAGGATAAAAGCACACTACGCTTTATCTTACACCTGTCGCAATTTCTCCCACGACGGCAGGTGCAAAGGTACAAAGAAAAATTAAATCACCAAAGAATTACTCTTATTTTTTGTGCCAGATGATTTCTTCCGTTAATCCGCGGAGGAGGAGGTAGGCATTGAAGGCGAGCCAGAGGGCGTGATTGTGCCAGTAGGGATAGAGGGCGAAATAGAGGACAAAGAAGCCGAGGGCACCGACGAAGGTGGAGCAGAGCATGGCCTTCGCCTCGGTAAGTCCTACGAACACACCGTCCCACACAAAGGCGGCAACGCCACAGATGGGTATCAGTATAGCCCAAGGAAGGTATGGTGAGGCAGCAAGGCGCACGGATTCTTCATCGGTGAGGATGTCAAGGAATGTCTCTCCTCCCAAGGCATAGGCAAGGGTGAACAGCAGAGTCAGCGCCCAAGCCCAGTGCCACACGCCCTTGAGGGCAAGTGCGAAGTTATGTTTGTCATTGGCACCGTGGTATTTGCCACAGAGGGCCTCAGCAGCATAGGCAAAACCGTCCATCACATAGGTGTAGAGGATGAACATCTGCATCAATACGGAGTTGACAGAGAGTATCTCTGCCCCGCCCTTTGCTCCTGCCACTATAAACCAGAGATTTACTGCCACGAGGAACACGGTGCGGAAGAATAGGGTACCATTGACGGAGAAGAAGCGCTTCATCTGCTTTATCTGTATTGCGCTACGCAGTTTCACTCCCTTCCATATCGCTCGGTAACGCCAGCGAAGCAGCATGAATGCCATCAGCAGTCCTGACCACTGAGCCAGCAGGGTGCCAAGTGCCACACCTTCTATCTTCATGTGCAGACCATAGACGAAAAGCAGCGAGAGGAGTATATTGACCACGTTCTGACTTATCGATACGGCCATCGGGAGTTTGGTGTTCTGCATGCCAACAAACCAACCCGTGAAGGCATAAAGGGCAAGCGAAGGGAAAGTACCCCATATACATATACTATAATAGGTACGGACGATGGGCAGCAGACTTTCGCCTGGCGCGATTATCCACATCACGGCATAGAACAACGGTACCTGAAGGGACAGCAAGACGAGGGTGAGCAGAAGACAGGTGAGGAGGGCGCGCAGGAGTACATTGCAGCAGCCTGAGAAATCGCGCTCTGCCAGCGTGTCTATCTGTCCGTCGTGCTCTGTCAGTGCCTTAGCCCTCTTATTTATCAGTTTGCCATAAGCTCTCGCCGTCAGCCCTCCAGTACCGAAGCGCAGGAAGGAGAACAGCCAGTATATGATATTGAACACCATACTGCCCACAGCTATGGCTGCCATATAACGGGCATCTCCCATGTGACCGGTAATGGCCACATCGACGAGTCCCAACAGCGGCACGGTGATGTTGGAGATGATGGAGGGGATGGCGAGACGGAGAATCTGATGGTTCATGATTTCTGGAGTATGGTTTCTGGCATCATCTTTTTCAGTACTTTCACGGCCTCCGAGACGTTGGGGACATTCTTCACCACGAGGCGATTGCTGCCACCGATAACGCGGAAATCGCAGTACTTAGGGTGATGACTGACATAATCGAGAATGGCGGAGAAGAAGGGGCTCTGGTAGAATACGCTGTCTTCACGGGATACAAACTGCATCTGCATCTGGTGCTGCTTGAGGATGAGTCGCTCGCAACCCAATGTCCTGCCGAGACGACGGAGGAGCACCACCTGCATGAGGTCTTCGCCCTCCTGAGGGACGGGGCCGAAACGGTCTTCCATCCTCTTGCGGTATGCCTCAAGGTCGTGGTCCGTCTCAATGGTCTCCAGTTCCTTGTAGAGAATCATGCGCTCGCTGCTGCCTGGCACGTAGTAGTCGGGGAAGTACATGGGGAGGTCGCTCTCCACATTGCAGTCATCTACGAAGTCATCGCCTGTGAGCCGTTCGCCCTCAGCCATCTGCTCTGCGTAGAGGTCCTGGAACTCGTCATTCTTCAGTTCGTTAACGGCCTGCGAGAGTATCTTCTGATAGGTCTCGTAGCCCAGGTCTTCCATGAATCCCGATTGCTCAGCACCGAGGAGATTGCCTGCTCCGCGGATATCGAGGTCCTGCATGGCGAGAGAGAAACCGCTACCCAGTTCGGAGAATGTCTCAAGAGCCTCCAGACGGCGCCGACTCTCTGTTGGCAGGTATGCCAGAGGGGGTGCGAGGAGGTAACAGAAGGCCTTGCGATTGCTACGCCCCACCCTACCGCGCATCTGGTGCAGGTCGCTGAGTCCGAAGTGGTTGGCATCGCTGATGATGATGGTATTGGCATTAGGGATATCGATGCCGTTCTCCACGATGGTGGTGGAGAGGAGCACATCGTAGTCGTGATTGATGAATCCGATGATTACCTTCTCCAGTTCAGCGGGACTCATCTGCCCATGACCGATGGCGATACGGCAGTCGGGCACGTGGCGCTCGATTATCTCCTGCATCTTGGAGAGAGTGGCGATGCGATTGCATACGAAATATACCTGCCCGTCACGACTCATCTCAAAATTGATGGCGTCAGAGACGAGTTCGGCAGAGAATGTTGCCACCTGCGTATCGATGGGCTGGCGATTGGGCGGCGGGGTACGCATAATGCTCATATCGCGGGCTCCCATGAGCGAGAACTGCAGGGTGCGCGGTATAGGCGTGGCAGACATGGTGAGAGTGTCGATATTGGTCTTGAGCTGGCGCAGTTTCTCCTTGGTGGAGACACCAAACTTCTGTTCCTCGTCGATGATGAGGAGCCCTATGTCGTGCCATTTGATGGTCTTGGTCAGCATACGGTGGGTGCCTACGAGGATATCTATCCTGCCTGCAACGAGGTCTTCGGTGATTTGCTTCACCTGCTTAGGGGTGCGGGCACGGGAGAGGTATTCCACCCTGACAGGCAGGCCTTTGAGACGCTTGGAGAAAGTCTGGTAATGCTGGAAGGCTAGCACCGTGGTAGGAACGAGGACAGCAACCTGCTTGCCATCGACGGCGGCCTTGAAGGCGGCACGTATGGCGACCTCCGTCTTGCCGAATCCTACATCGCCACAGACGAGACGATCCATAGGACGTGCCTGCTCCATGTCGTGCTTCACCTCCTGAGTGGCCTTCATCTGGTCGGGGGTGTCCTCATATAGGAACGAACCCTCCAGTTCGGCCTGCATATACGTATCGGCAGAGAAGGCAAAACCCTTCTCGTGACGACGCTTGGCATACAACTTTATAAGGTCGCGGGCGATATCCTTGATACGCGTCTTGGCACGCTCCTTGATGCGCTCCCACGCTCCTGTTCCGAGGGTGGAGAGTTTGGGTGGCTCGCCACTGTCGGCACGACGATATTTGCTGATTTTGTAGAGCGAATGGATGCTGACATCCACCTTGTCATTCTTCTGATATACGATGCGGATAACCTCTTGGTAGTCACCCCCAGGCGTGGGGATACGCACCAGACCTGCAAACTTGCCGATACCGAAATCGACATGCACGATGTAGTCACCTGGCTCCATCTCCTGCAACTCCTTCATGGTAAGCGCCATCTTACCCCGCTTGGCCTGCTGACCTTTGAGTTGGTACTTATGGAAACGCTCAAAAATCTGGTGGTCGGTGAAGAGTACTATCTTTGCCTGGTCGTCGATAAAACCTTCGTGCAAGGTGCCTTTGACAAAAATAGGCCCCCCTCCAACCTCCCCCAAATGGGAGGCTTTAAGGATTTCTCTGATGCGCTCCAACTGCTTGTCAGAGTCGGAACAGATGAAAAGTTTATAACCCTTCGAGGCATAGTCGGAGAGTGTCTGGGCAAGGAGTTCGAAGTTCTTGTGGAAGAGGGGCTGGGGCGCTGTAGCGAATTGACAATTGACAATTGACAATTGACAATTGAGAGTTTCTACTATCCTCATCTTCTCTATCCTGTCCCTGAACACGCTGGATTGGCAGAGTAAGAGCGAGGGTATGAGGGGCTCGGTGCTGTCGGCGAGTGCCTGTGGAGAGAAACCATCCTTGTATATATAGTCGATGGCGTCGATGACATACTGCACATCGGGGGTGATGATGAGAGTGTCGTCAGGCAGAAGGTCAAGAAACGGCACCTTCTCCTTAGCATCCGTCAGCGTGCCCGTCACCGTTGCCTTATCGAGCATCTCAAGCGACAGCTGCGACTCCACGTCAAAAAGGCGTATGGTGTCAATCTCGTCATCAAAGAAGTCGAAACGGAAGGGTTGTTCGCTGGAGTAGGAATAGATATCCACTATGCTGCCCCTGACAGCAAACTGTCCTGGTTCATAGACATAATCGGTCTCATGAAAACCCTGTTCGCGAAGCTTCTGCATCAAGGTGGTAATCTCCATCGTCTCACCCTTAGCTAAGGTCATCACTCGCTCGTCCATCGCCTCCTGCGGAGCCACGAGTTCGGCAAGGGCGGCGGGATAGGATATTAAGAGGTAAGAGGTAAGAGGTGAGAGGTGAGAGGTTATGCTTGTCAGTACTTCAGCACGCATGACTTCGCTGGCAGCATCACGCTGACCAAACTTCACAGCACGCTTGTAGGATGATGGGAAGAAGAGGACGTTCTCCACTCCCATATTCTGCAAATCCTGATACATATAGCCGGCTTCGTCTGCATCGCGGAGGATTACCAGCCCCCCTCCAACTCCCCCCTTCTTCGCAGAACGAAGCGGCAAAGCCGAGCGCAGGGGGAGAGCCAGATGCAGAGCCAATGCTGACTGCGTAAGACCGCTGACAGAGGCCCTGCGTACCGACGAGTCACCCATAAGTTTTGCCAATGCTCGGGACTGTGCGTGCCCAGCATACAGCTTCAGAATATCTTGTAGTTGCATTTACGCTTAGTACATCTTGCCGATGACGTAGTTGATGAGGCGCTGAGGAAACACCCTGCCAAGGAACAGGAACACCTTGTACATCAGTCCCACGGTAGAGGTGGGCTCTGGATTCTTGCTCTCAGCAAGTGCAAGGAGTTTCTTGGCCATGCGCTCTGGCGCTATGCCGTGCTGCTCATCATGCTCCATAGCGGCGACTGCCTTCTGCATGTGAGGGTAAGTGTCTGCACCGAGGAGTTCCTTCTTGCGGGCATCGGTGAATCCCGTCTTGACATCACCCGGCATGAGAACGGCGACCTTGATACCGAAGGGACGCACCTCATTGGTGAGGGCTTGCGCAAAACCGTTGATGGCAAACTTAGAAGCACTATAGAATGCCTGAAATGGCAGGCCGTACTGTCCCATCACGCTGCTGACATATATGATGGTGCCCTGACGCTGCTGACGCATGACGGGCAAGACAGCCTGAGTGATATTGACGGCGCCCATGAAATTGACATCCATCTGACGACGTGCATCCTCTGGCTTGGTGAATTCCACTGCTCCGGAGATACCCATGCCAGCATTGGAGATGAGGATAAGCCCTCCCTCAAGGGAAGTGAGGTCCATCTGGGCAACTGCCTGACGGCATGCCTCAGGATTGGTAACGTCACACTTTATATGTGTAATGGTTCCTTGTTCCTGGTTAGGGTTATCGTTAGGGTTTACATCCCTTCTCGACAGTTCATACACCCTATATCCCTGATTGGCGAACAGCTGGGCAGTGGCTTTGCCTATACCCGAACTTCCACCTGTTATAATTACTGTTTTGTTCATTGGTTCAAGAGTTTCTGGGGTTCTGGGTTCCTGAGTTTCTATGGTTTACTCCACCTCCAATTTCAGTTCTTCCTTGAAGGAGGCAAAGACGGGGTTGGTCTCCACTAGCCGAGCGAGGAATTCTCGTGGAGTGAGGCGCCTGGCTATCTCATGCTGTTCGGCAAGTCGCAGAGTGACATCGAAATTGCCGTTATGCAGTCTCTGTGCCAGTGTTACCCTGATGCGAGGCAGGATGCGCTGTATGTCGTCAAGCAGCAGATTATTCTCCACGACAGCCTCAGTATGCGGAAATTCGGAGATGAGCAGTTGCACGTTCATCATACGCTTGGCAAGGGCATTGGTATCAGGATTTACCATCATGCGATTGCACATAGAGAGCCACTCACGACGCAGGTCGTCATTGGTGAAGGAAGCCTCCCCCACTCCTTCCTGAAGGCTGGGCACTGCCTCTTGCTTACCCTCGTCCTTATGCAACATAGAACGGAAGGTGGTGCCGAGGCGGGAGAGTTTGACAGAGCCGAGAGGTGAGTTCTGAGAGGTTTGAGATGAGACGTTGGTCTCAGGAGCAGATACAGATATGGTGTTCTGGGTGATAGTCTCAGCCTGTGCCACCTGCTGGGCAACGTTTCTTGGCTGAGCTTCACTCTGTAGTCTTTGGAACAGGATTTTTAGTCTCTTACAGGGCCCACGCCCCGAAGAAGGCTCAGCATCATCGGGTTGTGTAATCTGTGCCACCTGTATCAGAGTGAGCTCCACGAGGAGTCGTTTGTTGCTGCTCTGACGATAGGCGATATCACACTGATTGAGTATCTTCAGCGCCTGATATAGGAAGCGAGGCTGACACCTCTTAGCCTGTTCGGCATATCGCTGACGCGTATTGTCGCTCGCCTCGATGAGTTGGGTAGTCTGCGGGTCAACAGCCATCAGGACGTTTCTCACGTGAGAGGCGAGGCCATTGACCATCTGACCTGCATCGAAGCCCTTGGCGAGGAGCCCGTTGACAATGAGCATGATGTCGCTCACCTTGTTCTCCAGGGCGAGGTCTATGATACGGAAATAATTGTCGGCATCGAGCACATTAAGGTCTTCGAGCACCTTCTGCAGGGTGATATTGCCCTGACAGAAACTGGCTGCCTGGTCAAAGATAGACAGGGCGTCGCGCATACCTCCGTCGGCCTTCTCGGCAATGACATTGAGCGCCTCCTCTTCGTAGGTGTATCCCTCCTTCTCTGCCACGCCCTTGAGGTGGTTGATGATATTCTGCACCGTCATGCGCTCGAAGTCGTAAATCTGGCATCGGGAGATAATCGTAGGCAGTATCTTGTGCTTCTCGGTCGTGGCGAGGATGAAGATGACATGCTGAGGTGGTTCCTCGAGAGTCTTGAGGAATGCATTGAAGGCCGCAGTGGAGAGCATGTGCACCTCGTCAATGATAAAGACCTTGTACTTGCCCGTCTGAGGCGGGATGCGGGTTTGCTCCATCAGTTGCTTGATGTGCTCCACACCGTTGTTGGAGGCAGCATCGAGCTCAAAGATGTTAAGCGACCTGCCTTCATTGAAGGCCTTACAACTCTCGCACTCGCCACAGGCATCGCCCGTAGGGGTGGGATTGAGACAGTTGATTACCTTAGCGAAGATGCGTGCGCAGGTGGTCTTGCCCACGCCTCGCGGTCCACAGAAAAGGTATGCATGTGCCAGTTTGCCTGTCGTCACGGCATTCTTCAGCGTGGTGGTCAGGGCACTCTGCCCTACCACACTGTCGAACGTCATCGGACGGTATTTTCTGGCTGAAACGATATATTCCATATTTTATTATTTGTTATCGCGGCTCCTGAACCAGGAGGCAAGGATAGTACCCGAGATGGAGTGCCAGGCGCAACTGACGGCGCATGGGATGACTGCCAACGGACATGTGACAGCAAAGAAGGTGGAGGCAAGGACGGTGGCGAGGCCAGCGTTCTGCATGCCCACCTCTATCGATATGGTGCGATTCTTGGCTGTGGAGAAGTGAAAGAGTTTGCCTACGGAGTAACCCGTGAGGTAACCCAGAGAGTTGTGACACAGCACTATGGCGAAGACCAGGAGGAAGAACAGCACTCCTTCTGTCATCAGTTTGTCATGTACGGCAGCTACCACGCCGCCTACTATGCATGCCAGTCCCAGAACGGAGAAAGCGGGCATCACCTGCTGAGCCTTCTTGAAGTCCTCACGCTTACCCCAGAAGAGGTTGGCAAAGAAACCTGCTGCAACGGGTATCAGCGTGACTATCAGGATATTGAGAAACATGCCCCACGCATCTACCTCCACCTGTTCGCCTGCCAGCCAGAGCACCAGCAGTGGTGTCACGACAGGGGCAAGGAGCGTGGAGACCGTTGTCATACCCACACTGAAAGCCACGTCGCCCCTGCATAGGTAAGACATGATATTGCTCGACACGCCACCCGGACAACAACCCACCAGTATGATACCCACGATGATGGGTTTGGGGATGGTGATGCCCAGATACCCTACCCCGACGGTCAGCGACCATGCTATGAGGGGCATCAGCGAAAACTGGGCACAGGTGCCTATGAGTATGTCCCACGGACGGGCTGCCAGCACCCTCATATCCTGCATGGTGAGCGTCAGACCCATCGTGAGCATTATGAATCCCAGTATGGCCGACTGCGTAGTGCCATGCACCCATGTGAAGAGTTCGGGTATGAAGTAGGTCACCAGCGCAATGGCGATGATGAAGTGCGAGGTGTATGTGGATAGCCACTGAGAGACTTTATATAATATGCTGTACATTCTTGTAAATCTTTTCTGCATCGATGCCGTTCATGAATTTGCCATCCTGATAGAGCACCTTGCCGTTGACCATTGTCATCCTGACATTCTGCTTCGAACCCGAATAGACGATATTCTTCTCTATATTATTGATAGGCTGCATGTTAGGCTGATTGAGGTCTATGAGAATGATGTCAGCCTTCTTGCCTGGAGCGAGCACGTCGCAATCGTCGAGGTGCATGCAGTGGGCACCGTTGACAGTAGCCATCCTGAGCACCTCACGGGCGTCGATAGCCGAGGCATCCATCTCACGCAGTTTGGCAAGACCTGTGACAAGGAACATCTCGCGGAACATATCCAGGCAGTTGTTCGAAGCAGGGCCGTCAGTACCTATCGCCACTGGTATGCCGCGCTTGAGATACTCGCTGATGGGAGCGATGCCTGATGCCAGTTTGGCGTTAGACCCAGGGTTGGTCACCACGTACATCCCTCTCTTCTTCATCACCTCGTAGTCCTCATCGCTCATCCACACTCCGTGGTATATGCCACCACCGTAGTCAAACAAGCCCAGCGAGTCGAGGAAAGCCACCGGCGTCTTGCCCCATCGCTCCACGCATCCCTTCACCTCTGCCACTGTCTCGCAAGCGTGAACGTAGAGCGGAGCCCTGTTCTTCCTGACCACATCGGCTATCTTCCTGAGATTCTCCATCGAGGTGGTGTATTCCGCATGGAAACCCAGTTGGTAGGACTGCAGGGAACCAGGCACATTGTACTTGTTGTACAAGTAGTCGATAATACACACATCCTTCGAGAAGTCATTCACACCACCCGTCTGCACGCAACGGAACCCCATATCGTCCATCGCCCGTGCCACCCACTCCTGCTCCATGTACATATCGAAGCAGGCGGTGATGCCAGAGGTAAGATACTCCAATACGGAGAGTTGCGACATCCAGTATATCTCCTCACCCGTCAGGCGAGCCTCCACGGGGAAGATGTCTTCGTTGAGCCATTTGTCGAGGGGCTTATCGTCAGCCAGACTCCTGAATCCGCTCATACCGCTATGCGCATGGGCATTCTTGAAACCAGGCATCAAGAGACCACCGTGGCAGTCTATAGAGGTGAGAGGTGAGAGGTTCTTTGCTTTGCAAAGCGGCAGAGCCGAGCGAGAGGTGAGAGAACTGTGAACTTCCACAATCTCCCCACCATCCACAATTATCTCACCATCGAAGATCTCCTGACCTTCGACCATTGTAAGTATTTTCGCGTTATACAGTCTTATTCTTTCTGCCATCGTCAAAACATTTTTACTCCCCCTTAATAGAAGGATACTTCCGTAGCCACCCATCAAGACGGAGCCTCATCACACCAAAGAAAGCCTCACCGAAGATGCCACCTGACATCTTGCTCGTGCCCTCCACGCGATTGACGAAGATGACAGGCACTTCCTTAATCTTAAAACCTATCTTGTGAGCCGTGTACTTCATCTCTATCTGGAATCCGTAGCCCTTGAAACGTATCTTGTCCAGTTCGATGGTCTCCAGCACCCTGCGCTTGTAGCACACGAAGCCCGCAGTAGTGTCGTGCACATTGAATCCCGTCACCACCTTCACGTACTTCGATGCGAAATAAGACATCAGCACCCTGCCCATAGGCCAGTTTACCACGTTCACGCCACTCACATAGCGCGACCCAATCGCCATATCGTTGCCCTCGTCAGCACAGGCGCTGTAGAGGCGTGGCAGGTCCTTCGGGTCGTGAGAGAAGTCAGCATCCATCTCGAAGATGTAGTCGTACCCATGCTCCAACGCCCATTTGAATCCCATGATATAGGCCGTTCCGAGACCCAGTTTGCCAGAACGCTCCAGGAGGTATAAGCCCTCCCTGCGGGGGAGGGTTTGGGAGAGGTTCTTCACTATCTCCGCCGTCCCGTCAGGCGAACCGTCGTCTATCACGAGTATGTCAAACTGTTTCTCGAGCGAGAATACAGCATTGATAATTTTCTCTATATTCTCCTTCTCGTTGTAGGTTGGGATTATTACTAAACTGTCGCTTTTCACTTTTTCTGTTACCTTATTTATATATTTCCTGCAAAGGTACAAATAAAAGTTGAAAGATGAAAGATGAAAGTTGAAAGTTATCCTCTTTTAACTTTTTCACCCTTTTATTTGGAGAAAAGAAAAAGATTGCGTAATTTTGCAATCGAGAAAAGATGTAAGATATGTGTACAGTAACATTAGAGTACGATAAGACTGACGCCAGAGCTTGCCAACAGCTCGCAGCTCTGCTTGCTACAGGACTTTTCTTTGAGAAGAAAGAAATGGATACCTTGCGACCTCTAACGATGGTTGAGATAAATGCTATGCTCGACGATGCTGAGGCAGAGATAGAAGCTGGCAAAGGAACTTCTCATGAGGAAGTGATGCGTGAATGGCGTGCAGAACTTGAGGAGTTAAAGCAGGAGAAGGTAAAATGGTATTCCCATGCCAGGGCCGGTAGGCGAAATGTGGCAACTTACATATTTCGTCGCTTCGGACTAAGACATGCTGAGAGATTCATGGAACAAGTAGATGAAAAGGTTTCCATAATTATGCAGAATCCTAATATGGGCACGGTTGATTCACTCTTTGAGGAACGTCCGTTAGAATATCGATCTGTTGTCATCAATAGACTAAGCAAGTTGGTATATCGATACGATAATAATACCATTCATATAGTTGCTTTTTGGGATACTCGTCAAGAGCCAAAGAAGCAGGCGAATCAAGTAAAATAGCGAAATCAATAATCCCCCTACGGCAATCAAAGAAAATTTGCACAATTTACATTTTACCATCACTTACTCACTCGCTCGTCTGTAACCCGCATGAATACTGGGTTGAGGCGAGTGGGGGCAAAATATCTTACCCCCACTTCTCCCCCACTTTATATGGTTTAAAAGGTTTAAGGGGCTAAATTGTTCAAAATATGGGCAATGAGTGGGGGTGAAGTGGGGGTCAGGTGGGGGTAAAGCATTCCTCCCCCACCTGGCTGAGCCCAGTAACTACGCGGGATAGAGGCCATCAGGTGAGTAAGTGAGGGTAAAATGCGTTGAAGGATGTCAATCCGATATTACTTAGCAATAAAAGTATAACTCTTAGCTGGAAAAGTATAAAGCTAAGCAATAAAAGTCTATAGCATAGCAACAAAAGTCTATTGCTAAGCTAGGGCAT
>CAJODK010000006.1 GCA_905233245.1 uncultured Prevotella sp. | reverse complement strand
GGGGTTCCACCTCTTCCCATTCCGAACAGAGAAGTTAAGCCCACTTGCGCCGATGGTACTGCAATGCAATGCGGGAGAGTAGGAAGCTGCCTTCTTTTTTAGAAAAGCTTTTTAAACAAAAGCACAAGAGAGTCTTAGGTATCACATACCTGAGACTCTTTTTTTATTCACTCAAACTTTAACACTGAGTTTTTTGTTTTAAAAAGTATGAGAAAATTTTGTTTTTACAAATAAAATCATTATATTTGCACTCGATATACATCTAAAACGATTAAGAACTATGAAAGAACTGAAGGGAACAAAGACCGAGCAGAACCTCAAGGAGGCTTTTGCTGGTGAGAGTATGGCTCGTAATAAATACACTTACTTTGCTTCTAAGGCTAAGAAGGATGGTTATGTGCAGATAGCATCGATTTTCGAGGAGACGGCAGCTAACGAGAAAGAGCATGCTAAGATGTGGTATAAGTATCTGAATGGTGGTAGCGTGAGTGACACTAAAGCGAATCTGGCGGATGCGGCTAACGGTGAGAACTTCGAATGGACTGATATGTATGCTCGCATGGCTAAGGAGGCTCGTGAAGAAGGCTTTGACGAGATTGCCGAGAAATTTGAACAGGTGGGGGCTATCGAGAAGCACCATGAGGAGCGCTATCGCAAGTTGCTGAAGAACATCGAGGATGCAGTAGTATTCTCTCGCGAGGGTGATGTGATATGGCAGTGTGCTAACTGCGGACATATCGTTATCGGCAAAATGGCACCAGAGGTGTGTCCTGTGTGTGATCACCCACAGAGTTATTTCCAAATTATGGCGGAGAACTATTAGACAAAAGAAATGGGAAAATTTAGTTTAATGGCACTGCCGTATGCGATGGATGCACTCGAACCAGTGATTAGCAAAGAGACGCTGGAGTTTCATTACGGAAAGCATCTGGCGGGGTATGTGAACAATCTTAACGGGTTGCTTGAAGGAAGTTCGTCTGCAGACTTATCGCTGGAGGAGATTGTATGTCAGGCATCTGACGTAGTGCAGAATAATGCGGGGCAGATACTGAATCATGAGTTGTATTTTGGACAATTCGCCAAACCTAAGGTAGACAATGTTCCTACTGGAAAGCTTGGTGAGGCTATAACTCGCGACTTTGGGTCGTTTGAAGTGTTCAAGGAAATGTTTCAGAAGACTGGTACTACACTCTTTGGTTCTGGCTGGGTGTGGCTGTCGGCAGACAAGAATGGCAAACTTGTTATTACGCAGGAGACGAATGCTGCAAACCCTGTGCAGAAGAATATGAAGCCACTGCTTACCTTCGACGTTTGGGAGCATGCCTACTATCTAGACTATCAGAATCGACGTCAAGACCATTTGGCAGCACTGTGGCAAATTGTAGATTGGAATGTGATAGAGAAGCGTTATGCTTAAAATAGAGAACTATGAATATTGGGGATAAGGCGCCTGAGATATTGGGTAAGGACGAACAGGGACGGGATATCCGTCTGAGTGATTATAAGGGTCGTAAGTTAGTGCTCTACTTCTATCCGAAGGACAATACGAGCGGTTGTACGGCTGAGGCTTGCAGTTTGCGTGACCACTACAACGAACTTCAAGGAGCAGGTTACGAGGTGGTGGGAGTGAGCAAGGATTCTGCTACTTCGCATGTGAAGTTTAAGGAGAGGTACCAGTTACCATTCCCCTTAATAGCTGATATCAACCACGAGTTGCTGGAGACTATGGGTGCATGGGGTGAGAAAACGATGTACGGCAAGAAGATGATGGGCACTATCAGAACTACCTTCGTTATAAACGAAGATGGCATCATAGAACAGATATACGCTGGCAAACAGGTAAAGACTAAGGAGCATGCAGAGCAGATACTGCATAAATAAATGATGTCAGCAAAGGATATAATCGCCAATATGGAGTCGTTGTATGACGAAGATCAGCGACGAGTGCTTATGGGGTTCTTCAAAACGAGGCATGGTGAGTATGGCGAGGGCGATGAGTTTTTGGGGCTGAAGGTACCACAGACACGAGAGATTGTAAAGAAGGTATGGAAGGAATTCCCTTTAAGCGAAGTGCCCGAGTTGCTGATAAATCCTTGGCATGAGGTGAGGCTCTGTGGACTGCTAATTCTGGTGGCGAAATATGAAAAACTTGCAACCAAACGAATGGCGAATGACGAGGCCGCTATTCATGAGCGTAATGAGATACTGGCAATGTATCTCGAATATGCTGAGCAGGCGAACAACTGGGATTTAGTGGATCTTTCGGCTCCGAAGATTTTGGGAACTTGGTTATTAACCACTCAGGATGAAGGAACTTCTGAACAAGATATAAAGCATAAGCGGCAAGTGCTGGATGAACTTGCGCAGAGCGACAATCTGTGGAAACAGCGTATGAGTATCGTATGTACCTGGAAGACTTCACATATGGGTGATCCGTCATGGTGTTTACGCTATGCGGAGATACACCTGCACCATCCTCATGATCTGATGCACAAGGCTGTAGGTTGGATATTGCGCGAGATGGGGAAACGCTGTTCGATAGACCTACTACGAGATTTTCTGCGTCAGCATGCTCACGAGATGCCTCGCACTATGTTGCGCTATGCAATAGAGAAAATGTCGGAGGAGGAGCGAAAGAACTGGATGAGAGTTCCTCAGGATTTCGCTCCAGCACGGAATTCCAAGGCTAATCGATTTGCTGGCATCCCTATTCCTGACTTTGTGGATATGATTATCATGGGTGACGACGAGGCGATGTATTACCTCTTGCATGACCGCTTGAGTTATCAACTGCGCAATCGCTTCGAAACCTATAAAAACAGTCTCTACGACGTATACGAGGATGTTATCGATGACTTCTTCCTCTATCTCCGTGAGCGTGGTAGCTATCCCTATCAGACCTTGCAACGAATTAAGAAACAGGAGGCTTTCGAGAGTTGGTTGCTCAATACATTTCGTAACTATTTGAACAATCGGGCTGAGACAGAAGGAGGAATAGTTTCTTCTCGTTTACAAGGAAACTATGAATTACGCTCGCAGGTTGTGCTCGAAATGGATATAAGTGACGAGGATAAGATTCGTGTCGTCTCACAATTGATAGCCTACGCTCATCAGGTATTCTATCCAAGAGGCCGCTTTATTCTCTTGCGTTCCCTGCTATCTATGCTAAATAAACAGCGAGCAGTTCCTAATAAAGAAATGGCCGAAGCACTTGATATGTCGTATTTGGCCTATCGCGTCACACTTCACCATATGCGTCAGAATGTTAGGCTATTTCGTGAACGTTTGCTCAAGGGAGAATCACTGTGCCTTGATGCAGACCACCAACTGATGGCTGACAGCATAAATAGAGATTTTACACATCTATATCCTACGCTCTTTCGCATTTACATAGAATGCATAGATACTCTAAAGACCAGTACTGCAGTTAAAAATCTCCGTCAGCAGTACCTCGAAGAGTGTGGGTTTGCCGTTCATGAACCGGATACAGATAATTCTATCAGTGTTAGGATTTCATACTTTTGGAGGAAATTGAATAGCTGGATTATAACATAGCACATTACATAGTAAATAAAATGGATATACAAGAACTATTGAATAAGAATGATAGATTTGCAGCCAATGCAGGTTGCAAGATAAAAGAGGTGGATGGGAAACATGCTATTGCAGTGATGACGGTTACCAGAGAACACCTGAATGGTGGCATGGTCTGTCAGGGTGGGGCGTTGTTTACGTTGGCAGATCTCGCCATTGCCGCCTTGATGAACTATACGGGCCAGTTGACCCTTGGCATATCTAGTAGTATCATGTTTGTGTCGAGTGCCAAGGAGGGCGACGAGTTGCGTGCTGAGGCTATAAGTGTCGCTGATCATCATAAGATACCTACTGTCGAGGTGAGAGTGACAAATCAAGATGGACACCTCATCTGTCATGTCACAGGGATTGGGTATAGGAAGAATATGAAAGTGATAGGGTAATATATAAGAAGAGCGGCACTTCATTTGAAGTGCCGCTCGTTATTTGATGTATTATTATTTTTAGATTGTTTCTCTTAGAAGAACATCACGCGACGATCGGTGATGTCGGCATTGAGGAAGAGTTCCTGCATGAAGTTGCCCGCTGCCTGCATGTTGCGCTGAGCAATGCGTTGCATATATGCTTTGGCATCATACTTCTGCTTGCGGCTCTGCTTCTTGGTTACTTGGAAGAGATAGACTCCTGCGTTGCCCTTGACAGGGGTCTTGCAGAACTGTCCCTGCTTGGTAGCTGCTACAGCACCAGAGAGAGCAGGCTCCATAGCGCCTGTAGCGGTGATGAATGCAGGAGAAGAGAAGGTAATCTGGTCAACGGTAACGATTTGTGCGCCCTTAGCTTTAGCACCAGCTACATTCTTGACACCAGCGACTTTTGCGAGGATTTTTTCTGCCTTCTTGTCATTCATGACCTCTGCCTTCACCATAGCCTTTACCTGTTCGTCGTCGAGGTCGCGGTAGCCTTTCTCGTGTATCTTGGTGAGTGCTACTACGAGAAGATTGTCGTTGTCACCACACTCATAGAGTGGAGAGACGCTATTAGCATCAGCCTCGTACACCCACTTGAGGGCGTCATGAGTGCCGTGTATGCCAGCAATATTGTGCTGTGAGGCACGAATATCCTGCATGTCCATCAGTTGGTAGCCATACTTCTTGGCATTCTTTTCTAGATTTTCGATTGTCTGGTTCTCTGAGACAAACTGTGAGAACTTGTTGTATGCCTTGGAATAGGTATCCTTAGAGAAATTGATAGGTGTCTTGATGACAGCCGCCAGATACTTAGTCTGCATAGCGCGGCGGTCGGTCACCTTTATGATAATATTGCCTGAATTGGTAGCCAGATTCTTCACCTCGCCGACAGCCATAGTGTTGAGGGCATTGAGGTATGCCTTGGTATCGGCATCGATAGAAGGAGCGTACTGGTAGTCGCGGGTGGTGAGCCACTGCTGAGCGCCAGTCTGGTTGTACTTCTTGGCGATAGCATCCCACTGAGAAGCGTCAGCGCTGAGGGCTCCCATGATAGAGTCGGCCTTAGTGCGAGCAGCTTCGAGAGTCTCTGCACCTACCTGAATAATCTGGAACTGTACAGAGTCAGGCAGTTCCTGCTTAGAGATGAGACGTACCACATTGAGGGTATTGTCTTGCTTATTCTCCTTGATGGCCGTGGTGGTACCTACGGGGATGGAGTCAAGAGTTTCTACAATGTCGTTGGGGAAAGCAGAGTTCATGACTGGTACACCGAGGTAAGAGACTGTAGATCCGCTCTTGCGTACTACCTCAGCGGGATCTTCTGCTGTGGCGAGTTGTGAGGCAAAGTCCTTTGTCTGAGCAAGGGTAGCATTACGGTCAGCGGTAGAAGCCTCAACGCGTACAGATACGTACTTGATGTCGCGAGTTTCTTCGTACTGTCTGAAACGTGGCTTGAGTTCCTTGTACTTTGCTTTGAGGTCATCGTCAGAAACCTGTATATCCTTGTCAGCAATGGTGGAGTAGGGAAGAGCAGCGAGTTGTATGCTAGACTCTTCGTTCTCCTCATTGAATGCCTGCTTAGCCTCTATGCTGTTGGATACGAAGGTGTTGGCAAGCAGTGTCTGGTATTTTTGAGCGAGCAGTTGCTGACGGAGGTTCTTCTCCATGAAGTTCCAATAGTTGTAGATAGGACGCATCTGCTCAGCCTGCTGAGGGTTTGTCTGCTGTGCTTTTTTGTATTCGTTGATAAATTGCTTAAGGGAGTTGGCATCGAAACGTCCAGTCTGTTGATTGACGAAAGGTGTCTGCATGAGCATTTGGTTGTTACCCTGATTGAGGATATCGCGAATCTCGTCATCAGTAACTTTGAGTCCCAGTTTGTCAGCCTCGCGTGCCAGGATAGCATTCTGCACGTATTGGTTCCAAACCATATCGCGCACCTGATTGATTTCGTCCTCAGAGAGGTTGTCTCTACCCTGTGTCATCTTGATGACGTCCTGATACTCGTCAACCAAATCTTGGAAATCCTGATAACTAATCTTCTCACCGAGAACCTCGGCAATCTGCTGGCGCTCGTTGTTCTTGGTAGATTCGCAAGAACGTACGGCTTCCTCAGCAATGAATGCAAACAGACCGAGACCAATGATACTTACGAGCAAGGCTCCTCTGTTTCTGATTTTTCCTAATACTGCCATTTTTTTATTTTTTAGTTTACTATTTACGGTTTAATGTTTACTGTTTAGGACCAAGATAGTCAAAAAGCGCCACAAAGTTAGTAATTTTTCTGCAATTAAGCAAATTAAGTGCGTATTATTTTTACCAATTCTATCTTCGTCTTGGTGTTTTTTAGGATTTTACATTTCCATCCGTCGAACTCAATCTCCTCATTCAGTCGTGGGAAAGACTGGTGACGTGCCAGTATCAGACCGCCCACGGTCTTGTAGTCATCGTTCTCTGGTAGGTTAATGCCGAGCGTCTCATTGACGCGCTCTATTTCCATACGTGCTGATATGAGGTAGCCACCGTCGGCCGTCTGTCTGCACTCGAAGTTGTTGATGTCATGTTCGTCTTCCACCTCACCGATGATTTCCTCTACGATGTCCTCTAGGGCGACCAGTCCACTAGTGCCGCCAAACTCATCCACTACTACCGCCAGAGAAGTCTTCTGTGCTAAAAGATTCTCCATGAGTTTGCGAGCTGCCATGGTTTCTGGCACGAATGGGATATGGTGCACGTGTGACTGCCACTCCCTTTTGATTTTGAAGAGTTCAGAGGAGTGTATGTATCCTATGATGTGGTCTATGTCATCTTTATAGACTATGACTTTGGAACGTCCGCTCTCCACAAATTTCTGCCGCAGTTCCTCTACGGTGGCATTGCGCTCAATACTTGTAATCTCAGTGCGTGGTATCATACAGTCGCGCACTTTGGTGTCGCTCAGATCGAGCGCATTCTGAAAGAGTTTGAGGTCGCGGCCATCGCTAGGGTTGGCATTGCCGTTATCGTTGTCATTTACCAAGTAGTCGAGGTCCACTTTAGTAAATTCCTCCCTTTCGGAACTCTTTCCCACGCTGACGCCTAACATCCTAAGCATGCCGCGTGATATCAGAGTGCAAAAGCGGGAAACGGGGTAGAGTATCACAAAAGCCAGCCAAGCAGGTATGGCAAAGAAGGTGAGCAGGGTGTTGGCATTATTCTTGAAAATGGTTTTTGGGAGATATTCTCCAGTGAAGAGCACTATGATGGTAGAGATGATAGTGTCCGCTGTCACTCTGAAAGCCTCTGGTTGATTGGCAAAGATTGTAGAGTCGAAGAGACGCGCTATGAGTATGCCGTATATGACCAGTGCGATGTTGTTACCCACCAGCATCGTATTTATATAGGTGTTGGAGTGACGATAGAAGAACGATATGATGCGATGCGTGATGCTCTCCTCGTCTTTGTTGACTTCGGCCAGCATTCTGTTGCTGCTGACAAAGGCTATCTCCATTCCTGAGAAGAAAGCGGAGAACATCATCGATATTATAATGTACATTATTAGCATTTATCTCTTTCTTGGTGTGGCAGCCTGACGTTTGGGCACGCTGTCGCTGACGTTAGCGTTAGTGTTAGTGTTAGTGTTAGTATTCCCGTTCCCATTATCGTTCCCGTTCTCAAAATCCTCCCTTGTAAACGAGCCTTTGGAATCAGATATCTTATAGTGTCTCATGCGCTCGTCGCTGGTAAAGTATGCGCCCTGCAACTCTCTTTCGGGTGTTACGAGGTGTGAGAACATGTTGGAGTAAAGCTCGTGACGATTCTGATCCCAATACAACTCCTCGCTGGTGAAGATAAGTCCGTCAACAGTCTTTATTCTCACGTTGCCCCACAGATGCCACAATTTCTGTATGGTGTAGTAGTGAGCGGTGTCAGATTGTATGTAGGTTTCTACGTGAAATTTCTCATCAAACTGTTCGAGAAACAGTCCCCTTGGGAATATCCATCTTGGAGGGTTTAGATTGTCGTTCACCTCCCATCGTTCTGCTATTATGCGGTATCGCATGATACCAGAGTCGCTTATCAGTGTATTGATACCGTAGGATGTCATCATCGCTACAGAGTCTTCGTCCCTGATGGCCTCCGCCGTATGCTCCTTGGCACTATCGCAAGAAGCAGTGATGAGTATGAGTACAAATATGTAGTAGAAAGATTTACTCAAACTTCCACTTTGCGAACCAGCGCTCGTTGAATGTTAGGCCAATGTTGATACGGAAAGTATTATCTTTGATGACGGAACCAGACTCGTTGGCCCATTGAAAACTAATGTTGAGTACCGAACGGTTGTTGTAGTTGTTGATGATAGGAAGTCCGAAACCAATACTGGCCGCTACTTCACGTGGACCATCCACAATGCCACTTGTAGTGTTTATCTTTAGGTAAGGACTGGAGTAGCTGATACCAGCTCTGCACCTCACTTTGTCGAGAAAGGAACGTCCCTGAGGGTTGCGACACCATTCGCCACCTACATTTATTTTATGGCGATTTTTGTAACTTCCTGTAGAGCCTACTATTTTACCATCATCGGGTTTGATGTAGTAGTTGGTAGAGATAGACCCCCAATTCTGGAAAGAGTAGTCTAGTCCAATCTTCCATCTGTCCTTGTGCTTGTAAGCAATACCCGCAGCTATCTCGGTAGGCATCGTATAACCACCCTGAGCATTGCACCGCACGGTGTCAGATATTCCAGATGTGGTATTGGTAGATATATAGCTTAGGTCAGCCTCGTCACCCAACTGATGTCCAGGCGTTACAGTGACACCGAGTGTTACGTTGTCGTCTTTGTTGATTTGCTGCGCGTACTGTGCTGCGAAAGCCAGTTTGTAGGTGTGTACCTTCTGCGAATAAATCTTGTAGATGCTATTGACATTGGTATCAGAGAAGACGCTTGACACCGTCCTGCCCAGCGTGCCCCACAGGAAAGATACGTTGGCACCGATAGAAAATCCCTTGAAAGGCTCCCAGCCTGCACCAATGAAAGCCTCATGCAGACCGCCGTCAGCATAGTATGTTGCCGTCTCTGTAGTTTTCTTGTATCTGATATCGTAAGGATACTGCTGATAACCGAGAATGGTAGTCTTGCTACTGAAGTTACACCCCATGTTGGTGTAAGGCACAAGACCAAAACCTACGCCAAGATGCTTCCTGGCGCGAAATCCTGCCATGAAATATTCGAAGTCGGCAGTATTGGCACCCTTGGTGGAGCCATTCTCCTTGAAAATAGTGCGTTGCAGTGACATGCCGATGTCAAAGATGAAAGTTAGCGAATCAACGCTTGAATAAGATGCAGGGTTGAGGTAGTTTATCTGGTTGCCCTCTCTGAATGCTTGACCTACGCCATTCATTCCACGACTTGCGCCATTAGACTGGTCAGTTAGTGCCCCCAGACCATACATGGAGTAGGGTGAGAGGGTGCTACTCTGGCTCATAGCAGAGAGAGTGGTGAGTAAAAAGAATAGTAGTAGCGAAGCGCTTCGTTTCGTTATTGTCATTGTATCGCAGTTGATTTTTGATTATCAAGATGCAAAATTACAAAAAATATTCGTAACTTTGCATTGTGAAACGTAATATTTGTTTTTTTTTAAGAGTATCGCTTTGCTCTGCACTGCTATTTTTCGCTACCTCTGCCTATAGTCAGGTGGAGGTGAGTCTGCTCACTTGTCAACCCCATGATGAGGTGTATTCACTGTATGGGCACACTGCTATTCGTGTACAGAATCATAAGACGGGTGCCGATATAGCCGTCAACTACGGAGTCTTTGACCCTACGATAGACTATTTTGTACCACGTTTTGTTTTTGGACTTACCGACTACTCCATGGGCGTCTGTTCCTATCAGGATTTTCTCGATGAATATCATCGTTATGGCAGTGGAGTGTATGAGCAACACATAAACATGTCGGAGGAAGAGAAACGTGATTTTCTCGCTGCTCTGCTCGAGAATTCCCGTCCTGAGAATGTGGTGTATCGCTACAATTATTTCTACAACAATTGTACTACGAAAGCTCGAGACATAATTCTTAACGCTATTCCTGCAGAGATAGAGTACACAGCAAACAAATATCAGCAAGGAGAGCGTAGTTTTCGCCAACTTGTTCATCTGAAGACATCCCTGCACCCTTGGGCGCAGTGGGGTAATGACCTGCTACTGGGATTTCAGGCAGATGTTGATACAGAGCATGATGAGAGGGAATTCTTGCCAGAGGTGCTTTCCTCAGATTTTCAAGCAGCTCGTATAGTCTATCCAGATGGTAGAGAGAAGGCTCTTGTAGATAGTGCTTTCTGGGCTCTGCAGCCTGGCGAGGCATGGCAGAACCCAGATAATATAGATTTTCCTTTGACGCCATTGCGTATGTCATGGATATTTCTCTTTTTGGTGATAGCGTATTGTCTCTTTGAGTTTTATGTTTTGATGAGAACCTCAAGAGGGGCAGTCGTGGCACAATATATCAGGTATTTTTTCTTCTGCCTATACGCTTTGGTAGGCATCATTTTATTCTTGATGCTTTTCTCTCAGCATCCTACGGTACGTCTTAATTTTCAAATATTTATCTTTAATCCATTTTTTTTCTTTTTGGCATTGCCGGGAGTGTGGAAAGGAAGGCGTGTCATCTTTCTGAGTATCCTGATGTTTTTCTTGGGTAATCTGGTGCAGGATTATGCAGAGGGGGTCAATGTGTTGGCAGTGGCAGCCCTTGTATTATGTATCCATATATGGAAGAAAGAAGACGGACATATATCGCTATCGATCTGAAGTCTATGTATGCCAGTGTGGAGTGTGTGGACATAGGACTGAATCCCCTGACCACAAACCTCGTGGTGGCTGATATTAGCAGGACGGAGAAGACGATATGTCTGGCAGTGACCCCCTCGCTGAAACAATACGGCATAGGAGGTAGGGCTCGACTCTTTGAGGTAGTGCAAAGAGTTCAGGAAATAAATAACGAACGCCGACAAAAGGTGCCAGGGAAAAGATTGACGGGAAAATCCTTTTCAGATACAGAACTGCGCCAGCATCCAGAGTGGGCGGTGGACTACATCGTTGCATCACCACGCATGGCGCGCTATATGGAGATAAGCACTAAGATATACTCCATATATCTGAAGTATGTCTCGCATGAGGATATCCACGTGTATTCTGTGGATGAGGTGTTCATGGATGTGACAGATTATCTCGCTTCTTATAAGATGACTGCGCACGAACTGGCTATGACAATGATACGCGACGTGCTATCGCAGACGGGTATTACAGCAACGGCAGGGATAGGTACAAATATGTATCTTTGCAAGGTGGCGATGGATATTAAGGCCAAGACGATGCCTGCTGACAAGGATGGAGTACGCATAGCCGAGTTGGATGAGATGTCTTATCGACGTGAACTCTGGGATTATCAGCCTCTCACGAAATTCTGGCGTGTGGGGCGTGGCGTGGCACAGAAATTAGCTCTCTATGGCATAGACACAATGGGCAAGATAGCTCGTCAGTCGGAGAAGGATGAAGAACTACTGTACAGGCTCTTTGGCATGAATGCCGAACTACTGATAGACCACGCATGGGGATGGGAACCATGTACCATAAAAGAGGTGAAAGCCTATAAACCGGAAACGAACTCGCTTAGTAATGGTCAGGTGCTGCATGAACCATACGATGTCAAGAAGGCGAGTGTGGTAGTGCGCGAGATGGCTGAGGAAATGGCGCTTGAACTAGTTGCAAAACGACTGGTGACTAATCAGTTGACGCTAACTGTGGGTTACGATATAGAGAACCTTATTCGACCAGAGATACGTAAACAGTATCATGGCGAAGTGACAACGGATCACTACGGCCGTAAGGTGCCGAAACATGCTCACGGAACTCATAATTTACCCCGCTACACCTCCTCGTCACGTACCATTATGGATGGAGCAGTGGAACTATTCGAGCGTATCGTCAATCCAAATCTGCTTATTCGCAGGATGTCTCTTGTGAGCAATAATGTTGTTCAGGAACAAGTGGCATTGGACAGGAGCAAAACTCCCAAGCAGTTAGATTTATTCACAGACTACGCAATGCTGGAGAGGCAACGTAAGGTGGAACAGGCCCAAATGGAGAAAGAACGTAGGTTACAGGAGACCCAACTGACTATCAAACGTAGATATGGTAAGAATGCCATACTTCGTGGACTGAATTTTGAAGAAGGGGCGACCGCTAAAGACAGAAACAAACAGATAGGAGGACATAAGGCATGAATGGCTATGATGATATAATAAATCATTCTCATCACGTATCCAAGAAGTATCCACGTATGACGATGATGCAGAGGGCAGCGCAGTTCGCACCTTTTGCGGCCTTGACTGGCTATAATGATGCCATAGAGGAAGAAATGAAGAAACGTAGTTAGCTTTTACAAAATGTTGCAGTACGTTTATTAACCTTAAAATTTTTTGTGGAATCGCAGATTTTGACTAACTTTGTGCTTTAGTTAACAGAAAAAACAAAGAGATATGGCAGAAACAGTAGATATAAGAGAACTGAATGTGCTGATAGAACAGCACAGCAATTTCGTAACAAACCTGCAGACTGGCATGAATCGTGTCATCGTGGGGCAGAAACATCTGGTGGAATCCCTGCTCATCGGACTGCTGAGCGATGGACATATACTGTTGGAAGGTATGCCAGGTCTGGCAAAGACACTGGCAATCAATACGCTGGCAAGACTCATTGATGGCAAGTTTAGCAGAATACAGTTTACGCCTGACCTTCTGCCTGCCGATGTGGTAGGTACTATGATATACTCGCAGAAGGATAAGACCTTTCAGATAAAGAAAGGCCCAGTATTCGCCAATTTTGTGCTTGCCGACGAGATAAACCGTGCACCAGCGAAAGTACAGAGCGCGCTGCTGGAGGCTATGCAGGAGCATCAGGTAACAATAGGCGAAAAGACAATGGCTCTGCCTAAACCATTCATGGTAATGGCGACTCAGAATCCTGTGGAGCAGGAGGGAACATACCCCCTGCCAGAGGCACAGATGGACCGTTTTATGTTGAAGGTCATCATAGGCTATCCTACTATAGAGGAAGAGAAAAAGATACTCAGAGAGAATGTCAGTGGCAATATTGGCGCGAACATAATGCCGGTATCAAGCGATGAGGAGATTATAAAGGCCCGCGAGGTGGTGCGTCAGGTGTATATCGATGAGAAGATAGAGCAGTACATTGCTGATATGGTCTTTGCCACACGTTATCCTCAGCAGTATGGACTCAGCGAACTGGCACCGATGATGACGTTCGGTTGTTCGCCACGTGCCAGCATCAATCTGGCAAAAGCAGCAAGGGCATATGCCTTTATCAAGCATAGAGGTTATGTTGTGCCTGAAGATGTCAGAGCTGTAGCACACGACGTGATGCGTCATCGAATCGGCCTGTCTTACGAGGCAGAGGCAAACAATATCACGGCAGAGGATATCATAAGTCAGATAATTAATAAGGTGGAAGTGCCTTGAACACGCCCATCGACATATTCTCAAAAGTTCGCAGAATCGAGATAAAGACTCGAGGACTGTCCAGCAATATCTTTGCTGGTCAATATCACTCGGCCTTTAAGGGCAGGGGAATGGCCTTCGCAGAGGTGAGGGAATACCAGTATGGTGACGATGTGCGCGATATAGACTGGAATGTGACAGCCCGTTTTCATCGTCCATACGTTAAGGTCTTTGAAGAGGAACGTGAACTCACCGTGATGCTCTTGGTAGATGTGTCGGGGTCGCTCAATTTTGGCACGCGAGGCGAGACGAAGGCAGAAATGGCTACTGAGATAGCTGCGACACTGGCATTCTCCGCCATACAGAATAACGATAAGATAGGTGTTATTTTCTTCTCTGACCGTATAGAGAAATACATTCCGCCCAAGAAGGGTAGAAAGCATATACTATATATCATCAGGGAGATGCTCAGTTTCTCTCCTGTATCTAGAAAAACAGATGTAGGCGTTGCGTTGGAGTTTCTTGGCAGAACGCAGAAGAGACATTGTACGGCATTTATGATGAGTGATTTCTATACCCGTAAGGATTTTGAGAAACCCCTGCAGATATGCTGCCAGCGTCATGATCTTGTGGGCATACAGATATATGATCCGCTGATGCGCCGATTGCCTGATGTGGGAATACTGCGCATACATGATGCTGAGACAGGACATGAACAGTATATAGACACTTCGTCGAGTGCGCTCCGTCAGGCCCATGAGCGCTACTGGCATGAACGTCATGCAGAACTGACGCAGATGTTTCAGAAAAATTCCATAGATTTGGTCAGTGTAGCCACTGATGGCAATTACGTAACAACCCTGCAACACTTGTTTGCGATGAGGGGATAAGAAAATGAAGAAGTTGCTTACAATCATAATAGTCTTCTGCCAATTGTCAATTGTCAATTGGGCACACGCACAGGGCATCGTCGAAGCCTCTATTGACTCGGTGCAGATACTAGTGGGTGAGCAGACGGGCTATCACATCTCGGCAACAGTGAAGCCAGGACAAAGAGTCACATTCCCACAATGGAAGCCTCAGCAAATGGTGACGCCGGGAGTAGAGGTGGTGGAGCAGCCAAGGATGGATACCATAGACGCCAACGATGGATTTATCAAGGTAACGCAGCATCTGGTGCTGACATCGTTTGAGGATACGCTGTACTACATACCAAAACAACCTGTAAAGATAGATGGCAAGACGCTTGAAACCAAAAATCTGGCACTGAAGGTTCTGACCGTCGATGTGGATACACTGCATCCCAATCAGTTCTTTGGTCCGAAGGATGTGCAGGAGAATCCTTTTATGTGGCAGGAGTGGCGTGACCTGTTGCTCTACAGCCTGCTGGCAGTAGTGTTGTATGTGCTCTGTTGGTTGGCATACTTAAGACTGAAGAGTGACAAGCCTTTTGAGTTTAAGGTGAAGATAGTCAAGAAGATACCTCCACATCAGAAAGCTCTTAGTTCTATTGAAGAACTTAAAAACGAGAATGTTAACGGGAACGGGAACTTCAAGGAGTACTACACCCAGCTCACGGATGCTATTCGTGTGTACATAGAGGAGCGATTCGGATTCAGTGCTATGGAGATGACCTCCAGTGAGATAATAGAGAGACTGAGGCAGGAGAATGACGGAGAGAAGATGCAGGAGCTCGTAAATCTCTTCGAAACAGCTGATCTTGTGAAATTTGCGAAATACACAGTTGGAATTAGTGAGAACGACCGCAATCTTGTCTCGGCGATAGATTTTATAAACACTACCAAGCAAGAGAATGCGCCAACATTTGAGCGCATAGAGCCTACCATCACCAAGAAGCAGCGTCAGACTATGCACATCCGCCTGTCACTGAAGTGGGCTATAGCAATAATGATAATCCTGGCAACTGCACTTGTGGTGTTCGTGTGCTGGCAACTATACGATATAAGAAGTTAGAGAAGTTAAGAAGTGGAATTTTCACAACCGGCATATTTTCTACTGCTATTGCTGATGATACCATATATATTATGGTACGTGCTATGGCGCAATCGTGGCAAACGTAAGATGGAGGCCTCGATGACCATCAGTGATGCCTATGGTTATGAGAAGGCTCCCGTGAGTCTTAGAGTGCACCTGATACAGTTGCCAATGATAATCCGCTTGGCAGCCTTCACCCTTATAGTTGTTGCCCTTGCCCGTCCTCAGACGAAAGAGGCTTGGGATGACCGTAGCGTGGAGGGTATAGATATAATGTTGGCTATGGATATATCTACCAGTATGCTGACGGAGGATCTGAGGCCCAACCGCATAGAGGCAGCGAAGAGTGTGGCTGCAAACTTCATCAGTGACCGCCAGAATGACAATATCGGACTGACTATCTTTGCTGGTGAGGCATTCACACAATGTCCTATGACGACAGATCACGCCTCGCTGCTCAATCTGCTGAAAGGTGTGCGACCAGACCTCGCTGAGCGTGGACTGATAAGCGATGGCACGGCGATTGGTATGGGACTTGCGAATGCCATATCCCGCTTGAAGGATTCCAAGGCAAAGAGCAAGGTGGTGATACTCCTGACCGATGGTGCCAACAATGTAGGTGACATATCACCACTGACTGCTGCACAGATAGCTAAGAGTCTGGGTATCAGAATATACACTATCGGCGTAGGTTCGAAGCGTGTTTCCATGTACGAACTCGATACAAAGACTCTCAAGGATATAGCAGCAACGAGCGACGGCAACTTCTATCTGGCTACCAGCAATAAGGAACTGCAACAGATATATCAGGACATTGATAAACTTGAGAAGTCACGCATCAATATCAAGAAATTCTCCAAGAAATACGAGGCCTACCAGCCCTTTGCCCTTGCAGCTATCATGCTTCTGGTGATGGAGTCGCTGCTGAGGCTTACAGTCTTTAGAAGGATATAAGAAATGCAACTATACGCACCTACATATCTCTATCTGCTCGCCATAATTCCCTTTATGGTGCTGCTGATGGCATGGGCAGAATGGAAGCGCAGGAAGAAGATTAGCCAACTGGGTGAACGCCAGTTGGTCAAGGCACTTATCCCTGACGCTTCGGCCAAGAGACGCTGGCTGAAATTCCTGCTTACCCAATTGGCTCTTGCTATTGTCATCATCATGCTGGCTCGTCCGCAGATGGGCACAAAGGTAAGTCACGAAAAGCGTGAGGGTATAGAGGCTATCATCTGTCTCGATATTTCTAACTCTATGTTGGCGGAGGATGTGGCACCAAGTCGATTGGGCAAGAGTAAGTTGCTTATCGAAAATCTCGTAGATCACTTCACGAAAGATAAGATAGGCATGATAGTCTTTGCAGGTGATGCTTTCGTGCAACTGCCTATTACGAGTGACTACGTATCAGCAAAGATGTTTCTGCAAAATATCGAACCGTCTCTGATACAGACGCAGGGTACCAATATCGCTGAGGCTATCAATCTGGCAGCCAATAGTTTTACGCAACAGAAGAACATCGGTAAGGCTATCATTGTTATCACTGATGGAGAAGACCATGAGGGAGGTGCGATGGAGGCCGCCAAGGAAGCCGCCGACAATGGCTTCAAAGTGTTCATCCTTGGCATAGGCAATAGTTCGGGAGTTCCTATACCGGTGTATGGCGGTGGATATCTGACAGATAATACTGGCAATACCGTAATGACGGCTCTCAATGAGCAGATGTGTCAGGAGATAGCTGCAGCAGGCAGAGGAACGTATATACATGTGGATAACACCTCTACAGCGCAGGAGCGCCTGAATGACGAACTGAGCAAGATGCAGAAAGGCAGCATAGAGAGTGTCTATTACTCCGAGTATTCCGAACAGTTCCAGTGGTTTGGCATTCTTGCCATCATAATCCTCATCATCGAGGTTCTCGTCTCTGAGGCTCAGAACCCATATCTGCGTAAGATACGCATCTTCAAGAAGCGTAGCGTTGGAATAGGATTGCTAATCATAGCTTTCAACTTTCAACCTTCAACCTTCAACTCAATCCATGCTCAGGACCGTCACTACATAAGGCAGGGCAATAGGGTGTTCCACCAGAATAATCAGGAAAGTCCGTCGAAGGCTGAGGTGAAATATCGTAAGGCTCTCTCAGCAAATAAGAATAACACCCAGGCGATGTACAATCTGGGATGTGCTCTGATGGCGCAGAATAAGGATTCGATGGCTATGGAGATGTTTCAGCAGTCAGCAAAAGCTGAGACGAGTAAGCAACGCAAGGCGATGTCCTATCATAATATGGGTGTGATAATGCAACGCCAGCAACAGTATGGACCTGCCATAGAGATGTATAAACAGGCTCTGCGCCTCACTCCTCATGACAATGAGACGCGCTACAATCTGGTGCTCTGTCAGCGTCAGCAGAAGAACAATCAGAATAATCAAGGTGGTGGCGGTCAGAACAACCAGAATAATGACAAGAACAAAGACAAAAATAAAGACAAAAACAAAAACGAGAACGAAGATAAAAACAAAGACGATAATAAGAATCAAGACCAACAGCAGCAAAAGCAGGAGCAACAGATGAGTAAGGAGAATGCTGAGCAACTCCTGCAAGCTGCCATACAGGAAGAGAAGGCTACTCAGCAACGTCTCAATAAGGCTATGAGTCAGCCTAAACGCAGAAATGTTCAGAAGAATTGGTAAAGAAATCTATATACATATTATTGGCGATAATAATGCCAGTGATTGCCCTCGCTCAAAAGATTACCGTGCAAGGGCCTACACGAGTGGCTGTGGGAGAGCAGTTTCAGTTGCGATATGTGGTGAATACCACTGATGTCAAGAACTTCCGCATAGGCAACGTGCCTGATGCCTTTGAAGTGCTGATGGGACCTTCGACGAGTACGCAGCAGAGTTTCTCTTTTGTCAACGGCCATACCTCTCAGCAGTCATCCGTCACCTATACCTATGTGTTGATGGCCAATAAGAATGGTACTTACATTATACCTTCAGCGAAGGCTACCGTAGCTGGTAACAATGCTGTGTCGTCGGCTATCAAGATAACAGTCAGCGGACAGGCGCAACAGGGTGGGGGACAGCATCAGCAGCAGTCTCGCCGTGTGGATCGTGCTGGCGCTCGTATCTCTGGCAATGACCTCTTCCTCCGTGTTACGGCGAATAAGCAGAAAGTCTATGAACAGGAGCCGATACTCCTGACCTATAAAGTATATACGCAGGTGGAACTGACGGCTCTGGAGGGCAAGATGCCAGACCTGAAGGGCTTCCATACGCAGGAGATACCTCTGCCACAGCAGAAGACCTTCCATCAGGAGAGTGTGAATGGACGAGTGTATAACTGCGTTACGTGGAGCCAATATGTCATGTTTCCTCAGATGTCTGGCAAACTGACCATTCCGAGTCTTACGTTCAATGGCATCGTGATGCAGCAGAATCCTAACGTTGACCCATTCGAAGCCTTCTTCAATGGTGGTTCTGGTTACATAGAGGTGAAAAAGAGCATCAGCGCTCCGAGTGTTGACATTGAGGTACTGCCTCTGCCAGCGAAGCCGGCAGACTTCTCTGGTGGCGTGGGACATTTCTCTATCACCTCTTCATTGGACAAGAAGGAGGTGAAGGCTGGCGAACCTGTCAATGTGCGTTTCGTGGTGAGTGGTGTGGGTAATATGAAACTCCTCAAGCAACCCGAACTCGCTGTACCTAAGGATTTTGAGAAGTATGATGCCAAGATAACGGACAAGACGAAACTTACTACCGACGGCGTGACGGGCAGTATGATATACGACATCCTAATCGTGCCTCGCAATAAGGGTTCTTACACCTTGCCAGCTACTAAGTTTGTGTATTTCGACACCCAGACTCATCAATACAAGACTCTCACCATGCAACCACTCAAGATAGAGGTGGAACAAGGAAGTGGTAACGGGAACGTTAACGTTAACTACAACGATAATGACATCCACGACCTGATGCTGGGCGAGAATCAGAAGCAGAATATCTCTGACACATTCTTTGGTACATCCACCCATCTTGGCATTATAGCAGGTATCGTGGCAGCATTCATTGCACTCTGCGTAGTGTTCAGAAAGCGTGCTATGGCTATCAGCGATGTGGTGGCCATGCGAGGCAAGAAGGCTAACAAGGTGGCGATGAAGCGCCTGCGTAAGGCTCACAAACTGATGATGAAGAATGAGCCTGCAGATTTCTATGACGAGGTGCTCCGTGCGCTCTGGAATTATGTCAGCGACAAACTCACTATGCCAGTAGAACAACTTTCGAAGGAGAATATTACGGAGAAGATGCAGCAGAAAGATATTCAGCAGGATACCATCACTTCGTTTATTGAAGCTATCGACGAATGCGAGTACGCTCGTTATGCTCCAGGCGACAGGATGGGAAATATGCAGAAGACCTACGGTAAGGCAGTAGAGGCTATTACAAAGATAGCTGACAGAATTGGCATTATCTTGCTGATTATTATTTTCAATTTTCAATTTTCAATTATCAATTTAGCGCACGCCCAGACTAAGCCACACGCTGATGCAGCCTATCGTGCCGGCGAGTATCAGAAGGCTGTTCAGCTATATGAAAAGTCCCTGAAGGAGGGCATCTCAGCAGAGACCTATTATAATATGGGCAATGCCTATTATCGCATGGCTGAATATCCTCAAGCTATGGTGTCCTACCTGCATGCTCAGAAGCTCAAACCATCTGATAAGGACATACAGCACAACATTGATATCACGACCAATAAGACCATTGACCGCATACCAGTAGATACCGATGTGCTCTTCGTGCAGTGGTATAAGTCGCTGGTATTCAGTGCTACCATCAATACATGGACGTGGATATCCATTGTCTCGCTTGCCCTTGCTCTGTTGATATTCCTGGCTTATCTCTTCATGGACTCCATCGTGGTGAGGAAGGCGGCTTTCTATCTCTCCATGCTGCTTGTAGCGATATTCCTGTTCTCTATGCTCTTCGCCTTCCAGCAGGAGAGATTCCTGCATTCCTGCGACCAGGGCGTGGTAATCTCCGAGATGGTCACCGTCAAGTCTTCGCCTACGAAGAAAGCTTCTGACAGTTTCGTCATTCACGAGGGTACAGCTGTACAAATCACAGACGATGACATATCTCAATGGCTTGGCATAAAACTCTCCGATGGCCGTCAGGGCTGGATTCCTACTTCAACCATAGAAATAATAAGTAAATGATTAATTCGGTAGATACATATTTCATAGACCATTTCTTTGGCAGCCAGAGTGCTTTTCTGGACCATCTGGCCCTCACGGCCACTAACTCGTTGCTGTGGGTGCCATTCTATGTGTTACTTGCCATTCTGGTCATCAAGAATCATGACAGCATGTCGCAGATAGCTATCTGCGTGGGGTGCGCTATATTCGCAGTGCTCTTTGCTACTGGCCTGACGTCTATCGTCACCAAACCCCTCGTCGAACGCCTTCGTCCCTGCAATGACCCTGAGTTCAAGTATCTCGTTCAGATAGCTGGCGATCTGCACAACAAGGACTTCAGTTTCTTCTCTTCTCATGCAGCTACCACGATGGCGTTGGCTACGTTCTTCTCCTTCCTCGTGAAGAGTAGTCTCATGACCTGCTCCATGTTTTTGTGGTCACTTCTCATGTGCTGGACTCGCCTCTACTTAGGTCAGCACTTCTTCACTGACATCCTTGTGGGCATCACGTGGGGCGTTACGGTTGGAATCATCTTCTATCTGCTCTATCTGCGATTCAGCAATCGCTCCATCAGCAATCGCTACAACGTCTCCGAGCGCTACACCGTCAGTGGGTTCTATAAGTATGATATTGAAGTCATAGTTCTCGTACAGACTATCACGTTCCTCTATTGCCTCATACCACTATGACAGACCCTCGCCACATAAAGATACAGGACTACGACTATCCGCTGCCTGACGAGAGGATTGCCAAGTATCCCGTCAGTAAGCGTGACGAGAGCAAACTCCTTATATATAATAAAGGTGTAATCTCGCATGATGTCTTCAAGAACATCGCGGAGCATCTCACGCCTGGCTCACTCCTCGTGTATAATAATACTAAGGTCATTCAGGCGCGTATGCATTTCCATAAGGAGACAGGAGCTCTGATAGAAGTATTCCTGCTGGAGCCTTATGCGCCTCGCGACTACGAACAGATATTCCAAACGCGTCAGGAGTGTGAGTGGGTATGTCTTGTGGGTAATCTAAAGAAG
Source organism: uncultured Prevotella sp. (assembly GCA_905233245.1). GTDB lineage: Bacteria > Bacteroidota > Bacteroidia > Bacteroidales > Bacteroidaceae > Prevotella. The sequence goes on along the minus strand of CAJODK010000006.1, from coordinate 34,472 downwards.
TGGAAATCAGGCGTTTTATCACGTATCATTAAAGTAGGAGATAAGGATGTAGAAGTCTCTGTGGAGCGCCTTGGCGAGGAGTCCACAGGTCACCTCATGCGCTTCACGTGGAGTGGGGGCGTGAGTTTCTCTGAGATACTTGAGGCAGTAGGCGAACTGCCTATCCCTCCTTACCTCAATCGCAAGACGGAGGAGAGCGACAAGACGACCTACCAGACCGTCTATTCCAAGATAAAGGGCAGCGTGGCAGCACCTACTGCCGGCCTTCATTTTACTGATGCCGTCCTTGCTGACGTTGAGGCTCACGGCATAGAGCGTGCTGAGGTCACCCTGCATGTGGGCGCAGGCACCTTCAAACCCGTCAAGAGCGAGGAGATAGAGGGTCACGAGATGCATCGCGAATATATCACCGTGCATCGCTCTACGATAGAGAAGATAATAGCTCATGGAGGCAGGGTGACAGCTGTTGGCACTACCTCCGTCCGCACCCTTGAGAGCCTCTACTACATAGGTCTAAGACTCATGCACAATCCTGACCTCGATGAGGAGCAGATGGCTGTCTCAGACCAGTGGGAGCCTTATGAGGAGAGCACTTTTGTAGGTTGCGACTCAGTCGCAACAAGCGAGGAAGCTCTCCGAGCCATCCTCGCTTGGATGGACAGCAATCATACCAACATCCTCAATACCAGCACGAAGATTATCATAGCCCCAGGCTACAGATATCATATAGTGGAGAAACTAATCACCAACTTCCACCAACCTAAATCCACGCTCCTCCTCCTGGTCTCAGCCCTCATAGGCGATGACTGGCACAGAGTGTACGACTACGCCTTGGCAAACGACTTCCGTTTCCTCTCCTATGGTGACTCATCATTATTAATACCCTAAACAATATGAAACTAACAGGCAGAAGAAAAAGTACAAACGTTGACGACCGTCGCCGCAGTGGCATGTCCTCAGCAGGCATTGGCGGTCTCGGCATTGGTGGCATCATCATTGCAGCCCTCGTCACATGGATGATGGGAGGCAATCCGCTCGATGTGGTGCAACAAGTGGCTACCCAGCAGATGACCAACGTCACCACACAGACGGAGGGCGATCGCGAGTTTACCCCAGAGGAACAAGAGCTCGCCAAGTTCTCAAGCCAGATACTCGCTGGCACGGAGGACGTATGGACGGAGGTCTTCAAGCAGATGGGACGTGAGTACGTGCCACCTCGCATGGTGCTCTACACGGGAGCCGTACAGACGGGATGTGGCAATGGTCAGTCGGCTATGGGCCCATTCTATTGCAGCGCAGACCAGTGCCTCTATATCGACCTCTCCTTCTTCACCTCCATGAAGCAACAGCTAGGTGCTGATGGCGACTTCGCCTACGCCTATGTCATCGCCCATGAGGTAGGGCACCACGTGGAATACCTCCTTGGCATTCTCGACAAGGCACACCAGCAGATGTCACATGCCTCAAAGACTGACGCCAATCGCATCAGCGTGCGCCTCGAACTCCTCGCCGACTTCTACGCCGGCGTGTGGGCATATCACGACAATAAGCAGTTCTCCTCACTCGAAGACGGCGACCTTGAGGAAGCCATCGACTGTGCCCAGAAGATAGGCGACAACTACCTTCAGGAGAAGGCTCGCGGCTATTCCACGCCAGAGTCCTTCACTCATGGCACCTCCAAGCAACGCATGAAGTGGCTCAAACTCGGTCTCACCACAGGCGACATGTCCAAGGGCACCACCTTCCAGTGCTCCGATGCTGAACTGTAATGGGTGACAACTGAGTGCTAACAGCATAATATATAGCTTTGACCGACAGACTCAAAGCAACAACCTCAAATTAACTAGCTAATTCTTGAAATTAGCTAGTTAATTTTGTAAATTTGCTAGCTAATTTTTGATAGTTACAAAGTTTTTTACTATCTTTGCATGGTAATTAACTAAGGAATCTAAATAAGGAGACAAGATTATGCTAGTACAATTGGTAGAAGGAACAAGAAAGAATGTTGCATCGTATGGCAAATTCACAGCGAAGGCTTTTCATCCCCAGACGCTGACGATGGAGGATGTGTGTAAGGAGATACAGAAGAACTGTGGTGCAAAAGCATCTGATGTAGTGCAGGTATTGCGCGAACTGGTAGATGTGCTGCAGCTTCACCTGCAGGCAGGTGATAAAGTAGAGTTGCCATATCTCGGAACCATGAAGATGGATATTGACAGCAAAGTATTCGATCGTCCAGAGGATTTCAATCCTGGTGAGCACATCAAGCGCTTCAAGATTAGTTTTATAGCCAAATCCATCAAGGGTGAGCGAGCCCTCTTCGATGGTGTGAAGGTAGATAACGTCCTTCGACTGAATCAGAAGAAACCTGCGAAGTAAAACGTCCACGTTTTTTTTTTTGTATATATACGAACAACTAAAACCCAAAATATGCTAAGCATTACTATTAATACATTTGAAAAAAACAAGAAGTCAGACAAAATCTTTATTCTATCATTTCTTATGATGTTAGGGATTGTATGGACGCATTCTCGTATGCCCAGACTGGATATGGTCCCTGATTACTTCTACCAATTATCCCTCTTCAATACTATTGGAGAAGATTGCGTGGCTCCTTTTTTTCTCATAACAGCATTCCTTTATTATCGTAATTATCAGTCGGGTATGTACTGGGGTAAATTAAAGACGAGAATTTGGTCACTGATAGTTCCTTATATTTTATGGAATGCGATAGGAGCTTTGGGATGGTTCTTGGTAATGCATTTTACAGGTGACAAATATATAAGCGATTCTCAAGAGTTCACCTCTTTTGTGGATGTAGTATCCAATATATTTGCTTCCAAATACACCGTACTTTGGTATGTTGGTGTAATTATAGTGTATGCTCTTGTTGCTCCCTTGTTTTATTACCTAGCTATAAGAAAGAGAATAGCGATTACGGCTGTCATATTCTTTCTTCTTATTGGCATATTATTTCATCACCCATATTGTAGCCCTTTGGTGTGGATGTCAATATATATGATGGGTGCTTACTTGGGAGTGCATTATAAAGAGTATTTCTATAAGCCTCAGCCATTCATAATTACTCTTTCCGCTTTGATATTGTATCCATTAGCATTTTATATCAGCCAGAAATATGAAGGAATGTTGGTAGTAAATTTCAGACAGTGGTCATCTGTGTTCTTCTTTATAGGATTGTATGATGTTTTTGACAGATATATTCATTTCTTGCCACATAGGGTATATAAATACTCATTCTTCTTATATGCTACACACTACATACCACTTCACTTTCTACAACGATATATCATAATCAATAACCCCAATGAGAATGGTTGCTGGTTTGCATATATTGTGATTCCATTTGTTATCGTGTGCTTATGTTGCTCTTTGGCATTTGTTTTGGATAAATATTGTCATAAGTTGTATTCTGTACTATCAGGAAATAGATGATAGAGCGGAGCTGACCTTTAAGGTTAGCTCCGTTTTTTTTAGCAAAAGATTTGCATGTATCGAAAATAATTCCTAAATTTGCAGGAAGAAATTAACTACGAAATATGATGAGACGTATTATAATTTGTGTGGTGGCGATGGCCTTTTCCCTCATCGCAAATGCGCAGTACAAAGAGAGAATAAATGGTAAGGTATGGACTATGGTGCCCAGAAATGGTAGTGTGTGGGCGGTTAATGACTATATCCTGATACGTGAAGGGAGATATTATCATTTTGTCTTCGCTAAAAGTGATAAGAAATTGATACACCGTTTGGGTATCGATTGCTACTTCACTAATGATACAACCACGATAATCCCCAAGAAGAAGCGGGCGGAGAGTGATGGTAGGTATATAGTCTGCCTGCGGGATACGGTGGTAGCGCGCTATGAGGTGACTGCGCTGACGGATACGACGATGACGCTAAAGCAGAGAAATGGCACAGAACTGGACTATCGCATGGACGTGGATAGTGCTACGCTGGATAAAGGGTGGAGAGATGTGCAAAAAAAAGGTATGGTGGAAAAGGTGAAGATGATTTATGACTTTATCTTACCTCTTTATGAAGATGATACGGCTTGGAATCAGGACCGTTGGCTTGAGATGTTTTGCACTCCTAAACTGAAGACTCTGATAAATATTGTAGAGCGATGGGAGGAGAAGACGAAAGAGGTCGCTATAGGCTATGACTACTGGATAAGTGCTCAGGACTATGGGAAGATGACGGCGAGAGTGGTAGGCACGAAAGCTATCAGTGACTCTACGGGTATGGTGAGGATATGCATCAAGGATACGACGGTAGTTCCTCAACTGCGATACATGCGTCTGGCAATGAAAAAGATAGATGGCGAGTGGCTGATTGATGATTTCAGATGTGAGGAAGAAGGCAAGATACATAGCCTGAGAAAGCAACTACGAACTTTTATGATGGAGCAGAGTGGCAAGTCCATACCAAAGAGCAAGCCGATAGAGATAAATGGCGTGAGCATATCGGAGATGGGCAAAATAAGAGTTGTAAAGAAAAAGAAATAAGGATATGTATGGGGGAACAAACCAGTTATCTCATAAAGATTTCTTGCCGAATAGCAATATTTCTATTCTTCCTCCCGCTCTCTGTCTTAGCTCAGAGCGAGGGAACGGGCTTTACGGCTGACAGACCTGGTGCTACGACGGGGCCTGACGTAATACCTAAAGGGCGGCAGCAATGGGAGACAGGCGTGGGATACCAGCATATCAGGATGGAAGGGCTTGAGACCTACTCGTGGACGCTGAACACCACGCTCTTGCGCTTCGGTATCTCCGACTATGCCGAACTGCGCTTGCAGGGGGATTGGAACAAAACGGGTGGAGACATATACAAGTATAACGGACCTGCGAATGTGGCTATTGGTACGAAGGTGCGCCTGTTCGATGGTTGGAAATTCGTGCCAGAAGTATCGTTGTTGGGCAATGTGTATGTACCGAGCAAGCACTACGACTTGATGCCAGACAATTGGAGCGGAGAATTGGACTTGCTCTGCCAAAACCAGCTCACTTCGTAGCTTACCCTGAGCTATGAGGGTGATATTGCCTGGCTCGACAATGACGACCCTACTTACTTTTTGGGGGTCTGTCTGGATTTTAACGTGGGCGACCGTTGGCAACTGATGATTGAGGAGTTTAACAATGTCTATAACCAGAGTACGGAGAACTGGCTGAGTCTGGGAGCAGCCTATCAACTGTCCGACAGAGTACAACTTGACGTCAGCACAGCTATCGATTTGGAAGAGCCAAAGTCTTTCAGGAATGTGTCTGTAGGCGTCGCTTGGCAAATAACAAGGAAGTAAAACAGGGTAAAAACTAGCGCCTTTTCCTTAATAAATGCTAAAAAAGAAAGAACTTTCAACTTTCAACATTCAACTTTCAACTATTTTTACTACATTTGCATCTACGTGAACTAAACCACCAAACGACTAAACCACTAAACGACTAAACGACAAAACCACTAAACAACTAAATATCTAAACAACCTAAACAAGACAAGCTATGAAAGTATATCAGACTAGCGAAATCAAGAACATTGCCCTGCTTGGCAATGATGGCTCAGGTAAGACCACCCTCACGGAAGCTATGCTCTACGAGGCTGGTATCATCAACAGACGTGGTCGCATCACGCAGCACAATACTGTCAGCGACTACTTCCCCGTAGAGCATGAATATGGTTACTCCGTTTTCTCAACGGTATTCCATGTAGAATGGAACAACAAGAAGCTGAACATCATCGACTGCCCAGGTTCGGACGACTTCGTGGGAGCTGCTCTCACGGCTCTCGGCGTTACTGACACCTGCGTGCTGTTGCTCAATAATCAGGTGGGGCCTGAGGTAGGTACTCAGAACCACTTCCGCTATACAGAAAAACTGAAGAAACCAGTCATCTTCCTTGCCAACCAACTGGATGCAGAGAAGAGTGACTACAACAATACCCTCGACCGTCTGCGCGAAATTTATGGTCCTAAGGTGACTCCTATACAGTATCCGCTGAACGAAGGTCCTGACTTCAACGCTCTCATCGACGTACTGCTGATGAAGAAGTACTCATGGAAGCCCGAGGGCGGTGCGCCAATCATCGAGGACATCCCTGCTGAGGAGATGGACAAGGCGATGGAGTTGCACAAGGCTCTCGTAGAGGCTGCTGCTGAGAATGACGAGGGACTGATGGAGAAGTTCTTCGAGACAGAGACCCTGACAGAGGATGAGCTCCGTGAGGGCATCCGCAAGGGCCTGGTGACTCGCAGCATATTCCCACTCTTCTGCGTCTGTGCAGGCAAGGATATGGGCGTTCGCCGTCTGATGGAGTTCTTAGGCAACGTAGTGCCTCACGTAGATGAGATGCCTAAGGTACACAACACTCGTGGTGAGGAAGTTGCTATCGACGCCAATGGTCCGGAGTCTGTATATTTCTTCAAGACAGGCGTGGAGCCACACATCGGCGAGGTGCAGTACTTCAAGGTGATGAGTGGCAAAATAAAGAGTGGTGACGACCTGACAAACTCTGACCGTGGCTCTAAGGAGCGCATCGGACAGATATTCGCTCCTGCAGGTGCCAACCGTATCCCTGTTGACGAGATGGTGGCAGGCGACATCGGTTGTACTGTGAAACTGAAGGACGTCAAGACGGGCAACACGCTGAATGGTAAGGATTGCGAGAACCGCTTCGACTTCCTCACATATCCTAATCCTAAGTATTCTCGCGCTATCAAGGCAAAGAACGAGAGCGATACGGAGAAGATGATGGCAGCTCTGACACGTATGCGTCAGGAAGACCCAACGTGGATAGTAGAGCAGTCTAAGGAGCTTCGCCAGACTATCGTAAGAGGTCAGGGTGAGTTCCACCTGCGTACCTTGAAGTGGCGCTTGGAGAACATCGACAAGATTCAGGTGGAATACCTCGAGCCACGCATCCCATATCGTGAGACTATCACCAAGAGCGCTCAGGCTGACTATCGCCACAAGAAGCAGTCAGGTGGTGCAGGACAGTTTGGTGAGGTACACCTCATCGTGGAGCCATACGCAGAGGGTATGCCAGACCCAACGACCTACAAACTGAATGGTCAGGAGGTGAAGTGCAACATCAAGTCACGCGAGGAGATAGACCTCGAATGGGGTGGCAAGCTCGTATTCATCAATACCGTAGTGGGTGGTGCCATCGATATGCGCTTCATGCCTGCTATCCTCAAGGGTGTGATGGAGAAGATGGAGCGTGGCCCGCTGACAGGCTCCTACGCTCGTGACGTACGCGTCATCGTCTATGATGGCAAGATGCACCCAGTAGATTCCAACGAACTCTCATTCATGCTCGCTGCACGTAATGCCTTCTCAGAGGCATTCAAGGCTGCTGCACCAAAGATTCTGGAGCCTATCTACGACCTCGAGGTCTTCGTGCCTGCTGATATGACGGGTGACGTGATGAGTGACCTGCAGGGTCGTCGCGCCCTCATTATGGGTATGGATATGGAGAATGGTTATCAGAAGCTGCAGGCTAAGATACCTCTCAAGGAGCTCTCCAACTACAGTATCGCACTGTCAAGCCTGACAGGTGGCAGAGCTTCCTTCAATACCAAGTTTGCTTCCTACGAACTCATGCCTAACGAGCTCCAGCAGCAACTCATCGCTGAGAATGCTCAGAAGGAGGACGAGTAACGCTAACGGGAACTTTAACGTTAACGTTTAATATAAAATATTAAGTGTGCACTACCTTTTTTAGGGTGGTGCACCTTTTTTTCAATTATTTTTTGTACCTTTGCACGAAATTATGATAGAACTAATCCCGGCCATAGACCTCATAGAGGGTAAGTGCGTAAGACTTACCAAGGGTGAGTATGACAGTAAGAAGATATACAACGAGGACCCAGTAGCACAGGCGAGGGAGTTTGAGGCAAAGGGCTTCAAACGCCTCCATGTGGTGGATCTCGATGGTGCGAAGTCTAAGCACATAGTGAATGACAAGGTGCTCAAGGGCATCACGGAGGCAACAAGCCTGACGGTGGATTTCGGAGGCGGTATCAAGACTGCTGAGGATATAGAGAAAGCCTTCGCTGCTGGTGCCAAGATGGTCACTCTGGGCAGTATCGCCGTGACCAATCCGCAACTCTGTGAGGAGTGGATAGAAAAGTATGGCGCAGAGAGGATAATTCTTGGCGCTGACGTGAGAAACGGTAAGATAAGCATCAACGGATGGAAAGAAGACAGTGCTGACGAACTGATGCCTTTCCTTAAGAAATACATAGAGAAGGGCGTGAAGAACGTGCTCTGCACGGAGATTAGCAAGGACGGTACTCTCGCAGGTCCTGCCATAGAACTCTACAAGGAGATAATGCGTGAGTTCCCTCATCTGCACCTCATCGCCTCTGGCGGCGTGGGTTCGAATGCAGACATAGAGGCTCTCGACCGCGCTGGCATACCAGCGGTGGTGTTTGGTAAGGCTTATTACGAAGGAAAGATAAAATGCTAGCAAAACGAATCATACCATGTCTGGACGTGAAGAATGGTGAGACCGTCAAGGGCACCAACTTCGTCAACCTGCGCTCTGCTGGCGACCCAGTGGAACTGGGTAAGAGATACAGCGAAGAGGGAGCCGACGAACTCTGCTACCTCGACATCACGGCGTCCCATGAGGGCAGAAAGACCTTCACTGATATGGTGACGCGTGTGGCTCGTGAGATAAACATCCCCTTCACGGTGGGAGGCGGCATCAATGCCATCGAGGACGTGGACCGCATGCTCTCTGCTGGTGCAGACAAGGTGAGCGTCAATAGCGCTGCCCTGCGTCGCCCGGAACTGATAGACGAGATAGCCAACCGCTTTGGTTCGCAGGTATGTGTATGCGCCATCGATGCCCGCAATGATGAGGACGGATGGCACTGCTATATCAACGGAGGCCGTATCCGTGTGGAGCGCACGCTGCTGGACTGGGCTAAGGAAGTGGCTGACAGAGGTGCCGGTGAGATACTCTTCACCTCCATGAATCATGATGGCGTGAAGCAGGGCTTTGCCAACGAGGCACTCGCGATGCTCAGCGATGCTCTGCCAATACCTATCATAGCAAGTGGTGGCGCAGGATGCAGGGAGCATTTCCGTGATGCCTTTACTCAGGGTAAGGCCGATGCGGCTCTCGCTGCTTCAGTGTTCCACTTTGGAGAGATACCTATCCCAGAACTGAAGCAATGGCTCAGGAAGGAAGGAATAACAGTAAGATTATGAAGATAGACTTTGAAAAGGGTGGGGGATTAGTCCCCGCTATCATACAGGATGCCGAGACCAAGAATGTGCTGATGCTCGGCTACATGAACGAAGAGTCCCTGCAGAAGACTCTCGACACCAAGAAGGTAACCTTCTGGAGCAGAGGGCGTAAGTGCCTGTGGACAAAGGGCGAGACGAGTGGCAACTTCCTCGACCTTGTGGACATCAAGGTGGACTGCGACAATGATACACTGCTCGTCAAGGTGCATCCGCATGGTCCTACTTGCCATACAGGTACCGACACGTGTTGGGGGGAAGAGAATGTGTGATATAGTTGAAAGTTGAACGTTGAAAGTATAAAGTATAGTATAAAGAATGGAAGAAAAGAATCCACTACTGTTCCTGTCAGAACTGCAGGACTTCATTGAGACACGCTACAAAGAGATGCCCGAGGGCAGTTACACCACCTCGCTCTTCAAGGACGGCCTGAACCGTATGGCTCAGAAGGTGGGCGAAGAGGCTCTCGAACTGGTCATAGAGGCTACCAATGGTACTAACGACCGCCTCATCTACGAGGGTTCAGACATGCTGTACCACCTCATCGTGCTGCTGACCTCCAAGGGCCTGCGCATTGAGGATATGGCAGCAGAACTGGCCGAGCGTCATAACCCAGGTTGGAAGAAACACTAAGCTATGCTGATAGAATATAAAAATGTAAACTTCAGCCACAAGGATGATGACTTTGTGTTGCACGAGGTAAACTTCACCGTCAGTGAGGGTGAGTTTATCTACATTATAGGCAAGGTGGGCTCAGGAAAGAGTTCGCTGCTGAGAACCTTCTACGGAGACATGGAGCTCGACACCGCTGACAAGGCAGAGGTGCTGGGACGTGATATGACGGACATCCGTCGCAAGGAGATACAGAAACTGCGTAGGGAGATGGGTATCATCTTTCAGGATTTCCAGTTGCTTACGGACCGTACGGTGAAGAAGAATCTTGAGTTTGTGCTCAAGGCGACGGGTTGGAAAGACAAGAGCGAGATAGCAGAGCGCATAGAGGAAGTGCTGAAATCCGTCGGTATGACGGGAGTGGAGGACAAGATGCCTCACGAACTATCTGGTGGTGAGCAGCAGCGTATCTCCATAGCACGCTCTCTGCTCAATTCTCCGAAGATAATTCTCGCCGATGAGCCAACGGGCAATCTGGACCCAGAGACAGCGGACCAGATTATAGGTCTTTTCAATGACATTGCCTCCAAGGGTACTGCTGTCGTAATGACCACACACAATCTGCCTATGCTGGAGAGATTCCCTGGCAGAGTGTTCCAGTGTGACGACCAGCATCTCATGGAGCTCACGGAGTTGTGTAAAGTATAGAGTATAAAGTATAAAGGATAAAGTATAAAGAAATGGAAGTAATGAAATTTGGCGGCACGTCCGTAGGTTCACCAGAGCGTATGCAGGGTGTCGCAAAGCTGATAACAAAGTCTGGACAGCCAACATTCGTAGTGTTGTCTGCCATGTCAGGTACCACAAATTCCCTCGTGGAGATTTCTGACTATCTCTACAAGAAGAACCCTGAAGGTGCTCAGGAGGTCATCAATAAGTTGGAGAAGAAATACATGGGCCACGTAGAGGAACTGTACTCTACTGATGCCATGAAGCAGAAGACCCGCGAATTCCTGAAGAAGGAGTTTGACTTTCTGCGCTCTTTCACCAAGGATACCTTCACCAGTTTCGAGGAAAAGATAGTAGTGGCACAGGGTGAGGTGATGTCCACCAACATGGTGACCAACTACCTCAATGAGCAGGGTGTGAAGACTATCCTGCTCGATGCTCTTTCATTCATGCGTACAGACAAGAATGCAGAGCCAGACATGCCTTATATCAAGGAGAATCTTGCCAAGGTAATGAAGGCTAATCAGGGTTACCAGATATATATCACTCAGGGTTTCATTTGTCGCAATGCCTACGACGAGGTAGATAACCTCCAGCGTGGTGGTTCTGACTATACCGCATCCCTTATCGGCGCAGCCCTGATGGCCGATGAGATACTCATCTGGACTGATATTGATGGCATGCACAATAATGACCCACGTTTCGTGGAGAAGACAGATGCTGTACACCAGCTCAACTTCGAGGAGGCAGCAGAGCTCGCATACTTCGGAGCCAAGATACTGCATCCTACCTGCGTGCAACCAGCTAAGTTTGCTGGCATCCCAGTTCGCATCAAGAACACGATGGAACCCGATGCTGAGGGCACCGTCATCAACAACGACCTCGTGAAGGGCAAGATTAAGGCTGTGGCAGCTAAGGACAATATTACTGCTATCAAGATAAAGTCAAGCCGTATGCTGCTGGCAACGGGCTTCCTGCGCAAAGTATTCGAAATCTTCGAGGTCAACAACACTCCTATCGATATGGTGACTACCTCAGAGGTGGGCGTGAGCGTCTCTATCGACAATAAGTCCAATCTCGACCGCATCGTTGACGAACTGAAGAAGTACGGTTCGGTGACTGTAGATGAGAATATGTGTATCATCTGCGTGGCTGGTGACCTGGATTGGAGCAATGTAGGTTTTGAGACTCTCGTGACAGATGCTATGCAGAATATCCCTGTTCGTATGATATCCTATGGTGGTTCCAACTATAATATCTCTTTCCTCATCCGTGAGGCAGACAAAAAGCAGGCTCTGCAAAACCTTTCAAGCAAGTTGTTCAACTAATTATGAACTGCGAACTGTTTAAAAATATAGAGACACCTTTTTATTATTATGATAAGAGGGTGCTCTCTGACACCATAGCAGCGATAAAGTCTGAGATGGCTCTCCACTCTGACTACCATCTGCACTATGCCATAAAGGCCAATGCCAATCTTGAGGTTCTCAAGGTGATACAGCAGGCAGGACTTGGCGTGGATGCTGTCAGTGGTGGTGAGATAGAACAGGCTCTCAAGGCAGGTTTTGATGCCAGCAAGATAGTATATGCCGGTGTTGGTAAGGCCGACTGGGAGATAAATCTCGCCCTCGATGCAGGCATCTTCTGTTTCAATGTGGAGTCGCTGGAGGAACTGCGTATCATCAACGAACTGGCTGAGAAAAAAGGCAAGACGGCGAGGGTATGCTTCCGTATCAACCCTAATGTAGGAGCGCATACGCACGCCAATATCACCACCGGACTGGCCGAGAACAAGTTTGGCATAGCGATGGAAGATATGGAGATGGCTATCCGTGAGGCAGCAGAGCTGAGCAATATCGAGTTCCTCGGTCTGCACTTCCACATCGGTAGTCAGATACTGGAGATGGATGACTTTGTAGCTCTTGCCAAGCGTATCAATGCCTTGCAGGATCGCTTGGAGTCACAGGGCTTCCCGATTAAGGTTATCAATGTCGGTGGCGGTCTGGGCATAGACTATAATGACCCTGACGGTCATCCTATACCAGACTTCAAGGCATACTTCAATACCTATGCCGAGTACCTCAAGCAGCGTCCTGGACAGGAGGTGCACTTCGAACTGGGACGTGCTGTCGTTGGTCAGATGGGTTCGCTCATCACTCGTGTGCTGTACGTCAAGCAGGCTCATATCAAGCAGTTTGCTATCGTCGATGCAGGCATGAGCGACTTGATACGCCCTGCTCTCTACGATGCCCACCACCAGATACAGAATCTCACCAGTCAGGAGACTCATGAGGTCTATGACGTAGTAGGACCTATCTGTGAGTCCAGCGATGTCTTTGGCAAGGGTGAGGACCTGCCTCGCTGTCATCGTGGTGACCTCATTGCTATTCGTTCGGCTGGTGCCTATGGTGAGATTATGGCTTGTCAGTATAATTGCCGCAAGCTCCCCAAAGGCTATCTGATGTAAGATGAAACTCCTTCATTACATACCTGACCTCTCGGAGAAGATCGGACAGCAGTCTCGTATGATGCTCCGCCTAGTTACTACCGTTTCCAGGCAGGCAGAGTCCTATCTCCTTACCTCTACTCGCCTGAGTGCAGACGTAGAGCAGCAGCTCTCTCAGGTATATTCCATGAAGATAGTCTATCTCCCTGTGCTCTCTATGAGCAATCCAACGAAGATATACCGTGCCTACAAGGAAATCAAGGGTGCCCTTGATGTGATACATCCCGATGTGGCGCATGTTCACGGAGCATGGAATCCTCTGTTGTACCTCATGGAGCGTACAGCCCGCAAGAGTGGTTATGTGACCTGCGTCTCTACCTACGGCGGTATGGCACCTGAGATTCTAAACATCGATTTCTTCAAGAGACGCATGTTTCCGCTTCTCTTCTATCAGGCACCCCTCATCCGTCATTCCACGTCCCTTCTTGCTATCAGTGAGAAGGAGTGGCAGGATATCAGTAATCTGCGCCTCAAGAAACGTGTCGAGATACTCCCCGAAATTCCTCGTGGTGCAGGTGCTGCTGATGCACTTGCCAATGCCCTATTAGTGGCTTACCGCAAGGCGATAGACTCCTCATACAAGAAGTATATTACAGCTGATGAGGAACTCTATGTGGAGCGTCATGTCATAGCCGCTACCACCAGCGATGCCAAACCCGCCATTCCGTCTATTTCTCAGGACAAGGGCACGTCGCTCCGCAGAGTGCTCTTCTATGCCTATGATGAGGATGTGATAGAAATGATTCCCAATCGTACCAATGTCGAGGACATCCCCCGCTATGCTGACCGCAAAGCAAAGAAGAGGGGAGGGATAGAATTACTCCAACTGCCTCTGAGGAAGATACATATTGCTGATGATAAGTCTGTGGAATACAGTATGGTAACCACTCTGCTTCGTGTACAGAAAGAGGGAATAAAACGCCTCACTCTGCGTCATAAGGCTGAACTCTATGACCTTTTCCGCAATAAGGACTTTGATGAGGATATTGTGGCAGCAGAACTCTCTCGGCTCCGCATGCGCCGTTTTACATGTAAAATACAAAATATGCTTCACGACATGTATGACATGCCTGTGGGCTATGACATCTTTTAGCTATGAAATACAACATCGAAAAGAACATCCACTACCTGCAGCTTCTGGCGAAGTCGTTCCCCAATATCGCTGCGGCATCCAGTGAGATTATCAATCTATCTGCCATCATGAATCTGCCAAAGGGCACGGAGCATTTCCTTGCTGACATTCATGGCGAGCATGAGGCTTTTCTCCACGTACTGAAGAATGCCTCAGGACGTATCTCGCAGAAGGTGGACAGCATCTTTGGAGAGTACCTGCCATCAGCAGCCAAGAAGGAACTGTGTACGCTCATCTACTACCCGGAGCAGAAACTCGAACTAGTTAAGGCCGACTTTGCACAGCATGGTGACGTTGATGAGCAGTTGGAGGAATGGTATCGCATGACGCTCTATCAGCTTGTGAGCGTTTTTCGCGTCATATCCTCCAAATACACTCGCTCAAAGGTTCGTAAGTCCCTGCCTAAGGAGTATAGCTATATCCTCGAGGAACTCCTGCAGGAGCGCTCTGATGACGACAATAAGACAGCCTATGTCAATGTTATCATCGACACTATCATCTCAACTGACTCCGCTGACGACTTCATAATAGCCCTCGCCAATGTCATCCAACGACTGGCGATAGACCAGTTGCACCTGCTTGGCGATATCTACGACCGTGGTCCTGGTGCACATATCATTATGGACCATCTGATGAACTATCATTCGTGGGATATGCAGTGGGGCAATCACGATATTCTGTGGATGGGAGCCTGTGCCGGTAATGATGCCTGCATCTGCAATGTCATACGTCTTTCCCTGCGCTATGCCAATCTGCTGACTCTGGAGGACGGCTATGGCATCAATCTCATGCCTCTCGCCACCTTCGCTATGGAGACCTATGGTGACGACCCTTGTGAGGCCTTCCGTCCCATCCTCAACAGTGAGAATAAGGACCGCTTTGATGAGAAAACATTGCGCATTATGACTATGATGCACAAGGCTATCTCCATTCTGCAGTTCAAGGCCGAGGCACAGCAGTTCCGTCGCAATCCTACGTGGCACATGGAAGACCGCTGCATGTTCTCGCGTGTGGATTTCGAGCACGGTACCTGCGACATTGACGGCCGTCAGTATAAGATGCTTGACATGCACTTCCCCACAGTAGATCCAGCCTCTCCGGAAACCTTCACCAAGGAGGAGGAACTGCTCATGCAGAAGTTGCACCACTCTTTCCGTGTCTCTGAGAAACTGCAGCGTCACATCAAGACCATCCTCTCGCATGGTTGCATGTACGCTATCTACAATAACAATCTGCTCTTCCATGCCTCCGTGCCACTCAATGCAGACGGTACGCTCCGTGAGGTGGAGATTATGCCTGGCACCTTCTGCTCTGGCAAGAATATGATGCACCGCATCGGCATGATGATACGCTCGGCATTCACCAATGACACCCCTCGTGAGGAGAAGGCCTACGCACGCGACTACTTCCTGTATCTGTGGTGTGGCAAGGATTCGTGTCTCTTCGACAAGTCCAAGATGGCTACCTTCGAGCGCTATTTCATAGCAGAGAAAGAGACGCATGAGGAGAAGAAGGGATACTTCTTCCAACTGCGCGGTAATGAGGAAACTGCAGAGAAGATGGCCGACACTATTCTTGATGCCTTCGGCGTGGAGGGCGAGAACCGCCATATCATCAATGGTCATGTCCCAGTGCATGTCAAGAAGGGTGAGACGCCCATCAAGGGCAATGGCAAGATAATGGTCATCGACGGAGGTTTCTCTGAGCCTTATCACAAGGAGACGGGCATCGCTGGCTATACCCTGGTGTACCACTCACGCGAATTTGAACTCGTTCAGCACGAGCCCTTCACCAATGTCGATGATGCAGTTCGTGAGGGACGTGACATCAAGTCCTTTACACAGATAGTGGCCACTACGGGCCATCGCATCCTCGTGGCTGACACCGATCGTGGCAGGGAACTCAAGAAGCAGGTTGAGGACCTACGCCAGCTTCTCTATGCCTACCGCCACGGCCAGATTAATGAAGTGAAATAATCCTTCCCCAGAAGTTATGACATCATTCATCATACAATACACGCTCACCATTCTCACCATAGTCCTCATACCACTGATGCTGTGGTTGGGTAAGAAGCGTAATCTGCGCACCGTCACACTCCTTGTCTTCGCTGCGCTCGCCCTGGCCAACTTTGCCATGTGGCTCCTGTCAGGCCGCTTTGCAGCCTATCTCTACCTGGCCATAATCGCCGCCTGCTCACTATTCCTCATCAAGAAGAAATGACGCTACGTGCACTGGAACCTCAAGACCTCGACCTGCTCTATACGATAGAGAATCAGCAGGAGATGTGGGACGTTTGTGATACCAACGTTCCGTACAGTCGTTTTGACCTTGATCAGTACCTCCTCAATCAGCAGCATGACATCTATGCAGACAAGCAGCTGCGTCTCGTAGCCTGCAATGATGAGGGCAAGGCTGTGGGACTCATAGACCTCTTCAATTTCTCACCCGCCCATCAGCGTGCCGAACTTGGCGTCGCCATTCTCCGCAACGAGCAGGGTAGGGGATATGCCACCGAGGCGCTCCGTCTGTTGAATGACTACGCACGCTCCGTGCTCCATCTGCATCAACTCTATTGCATAGTGCCAGAGGATCATGCTGCCTCCCTCGCTATGCTCCGCCATGCAGGCTTTGTTCCTCAGACTACGCTGCCTGACTGGCTCCTCACCGCTGAGGGCTATAAGGATGCGGTGCTTTTGATGTATAGAGTATAATGTATAAAGTATAGAGTATAATGTATAAAGTATTTTCTTCCCTCGTAGTTTTGTTTTTGTTGATTGTATCAACAGGCACAGTCAATGCTCAGACTTCTCTCGAGCAGCGTATTCTCTTCCAACCCGACTCTGTCAGTGTCCGTGATTCACAGCATGGTCAGCTTGAGATGATGGCTGCATACATGAAGAGTCATCCTGATGCCAATGTCATCGTGGCAGGTTTCGTGTCCCCCCTCACTACGCCTTCTCGTCGCGACTATGTAGCGCAGGAGCGAGCCAATCAGGTGGCACGCATGCTGAGTGAGCAGTATGGCATAGATTCCGCCCGTCTTATTCCCATCGGAGTGGGCATCGGAAAGCGCTATGTGGAGCAGGAATTCAACGAAGTGGTATCTTTTTTCAGACAATAGTCGCTCTGTTGACAAATATCAAAAAATCACGTAGTTAAGTGATAAAATCTCAAAAGCTGTGTGCGCACACAGCTTTTTTCTTTGTACCTTTGCAACAGCTTTTTATAAGAGTCGGGGCTCATAAGTCTATGTGCGAGACTTCCCGACATAGTATTAACCAGGAGCCGGAAGCGGACGATATGGTCACAGCAAGGATTATGCATTATGCATTATGAATTGCGTATCCCCCTTCCAGAGCTGCACCCGAACTGCTGCCACGAGGCATATAGCTCCGCAATAAGCGATGCACTCTACCCGCACCCACCACAAGAGGGTAGTTTTGGCAAGACGTCGGGAGGCAAACGAACTCAGGCTTCTGAAACATTAAATTTATGCGTTTTACAAAGATTGCAAAGGTAGTATTAATTTCTTTCGTCGTTACCAGCTTCGCATTTGAAGCAAAAGCACGTACCAATGGTGCACAGTTTAATTGGGACCCACTTATGGATGCTATTATCCAGGTGGAGAGTGAAGGAAACAGTCGAGCAGTAAATGGCCAGAATTGTGGAGCCATGCAGATTCGTCCTATTTTGGTGGAAGACTGTAATGCGATATTGAAGCGTCGTGGTGAGACCAAGCGTTACACCCTCAACGACCGTTTCAGTGTCAGGAAGAGTCGCGAAATGTTTGTGCTCATCATGAGCCACTACAATCCCACAAATGATGTAGAGCGTGCCATCCGTCTGTGGAATGGCGGCGTGCACTACACCATCAAGGGAACCCAGAAATATTACAATAAGGTTATGCGTTTTTATAGATAAGCGCCACGGCGTAGGCTGAGATGCCTTCCTGCCTGCCAGTGAAGCCCAGCTTCTCCGTCGTCGTGGCCTTAATGCTCACATTGTCCTGGTCGGTGTTCATCACGCTGGCCAGGCAATTGCGCATGTCCTCTATGTGAGGGTTCAGTTTGGGCTGCTCTGCGCATACGGTACAGTCTATATTGCCCAGTTCGTAGCCCTTTCCGCGTATCAGTTCCATGGTCTTCCGGAGCAGTATCTTCGAGTCTATGCCGTCAGTCTCCTCCGCTGTGTCAGGGAAGTGATATCCTATGTCACGCATGTTCGCCGCTCCCAGCAGGGCGTCGCAGATAGCATGTATCAGTACGTCGGCGTCGCTGTGTCCCAGCAGGCCCATTGAGTGTTCTATCTTGATGCCACCCAGCCAGAGATTTCTTCCCTCCGTCAGTTGGTGCACATCATATCCCATTCCTATTCTTGTCATATTCTAATCCTCTTAATAACCATACCACAAATCTTACTAATAATCCACGCTATTGGCAGTGAGATAACTAGCAGTAACGCGAACGTCGGCCGATAACCTAGATGCATTCTCTCTAGCGGTAGGAGTACGAATTTCGTGTGCAGCAGGTACACCTCCAGCGAAATGCCGCCCACCCATGCTATCGGTTTGTTCACCACCTTCTGCAGTCGTTCGGGCACTCTGCTGAACACTTCCGCCATAATCAGTATTGTGGTGATGGCCAGCACTATGTACAGCATTCTCTCCGTATATAGCGGAAAGCGTCCGTGACGGAACTGCTCCAGCCACACGCACGCCCACAGGCTCAGTGCGAAGAATCCCACTATCATCCACCACGCATGCCCCTTCATCGTCTCTTTCTGGCGTATCGCCTCAGCGCAGTTGATGCCCAGCATGAAGATAGGTATCCTGCTCCAGAATATCTCGATATGCCCCACGGCCTTGTGTACGGGCACCACGTACATCATGATGATACACCACATCAGCGGTAGTACCGTAAGCCACATGAAGGTTCTGTCCTTCCTCAGTAGTTGCATATACAGCGGAGCGAAGAGGTACATCATCATCGTGGCTGGCACATACCAGAATGTCAGTTCGTCATACAACCAGAAATCCCAGTTTATGAGCACGTCGCCCGCCAGGTCTATCCAACTGTCCGCCACGGCGTTTCCCGTGCCCCCGAAGGGTAGGGCGTAGGTGGGGTGGCCCACCCTGAAGTTGCTCACGTAGTAGTAGCCAGCTATCACCAGCCATGCAGGGTAGATGCGCAGTGCCCTGTTCAGGTAGAATCGTTTGAAGTCCTGTTGCTTTGCCCACGAATACCACAGTCCAATGCCCGACAGGAAGAAGAATATATCCACGCCCAGATTGCCCATACGGCGCAGACCGAACCACGGACTCGTCTTCGACAGACTCACATGAAACAGCATTACGATTATTATCGCAAAGCCCATCAGTTCTCCTCTGTATTTGGAGATGTTGTTTAGGTTATAGTCTTTCATGTTGCAAATTTACAAAAAAAGTATAAAGTATAAAAGTATAATGTATAAAGTTTTTGATTTTTTTGTAACTTTGCATCACAAAAAAAGTCAGCCACAGTGTGACTGACCTTCTCAGAGTTGCGGAGGCTCGACTCGAACGAACGACCTCCAGGTTATGAGCCTGGCGAGCTACCAACTGCTCCACTCCGCGATGTTTTTATGAAATCGGGTGCAAAGGTACTCATTTTAATCAAGAATGAAGAATTAAGAATTAAGAATTATGCAGAAATTAAAGATAATTAACAAAACTGCGCTTCTCACCGCTCTCCTTTTGTGGTCTCTAGGCACATTTTCGCAGGTTACCTACACCAGGGCTGACAGCCTCAAGGTAGTGTCGCTCCTTAGAGAGGGACTCAAGAAGTCCACGCGCTCTCAATACAAGGACAACCTCATGCTCTACTACGGCCACCAGCTCCTCGGAGTGCCCTATGTGGCAGCCACGCTGGAGGTGAACCCCAGAGAGCAACTCGTCGTCAATCTCCGCCAACTCGACTGCACTACCTATGTCGAGACCGTCTTGGCACTCGCGATGACCACCCGTCAGGGCAGTACCCGATGGGAGGACTACTGCAGCAACCTCACCCGAGTGCGCTACGCTGACGGCCTGCTCAGCGGCTATGCCTCCCGCAACCACTACTTTCTCTGGTGGGTGGAGAGTAATTGCCGTCAGGGCATCGTCACCCTTCCCTCGCTGCCCTCTGCACTCACCCGCCGTCAGACCATCCACCTCAACTGGATGACCACCCACACCGCCTCCTATCCCATGATGAAAGGACACTCCGGCATCATCCCGGAGATACGCCAGCACGAGCGCTTCTCCGACGGCCGCATTATGCACTATATCCCCCGCCAGAACCTCGGTCTCTCGCGCTCCCGCCTCGCCTGTGTCCAGGACGGAGACATTCTCGCCATCTGCACCCGCAAGAAAGGCCTCGACACCACCCATATCGGCATAGCAGAGTGGGGTAGCGATGGCAGGCTACACCTCCTTAACGCCTCGCAGGTACACCATAAGGTAGTCTTCGAGTCCATGACCTTGCAGCAGTACATGACCAAGCACCCATCACAGCTCGGTGTCTGGGTCGTCAGAGTGAAATAAATAAGGTGTTGTAAGTTTTTTAGTCCTTTGTGTTGCGTTTTTGTATTTTTTTTTGTAACTTTGCAAGCTAAATGGACTAAGGTCAAAGGTCAAAGGACTAAGGTCAAAGGTAGAAGGATAAATCATAAAAGATAAAAGAAAATGGAAAAGAGACTTCTTCTTGGTGATGAGGCGATAGCTCTGGGTGCTATCCACGCTGGTCTGAGCGGCGTGTATGCGTACCCTGGCACTCCATCGACTGAGATTACTGAGTTTATTCAGAAGAATCGATATGCACAGGAGAAGGGCATCCGCTCTCGTTGGTGTACTAACGAGAAGACGGCTATGGAGGCTGCCCTGGGTATGTCGTATGCTGGTAAGCGTGCCTTGGTGTGCATGAAGCACGTGGGCATGAATGTGTGTGCTGACGCTTTTATCAATAGCGCCATCACGGGTGTAGAGGGCGGACTGGTGGTTCTGGCTGCTGACGACCCTTCGATGCACTCCAGTCAGAACGAGCAGGACTCTAGGTTCTATGGCAAGTTTGCGCTGATACCTATCTTTGAGCCCTCTAATCAGCAGGAGGCATACGACATGATGAAGGTGGCTTTCGAGTTTTCGGAGGCTATCAAGGAGCCAGTGCTGCTGAGAGTGGTTACTCGTCTGGCGCACTCTCGTGCAGCTGTAGAGGTGGGCGAGCCTATAGCACAGAATGAGATGAAGCCTTCCACAGACCAGTGGGTGCTGCTGCCTGGTATTGCCAAGAGGAAGTATGACGCTCTCCTGGAGAAGCAGGCACAGATGCTGATGGCTGCTGAGAAGAGCGCGTTTAACAAGTCGGAATACAACGTTAACGGGGACGTTAACGGGAACGAGACTGTAGGCATAGTTGCCTGTGGTATTGGTTACAACTACGTGAAGGAGGCGCTCTCAATGCTGCCTGAGGAGAAAAGGGCTCTATATAATATAGAAAAGGTGTCACAGTATCCTCTGCCAGAGGAGCGCATCAAGATGCTGGCAAGGGAAAGTAGCCGTCTGCTCGTAGTAGAGGACGGTCAGCCCGTAGTGGAGCAGGATGTGAAGGCTCTGCTGGGTACTGGCTATGTAGTGACAGGACGCCTGACGGGTGCGCTGAACCGCACTGGCGAACTGACTCCTGACACGGTGGCTGCTGCTCTTGGTGTTGAAGCTCCTGAACTGATGCCTGCTGCTAAGAATCTCGCTGGCCGCCCTCCACAGTTGTGTCAGGGTTGTGGTCACAGGGATGTCTATGGTGCTCTGCGTGAGATAATCGATGAGATGCCTGACGCTCGCGTCTTTGGCGACATCGGTTGCTACACCCTGGGTGCTCTGCCTCCTTTCAAGGCTCTGTCCAGTTGTGTGGATATGGGTGCCTCAATCACTATGGCGAAGGGTGCTGCTGATGCTGGCCTGCGTCCTGCCATTGCTGTGATTGGCGACTCTACATTCACTCACTCTGGTATGACAGGTCTGCTGGATGCCATCAATGACAACAGCGCCATCACGGTCATCATCTCCGACAATCTGACAACGGGTATGACGGGTGGTCAGGACAGTGCTGGTACCAATAAGTTTGAGGCTATCTGTCTGGGACTGGGTATGGACCCAGAACACCTGCATGTGGTGACGCCTCTGCCTAAGAATATCCCTGCTATCGCTCAGCTCATCCGCGACGAGATAGCCTACGAGGGTGTGAGTGTCATCATCCCACGTCGTGAGTGCATACAGACTGCCTCACGTCATGCAAGAGAAAAAGCTAAAGCAAAGAATCAATGAAAAAAGATATAATCCTCTGCGGTGTGGGCGGACAAGGTATCCTCTCCATCGCGACAATCATAGGCGAAGCAGCTACTAAGGCTGGTGTGAACCTGAAACAGGCTGAGGTGCACGGAATGAGCCAGAGAGGTGGTGACGTGCAGTCAAACCTCCGTCTCTCTACCGAACCTATCTACAGCGACCTCATAGCAAAGGGTGGAGCAGACCTCATCATCTCAATGGAACCGATGGAGGCTTTGCGCTACCTGCCTTATCTGTCAAAGAACGGCGTGATAGTGACGAGCAATAAGCCTTTCGTCAATATCCCCAACTACCCAGACGAGGATGCTCTCTTCGCTGAGTTGGCAAGTCTGCCCAACGTGGTGCAGCTGGATATCGAGGCAGTAGCCAAGGATGCTGGCAGCGCTCGCAGTGCCAACGTGGTATTGCTGGGTATGGCAGCGAAGTATATCGAGATAGTATCGGCTGATGCTCTGCGCGCCGCTGTGGCTACCATCTTTGCTTCGAAGGGCGAGAATATAGTTGAAGCTAACCTTAAAGCATTTGATAAAGGAGCGGAATGATGTATAGAAGAGAATTACCAGACTGGAAGTCAGAATATCTGGATCCAGAACTAGAGACAATGTCGCGCGAGCAGATAGAGAAGCTCCAGGTGGAGCGCCTCAGGGAGACAGTGACTCGTTGTATGAACAATCCCTTCTACAAGGCTCGTCTGGAGAAGGCTGGCGTGACACCAGAGAGTATCACCTCGGTGGAGGATATCCGCCGTATCCCTTTCACTACGAAGCAGGACCTGCGTGACACGTATCCCTTCGGACTGGCAAGCGCTCCTCTCAGAGAGTGCGTGCGTCTGCACAGTTCTTCAGGCACTACGGGCAATCCTACCGTTATCCTTCACACTCAGAAGGACCTCGACGAGTGGGCTAACCAGGTGGCGCGCAATCTGTGGATGGTAGGCCTCCGTCCTGATGACGTATTCCAGAACTCATCAGGCTACGGTATGTTCACCGGTGGTCTGGGATTCCAGTATGGTGCAGAGCGTCTGGGTATGCTCACCGTGCCTGCTGCTGCTGGCAATTCTCTTCGTCAGATAAAGTTCATGAAGGATTTCGGTACTACGGCTGTGCATGCTGTTCCGTCTTATGTTACCCGTCTCTATGAGGTTATGCAGGAACAGGGTGTTGACCCTCGCAAGGATACCAAACTGAAGGTGCTCGCTATCGGTGCTGAGCCTCACTCTGAGGAACAGCGTCAGCGTATTCAGAATATGCTGGGCGTTAAGGCTTACAACTCCTTCGGTATGTCTGAGATGTGCGGTCCTGGCGTAGGCTTCGAGTGTAAGGAACAGAATGGTCTGCACTTCTGGGAGGACTACTACATCGTGGAAATCGTTGACCCAGAGACACTTGAGCCAGTGCCCGACGGCGAGATTGGTGAGCTCATCCTCACCTCTATCCGCAGAGAGGCAATGCCACTCCTGCGCTACCGCACCCGTGACCTCACCCGCGTGCTGGGTCGCTCATGTCCTTGTGGCCGCAACCACGTACGCATAGACCGCATGAAGGGACGTTCCGACGATATGATGGTACTGCGTGGCGTGAATATCTTCCCAATACAGATAGAGAAGATACTGATGCAGTTCAAGGAACTGGCAAGCAACTACCTCATCACCCTCACCACCGACGAGAACAACGACAACATGACCGTAGAGGTAGAACTCGAAGAGCTCTTCACTGACGACTACCAGCGTCTCGTCGAACTCCAGAAGAACGTGAAGCGTGCCTTGAAGGATGAGATACTGCTTACTCCGCATGTGAAACTCGTGCCAAAGGGCTCGCTGCCTGTCTCTGAGGGTAAGGCAGTTCGTGTGGTTGATAAGCGAACTGTGTATAAATAAACTAGTAGATTAGGAAACAACCAAACAACTAAATAAAATGACTATCAAGCAACTTTCTATATTCATCGAGAACAAGAGCGGTGCTCTGCTCGATGTGCTCAATCTGCTGAAGGACAATGGTATAAGCATCGTGGTCAGCACTATCAGTGACACACGTGACTTCGGCATCTATCGCATCATCTGCAGCGATACAGAGAAGGCTTTCTCCATATTGAAGGCTAAGAATATCAATGTTACCATCACCAATGTCTATGCGCTGAAGTTGGCTGACAACAAGGTGGGCGCCGCTGCTGAAGCTATGGCAAAGATAGTGGAGGCTGGTGTGAGCATCAATTATATGTACTCCTTCCTCTATGGCGGCAAGGGTATTCTTGTGTTCCGCACTGATGACAACTCGAAGACAGAGGAGGCTATCATGCTCAATAAGTACGAATTCCTCAACGAGAAGGACCTGGGGTAATGCACAATTCATAATTCATAATGCATAATGCATAATTAAGATTCAGGATAATATATGAAAAAGGTATTAGCACTCGCAACAGTTCTCATTCTTCACTCTTCACTCTTCATTCTTCACTCAAATGCGCAGGACGTGAAAAACGAAGAAGAGTTTAAGGATGTAAGCACAGACCAGGAGATACTCGACGACCGTAAGCCTATCTTCGAGAAACCTGCTGACGACAGCAATAAGGACTTAAAATACTGGGCTGAAGAAGTAGGTTCACGACTGAAGGTAACTGGTTATGCGCAAGGTGGTTATAGTGCCACATTAGATGAAGGTTCAGCAAACAGGAACACCTTCGATGTGAAGCGCGTAATACTGATGGTTGGTGTGGATATCGCTCCTAAGTTTTATGCTTTCTTCATGCACGACTTCAAGAGCGGTTCGATGCAGGAGTACTACATGGAGTATCGCCACAGCAAGGCATTCAATGTAAGACTGGGTCAGTCAAAGCGTGAATTCACGGTGGAGAATCCTCTCTCCCCCACGATACTGGAGAGCATTGCTCCGATGACTCAGGGAGTGGTATGGCTTAACGGTTCAGACCCTCTGCAGTCTAACGGTTCGGGTCGTGATGCCGGTCTGATGATATATGGTAAGGTAGGCAAGTTCGGTTACTTTGCCGAACTGCTCAATGGTTCGCCTATCAATACTGCAGACCGCAACAACCAGAAGGACGTGGTGCTGAAGCTGGAGTACTACCCGGTGCCCAACTTCAAACTCTCTATCTCTAGCGTGAAGGGCTACGGCCATGCAGAGAATGACTCTCCGTACAATGAGAGCGTGAAGAAGGGTGACAACTACCGCAAGAACCGCTATGCAGGTGGTTTCGACTGGAAACTCAAGAAGACCGGTACTGACTACAACGCTAACCGCTGTGTAACGATACGCAGTGAGGTGATGGGCGGTAAGGACGGTCAGGTATGCAGCTTCGGTGCTTACGCCTCTTCCTCTATTCCCGTGTATAAGCGTCTTGATGTGGTAGGCATACTCGACTACTTCAACTACAATACCGACCGCGGTCTGAAGAAGACTGCTCTCACGGGCGGCATGCAGTACTGGATGGCAAAGAAGTGTCGTCTGCAAGTGCAGTACACATACAATTTCTGCTCAAAGTCGATGCAGGATGTAGAAAATTTATCAGGTAACTACAGTCAGATACTGGCTCAGGTGCAGGTAGCGTTCTGATAGTTCACAGTTCACAGTTATGCTTATAAAAATCATACTTACAGTAATCTTCCTCTGCCTCACGATAGCAGTAGGAGTGTACAGCCGTCGTCAAGCAAGCACCGTCGATGGCTTTGTATTGGGTGGACGTAACGTCGGTGGTTGGCTCACGGCCTTCGCCTTCGGTACGTCTTATTTTTCTGCGGTGGTCTTCGTAGGCTACGCAGGACAGTTTGGATGGAAGTACGGTATGTCATCCAGTTGGATCGGCGTAGGCAATGCTGTCATCGGTTCGCTGCTGGCATGGCTGGTGCTGGGTCGCAGGACGCGCCTGATGACACAGCATATCGAGTCACGCACCATGCCCGACTTCTTCGGTACGCGCTTTGGTGACGAGGGACTGCGCATTGTGGCCTCCATCATCGCCTTCGTGTTCCTTATTCCTTATACCGCAGGCGTGTATATGGGTATCTCTAAACTCTTTGAGATGGGCTTCGGCGTGCCTTACGAATACTGTGCTGTGACGATGGCACTCCTGACGGCTGTCTATGTGATACTGGGTGGCTACAAGGCTACTGCCATCAACGACTTCATACAGGGTATCATCATGCTCGTGGGCATCACCACCGTCATCGCCGTAGTGCTCAATTCGCAGGGCGGTCTCGTGGAGGCTTACCACAAGATGCTCGCACAGGTGCCCAATCAGGATGACCTCACACAGCGTGGCAAGGAACTATACGACAATTTCCAGGCAGGCGACTTCGCTTCGTGGTTTGGCCCCAATCCGCTCTCGCTCTTTGGCGTAGTGGTGTTGACATCGCTGGGCACATGGGGACTGCCACAGATGGTGGGCAAGTTCTACTCCATCACCGATGAGTCGGCTATCAAGCGCGGCACCATCATCTCTACCATCTTCGCCCTTATCGTGGCAGGCGGTTGCTACTTCCTCGGAGGTTTCGGCCGACTCTTCGTGCCTACTGCCTTCAATGCAGAGAAGGGTAAGTTCGTATATGACAATATCGTGCCATCTATGCTCGAGACTCTGCCCGACTTCCTCATCGCACTGGTGATACTCCTCGTGCTCTCAGCCTCCATGTCCACACTGGCAGGACTGGTGCTCACTTCCTCTTCCACTATGACGCTCGACCTTATCTAT
The DNA here is from genome assembly GCA_905233245.1 of uncultured Prevotella sp. Taxonomy (GTDB): domain Bacteria; phylum Bacteroidota; class Bacteroidia; order Bacteroidales; family Bacteroidaceae; genus Prevotella. The sequence goes on along the minus strand of CAJODK010000006.1, from coordinate 7,170 downwards.
CGTGACAAGAAGTCGGAGACAGGCGAGGTAGAAGGCGGTGAGATAGACGATATTGTGGCAGAGAAGATAGAGCGCCGCAAGGTCGTTGTGATGCGAGTGCTGATAGTATTCTTCATCGTCATCTCACTGATGATAGCCCTCAATCCACCACAGTTTATCGCTCAGTTGATGGGCATCTCATGGGGTGCTCTGGCAGGAGCCTTCCTTGCTCCCTTCATGCTGGGTCTCTACTGGAAGGGCGTCACCCGCTCCGCCGTATGGGCATGCTTTGCTTGGGGCGTGGGCATCACGGTAGTCAATATGCTGCTGGGCAATCCTGTCAATCCTATTGACTGCGGTGCCATAGCAATGGTGGGCGGCTTCCTCGTGGTAGGCATCGTGAGTCTCACTACACCAAAGATGAGCCAGAAAGTAATAAATAAGATTTTCGCCTGCTATAAAGAAAGAAGTATTCCTTAACTCCTAAAAAACAATGATTCTCAATCGCGAAATGGAATGCATGGACCGCGAGTCCATGACCAAGCTACAGTCTGAGAGACTCGTAGCCACAGTAAAGAGATGTTACGAAAACGTGCCCTTCTACCGTCGCAAGATGGACAAGATGGGCGTCAAACCAGAGGATATACACGGTGTGCAGGATATCTACAAACTGCCCTTCACTACCAAGCACGACCTGCGTGACGAGTACCCCTTCGGTCTCAATGCAGTGCCAATGGAGGAAGTAGTGCGTATCCACGCATCATCAGGCACTACAGGCAAACCCGTCGTAGGCACCTATACCAAGAACGACCTGAAGATGTGGGCAGAGTGCGTGGCACGTGTATTGGCAGTAGGTGACATAGGCCCTGGCGACGTCGTTCAGGTGGCTTACGGATACGGACTCTTCACAGGCGGTCTGGGAGCACATGACGGTGTCCTCGCTCGCGGAGCCGTACAGTTGCCTATCTCAGCCGGTAATTCCGAGAAGCAGATAATGCTGATGAAAGACTTCGGTACTACCGCCATCTGCTGTACCCCTTCCTACGCCCTCCATCTGGCTGAGGTGATAGAGAAGAGTCCTAACATCAGTGCCGACGACCTCAAGCTCCGTGTGGGCTTCTTCGGCGCAGAACCTTGGACCTGGGGCATACGTCGTGAGTTGGAGAAGAAACTCCACATCAAGGCGCTCGACATCTACGGACTCACCGAGATGTGCGGTCCTGGCGTGGGCGGCGAGTGTGAGTTCCAGAACGGCACCCACGTAGCCGAGGATTTCTTCTATCCTGAAATCATCAACCCTGAGACACTCGAACCCGTAGAGCCAGGCGAAGAGGGCGAACTCGTGTTCACCTCGCTCTGCAAGGAGGCTATGCCAATCCTGCGTTACCGTACTCGCGACCTCACTCACCTCATCTACGATAAGTGTGAATGCGGACGCACCACCGTGCGCCTCGGCAAGATTCTGGGTCGTTCCGATGATATGCTCATCATCCGTGGCGTCAATGTCTTCCCATCACAGATAGAGACCGTGCTGACAGAGTTCCCGGTATTCACACCGCAGTACTTCATCACCGTTGACCGTAAGAACAACGAAGACACCTTCGACCTCGATGTCGAACTGCGCGAGGAATACTTCTCTCCGAACCCTGCCAAGCAGATGCCATTCATCAAGCCGCTCTACGACCGCATCGTTTCCCTCGTGGGCATCAAGCCAAACATCCACATCAAGGAACCAGGCAATATCGAGCGTTCTACCGGCAAGGCTAAGCACGTACTCGACAAGCGTACACTTCTCACAGACTGGAAATAGTATAGAATTATGTTAGACAAAAATATCGTTTCCTCAACCATCGAAGCGATGGGACTCGGCGACTTCTCCCAGGCCACCATCCGTGACATTCAGACCCTCTCACGCCAGTTGGAGGAGAAGACAGGCGAGCCCATCATCCACCTCGAGATGGGAGTGCCAGGACTCAAACCATCGGAGATAGCCCTCCGTGCAGAGCAGGAGGCACTCCAGAATGGTTGCGCCACGCAGTACCCACCCAATGGCGGCATACCTCGCATCAAGAAGGCAGCATCAGAGTTTGTCAAGGCATTCATAGGCGTTGACATTGACCCCCTCTGCTGTGTTCCCACTACGGGCAGCATGCAGGGCACCTTCGCCACCTTCACCGCCATCTACCATGCCATGGGCTTAAGTTCCCTCTCCCTGGGAGAGGGTCGGGGTGAGGTTCTCCTCATCCAACCCGGCTTCCCTGTGCAGACCACACAGTGTGACGTCATCGGACTCGGGCACGTGGGACTCGACATCCACGACTATCGCGGTGAGGCGCTCATCCAGAAACTAGACGAGATGCTCTCCGAGGGCAATATCAATTCGATTGTCTATTCCAACCCTAACAACCCCTCATGGGTGTGTTTCACCGAGGAGGAGCTGAAGGGTATCGGTGAGCTCGCCACCAAGTACGATGTACTTGTGCTTGAGGATTTGGCATATTTCGCTATGGATTTCCGTAAGGATTTGTCACATCCCTATCAGGCACCCTATCAGGCAACTGTGGCACGCTATACCGACAACTACGTATTGTGGATTTCAGGTTCCAAGGCATTCTCCTACGCTGGTCAGCGTATTGGCGTGACTTGCATCTCTAATAAACTCTATCACCGTGTCTATCCAGCCCTGCAGGAGAAGTTTGGGGTAGGGGAGTTTGGCAATTTCTTCACCAATCGTCTCATGTACACCCTCTCCAGCGGTACCACCCACTCAGTGCAGATAGCTATGGCGGCGCTGATGGAGGCAGCCTGTGATGGCAGTTTCAATTTCCTGAATGATGTCAAGGAGTACGGTCGCCGTGCACGTTTTATGAAGGATGTACTCCTGCAGAACGGGTTCTACCTTGTCTATGACAATGACATGGGCGAGGCACTCGCAGACGGATTCTATTTTACCGTCTGCTATCCAGGCATGACCGGTCTGGAGCTCACCCGTGCCCTCATGTACTACGGCATCGCCGTCTTCCCCCTCGACACCATGGGCTCCACCCAGCAGGGCGTGCGCATCTGCACTTCCTTCTTCAGCCAGGCACAGCAGCCCCTCTTCCAGGAGCGCATCCGCGCCTTCGCAGCAGACAATAAGATTTAAGCCTTGCATCAGTGTGGGGTGATTATAACAAAAAGTACAGGACGAAAATCCTGTACTTTTTTTGTTTGTTTCAGAAAAAATACTTAACTTTGCCGTTCATGAAGCTACCATTCCATATTATAGAACTATTGAAGCAGAAGTCTGGTGTGCCCTTGCACATACCTTCTGAGTGTGAATTGTTGTCTCTTGATATTCAGAGCAAAACAGGTGTTCGTATAGGTTCGACAACTCTTAAGCGATTGCTTGGCTTTGCCCAGGATGAGAGATTGCCACATACCAGTACTCTTGATGCAATAGCCCGTTATTTAGGCTATGCCCATTGGGAGGAATTGTCTGAGGTAGATGACAAGGGAAATTCTGATTTCAACAGTTCTGATGAGGAAATCCGTTCAGTTGATTTGCAACCAGACAGCAAGGTAGAAATTACCTATCTGCCTGATCGCCGATTGTTGTTTAGTTATTTAGGTAACAATAATTATAAAGTCCTGCAGAGTGAGAACAGCAAATTGCAAGCAGATGATGAAGTGGAAATACACCATTTCGTGCTCCATCATCCATTACTTGTCATGCAGGTGTGGCGTGATAAAGCAACATTAGGACCATTTACTGCAGGTCGTGTTTCAGGGCTCTCGTCAATATCCATCCTACATTAATTCTCAATTCTCATTTTTTTCTCTGTGGAGTCTTCGCAATTCTCTAATACACAGCCTCGTTTTGAGTCGATTGAGCCCATTGATACCAATGGAGCCACTTGCGACACTTTCTGCGTCAAACTTTACGGGAAGTTACATTTCCTGAAACGCTTGAAGGCAGAATATGCTTGTGACATTCGTTATCAAGAGGCTCAGCGCAAAGAATATGAGACAGGTTATCGTTTAGAACACCCTAACCTTGTTCGCTATATATCCTTGACTGACGATGGCATCCTGATGGAGTATGTTGATGGTGAGACTCTAACCGATAGACTTGCTAAGCACCCTGGGTATTTCAATAAGCAAAATACAGAAAAATTCCTGCATCAGCTGTTAGATGTTGTAAGCTATCTTCATAGTCATCAGGTGCTCCATCTCGACCTGAAGCCAGACAACATTATGCTCACTCGTATCAATAGCGATGTTAAGTTGACAGACCTTGGATGTTGTTATACAGACACCTTCACTGATACGCAGGGACGTACCAACGCCTTTGCTGCTCCAGAGCAACTGTCAGGGAGCAATGTTGATGAACGAACAGACATTTATGCTATAGGCAAGATTTTACAACTACTGCCCAACCACCATATATATAATAAGGTGGTAGCACGATGTATAGCAGAAAAGCCACAGAATCGCTATCAGTCGATAGACGAGTTAAAGAAAAACATATCTTCTCATAATCATTTCCTACTTTCAGTCATTGTCCTTCTTCTCATCTTAATTTCATCAAGTATTGCTTTTTTCTACTCTTCAAAACATACAGACGCTCCCATCGTTATTCAAAAAGAAAAAGACACTATCATACAAGTGACCCAAACTAAGGAAAAGGACACTGTCGTAAAAGTAGTAGGAGCGGTAGATAATGTCGCAGACCAGCCACATGTAGCACCAACGGTCATAGAGCCTAAACCTCAACCACCTGCTCCAGTACCAGTTTATGACGGCAATGCTGAACAGATGAAAGCCGAGTTTGATAAACAACTCGACCAGGCTTACGAAGCAACCATCGCCACTTTTTGCGATTCTGTTTTCCCATCGCCCACTGCTGGTATTGCATGGAGAGAAAAAACATCAGAGTTTCAAATCCAGACTCTTGATATTGCAGCTAAAGTGGCAAGAAGATATCCCTACATACCAGAAAAAGTCATTATGCAGCATGGTCAATCCCGTTACCAGTCCCTTGTTGGTTATGTTTTCGCTAAGATGCGCCGTAATGGCGAAAAAAAGTAAAATGGAAGAAATGGTCACGCCATTTCTTCTTTTTTTTATATTCTTTCTCTACTTTTGCACATGTAAACTTGAACCTTAGCTAGATTGGCTTGCATATCATTATAAATAATACTATCATGTGTGAATCATCAATACAATATAAAACAAAGAATATGTCAAAAGTCCTTTTGGCTATATTCTTTCTTGCATTTGGTTGTATGATATATTTGCTCTTTCGTAGTAAATCCATCAATATTTATCAATGGTGCTCAGTCTTGGGGTTATCTAACTTAGTTGAGCATGCTCGTGACATCGTTCGAGAATGGAAAGTTCCTGATTTTATTAGATTCAGCCTTCCAGATGGGTTGTATTGTGCAGCATACATCTTGCTCATTGATACTATTTGGTATAATGACAGGTCACTTCTAAAGTATTGTATCCTCTCCATTGTACCTGTTATAACAATATGCAGTGAGCTCCTTCAATACAGTGATTTGGTTCGTGGAACATTCGATATAGTAGATTTGCTGTGCTACATGATTCCACCAACATTCTATATAGGAATCCTTTTTATTAAACATTTATGTATTAATTTTAAAATTAAAAACTTATGAGAAAGTATTTTTGGACATTAGCGGTTTTAGCTGTTTTTGCGGTAGGTTTTGCTGCATCAGATGAAGAAACAAGTGAGAATTCAAAAAATCAAGATCAACAAGAAGAAGTACAAACACCACCAAAAAGTAAAAAAGATGAAATCCGAGAATTAGGATTTAATGATGGAAAGAAATTTGGCTATAGTGATGGTGGAGATGCTTTGCGCTATTATGTACAGATGGGTAGAACGCTCGATCAAGGACTTGCTCATATACAGAATGTTATAGCAAGAACGGCATACAAAGAAGATTACGGAGATAATATCAGTAATGATCTGTTGGATGAATATTGTAAACAATTCATTGAAGGTTACAAAAGTGTAGTTTTGAAGAAATAGTAGAAAATAGTCGATTATTATTATATATAGAATAACAAAAAAATGAAATATTTTTGTTTTAAAAGTGGCAGAAATTAAGAAAAAATAAATATATTTGCAAAAAATACAGCTCACATTGAACGTTTTTTGATAAATTATTCTTATCTTTGCACCGTGACGGAAAATCCGTTGCAGACATGACATAGGAAGCGTTTAGCTTTTTCCAAACTGAGAACTTCGACAACTCTCACGAGAAAATGGAAATGTTAAGACGTTCTTCCCTTGGTTATGATAGTAGTAGAATTTATACTATTACTACATACATAGGGTGTGAGCTGTTTTTTCTAATCTTTTTCTCGGGCAGTCGAAGGCCTTCAGTTGGATTAGCTGACAGGCTCACACTTCTTTTTGTCTTAACTAAAACTTAAACTATTACAAAAAAGCGTCATTGAGTCTAAACGACGCACATTTATGAATTATGTGTAAACAGAATGAACAGGCCAAACAAGAGAAACCAAATGTGGAAAAGCGCATAATACGCCCAGTAATAAAACCTGGGAAAACAGGTACGGGTATCCTTAATGATTAACGTTAAGAATTATGTCACACTGCACAAAATTTGATTTCTCATATACGAGTGAAGATGCCATTGTCAGAGCTTTTCGGAAGATGAATATTAACTGTTCAACGGAGATGGTATCAGAGTTTTCATCTGACTTTGGAAAGCAAGTATTAGGAAGGTTAGGATATGCTGGCCATAAGCAATATCGAGCTATTGTTGGTGAAATAGAAGGAGGACATATCTTTGTCTGTCGTGTTGAGCAAGACAAGTACGAACTCTTTGTAGAGCACCATCAAGGTTACAATCCTGACGAAGACAAGATAATAGCGGATCAATTTCGGAATGCCTATATTGAGGTGGCTGTTGACAAAGTCTTGAGAAAACTTGATTTAAATGCTACGAGGTACGAAGTGAACAAACAACCTAATGGTATGATAGTTAACTTCGGTCCTAATCTTGAATACACTTTGTCTGTTCTTTCAGAGAACGACCTGATTGTAGAGGACGTGAAAGGCGTAAAGGGTGATTTCTGTACTAAGTTGACAGAAGACATAGAAGATGTTCTCTCCCAGCCAACGTCAGAACTGAAGACAGAATGGAAGCAAGAAGT
>CAJODK010000005.1 GCA_905233245.1 uncultured Prevotella sp. | reverse complement strand
AGGTAAGTCATCGGTGAACGTCACCCTCGAGGATGACAACACCACGCTGAACGACCTCGTTGTTGTAGGTTACGGTACAATGAAGAAGAGCGACCTCACTGGTTCCGTCAGCTCTGTCAACACAGAGCAGTTGAATGCTAAGGGTGCTTCAACTGTATTAGGTAACTTGCAGGGTTCAACTCCGGGTGTGAATATTACAACAAGTGGTCGTGTAGGTGAGAGTGCTTCAATCGAAATCCGTGGTAAATCATCTATCAATAAAGACGTCTCACCTCTATATGTTGTTGATGGTGTTTTTTGTGATGATATTGACTGGCTGAACCCACAGGATATCGAGAAGATTGACATCTTGAAGGATGCTTCTTCTACTGCTATCTATGGTTCTCGCGCTACCGCTGGTGTTGTTATGGTAACCACAAAGAGCGGTACTACCGTCAAGAAAGATCAAAAGCCAACGGTTTCTTACGATGGATACTATGGATGGACAAAAGCGGCTCGTATGCCAGACTTCTATGATGCTAACGGATATGCGCATTATCGTTTCATGAAATTTCTGACTACAGCGAACGCTCTAACTGATGTATCTGGAAATCCTGTTTATGGCATGACATATAGTGATTATGGCACAGCAATGCTACAGAGAAACTCCGGTGATGCTTCTCAGGGCTATGCGATGAAGGATATGCTTGCAGCCGGAGTTGACATCGATTGGCCAGACTTAGTCACAAGAACTGGTACTCAGCAGAATCACTATCTTTCAGTTAGTGGATCGGGTAAGGGGCTGGCATACAACTTCGGACTTGGATATAACGCTGAAAAAGGTATCTATGTAGGTGATGACCAGCAGAAGGTTAACTTCAAGGGAGCTATCGATACAGAGATAAATAAATATTTCAAGGCTGGATTCAGTTTCAACGCTTCATATCAAGACTTGAGCCAAGCAGACAGTGAGTCTATTACCGAGGCATTTAGAATGACACCATTTTCACGTCCTTACGACGAAAATGGTAATTTCATATTAAAACCAGGTAGTGCGGCTGCTTTAGGTACTGACAACAATCAGTTTACTGACACCTACAACTCATTGATGAAAATGCAGAATAATGAAAACCAGCAGACGACATGGCGTCTCCTTGGTAACGCATATTTGCAGTTTGAGCCAATGAAGGGTCTTACTTTCAAAACAACATTCTCTCCAAACTACAAGAATGTAAGAAAGGGCAACTACACAGGTTTTATCAACCCTGCCACAGCTGATGCAGATGGAAATGCTAAGTACTACAATCCAGACTCAAAAACCAATGGCTATGCATACAATCATAACTCAAATGTATTCGCATGGACTTGGGACAACGTTGTAAACTACAACACAAGATTCGGTCAGGATAAGCATAGCCTTGGTGTAATGGGCTTGTACTCTGTGCAGAAGTCTACTTCGGAAGTATTGTGGACTGGTGCCAAGGACCTCAATGAGGATATTTTGTGGTGGAATATGAATGCAGGTACCTATCTCGGTAATTACAAATCAGATGATGATGTATTGAAGAATTATGGTATGCGTAATTACTATTCCTCATATTCTATGACATCATGGGCTGCTCGTGTCAACTATGGTTATCTGGATCGTTACCTCCTTACTGCTACAGTACGTTGGGATGGTTCTTCTAAGTTTGCCAAGGGTAATCGTTGGGGTTGTTTCCCATCAGTAGCTCTTGCATGGCGTATGTCTGAGGAAGAGTTTATCAAGAAGATTGACTGGATCAGCAACTTGAAACTCCGCGTGTCTTATGGTGTAACTGGTAACTGTGATGGCGTTGATAATTATGCTACACTTTCAACAAGATCTGACGGATCTATTTATGCATTCGGAACCAACAAGGCTATGGGTTATGAACCTTCTGCCATTGTGGACAAGAACCTCAAGTGGGAGAAATCTCATGAATGGAACTTCGGTCTTGACTTCGGTTTCCTGCGTAATCGAATTATGGGTAGCATCGACTTCTACACCAAGAAGTCAAAGGATCTTCTGTACAAGGTTCAGTTGCCACTCGTAGCTGGTGGAGGGTCAATGATGACCAATGTTGGTTCTGTTCGCAACACTGGTGTAGAAATTAGTCTTACTACCGTCAATATCAAGAAGAAGGATTGGGAATGGACAACGACCTTCAATTTCTCTCACAACAAGAATGAAGTTAAAGAAATCAATGGTCAGGACAATTATATCCTGAGTGATGACATCATCACAGGTTCTCTATTCGTGGGAAGTCCCGTAAACAATGTATATGCATATGACTTCCTTGGCGTAGTTTCTGACAGGATGATGACACTCAATGATCGTCAGATAGAAACATATACTCAGAAACTTGCTGAGAAGGGTCATGTGAACAAGTTGTCAAACGGTCAAATTCGTGAATACGACTACTACTACACTGTATATGGACAGGGTGAAGGTGGCGTGAAATGTGCCGACTTTGATGATGATGGCACATATGATAAGAAGGTCTTTAGTTCTGACCCAGTATGGACGGGCTCATTCACCTCTAATCTTTCATGGAAGAATTGGGATTTCTCAATGTCTCTCTATGCAAAAGTAAACTACAAGGTTTACTCTCCGTTTATGCATCAATATGGCCGTCAGTCTTATCGCGGTATGCAGCGTATAGATATGGATTACTACATCCCTGCTGGTACTCTCATTGGTTGTGATGGCATAAATGAGGATGGTACATACATAAATCCTGTTTACCAGACCTCTACCCATTATGCTGATTATCCTTTCATTGGTGATGGTGGTAATAACAAGATTAACAAGTATATAGGCCAGGACACCGATGAGGAATATTCTCTTGCAGTAGTTAACGGTACCTTCGTAAAGTGTAAGAATATGACCTTGGGTTATACATTCCCAAAGAGTTGGCTCTCATCATGGGGCTGTTCATACCTGCGTCTGTACTTTACTGTAACAAACCCATTCACATTTACTGGCTATAAGGGCTTCGATCCTGAATGGGCGGGTGCTTCTAACAGCAAGGATGTTCCAAGTACTGTTACCTATCAGCTTGGTGCAAGCATTAAGTTCTAAAAACCTATAAACGTTCAAGAAAAATGAAAAGTAAAATTATAATTTCATTCGCTTCTGTTCTTCTTGCAGGGGTTTCTCTGACGAGTTGTTCAGACTTCCTTGACGGCTCAAAGCAGAACAGGTCTAACATAGACGATTCTCAGATTACGCCTGAGCAACGTCGCAATCAGGCTTTCTACGAGCTCAGATCCATTTATGAAGGAAGCGACATGCTTGGTATGCTCGTAAAGGGTACAGATATATACATTAACCAGAGTGGAGATGGTACAGGCGAGAAGTTTTATGCCTATACACTCACGCCAAGCAATGAGGATGCAGTAAAAACGTTCTATGCTACATGCTATGACGCCATTAACAATGCTAATGCAGCAATTGATAACAGTGGTAGTCAGGTGGATGCAGACGCACGTTTTACAAGAGCTCTTTGTTACTATAATCTTCTGCAGCAGTTTGGAGGTGTGCCATTGATTACAAAACCGATTACCACCTCAGAGCGTAATTATCCACGTACTCCTGCTCAGGAGGTATATGATTTTATACTAAGTGACATGAAAAGTCTGTATGCAAGCGCTTCTATCCCAGCTACAAATCATGAGGGACATGCCTCACTGGCTAACGTAGCTGCCCTTACAGCAAAGATTGCTCTTGCTGCTGGATGGGACGTTGACGTGACTGTCACCGATGCTGCTCAGGGAACCTATTCTTTCTCTGGAGACACCCATCAATACTTTGCAACAGCCAAGGAGTATGCAACTAATGCTGTAACACAGGCTGGTGGTGAGAGTGCGTTGGTTGACAGCTACGAGAAAAAGTGGTTGCAGACTAATGAGGGTAACAGCGAAGAACTTTTCTCTATACAGTACGACAGAGCAATATCTGCTGATGCAGGTACAGAACTCTCTGCTGGCCATATGATGGAAAAGAACTTCTGTGGATACTATGGCTCTGCTGACAATGGTCAGAAACTGATGAATCATGGTGACAACCCCACAAAGAAGATGCTTGCCCTTTATACAGAGGGCGATGAGCGTTGGGAGGCTACGTTTATGACCACTCTCTATCTGTATTCAGCAAGCGATGCTAAATCTGGTTATTATGGCTACTATAACTACACAGACGATGAGAAGAAGAGTGCAGGTATCAAGTATCGCTTCCTGCCTCCATATTACACAAATGCAGAAGTTATAGCAGACTTCAATGAGCACATGTCTCAGTACCAGGCTGGTAAAGCACTTGTAGTGCGTATGGGCGACGGATCTGGTTCTACCGACAAGGTAGGCTACTATCTCTGTGGTGCGTCTCAGACGAGCCTGACAGAGAGCCAGATACAGGCTATGGACTATTATACTGATGCAGTAACAAGTGCCTACACTGGATATCTGAAGAACTGTAATGGTACATACACGGGCTTGGTTTGTAAGAAGTGGGATGATATCAATATAGACAAGTCAGCTAACAGAAAGCAAAACTATCGTGACGTTGTTATTCTTTCTTTGAGTGACATCATACTGGTTCGTGCAGAGGCGAAGATGATGCTTGGTGAGGATTATCTCAGCGATGTCAATCTTATTCGTACACGTGCGAAGGCAGACAACATCCAGAGTTTAGCATCTTATGATCCTGCATATACTCACAACTTTACTCTGCGTGACATAGACATCATTCTTGACGAGCGTGCACTTGAACTTTTTGGTGAGATGACACGTTGGGAGGATCTCCGCCGTACTAAGCAGCTTGTCCTGTATTACAACGCATTCAATAACAATAGCGCAGCTTGCAGTATTATCGGTAGCGATGGCAATCCAAAATGGTATCGTCCAATACCTGCTAATGAGATAAGTTCTAATACTGGTATCTCAGAGAAAGATCAAAACCCAGGCTATTAATCTATTTAAATAAGTAACAAAATGAAGAAAATATTATATAATGCTCTACTGATGCTGTCGGTCGTTGCGTTCTATACTTCATGCGGTGATGATGATGGAGCACCCGTTTCCAGCACTCCAGCAGCGGATATCGCTGGAACCTACAGTGGCACTTGGACCGTGACGGTGGATACACCAGATGGACAAACTACAGAGACCCACGATGGTACAGTTGACCTAAAGGAAGTCTCTCAATACGTACTTGGCTTAACCTCTTCTATTCCTGACATTTCTGGTGAAGAGTCTAAATCTGCACCTGTTAATGCAGTGTCTACCACAAATGGCTATTTCTTCTCTTGCACAAGTGACAAATACGATAGTGTAAATCCTTATGGTAAGACCGTCTCTGGCAGAGTTCTCAACGGAATAGTTACATTCGTCTATACTGGCGAAATAAAGGTTGGACGAAAAAAATATGGAGCTACTTACTCTTTTGAGGGCACAAGACCATAAAACTAAAAGCATGGCATGATGACATTAGGTCATCGTGCCATGCATAAAAACAAAAATTCTTTTTATTCACAACATTTTCTAACAATTTAAAATTTTAAAATCATGAAGAAAATTTTTACTCTCGTAGCTATGGCTACAATGGCTTTTACAGCTAATGCACAGATGCAGTCCGCATTCATGGATGTAGAGACTCTTGGTATCGGTTCTTCAGCAGTTTCTGTTGCTGCTGGTACAACACTGTGTTCTTCAGCTAATGTTACTATGAAAGCAGCTTATGCCTGTGACTACAAGGCTGTTGCTATGAATGGTGAGAATGACGCCTTCAAGACTATCACAATTGATGGCACAGAGTTCTCTTCATTAGCTACTGGTATTCAGGGACAGAGCAACCCTACAAACACAAAGAATGCAACTACTCAGCAACCTACTGATAATGCTATCTTCCGTTTTGACGTAACAGCAGACGGTTACCTCTATGTATTCTCTAAGCTTTCTGCTAACAAGCAGTACTATGCTTTTGAGGGCGAATACTCTGCAACTACATCTTCTGATCAGTTGGCTTATGACCTTGTAATGGGTTATCAGACAGACGGCAACCAGTATGCTGCAAGTCTCCCTGGTGACGCAGATGGCTATGCTGACTACTCCCAGGATCCAAGCTATCCTTTCACCACTATTGGTACTTACTTCCTTGCTGATATGACTGGCATTCGTCCAACATCAGATGATAATTATGGTACAAACACATGGGCTGACTCACAGAAAGGCAATGGTCTTGGTGTAGTTGGCTTCCCAGTATATGCTGATGCTGGTACATACTACTTCTTCGCAGTTGGTTCAAAGGTAACATGTGATGGTTTCGCATTTGTTCCTGGTGCAACAGCTATTGGTTCTGTAACTGTTTCTGCTGCTTCAGCTGTTGCTGGCATCGCTGAGGCTAAGGCTGAGGCTAAGGCTCCTGTAAAGGTTATCACAGCTAACGGCATCCAGATTGGTAACTACAACATTGCTGGTCAGCAGGTTAAGTAATTAACGAACTATGTTCGTACGATACGTGGCAAGCCACTACGATACGGTCTAACGACCTATGATACGCTTCGCTACGATAACAATAAGGTCCGAGGGGGATACCCTCGGACTTTTTTATGCAAAATTTGGAGATTATCTCATTGTTGCGAAATAGGGCTCTTCGAGTAAATTTCCGTGTTTGGTTTTTTGAACAAGGATTATACGGATTTTTACGAATTTTTCTCGCAGAATGTGTATTTGACAAAACATGAATGCTGGATGGAGGCGAGTGGGGGAGAAATGGCTCTCCCCCACTTCTCCCCCACTTAAGAGTTGAAGGATTGAAGAATTGAAGTGGGGGTCAGGTGGGGGTAATTGTAGCGATAACATCGCTACAAACGGAACAAGGGAGAGCATCTAAGCAATAAAAGTGTAAAGCAGAGCAATAAAAGTCCCTAGCTTAGCAACAAAAGTCTATTGCTAAGCTAGGGCAGATAAAACAAGTCGGATTACGAGGACTACTTATGCTTCTTGTAGTAGTCGAGTCCGAGCTCGATGGTCTTGCGCATAGCGTCCGAGGTGAAGGTGGCGCCTGTGACAGCATCGACCTTCTGGTTCTTGAAGTCCTTGACCTTCATACCCTCATACTTGGTGAGGTAGAGTTTCTTCACCTTAGCATTGTGCTTGGGTGTCTCTTGGTTTTTGAGGGCTTCGACCTTGACTATCTTATCCTTCTCGATGTAAATCTTCAGCGGTGTGTCGGCCACGTAGCCACGCACTTTCTTGCCGAGCGTAGTGGTGTTGACGATGTACACGCCGTTCTCCTTCTTCATTACCTCATCGGCGTTAGCCAAATTGATAATTGAAAATTGAAAATTGAAAATTAAAAGTGCTATTAATACTTTCTTCATTATATCTTATATTTTTTTATTTTACACGCTGACCAGCGATGTTATAGTTGCCTATCTGGATGCCGTCCTTGCTGATGACCTTGACAGTCTTCACTGCCTCAGCCTTCTGCTCGCTTACGCCCTGAACGGCGGTAGCCTCTGGAGTTGTCCCATGCCATACGATATTGTCGAAATTTTCAGCACTTGTAGCACCATTTGCCTCCCAGAATGCTGCTACAGCAGTCGTTGTAAGCTCAAGATAGAGGCGGTCAACACCTTCTTTACCTGTAAAGTCAGCTACATTATACAAATCCTCTGTAGTCTTTGGGACACGCTGGAAGCCCGTCTTTTCAGTATTGGTGTAGAATGTGTAGATAGAGCGAGTTTTCTTACTGCCCGTCAGTTCTATATTGTCCTCTGTAGCATAGGTAAGGGCATTAGAGGTTACTCTCTTTGTTGCCTGTGCCTCACTAAAAGTTACATCATACGTGCCAGGCTTACCAACTGCTATGTATGTGCTACCGTCAAAGAGATTGGTCTTGCCCTGACACTCATTGTATGTGATATCGGTCTTGTCCTTAGTTGTGGCTGTGATATAGGTAAATACAACATTATCAGGACCATAGAAAGACTTCTCCGGCTGGAAGAGCAGGTAGCCTGAAGCTGGGATAGTGATAGATGATGTGCTGAGACCTGATTCCTCATCATCATAAGCGCGAGGCTGAATGGTAGTGCTTGAGGTGAAGTCAGTGGTAGAGTTGTTGGTATCATAGAGCACCTTGCGGCCATCAGGCATTACGAATGCAGTCTTACGATAAACGGTCTCGCCAATCTTAGCACCTGTACCTACTGTAGAAGCTATACCTTTATCATAGGTGTCACTTACGCGTTTCAGCGTAGCATCTATACCACTTGTTGCATTATTTCCTATAATCTCCACCACATCTATAGAATAATAAGGATTTGCAAGTGCATACTTTGTGGTACTTGTTTTTCCAAAAGGAGTAACAAGTTTGTCCTCCGCAGTAACGACTGAAGAAGCATTGTTCTTGAGCAACATTACACCTGCAGAACTCAAGCCTGAAGGAACAAAATACATATAGTCCACATTAGAAAAAGCCGCATAGACAAGATTCATAGCAGGAACAGCGTCATTGTGTGTGTAGCTTGTATTCGTTGTCTTTACCTCAAAATCAGCACCTGAGAGATTATGACCAGCCGCAGCAAGTTCGGTATGGTCTATAGCACTGTTACAGATAATGACAGACTTACCTGCGCCGATGGTATAAGTATTATCCGTAGGAATCTGGAAAATCTGCTTTACCACCAATTTTCCACCAAGAGCAGCCTTAACGGTAGGATCTGTTTCTATATTTTCTAAAGTATAAGCATATGTCTTGTTTTCTGTCTCAAACAGTGCAATGTACATTCCCTGTATCTCAACGTCCTCATCACGCTGATTGTATATTTCAATGTACTGATCCGTTGTATAGTTACCAGAACCCGTTGTCTTTTGTGAACCTGAATAGTACACCTTACTGATAACGAGGTCACCAGAGCTTACCTTATTATAAGCAATGGTCGCGTTGGCATTACTTGCCATCATCAAACCTGCTACGAGAGCCAGCGATTTCATCGTTGTAGAAATTTTCATAATGATAAAATTTTTGGTTAATTATTTAGATTAGTTGTATATTCCGAGAGTGATGGCAGCAGAGGCTGCATGGCGATGGGTGTTGGTCTTGAGCCAGTCGCCATTGGCCTTCACATACCATGAGGTGGTCTTGCCCTTTATCCTGATAGGGAAATTGTAGGTGACGGCGAGTGAGCCCTTAACGAACTTCTCTCCGTAGTACGTCATATCAGGAATGAGCACGTTGACTGCATAGGGCGTAGTTGGGTCATCAAGATTGAGTTCTGCCTTCCCCACTCCACGATATGTGAGTGCTCCGTCAAACCACAGACGACCTTTCAGCACTGAGAGACCGCCTTCGAGGGTCGTGTCGAAGGAGTTGTAGCGCAGGGTGGAGGTGGGCAACAGGTACTTGTTGCGAACATCCTGCATGGCGAAGCGGAGGCCTATGTAAGAGCCTACCCCTGCCCCTCCCAGTTGGGAAGGGTTCAAGAAATTGAGGCGATAGTGGATGTCGAGGTCGAAGACATTTACCTGATAGCGCTTCTTCATGATGAGTTGGGTCTCATAGTATGTTTGGGAAATTGTCTGACCTGAGATAACTCTTTCCTTTGTTTCCAATGTCCCATCGTCGAGTCGATATGTTTCTGTCACTATACGGTCAGGTGCAATTTTTACGTTTTCCTTTATCTCCTTCTGACGATATTCATCGGAATAGCCCTGGTCATAGCCTATTCTGACATCAACCTCATGAAGGATTCTGCCTCTCTGCAGACGATTCATCACGTTCAGGCCGTATTTGTAGTCAATATACTTTGCATATTGACGTTCGTGCTGTCCCATCAAGTCTTCTGCGCCACGCTCTATCTTGGCAGCGACGAGGAGTTGGTAATGACCGTTCCCGTTATCGTTCTCGTTATAACCATATGTCAATTCGCCACCAAAGCGGTGATCTACCCACTGACGCTTGTAACCTTCAAATCCGCTTATCATAGATGTGACATGTTCTAAACCTGTCATATCATAATAGGTTTTGGTATCCCCCTCATTTGCTACCTTCACTCCAGTTATCTTCTCTTTACGACGATGATAATTACCAGAGAGTCCAATGGTATTTTTGCCAAAGGAATATGTAACAGCAGGGGTAATCTTATATTCCAGTATGAGATTACGAGGACGAGGATCGCGCAGACGAGAGAGGTCACCCGTCATGTAGTCAAGCTTCAGGCCGAAGTTCCAGTGATTCTTAATCTTCACAGAAGCAAGGGCAGCAGTGAAGTTGAAGTCCTGAAAATCATACTTTCCCTTTATGTCACTGCCTGGAATGTAGGGATTGGAGTTGTACGTATGTCTCACATCACTCCAAGAGCGGTCGTTAACCCTACCATAGTCAAAGTTGAAACAACCATAACCATAGAGATACTTGCCTATCTTCTGATAACGCTCCGTGAGGAATCGCAGTTGGTTGGTGCGCTGCCCCTCCTGCACACGAGTGTAGTCGCCACTATGGTGCTCATAGCCTATCTGTGCATAGCCACGATTGCGGGTAGTGTCAATGCCCAGTCCTGCAGCATTGTCTGACTGACGCCACAACTGGGTAGCATCAGAATATCGGTAAGTGCCCACTGACTCCTGAGCGTTTACCCAATTGATAATTGACAATTGAGAATTGAGAATTATGATTATCAATATGACCTTATACTTTATACTATTCTGCATCATCGTATTCCCTTACCTTAATAGTTGTTGAAACCTGAAAATCATTGCTGCTATTGTTGGTATCCATGAGGATTTTTCGCCCACCACTGGCAATGCTGAGTGTCTTGCGATACACAGTCTCACCCGTGTATCCACTCTTCGCGCTGATGTGTGTACAACCTGCATCAATGCTACTATAAAGACGCTTAGTTGCGATATCTGCGCCACTTGATGTATTGGCATCATACTGCAAGTAATCTACTCCATCTTTTATGACATTATTTGGCACGAGAAGGTAAGTCTGAGTTCCTGACACCTTGCCATAGCCATATGTTTTTGGCCATGTGGTAACGTCGTCGTTGGTACGGAATATAATTATGCCGCACGGACCGCTCTGAGATAAATTCATAGAGGTAAGTCCACTTGACGCTGTATATACCATTTCAAGTTTCGGTACGTTTGGATTGTGCTCCATCTTGTCATTATATCCCTCTCGTTCGAAATCAGCATCAGAAAGATTCTGCTCATAATCGCTCACATAGCTATGGTCTATAGCGCTGTTAGTGAGCACTATGCTCTTTCCTCCTTCCAACTTATATGTCTTATCTGTTGGTATGCGAAACACCTGTTTCACCACTACGGCAGAGCCCTGTATTGTGGCATCAGCTACAAGATTTTCAAGAGTCCATGGCTGTGGATTTGTACTATCTAGTAAACCAATATACATACCTGTTATATCGATTGCTTCGTCAGTTTGATTGTATATCTCGAAGTATTTTCCTACAAGATAGTTCTTTGTACCATATTGAGGATATGGTTTTGAGCCTGCGCAATAAATCTTACTGATTACCAGAGGAGATCCTTCTGCCATTGCTGGTGTCAGTTGTAGGGGCGTTTCTTCGTATTTTTCCGTTATAGACTGCTCATTCAGAGATGCTGTTACGATGTATGCATGATCTGGGTCATTTATTCCGGTCTTCTCGTAATACTCTGTAGAAGACAGAGTCCATGCGACGGAAACATCATATACATCTGGTGCGCAAGCTTCAAAAACAACTAGTCCATCCTCATTGGTTGTAGCAGTTCTTGACACATTGCCCCTTTTCAGGGTTACCAGTTGTTTACCAGGTGTCGCTCCAGCCTTGTATTCTGAAGGTGCTGCCACTTGAATCTTGACATCTATGAGTCTACTCTCATCATTGTAATCAACGCAAGCGACCAACGTTAACGTTAACGATAACGATAACAGTTTTCCTATATTCTTTAGAATCTTCATTATACTTTATACTCTATACTTTATACTAAAGGTTGAAATACAATTCTGCTCCGAAACTGAATGTACCCTCATTTCTCTGGGAGCGCGTCCTGTTATAACTACGGTTCTTGCCATAGGGCTCGTAGTAGAGGCAATTATTAACAAAGAATGATAGACCTCCCAACTTTCCAAACTCCTTAGTCAGTCGTAGCTGTGTATTCCACACGATAGGGTCAGACTCATCGTTCTTATTCTGTGTCGGTGTACTGAGTTCGTATATCCCAACACAATCCTGACCAGCTGCAGCAGCCTCTGCTCTCGTAGCATAATACTTGGCATCCATGCCCAAATAACCATAGAGCATATCCTTCGTTATCTCATGATAGTTGCACTGTGTGTCAAGCCAGCCCATTGGCGTAGTATCCTGATTGTAAGTGAAACTCCAGTTATGCCATATCACCTGCGTGGTAAGCGAAGCCACCATGCGGAGTTCGGGAATGTGGGTAACTGTACGCAGAGTAGTTATGATACGGCGCGACTTGCTGTATTCCCCATCAAGCCCGTTAGGGAATACTACCTTAAATGGGGTTGTCTTAGCCTCTGAATAGGACGTTGGTAGTAATGAACTCTTAAGACTCTCTACTTTTGATTCTGTTGACCACCATTTTGACTCCTGCAATGCTCCGCTTAAGTAGAATGATGTACGCAGAGCCTTCCACGTACCAAAATCCATGTCTATCTCTATACCTCTATTAATAGTGTGCTTACCATTTCCGTAAGAACCTTTAGACATAAAGTAAATACTTGATCTTGTAGGGTCGCCTGTCATTGCGGAATTGGAATAATAATTCGCTGTATAGGTGAAGTATTCAGATACGTTATCAAAACCATTTGGTGTACTGTCTATATATCCCAATACACTAAGTTTCTTTCCATTGTTCAGGCGGATATCAAAGCCTAATTCCCCCTTTGTGGTTGTGGCATTTTTAAGTCCTTTTGAGAACTCCACCTGATAAACCTGAGTGTGATACGCTATGTTCTTATTATTGGTATTCTCGGGCGACGCAGGCTTGTCACTATAATTCTTGTCTGGATACAGATAGTTCAAACCAGGAGTCTTGGAGTTAAGACCAATGCCAGCACGTATATCAAGCCATTTGGTAGCTGAGAACGAGAGGTTGAGACGTGGAGAGAGAGCTGTGGTAGCTACATCAGCAAAGGGTTGCAGCGCTGTGAAGCGCAGACCGAAGGTAGCACGCAGGCGGTTTACCTTATTTATAGTCCACACAAACTGGTCTTCTGCATAGGCGGCTATCTGGTGTAAGCCAGGAATATCGCTATAAGCTCGTGGACGTTGACCATCTGCGTTGAATTTCATCGGACGTTCCTCGTTTTCATTATATGTGCCCCTGCCACTATTCCAGTCATAATGATACTCAGCACCCACCTTGAAGGTTTGACGTATCTTGCCTGTTTTGAAGTAGAAACTATCGTTAATCTTTGCATAGAGGCTAGCAGGACGGCTCTCGCGGTATGATGTTGTCTGATACATATCTTCCCTCGTAAAGTAAGGGATAGTATAATAACCTGTTTCGCGCATTGTTATCAGAGGATAGTAGCCATTTGAGCCTATTTCTGCATCGCCCGTCTCCTTGGTGTCATTGTAATTGAGTGACAGACCGATAGTGTAACTCAGCGTACGGGCTAACATCTTCTCAATCTGTATCTTTCCATTATGCGTCAGGGAGAAATTTTGGTTCTTTGTTTTTGTTTCTTTACCTGTAGCTTGTCGATCAGGATCATCGCCATCCCAGTCCTTTGCCATCACATAGCGCAGCTTGGTATTGATATTCCAGCGAGGGTTGATGTCGTAGCTCCAACCCAGCGAACCTGTGTAGCGATGAAATGATTTTGCTTTCTCACGAGGATCGCCCCATGCCTGTGCGTAATCGAAACTGGCATTGAAGATACCTGCCTTACCAAAGTTCTCACCCTTGCTAACCGAAGTGTTCAGAAGTGCAGGATTCACCTTTGCCTTCAGTTGCAGTGGGGTGACACCAGCCTTGGTGTGTACTATGACCATTCCACTGGTGAGATCGCCATACTCGGCTGACGGAATACCACGAACGACCTCCACTTCATTGATATCGTCAGCAGCGATATTACGCAAGTCTGTACCTATAGTATTATCCGCGCTGGCATCTGAATTTGTTGATATTTCCGCATTATTGGACATAGGTACACCATCCATCACCACCGTAGTACCAAAGGCTGCGTTGTTATCATATGCATTTTCGCCTGCGACACGTAACTGAAGCCTGTTAGCTGTTGATGATGTCAAATCACTATTCTTCATTACCTGCCCTGGCACAAGCTGCATCACATCAGCCAGAGAGGAAGCCTGCAGGTGATCGATGGCCTGACGGCCAATGATGCTTGCCGTAGAGGTGCCTGAGGCATTCTGCTTGGCAGTCACACTGACCTCACGGAGCATCAGCGAGGTGCCACTGAGTTTGATGTCCATATTGAGGTCCTTGCCCTTCAGCAGGACGTTGGTGGTGTAGGTTTCATAGCCCACATACGATACAGTAAGGGTGTAGTTGCCCTCAGGGATATTCCGGATAAGTGCCTTACCATTGTAGTCCGTCACGGCATACTGTCCCAATGGGCTCAGCTGCACCGTTGCCATAATGATAGCTTCCTTGTTCTGGGCATCGGTCACGGTGAGGTTGATGTCAGAAGCGGATGCTGAATTGACAATTGAAAATTGACAATTGACAATTACAATTACCAACAGTATTCTAAAAAGTCTGTTCATACTATTTCAACAATTGATTTACCTCCTCCTCCAACTTCTCTTTGCTTATCTGGTCGTTGAGATAGGTGATAGCGAGCGAACCGAGTTGTGGATTGTAGCACACATCATCGACGCCATCGAGGGCGAGAACCTCCTCAGCAGCCCCCTCTGCATCTACACCCGCTGGGGAGAACTTGAAGTAGGCGTGGCTGATACGACTGTCTGTGTAATGGGCCACAGGGGTGAAGCCACCCTTCATGAGAGATGATATGATGGTAGCACGGTCAGTACGGTTGGCATCGTAGCGCACAAATACCCAGTGTTGTTCCAAATGAGGAACCACGCTGTCCATGCCCTCCACCTTATAAAGATTATTCATTATGCGTATCAGGTCATCCATACTCTGCATCTCCTCTACCTGCAAGCCCATCGCCTTGCGAATGACATCATTAGGATTGTACACTGATGGCTGATAGCGCCCTGTCTTCTTCAGTATGGCATTGATGCTGTCAGTACTGATGAGAGCGGGGTCGTAGTCCACCGTCACAGTACGGCGCTCCAGATTGAAGTCCAAAGAATTGATACCTGGCTGTGCATTGAGGGCCTTGCCCACCTTGTGAGCACACTCCTCACAACGCATCGCCTTGATGCGGATAGTCACATTGTCAGCTGACATTGTGAACGGAAACACTAACGTAAACGTTAACAATATGGATAATAATTTCTTCATAGCGTGCAAAGTTAATAAAAATTTTTAAATAATCATCGGTATGACGACTTTTTTTAGAACTTTCTCATTCAGTTGGTGTTCGCCATCGAAGCGTGAGCACTGCGGATAGTTCTTGGAGAAGAGGCCGTAGGTATTGCAGGTTTTGTCATGGATACCAAAGAGTCCCCATACATTCTGCCTGTGCTCATCACTGATATCCTTAAACTGCTGGCGCTCTATCTGATTGTGATGCTGTATGATGTCGCGAGTGATGCGAAAAGTCTTCTGATTGTCCTTGCGGCCATTGAGAAACTTATGTTCGCCAGTCTTGAGCACGTGACTCATTGTGGACATGTTGACAGCAGGGTTGACACAGATAATCTTCGTGGGTAATCCCGTCGTAGCACTATGATAGCCACGCATCTGATGAGCATACATACCACCCATCGAGGTTCCTATGATGTAGTCGGGTTGTTCCTGCGCACAGATTTCCTTAAGAAAGGGCAGTGCGTCAAGTGGTTCTACGGGGATGTCGGGGGCTATAACCTCTGCATCAGGCAACAGACGGCGCAATAACTGAACCGTGCCCGAAGCACCCGATGAGGCGAAGCCGTGAAAGTAAATTATCTTCATATCGCTTGCAAAGTTAATAAAAAGTTTGTAATTTTGCAAAAACAATGGCACAAGAACTTAAAAATACCCAAATACAAGCACAACAGCTGGCGCAGGAGCAGCAGCAACGACTCAATGCTCAGCAGGTGATGACGATACGCCTGCTGGAGATGCCCATAGCACAGTTTGAGCAGAATGTGCAGACGGAGATAGACGAGAATCCGGCACTGACTCCTTCGGAGAACGTTATCGGGGACGATAACGAGAATGCGAGCGAGAACTATGAAGAGAAGGATGAGCGAATGGACGAACTCGACAAAGTGCTCGACAGTCTGGACAGGGACGACCGCATGGAGGATATCAACCCTAACCTCAACCGCAATCCTAATCACGACCCCGATGCCGACCAAGAGGAGAAAGTGTTTGGCGAAGCTACCTCTTTCTACGACTATCTGCACGACCAAGTACATGAGCACTCGCTCACAGAACGTCAGGAGATGATTATGGAATATCTCATCGGTAACCTCGATGAAGATGGTCTGCTACGCAAAGACCTCGCACAATTGAGCGATGAAATCGCCGTTCATGAGTATATAGATGTATCCGAGGATGAGATAGAACGAGTGCTCACCGTCCTGCAATCCTTTGACCCTGCCGGCATAGGAGCACAGTCACTCCAACAATGCCTGTTGATACAGATATTCCGCAAAAAACCGACACCTATCACGAAACTAATGCATCGTGTGATAGACGAGTGCTACAAAGACTTTACGCACAGGCGGTGGGATAAGATACAGAAGCGACTGGACATCAGCGAGACTACATCCGAGGAAGTGCTCGCAGAAATCAGAAAACTCAATCCCCGTCCTGGTGCCGCACTGGGTGAGACGATGGGTAGAAACGTGCAGCAGGTGACGCCAGACTTCATCGTGCAGAGCGACGAAGAGGGAAATCTATCATTCTCTCTCACCAGAGGTCGCGTGCCCGATCTACATATCTCGCAGGAGTTTACTGAGATGATAGCAGCATATCGTCAGAATCCCACCTCTATGTCACGACGCGACAAGGAGGCGCTCGTCTATGCTCAGCAGAAGGTAAACCGTGCCTCGCTGTACATTGAGGCCATCAAGCAGCGCCAGCATACCATGCGCCTCACGATGAGAGCTTTGCTCAAGAGACAGAGAGCCTACTTCCTCTCTGGCGATGACAGCGACTTGAAACCTATGAAGCTACACGATGTGGCAGCGGATACAGGACTGGACATCTCTACCGTCTCACGCGTCTGCAACAGCAAATACGCTGATACGCCATGGGGCATCATACAATTGAAGTCGCTATTCTCCAAGGCCTTTGACACTGGCAATGGCGAGGAGGTCTCCACTAGGGAAATAAAGAGTGCGCTACGCTCACTGATAGAAGGTGAGAAGAAAGGCGAACCGCTGAGCGACATACAACTCGCTGCCGAACTGAAAAAGATGGGATACCCCATAGCACGCCGTACCGTAGCAAAGTATCGTGAACAGATGGGCATCCCGACATCCATGCTAAGAAAATAAAAGATGGTACGACATCTCCTATACCTTACAGCACTACTGGCATCGGTGATAGCAAGCGATGCCCAGAAGAGTCTGACACTGCGAGATATTACCAATGGTACACTGCGTGCCGAGATATGGAGCGACAAAAAGGGTGACAGCATAGTAAGTCCCGATGGTCGCTGCTATCTTAGGGAAAGCAACAGACAGCAGATATACCGCCACTCTTTCACAGCCGATTATCAGGTTTGCGAAGCGAATACCAGCCATACACTCTATACACTAACCTCCGTTCAGGTTCCACTCTTCTCTCCCAACAGCAAGAAGATAGCCTATGTAAGGGAGAACAATATCTTCCTTGCAGACATAAAGAGCGGTATGGAAACTCAAGTCACTACTGACGGCCGTCGCGACAGCATCATCAATGGCATCCCCGACTGGGTCAATGAAGAGGAATTTTCCCTCTGTCGTTCCATGACCTTCACCACTGACGGTCGCCACCTCGTCTGGGTGCGCTATGATGAGAGTCAGGTGCCAAGCGTCACCATCCCTGATGACTATACCTATAAATACCCGTTGGCAGGTCAGCGCAATTCCGTTGTCACACTACATACTTATTCTCTCAGTAGTGGCAAGACTATGCAGATAGCCTTGCCTATACGCCATGACGACTATATCCCCCGCATCACCGAAAGCCGTGGAAGCGAAGTGGTGGTGTGCACCATCAATCGCCGTCAGGACACGCTCCGTATATACACTTGCGATGCTTCTACAGGCTCTTGCCAACAAATCATGACCGACACTTCTCCTAAATACATAAAGGAGAAAGCCATCAGTGGTATGGTGGTAACCCATAAGCACATCCTCCTGCCCAGCGACAGAAGTGGGTGGATGCACCTGTATCTATACGATATGAAGGGGCAGTTGTTGAATCAACTGACCAAGGGAAAATACGATGTGGCAGATGTTTATGGCTACGATGAGCGCACGCAGACTGCCTACTACACCTCCCACGAACGGGGCGCTACGGAGTTGCAGGTCTATGCTACTACTAAGGACGGACGCACCAGTTGCCTTACCCCTCAGGCAGGATGGAACACAGCCGTTTTTACCGATGACTTCGGCAGTTTTGTTCATACATGGAGCGATATAAACACACCTCCCATGGTTTGGCACCGCCATACCATAGAAGGTTCAAAGGGTTCAAGGGGGTCAAAGGTTGACTCCCTCCTCATTGACAACAGCAAACTAAAGGCAAAACTTAAGGAATATCAGTTTGGTGAGCGCAAACTTTTCTCTTTCACCACACCAGACGGAGTTACCCTGAATGGTTGGATGATTGTTCCTAGGAGTGAGGGAAAGCATCCCGTCATCATGTATCAGTATGGAGGACCAGGCAATCAACAGGTGCGCAATGCATGGGGCATAGGCATGTGTGGCCAAGGAGCAGCAATGGAGCAGTATCTGTGTCAACTGGGGTATATCTGTGTCTGCGTAGATGGCAGAGGCACTGGTGGACGTGGCTCGGACTTTGAGAAGTGTACCTATCTCCGTCTTGGTCAACTGGAATCGCAGGATCAGGTGGCTACAGCAGCATGGCTTGCCGAGCAAGCAATTGTCGATAAGAATCGCATCGCTATCTGGGGATGGAGTTTTGGAGGCTTTAACACCCTCATGTCTATGTCTGATGGAAGCAACCGCTTTGCTGCTGGCATCGCCATCGCTCCGCCTACTTCTTGGCGTTTCTACGATACCATCTACACCGAGCGATACATGCGCCCCCCACTGGAGAATTCTGAAGGTTATGATGACTGTCCGCTGAGTCGTGCTGATAAACTGCATGGCAAACTGCTACTCTGTCACGGTATGGCTGATGATAATGTGCACTTTCGCAATACCACAGAGTATGTTGATACGCTGATAAAATACGATAAGGATTTCAGACAAGTAATCTATCCTCATCGCAACCATAGTATAAGAGGTGGCAACTCACGCTACCACCTCTTCCGTCAGTGTATTGACTTCTTTAATTCAGCCTTGACGCCCCAGCGCTAAAACCAGCATATCAGCAAACTTATCGATTCCATCGCTAATTTTAGAACCTACCATCATCTTCACCATAGGGTTGAGGTCTGCTTTCAGCGTGAGTTTCATCTTTGTACCGTCATCATTAGTACTTGGCAGGACTTGAATCCACATATTTGCCTGAATGGGCGACTGCTCGGTCTCAAACTTGATAGTCTTGTTCTCCTCTCTCTCTATGATACGCAAGGCTATCTCGCCAACCATCGGCGCAGGGATAGCAATGCTGTCTGGGGTCAGCCTTACATCCTTCAGTTTCTCTATCGCCTCCGCAAGTTGTGCATTACTCTGAGCATTATTCTGCGCATTCTCTATAAGAGGACGCAGATTTTCCAAATTGCTCAACTTCTGATATACCAGCTCCACTGGAGCCGCTATCTGCTTTATTCCACTTTCGTATTTTGTCATATACCTTACTTTTTTCGTTTGATGGTGCAAAGGTACGAAAAAAAGTTGTAACTTTGCACCATGAAACTAACTAAAATGTTTTTAATAGCAATGCTGGCAGTATCATGCTCAGCATTTGCACAGAGCAGTTATGACCAGCAGAAACCCTTCGGATTCTGTACTGTATCGTCACGTACTCAAAACACCACATACAGCATCACCGGTGGTGGATGCTACACTTATCCTGTCACTGGAGTGAGTTCAAGCAAGGTAATCACACTCTCCTCCACAGGTAGTGATATGAAAAATGCCATCTTCGATGCCATAAAAACCTATAGCGTTATTATCTTTGATGGTTCTAATGGCGACTTTATCGTTAGTAGCAGTATAGGTCTGAGTGAAATCAAGAACAAGACTCTGTTGGGTATCAATGGAGCCAAACTCTGCACCACATGGTATGCCACACAGGAGATTCTTGCTGCTCTCGATGCTGCAGGAGTTCCCTCTATGAGCACTAGCGGTGGCGGTGGAAAACTGCCTAACGGCACCACAGTCAAGGAAGAGGCAGAATATAACACCCGCAAGATCATCATAGAGATGACAGGCGATAACGATGAGAAGTATCGTTCCTCGGGCGTATTCTCTTTCAGTGGTTGCGAAAACATCATCATACGCAATCTGAAGTTTCAAGGCCCAGGCTCTATCGACGTTGGTGGCGCAGACTTGGTATCATTTTATGGTGGCACGAAGCATTGTTGGGTGGATCACTGTGATTTCCTCGATGGAATGGATGGAAATTTTGACATTACGCAGAAATCTGACTTCAATACCGTCTCATGGTGTACCTTTGATTACACCTCTCGTTCCTACATGCACCAGAACACCAATCTAATAGGTAGTAGTGACAGCGAAACCACTGGTTATCTCAATACCACCTTCGCCTTCTGCCACTGGGGTAACGGTTGTCGTGCCCGTATGCCGATGGGTCGCGTGGGTAAGATACACATGCTAAACAATTACTACACAGCTACCAAGGGTGGCCACTGCATCAACCCACGCATAAATTCCGAGTTTCTCATCGAAGGCAACTACTTTGGCAAGGGTGTAAAAAATTACTATGGACAATCAGGGGCGACAGCTGTGACTTGGAAAAACACTAACTATGCCACAGAGGGTGGTAGTGTGGAGTCCTTTGGCACCACCGTAACCGTACCTTATACATATACGGTTACGGACAACAATGTCATCCCTACCGAAGTAAGCACTCATGCTGGTGCAACGCTCTATGGAAGTGAGAGTGGTGGAGATACAGGTGGCGATGAACCCTCTGACCCAGAAATACCAAGTCTCATAGAGGGCAATAGTTACGTCATCGCTGATGGCGAAAACGTTTATAATGGTAAAAAGATAACCTGTGACGATATCACTATGACCTATGGCAATGACGGACAGTGGTCAGTAGTAGCGACCAACGCTATGCAAAATGAGGGGTTCAGTAATCTCGCAGGAGGCAATGTAAATCCTGTTGACGACAACGGCCAACGCTATGCCTCAAGCAAAAAAGTTCCCACAAAGGGCACCTTCTATGTATTTTCGCCAACCGCTGATGGTACTCTGTATATAGCCAGTTACGTATTTACTAATAAAAAGGTATTTGTAACTGAGGACGGGACAGCACAGGGTTTCTCAGCAGGAGGAAAGACAATAAACTCTGGCAATGCTATAAGCAAGGGTGAATATACAGGATATATTCGTTTCAATGTAAAGAAAGGTAGTGAGTATTACCTCTTTGGTGAGTCAACAAAAATAAAGATTTTCGGTTTCAATTTCGTACCTGAAAGTACTGCCGTATCCAATATAACATCCACATCAAGTCCCTATCGCCCCGCAAGTGCGTCAATATACAATCTCTTTGGTCAGTGCGTCAATAATAACGCCCGAGGCCTCGTGATAGACGGAGGACGCAAAATTATAAGATAGTACATCCCCCATCTAAAGATAGGGATTTCCCACGCATGGTTTAGGGAAATAATCCTTTTGTCATTGTCTATTTTGCACTAACTTTGCACTCAGAAATCAGACATAAGTTAGATTAAATATTAATGATTAAAAATTAAAAGACAATGAAAAAGGTTATTATGATGATGAGCTTCGCGCTCCTTTCTATGGGTGCTATCGCACAATGTAATGAACGTCCGGACTTCAAAAAAGGTCCTCACAAACCAAAGATGCACTGCATGGCTAATCTCCATGCCATGAAGAAAGCTGGAGTTGATTCTGTAACCATCGAAAAAGTAAAGGAACTCCACAAGGATACTACCCTTTGCAAGGATCGTGAGGCATACAACAAGAAAGTGCACAAACTGCTTGGTACTGACACCTATATTAAATATCTTGAGACAGCAGTTGCAGAGAAGGGCATGCCACATCACGGCATGCACCACAAACACCACAAGCACCACAAGGGCGATTTCCCTAAATGCCCGTGTCCAATGAATGCTCCCGAGCCTCCTACAGAGTAATCAATAAAAAAGCTCACCGTCTGGTGAGCTTTTTTCATTTACTGCTTCCATGTGTTCGGACTCTTACGCCACTCTGCGAGAACCGCAAGGTCCTCCTCCTTTATATAGCCCGTCTTAGCGGCTATAGCTGTAGTGTGCTCATAGTCGGACAGGGTAACAAGGCGAACTCCAGCCTCCTTGAAAGCTTCCTCCGCTATGGGGAATCCGTAGGTATAGCTAGCCACCATACCAACAACCTCAAAGCCTGCCTTTCGCAGAGCATCTACGGCCTTGAGAGAAGAACCACCTGTAGAAATAAGGTCTTCGATGACTACGACCTTGGCACCCTCTGGCAGTGAGCCCTCTATCTGGTTACCCATGCCATGGTCTTTTGGTTTAGGACGCACGTAGCAATAAGGTAGCTCGAGTTCATCAGCTACGAGAGCACCTTGTGCTATAGCACCAGTTGCTACACCTGCAACGGCTGTTGCCTCTGGAAACTCAGTGTGCACGAGGTGCACCAACTCCTGCTTGACAAATGAACGCAACTGTGGGTAGGCCAGTGTCTGACGGTTGTCAGTGTAGATGGGTGACTTCCAGCCACTCGCCCATGTGAATGGGTCGTTAGGCTGCAACTTAATTGCCTTTACGGCGAGCAGTTTTTCTGCAAATGCTTCTTGTATTGTCATACTAAATCTTGTTTTATAAATTCTATTAATCGTTCTACTGCGTTAGCCTCTGGTATTGCCTTCTCCACGCACACTTTTCCCTTATAGAGAGATATCTTATTGGGGCCTGCACCCACGTAGCCGTAATCGGCATCAGCCATCTCTCCAGGACCATTGACTATGCAACCCATGATACCTATCTTAAGAGTCTTGAATCGTGTATCATTCTTTGCCTCCTCGCCGATGGCAGCCTTGATGCGTGCGATAGTACCACGAAGGTCATAAAGGGTACGACCACAACCTGGACAGGAAATATACTCCGTCTTAGTGAAACGCACTCTTGCAGCCTGAAGAATATTAGTTGAAAGTTGATAGTTCTCGCCTTGCGAGCCAGCAGAACTGGAGCGGATAGTTGAAAGAGAATTGCTAATCTCTTCTCCCTTATTATATATAATGAGTTCCTTGGCCTTACCATCAATGAGAGGTGCACCAGCGTACATAGCAGCATAGATGGCTACATCATCGGGATTATCCTCGTTGAGAGAGAGAACGAGTGTGTCGTTCTCAACGTGAACGTCAACGTGAACGCTAACTCCTGCGACCAGTTTTTTTGCCACTGGAATTTCTGCTTCGGGTTCCTCAGAGAGGCTGACACGGATGGTGTCACCGATACCTTCAGTAAGAAGTGCACCAATGCCCACAGCACTCTTGATACGTCCGTCTTCGCCCTCGCCGGCCTCCGTGACACCGAGATGTAGCGGATAGTGCATATCCTCACGGTCCATAGCCTTGACAAGCAGGCGAACTGACTGCACCATCACAACAGTATTGCTGGCCTTGATAGAAAGTACGACATTGGAAAACTGCTCTCGCTTACAGATACGCAGAAACTCCATGCAGGACTCCACGATGCCTTCTGGAGTGTCACCATAGCGAGACATGATGCGGTCAGAGAGTGAACCGTGATTGACACCGATGCGTACAGCGGTATGGTGCTCCTTGCATATATTAAGGAAAGGAACAAAGCGCTCCTCTATCCTCTTGAGTTCTTCGGCATATTCTGCATCGGTGTATTCCAAATGCTTGAAAGTGCGGGCTGGATCAACATAATTGCCGGGATTTATGCGAACCTTTTCGCAATACTTTGCTGCGATATCAGCTACATTGGCATTGAAATGGACATCAGCAACAAGCGGTGTCATGATACCCTCGGCCTTGAGAGCAGCAGAGATGTTAGCCATATTCTCAGCCTCTCGCCTACCCTGCGTGGTAAGACGCACCAATTCGCCACCTGCTGCAATGATACGCTTGGCCTGTGCGACACAGGCTACAGTATCATTGGTATCAGTGGTGGTCATGGACTGCACCCTGATGGGTGCTCCGCCTCCTATCTGTAGGTTGCCCACCATGGTGGGGTTGGTTCGGCGTCTAATTACACTTGTACTCATACCTTACTTCCGCAAGATCCTTGTTTGCTTTTTCAATCTTACCTGCCAAACCCGCCTTATAGACCTTGAGACGCTGCGCCACCTCACTGTCGGTAAGGGCTAGCATCTCCATAGCGAGAATGGCTGCATTCATTGCACCATTGACGCCAACGGTAGCCACTGGTATGCCTGGAGGCATCTGTATGATGGAGAGCATTGCGTCAAGACCATCAAGCATACCCTTGATAGGGACTCCTATTACAGGCAGCGATGTAGAAGCTGCTATAACTCCAGGCAATGCTGCTGCCATGCCTGCTGCTGCTATGATGACCTTGATGCCACGTCCTTCTGCACCACGCGCAAACTGTTCTACGGCATCTGGCGTACGATGAGCTGACAGAGCATTTACCTCGAAGGGTATCTGCTGATCATTGAGAAACTGCATTGCTTTCTCCATGACGGGCAGATCACTGGTGCTGCCCATGATGATTGATACTAATGGATTCATACTTTATCTATTTTAACTTGCTATTACTGCGATGAAACCCGCAAGGAGCCCTATGAGGAAACCACCTGTCACTTCTCCAAGAGTATGCAGACGCAGAAGGGTTCGGCTAGTTCCTACTATGCCTGCAAGAAACGTTAGGGCACATATCCACCATATGGGGTTGAAACCGAAGATGAATGCAAACGCCATCACTGCTCCCACCGTACCACCAATAGCTGCTGTATGGGTGGAGATTTTCCACCAATGGTTGATGATGGCGCATGGAACCTGAATGGCTATGGCTGCCATTAGCACAGAACTCATGAAATGAGGCATGTGCAATGAGTGCATGACATAGTAGCAGGCTACGTAGCATGTAAGAGATATGGCATAGGGTATCATACGTCCCTCACGAGTCAGCATTTTGAGAATATGCCAGCCCTGATAGTGGCGATAAATACGAATGAGCAACTGAGGCATTATCACCGTAAAGAGCCATACCATCACCACTACCGTCACTTTGTACAGAAGAGGCATCATACTCAGATAACTGAATATGAAGAGTGCGATGAGACCCATTACAGGCAGGAAGAACGGCGTGAAGAGCAGACTGACATATCGGGCTGCCAGCAACAAGGCGTTCCTCTCGCGTTTCACTATGTTTGATTGTTCAGTCGTTTGGTGTAAATTGAAATTTCCCTATATTGGATGCAAAGTTACACATTTTTTTTGAAAAAAATAGTCAAAAAATTTGGTAGTTTCGCAGTAATTGCGTAATTTTGTCGCCAGAAATCAAATTTTAACATGACAGTAAAGCAAAATTGCACAAAAGGGATACAAAAAGAGACTCGTCGTTCTTACGATGAGTCTCTTTTCTCAATGCAATGCTTCAATGTATAAAGAATATATGTATAAAGAATAAAGAAATGAAACAGAAAAAATTTATCCTTCAGGAAAACGAACTACCTGAGCAGTGGTATAACATTCAGGCTGATATGCCTACGAAGCCTCTGCCACCATTGAATCCAAAAACCAAGGAGCCACTGACCGTGGATGATTTGGCACACATATTCCCTCGTGAGTGCTGTGTACAGGAATTAGATCAGGAGAATGCATGGATAGACATTCCTGAGGAAGTATTGGAAAAGTATAAGTACTATCGCTCCACCCCTCTGGTGCGTGCCTACGCTCTTGAGAAGGCTCTCGGTACACCTGCTCATATCTACTTCAAGAACGAGAGTGCTTGTCCGTTAGGTTCACATAAGATAAACAGTGCTCTGCCACAGTGCTACTACGCTAAGCAGGAGGGCACCACCAATGTCACCACAGAGACGGGTGCTGGTCAGTGGGGTATGGCACTCTCCTATGCCGCTAAACTCTATGGACTGGATGCTGCTGTATATCAGGTGAAGATTACGATGCAGCAGAAACCATACCGCTCTGCAGTGATGCGCACCTTTGGTGCTGCTGTGACGGGTTCGCCATCCATGTCCACACGTGCTGGTAAGGATATCATCACGAAAGACCCTACACATCCTGGTTCGCTTGGCACCGCTATTTCGGAGGCTGTCGAGTTGGCTACTACCACGCCAAACTGTAAATATACGCTGGGATCTGTGCTCAATCACGTGGCTCTCCACCAGACTATCATTGGTCTTGAGGCCGAGAAACAGATGGAAATGGCAGGCGAATATCCTGATATGGTAATAGCATGCTTCGGTGGTGGCTCCAATTTCGGCGGTCTAGCATTCCCATTCATGCGCCATAACCTGCTGGATGGTAAAAAGACCGAATTCATCGCTGCTGAACCTGACAGCTGCCCTAAACTCACTCGCGGACAGTTCCGTTACGACTTCGGCGATGAGGCAGGCTACACTCCACTGCTTCCTATGTTCACTCTGGGGCATAATTTCAAACCATCCAACATCCATGCTGGCGGACTGCGCTACCATGGTGCAGGAATGATTGTTAGTCAGTTACTGAAGGACGGCATGATGCGCGGTATGGACATTCCACAGCTCGAAACATTTGAGGCTGGTATGCTTTTTGCTCGCACAGAAGGTATCATCCCCGCACCAGAGAGCACCCACGCCATCGCTGCTACCATACGTGAGGCTAAGAAGTGCATCGAGACGGGTGAGGAGAAGGTTATACTATTCAATCTCTCCGGCCACGGCCTCATTGATATGCCTTCCTATGAACAGTATATCAATGGTGATTTGCAGAACTACACCGTCACCGACGAGATGATTTCGCAGAATCTTGCAGAGTTGGATAAATAAAGGATAAAAATATATGAAACTTTGGTCAAAAGGATTTGAGGTAAACAAAGAGATAGAACGCTTCACCGTAGGAAAGGACAGGGAGATGGACCTATACCTGGCGAAGTATGATGTGTTAGGCAGTATGGCACATATCACTATGCTCAATAGTATAGGACTCATCGCTAACGATGAACTACCTGTACTCCTCAAAGAACTACGTTCCATCTACGATATCTGCGAGAAGGGAGAATTTGTCATCGAGGATGATATAGAGGACGTGCACTCACAGGTAGAGTTGATGCTCACAAAAAAACTCGGTGAAATGGGCAAAAAGATACACTCCGGTCGTTCACGCAACGACCAGGTGTTGGTAGATTTGAAGCTCTTCACACGCGCCGCCCTGCGAGAGATCGTGGAGGAGACTAAGGTCCTATTCGATGAACTGATAGAGAAGTCTGAGCAGTACAAGGAAGTACTTATGCCGGGATACACTCACCTGCAGATAGCCATGCCATCAAGTTTCGGACTGTGGTTTGGAGCATATGCTGAAAGTCTTACCGATGATATGCTCTACCTGCAGGCGGCTTACAAGATGACTAATCGCAACCCACTGGGATCTGCAGCAGGCTATGGGTCGTCATTCCCACTGAACCGCCAGATGACCACCGACCTCCTTGGATTCGACTCTATGAACTACAACGTGGTGTATGCTCAGATGGGCAGGGGCAAGATGGAACGCAATGTGGCATACTCTATCGCTGGACTTGCTGGCACGATGGCAAAGATGGCGTTTGATGCCTGCCTGTTCAATTCACAGAACTTCCAGTTTGTGAAACTGCCTAAGGAGTGCACCACTGGTTCGAGCATTATGCCACACAAGAAAAATCCCGATGTATTCGAGCTTATTCGTGCAAAATGCAACAAACTGCAGTCACTGCCAGTTCAGGTGACACTGATACAGAACAATCTGCCTTCAGGCTATTTCCGCGACCTCCAGATTATCAAGGAAGTTTTCCTTCCTGCCTTCGATGAACTGAAGGACTGTCTGCGCATGTGTGCATACATCATCAATAAAATAGAGGTAAGGGAAGACATCCTCGATGACCCAATGTATGATGCCATCTTCTCTGTAGAAGAGGTTAACCGCTTGGCAGCAGAAGGCATGCCGTTCCGTGACGCATACAAGAAAGTTGGTCTTGATATCGAAGCTGGCAATTTCACCCCAAACAAGGATATTCACCACACTCACGAGGGTTCTATCGGTAATCTTTGCAATGATCGAATCAAAGCACTGATGGAAGATATTCTCAAGAACTTTAATTTCGAGAAAGTAGATGAAGCAGTTAATAAGCTTATTAGCACTGGTGCTACTGAGTAGTTGCGGAACTGATACTGTTGTAAACGAGTATTGCAACTACACAGCACGATTGGTGTATAATGGCAGCATGACAGTACTGACCCCCCTTAATGCTGCATTGGGAGGAGCAAATACCTTCGCCTTTGTATCAATGGAGGGAAACAGCGCTAAATCTTATTACTTAAAAGCCAACCTCAAGAATCAGAGTCAGGAAAAAGTCCTTGTACAGGTAAGGACGGAAGCTGGAGAAATATTTCCTACCCTTGGGTTAGAGAATTCGCGAGGGTTTATCATAGGTCGTTCCTCATACGCACCTGAGGTGTTGTATGTATTCGATAGAGTGTGTCCTAACTGTTATAAGGAACATAGAGATACGAGATACATTCTGAATTTCAAGGATGATTTAACGGTAAAATGTACTGAAAACGGTGGATGTGGTAGGGAATATAGTCTACTGAACGGCGGACTGGTGGTAAGCACGAATAATGGCGAAAAACTATTCCGCTATCGCGCCACCGCTGACGGATTTACTCTCAAAGTAAACAATTAACATTTATGGATGCTTGTCACCTTCATTACGTTCTGCAGTTGCTTAGCAATAGGAGTCCCTTGCTAAGCTAGGGCGTGCTGTTGCTATGCTAGGGCGTGCAATCCGACTTGGATTACTTGCAGAAGCTAAGCACCCGCAGATGGAAGCTAAGCACCTGCACGTGGAGGCTAAGCACCCGCGAAAGGCAGCTTTTTTATCCAAAACCCGCACAGAAACATAATCGAAAAACGTTAAAAATAGTAAAGGAAAAAGAAACTTTCAACTTTCAACTTTCAACTTTCAACTATTCTTACTACCTTTGCATGCGCTTACAATAAGCACCATACGGCTGCCGCAATGGTGGAATTGGTAGACACGAGGGACTTAAAATCCCTTGACCCGAAACGGTCGTGCGGGTTCGAGTCCCGCTCGCGGCACTAATGAAAAATGTCTTGTTTGCGTTAACGCTATTGTTAACGCTATTGTTTATATCTTGCACTGGCGAGAGCAGTGAGGTAAGCATAGAAGGACGCTTACTTCACATGAATCAGGCTACATTCTATGCATATAGCACCGATGGCGTCATAGATGGCATTGACACTATAACGGTGGCGGGCGGACGATTTGAGTACGAGAGGGAGATACGCCACGGAGGAACACTAGTTATTATCTTCCCAAACTTTTCGCAGATTCCAATCTTCGTAGAACCAGGTACCAGCGTAAGTATTTCTGGTGACGCCGCCCGTCTGAGTGAGGTAAAGGTGGCAGGCGACGATATCAATGAGAAGTTTTCGGGCTTTAGGAAAATGCACCGTGAAAGATCTGTGCAAGCCATGAGACAAGTAACGGAAGACTTCATCGGCTCTGACGACTGCAACACGGAAGTTGCACTATGGCTCATACAGCAATATTTCCTTATGCCGAAAGATGCTGACGTGAAAGGGGCAGTAACCATGCTGAACAAACTTGCACAGAAAAACAGCAACGAGGTAAAGGTGAAACGATTGCTCAATCTGCTGAATGCCACCGGAACAGTCTCTGCAGGCGATAGGATTGAGAAGTTTGAAACAAGGGATGTCCACGGAAACTTAGTGACAGACGGAACTATAGCACAGGACACCTGCGTGGTGATGACATGCGCTACGTGGAGTTATGAGAGCCAGAATCTACTTCGTCGCCTCAACAATCTTAGTCACAATCACAGATTCAACAAGATTATGGCAATCTGTCTCGACACAAAGAAGGAGGAGGCAAAGGGACTGCAAGACCGTTGCAATGCCGAAAACGTTATTATGATATGCGACACTATGCAGTGGGAGAGCCCACTGATGCGTATCTTTGGTCTTACCACCGTTCCCGACAAGGTAGTATTGGTAAATGGCAAGGTTTGCAATATCGATGTTACAAAATAAGCGAAAAACAACAAAAAAACAGTCAGATAGATAGTTTTTTCAACTTTCAACTTTCAACTTTCAACTTTTTTTTGTACCTTTGCGTCCAAATTGTGTTTTAATAAATTATATTCAGGAAAATGGCAACATTAGATTTGACAAAGTATGGTATCACTGGTTCTACAGTGCTTTACCACAATCCCTCTTACGAGCAGTTGTTCGCTGAGGAAACAAAGGCTGGACTCGAAGGTTTCGACAAGGGCGTAAACACCGAGCTTGATGCCGTTAACGTAATGACAGGTATTTACACTGGTCGCTCTCCTAAGGATAAGTACATCGTTGACGATGCACAGAGTCACGACAAGGTATGGTGGACTACTGATGAGTACAAGAACGACAACCACCCAATGTCTGAGGAGGTTTGGGCTAAGGTTAAGGATATAGCCATCAAAGAACTTTCTAACAAACAGCTCTACGTTGTTGACGCTTTCTGCGGTGCCAACGAGGCTACACGCTTGGCTGTGCGTTTCATCGTTGAGGTAGCATGGCAGGCACACTTCGTTAAGAATATGTTCATTCAGCCTACAGAAGAAGAGCTGGCTAACTTCGAACCAAACTTCGTTATCTACAATGCTTCTAAGGCAAAGGTAGAGAACTACAAAGAACTTGGTCTAAACTCTGAGACCTGCGTGGCCTTCAACACCACAAGCCGTGAGCAGTGTATCATCAACACTTGGTATGGTGGTGAGATGAAGAAGGGCATGTTCTCTATGCAGAACTACTATCTCCCACTTCAGGGAATCGCTTCTATGCACTGCTCTGCAAACACCGATATGGAAGGTAAGAACACTGCTATCTTCTTCGGTCTCTCTGGTACAGGCAAGACTACCCTTTCTACCGATCCTAAGCGTCTCCTCATTGGTGATGACGAGCACGGATGGGATGACGAGGGCGTATTCAACCTCGAAGGCGGTTGCTATGCTAAGGTTATCAACCTCGACAAGGAGTCTGAGCCTGATATCTATAACGCTATCCGTCGCAATGCTCTCCTTGAGAACGTTACCGTAGCTGCTGATGGCAAGATTGACTTCGCTGACAAGAGTGTTACTGAGAACACCCGAGTATCTTATCCTATCGAGCACATCGAGAAGATTGCAAAGAAGGTAAATGGCAAGAGCGCTGGTCCTGAGGCTAAGAACGTAATCTTCCTCTCTGCTGACGCATTCGGCGTACTGCCTCCTGTGTCTATCCTCACTCCTGAGCAGACAAAGTACTACTTCCTCTCAGGATTCACTGCAAAGCTCGCAGGTACAGAGCGCGGCATCACTGAGCCTACTCCAACATTCTCTGCATGCTTCGGTCAGGCATTCCTTGAGCTTCACCCAACAAAGTACGCTGAGGAACTCGTTAAGAAGATGGAGAAGAGTGGTGCTAAGGCATACCTTGTAAACACAGGTTGGAATGGTACCGGCAAGCGTATCTCTATTAAGGATACACGTGGTATCATCGATGCTATCCTTGGTGGTGCTATCCTCAATGCTCCTACAAAGAAGATTCCTTACTTCGACTTCGAGGTTCCTACACAGCTTGAAGGCGTTGACACCAACATCCTAGACCCACGCGACACATACGCTGACGCATCACAGTGGGAGGAGAAGGCTAAGGATCTTGCAGCTCGCTTCATCAAGAATTTCGGCAAGTACACCAACAATGAGGCTGGTAAGGCACTCGTTGCTGCTGGTCCACAGTTGTAAATTCCCTCTCCGGGATGGTATCTCGGAGAATCTACATAGCCCCGCACCCAGAAGGTGCGGGGCTTTTTTATGCCTTTTTAGCATTTAATCTGAAGATTAAAGCACAAAAGTTTCGGTATTTGCAAGATTTTTACTACCTTTGCATGCATTATATTCCGATATTGCGTCTATAAACAAAATCAAATAATAAAAACTAACTAAAAAATGCAAAACAAAGGAATCGTAATTGTAACCGCCATCTTGCTGACGCTTGCAAGTATCTTCTACCTTTCGTTCTCTGCTGCTACGAGTTACTATGACTCGCAGGCTGCCAAGATTGCTGACCCTGTGGAGCAGCAGAACTATAAGGACAGCGTGAAGTACCTTGGCGTTTATTCTTACCAGCAGTGTCTGGAGACACAGATTGGTCTAGGTCTGGACCTGAAGGGTGGCATGA
Organism: uncultured Prevotella sp.; assembly: GCA_905233245.1. Taxonomy (GTDB): domain Bacteria; phylum Bacteroidota; class Bacteroidia; order Bacteroidales; family Bacteroidaceae; genus Prevotella. The sequence goes on along the minus strand of CAJODK010000005.1, from coordinate 26,785 downwards.
ACGTAATCCTCGAGATTAGCGTTCCTGACGTAGTTGACGTTCTAGCAGACCACAAGACCGACGAGGCTTACCGCAAGTCCCTCGCTGAAGCTAAGAAAGAAGAGGAAACCTCACAGAAGGATTTCATCTCTCTCTTCATCAATGCTTATCACAAGAATGCCCCTGGTCATCGCCTGGCAGAGGTCTTCGCTACTCAGCAACTTAAGGGTAAGGTTTCAACAAAGTCAACCGACTCAGAGGTAGAGGCTGCTCTCCGTGCAGAGGTACAGAGCGCTATCGACAACTCTTACAACGTAGTTCGTAACCGTATTGATAAGTTTGGCGTTGTACAGCCAAACATTCAGAAACTTGAGGGGCAGGAAGGTCGTCTCATGGTTGAGATGCCTGGCGTTAAGGAACCAGAACGCGTGCGTAAACTCCTTCAGGGGTCTGCTAACCTCGAATTCTGGGAGACATACAATGCATCAGAGATTCTGCCATACTTCCAGCAACTTGACACTCGTCTTGCCAATATTGCTTCTGGCAAGACAGAGGAGGCTGACAGCGTAAAAGCTGAGTCTGCACAGGCAGAAGTTGCTAAGGCTGCTACTGATACCGTAAAGAAGGAAGCTTCCTCTAAGTTCGAACTAAAGAAGACAGACAACGATGTTGCTGCTGCTGATAAGACTGCTGACAAGAAGGCTAGCGACACGGAAATAGCTGAAGCAAAGAAACAGCATCCTCTCTTCGCCATCTTTGAGCCTGTTCGTGGTCAGAGCCTCTCTACTGTAGGTTATGCTCACGAGCGTGACACCGCAGAAGTCAACAAGGTCATCTATGGCAGCGAAGCGCAGAAGGTCATTCCCTCTGATGTGAAACTACTATGGAGTGCTAAGCCTCTCGATGGTACAAAGAACATCTTTGAGCTTCATGCCTTGAAGGTGACTTCAACATCTGGTCGTGCACCTCTTGAGGGCGACGTTATCACCGACGCTCGTGATGAGTTCGACAACTTCGGTCACCCATGTGTGAGCATGTCAATGAATAACGAAGGTGCTCGTCTGTGGGCTCAGCTCACCAAGCAGAACGTAGGTAAGGCAATAGCTATCGTTCTTGATGGTGTTGTATATTCTGCACCACGCGTAAATGGAGAAATCTCTGGTGGTAATTCACAAATCACGGGTAACTTCACCATCGAAGACACCAAGGACTTGGCTAATACTCTGAAGTCTGGTCGTATGCCTGCACCTGCACGTATAGTACAGGAAGAGGTCGTAGGTCCTACACTCGGCGCCCAGTCTATACAGCAGGGTATCATATCCTTCATCATCGCCTTCGTTCTGCTGATGATCTACATGATTTGCATGTATGACTTCATTCCTGGCATGATGGCCAACTGTGCACTGATTATCAACCTCTTCTTCACACTGGGTATTCTGACCTCATTCCAGGCTGCACTGACTATGTCAGGTATCGCTGGTATGGTTCTTTCACTCGGTACTGCGGTTGACGCTAACGTGCTTATCTACGAACGTATCAAGGAAGAACTGAAGGGTGGTCTTGGCCTGAAGCAAGCACTGGCAGCTGGCTACAGCAATGCTTTCTCTGCTATCTTCGACTCTAACCTCACTTCTATCATAACTGGTGTAATACTTTACGTATTTGGTACTGGTCCTATTCGTGGTTTTGCCACCACATGGATTATCGGTATCATCTGCTCATTCTTCACAGCAGTATTCCTCACCCGCCTCGTCTATGAGAATCGTTTGGCTAAGGACAAGTGGATGAACCAGAACTTCACCACACGTTTCTCTAAGAATCTTCTTCAGGGCTTGGACATCAAGTTCATGTCTATGTATAAGAAGACATTCTCCATCGTTGCAGTGGCTATCGTAGTCTTCATTGCCAGCTTCGTAGTACGTGGTCTCAGCCAGTCCATCGACTTTACTGGTGGTCGCAACTACGTAGTTACTCTTGACAAGGCAACAGAACCAGAAGAGGTACGTGGCGCAGTAGCTCAAGCATTTGAGGGCTATAACACCAGCGTCATTGCTCTGGGTACAGACAATAAGACCGTTCGTATCTCTACCAACTACAAGATAGAATCTAACGACCCAACAGTTGACGATGAGGCAGAGACAATCCTATACAACGCTCTGAAGAAGGAGGGCGTAGTGAGTCAGGCTAACGTTGAGGCATTCAAGAACCCAGACGTTCGCGAGGGTGGCTCTATCATCTCTTCTCAGAAGGTAGGTCCTTCTGTGGCTAAGGATATCACCTATGGTGCTATCATCAGCGTACTCTTCGCACTCGTAGCCATCTTTATATATATAATGGTACGATTCCGTAACGTGGCCTTCTCTGTAGGCTCTACCGTCGCTCTGGCCGTTGATACCCTCGTAGTGCTCGGTATATACTCACTCTGTTGGGGTTGGATGCCATTCTCACTTGAGATTGACCAGACATTCATCGGCGCCGTACTTACCGTGATAGGTTACTCTATCAACGATAAGGTGGTAGTCTTCGACCGTATCCGTGAGAACCTCAAGATACACACCAAATGGGACACACAGAGCGTGTTCAACCGCTCTATCAACCAGACCCTGGCACGTACAGTGAATACATCACTCTCTACGCTCCTCGTTCTGCTGTGTATCTTCTTCCTCGGTGGAGACTCTATCCGCTCATTCTCTTTCGCTATGATTCTGGGTGTAATATTTGGTACACTGTCTTCAATCTTCATTGCTGCACCAGTGGCTTATCTCACCCTCGGTCGTAAGATTGAGAACCGCTTAGCAGAATAATACCAACTCCCTTAATCTCCCTCCGATGTGGAGGGAGATTAAGGCATTTTCGGGATGTAGCGCAGTTGGTAGCGCACTACGTTCGGGACGTAGGAGTCGCCAGTTCGAGTCTGGTCATCCCGACCTGCCAACATCAAGCATTTTGGCTACAACCGTAAAGTATTTTGGCTACAAGCAAAAGTGTTTTGCTTGTAGCCAAAATCTTTTATAGCTATGCTTTAGAACGCTGTTACTTCACCAGAACAACTAGGTACTTGCTGGTGCTCCAGAACTGCTGAGCATTAGTGATGCGCAGCACGTACTGCTTCTGGGCATCAGGTTGGAGAGTGTAGGAACCTGTGGGATGAGTGGTGAGTATCTCAGCACTCTTGGAATAAAGTTTTATCTCCTTGACGTCTCTGATGTCTATCTTGGTAAAATAGCTCTTATTGAATGTGGAGCGAAGCACCCTACCCTTTTGGTAGATATTCTGATTCTGCAACTCCTTCTTAGTACCGAAAACGTAGTAGGCAGCATTGAGTTCCTTATCCTGGGTATTGATAGTTTCCTCCTTTTGGTGAGTATCTGCCTCCAGGTCGCTGACAGCCACATTGAGTTCCTCGACGGTCTTGTCGAGTTCAGCAATATGGATATCCTTCTGTTCCAATTCAGCACGAAGTTGCAGCAGTTCCTTATTCTTATCGTTGAGTTGCGTAACAAGATTTTCTATGGCTTTACGCATCTGTTCGGAGCGCATGCTACCTTCACGTACCTGTTGCTGCAGGCGAGCTATGAGGTCACGATTGTGCTGCATGGTCTGCTGGATATTGCGTATGGACATGCGTATCTGGTCAGACTTATTTACCTGCTCGCCAGTCTTGAGAAGGGTGACATTCTTCTCTGCCTGCTCAATGAGACGGAATCCCTCCTGTATCTCATTGAATGTTGCCATGACATCGTTCATCTCATTGTCCTTTTGCTCGATAACCTTCTGCAGGGAGTCGATACGTGCATCCTCCTGATCTAGGTTCTTCTGTTTTTCACCACAGGAGAATAAAGACAACGTTAATGCCACCGCTAACGATGGGACATTGAATAATGAAAAATGGAAATGTTTCATATGCTTTACACTTAATTCAGTTCTACGTCAAACTCCACCACATTGCTAAGTTGCTTGTCAGCTGACATGATAACAATCTGGAAATGGGCCGTGCCCTTCTTCAGCGAACGCTCAGCACTAATATATGCAGTATAGCGTATAGCCTTGTGAGAGCCGAGATTCTCTATCATCGTAGCAGGCGAGATAAGAAGGTGCTTATTGCCTGTTGTTTCTTTTACTGTGGGCACAAGACCATAAACACTCTCTCCTGACACATTGCGCACTTCGAAAGATATCTTCACCAGTTCACCCTTAGAGATATGCATGGTGTTGTCGCCATTAATAAAGCGAGCATTCTCTATCGTGACAGGGGTAGAGACCACAGCACCAGTCTCGGATATCTCCACTACTGCTGGAGGGACATCACCACCAGGGGCAACAGAGCCATTTCCGTCAAAGTCTATGCGGTCATCGTACTTAGGGGTAGCGGAGTAACCGGACTTATCCTTGCTCTTGCTCACTCCATATACGTCATCATCGTCATCAGCAACAGTATTAGGATTATCGCTATCAATACCAAGACTGCGATAGTGCTCGCGTATGCTCTCACGCTCCTTAGCCTCTGCAGCCGAACCGATAGCGGCTCCAGTACCTGCACCAACGGCCATACCTACGAGAGTGCCAATGTCGCTACCACGCCAACCACCACTGATGCCACCTATGCTGGAACCAATGACTCCGCCAAACATAGCTCCCGTCATAGCACCACCACCTGTCGTATTGCAGGATGCCAGCAGTCCTAATGTTAACGCCGATGCTAATAGCAATGAAAATACTCTTCTCATAACATTATTCTCTTAATCCTTAATGCGCACCACCCCTCCATTTTTCTTAAACTGAAGGGTACCAGTGTGAAGTTTGTTTTTATCTGTATCAAAGACAAAGTTTGGATTGAAGGCGCGGCCAGCTATACGCGTTTCAAAGTGCACATGTTCCGTCGTGGCACGCCCTGTGCGACCCACGATGGCTATCACCTGCCCAGCCTTCACCATGTCTCCTACCTTTACTAAGTTCTTGGAATTGTGGCTATAACGTGTCTCCAGACCAAAAGTATGACGTATAGTGATACAATTACCATAACCTGAGAATACGCCTGACTGCACCACCTTTCCATCGAAGGCTGCATAGACTTTGGTACCTGGACCATTTTTGATGTCAACGCCACTGTGCCCTCTACGTCTGCCTCCGTATCCACTTATTACCTTTGCATTGTCGAGTGGGTAGTGCCACGATGTTATCAAGTCAAGGTTAATACGATATACATTGTTTCCCTTAAAGGGATCGTTGGTATCAAGACTCATGGTCTGTGCCTTCTCTGCCCTCTCACGCACCTGTGCCTCAGTGAGTTTGGTCTTCAGTGTCACTATGCCCGCTTCTTTTGTGAATGTCACTATCTGCTTACGTATAGCGTGACTCTTTGTTTCTATAAGCGTACTTGGATTGATGCGGTTGCCGTCCACCATAATCTGAAAGAGCAGATACGTGCGTTCCCCTTTACCGCCTACTATGGCGATAGTCTGACCTGCCTTGACATAGTCACCGCTCTGCACCAGGTTCTGTGCATTAAGGGCATATACGGTCTCGAGGCCATTGTTGTGACGTACCACAATGACATTGCCGTAGGAGCTACTCTTGCGTGACAGACGTACCGTACCGCTGAACATACTCTTGACGGCATCACCACTCTTGGTCTCTATCTCGATGCTACCATTCAAATGCGCAACCGTCTTGCCCACCGGTAGAGGGAAGGAGTATTCGTCCTCACCCATATTAGTGAAGTCTATCTGAAAGGCATTGGCCTTACTAAACAGTCCTGGCGTTTCGATACTTATCTGTTGCTGCTCAAGAGGTGAGAACTTAGGGGCGGCATATAACGCTAACGGAAACGTTAACGTTACCGCTAATCCTAACACCAACACCAGTGTGCGCACGATAATATTTCTAGAAAAACAGAAAAACATTCCGTGCAAAGTTAAGAAAAAAAAGTGACACAGCGCAACGGCTATGCCACTTTTAGTTATATTTAGTTTTATTTAAGTTCTTTCGAATTCCTTACTTTGTAGAGTCATTGAAGATAGCTACGCGGTTGAACTCTACCTCGTCGAAGAGTTTGTCAGTAGCACCACAACCCTCTGTCTCAAGACGATCAGCAGCGATGTTGTACTTCTTTACAAGCATATTCTTGACAGCCTCAGCGCGCAGCTCAGAGAGCTTCTGGTTTATCTCTGCAGGACCTTCTGGTGATGCATAGCCAGAAATCTTAACCTTAGCGTCCTTGTTGTTCTTCATGTACCTGGCAATCATCTCAACGTTAGCCTCCTGAGCCTTGTCAATAGTTGAAACGTTCTGGCGGAACAGTACTGTTGGCTGGAGGTTAGCTGCCTTAGCCTCTGGAGCTGGCTTGTTCTCGCAGTCAGCAAGAGCCTTCTTCAGCTGAGCAATCTGAGCGTCCTTCTGAGCGTTAGCGTTGTTAGCTGCGTCAAGGTCACCACGGAGACCATTGATCTGAGCGTTGAGAGCGTCGATCTCAGCCTGATCGCGGAGCTGCTCAATAGCGAAGTTGTGAGTACCGTTAGAGCATGGGAGCTTGTAGATAACACCAACCTTCAGGTCGAGGTTTGCACGGTTCAGGTTGTACTGGAAAGGAGAGTGCTCTGCCCAAGCATTGTAGCCCTGCATGATGTAAGTGATGGAAGGCTCAACGAATGCCTGCCACTGCTTCTTAGCACCGAAGTTGAACGCAACGTCCAGACCTGCCTTAGAGTTGATAGCATTAACGTGACCGCCACCAAACTTGTGAGACCAACCGAAGCCATAGAGAGCGATGAACTCAAGAGTACGTGGCTGACCCTTGTAACCAGCAATAGCATTGCTGAGGTTAAAGGTACCGAGCAGGTTAACGTCAAGACCGTTAACAAACTTACCAGCTGTAGCATTAGTACCTAATACTCTGGTCTGAACCCACTTACACTCTCTTGGGTTAGAGCCGTGAACGTTGAAACGTACTACACCCTCAGCACGCAGGCCAAAGATAGGGTCGAAGTTCTTACCAACGATAAGAGTAGCAGTTGGACCGAATGAAGCAAAAGAACCAAGCTTTTGCTTAGAAGCCTTAGTCTCAGCACCAGCTGCAAAACCAACGTAGATGTTGTCGAGAGCCTTGTTAGCTGTAACTGTTGTCTTCTGTGCGCTAGCTGAAACTGCTATAGCAACAGCTGCAATGAACATGAGAATCTTTTTCATTTTCTTTACTTAAATACGTTTATTCTTATGTATTTGTGTGCAAAGTTACATTATTTATTTCATAAAACCACATTTTTTAACAGAAAAAATTACTTTTTGCTATATAATTTTCCATACTTTGGCACACTTCTGCCGAAAATCTGAGGCCAGAAGCCACAAGTTGGGGCATGATATTATGAATATTGTTCCCATTAACGTTCCCGTTCAAGTTATAAAGCGCATAGCAAAAGCCCGCATTAAAATTATCACCTGCTCCTATCGTACTGACAGTCTCTATCTCGGGTACGGGAAAAGTCTGCTTACCCTTAGAGGTGAACACCTGTACAGGATTAGCTGCATCGGTATAGATTAGCGTATCGCAATAGTCCCTGATACGTTCGTATGCTTCATCACCCGTCTTTGCACCGAGGAGTATCTCGAAGTCTTCGGACGAACCACGCAGGATACTTGTCAACTTCATATTCTCCTCTATATTGTCCATGACATAAGGTATATCATCCTTGTGAGAAGCACGGAAATTGATGTCGTAATACAATGTTGCGCCCTTCTCCCTTACCGTTGTGAGGAAACTGCGTACATAGTCACGTATCGCAGGATTGATAGCGAAGTACGAACCAAAGAGCACTATGTCGCCTGGTTTGATGCTTGGTATCACATTGGGGAGGCAAAGCGAAGCATGGTCCTTATAGAACTGATAGTGCGCATCATTGTTCTCGTCAAGGAAAGCAAGTGAGATATGCGACTTAGTACCCTCGTGTCTGTACACATAGCTGGTATCTACCCCATTATCCTTGAGGAACTGAGTCACTATATCGCCAATGTGGTCGTCACCCACCTCTGTGACCATCATAGCCTCAGCCCCACTACGACCGATGGATATCATAGCATTGTAGGCAGAACCTCCTGGCACTCCTCTCTGTGGCTGGTTGTTCCTGAATATTATGTCATAGACGGTTTCGCCGAGTCCGATAATCATAGAGTTGAAGGTTGAAAGTTGAAGGTGGATTAAAAAATCCCCCGAAGAATAATCTCCGAGGGATTGTTGTTATAAGTTATTCTCTATTAGAGATAGATTACTTTGTAGTGTCGTTGAAGAGAGCTACGCGGTTGAACTCTACCTCGTCGAAGAGCTTGTCTGTAGCACCGAGACCCTCAGTTGTGAGACGATCCTCAGCAATCTTGTACTTCTTAACGAGCATGTTCTTAACTGCTGCTGCACGATCCTCAGAGAGCTTCTGGTTGAGCTCCTTAGAACCTTCTGGTGAAGCGTAGCCAGAAATCTTAACCTTAGCGTCCTTGTTATTCTTCATGTACTTAGCAATCATCTCAACGTTAGCCTCCTGAGCCTTGTCGATAACTGACTTACCCTGACGGAAGATAACTGATGGCTGGAGGTTAGCTGCCTTAGCCTCAACTACTGGCTTGTTCTCGCAGTCAGCGAGAGCCTTCTTCAGCTGAGCGATCTGAGCGTCCTTCTGAGCGTTGGCGTTGTTAGCTGCGTCAAGGTCACCACGGAGACCGTTGATCTGAGCGTTGAGAGCGTCGATCTCAGCCTGGTCGCGGAGCTGCTCAATAGCGAAGTTGTGAGTACCGTTAGAAGTTGGGAGCTTGTAGATGATACCAGCCTTCAGGTCGAGGTTTGCACGGTTCAGGTTGTACTGGAACTCAGGAGCAGCTGCTGCGAAACCGTTGTAACCCTGCATCAGGAATGTGATAGAAGGCTCAACGAAGATCTGCCACTGCTTCTTAGAACCGAGGTTGAGAGCAACCTCAAGACCTGCCTTAGAGTTGATAGCGTTGTTGTGGTAAGACTGAGCAGTCTTAGTGTTGAAGCTGTGAGTCCAACCGAAGCCATAGAGAGCGATAAACTCAAGAGTACGTGGCTCACCCTTGTAACCACCGAAGAGGTTGCTCAGGTTGAAAGTACCGAGAGCATTAACGTCGATAGCGTTAACAACCTTGCCGTCAGCACCCCACTTGCAGTTGCCACCAGTTGCGCTCTTGTGAACGTTGAAACGAGTAACACCCTCAAAACGTACGCCGAAGATTGGGTCGAAATTCTTACCTACCATGATGGTGAGGTTTGGGTTGAATGCTGCGAAAGCACCCAGATTCTGCTTAGAAGCCTTGGTCTCAGCACCAGCTGCAACACCAACGTAGATGTTGTCGAGAGCCTTAGAAGCTGTAACTGCTGTCTTCTGTGCGCTAGCTGAAACTGCGATAGCAGCAGCTGCGATAAACATTGCAATCTTTTTCATGTTGTTTAAAATAATAATGTTGTTTTGTTTGAATTATCTTTGCTTTAAAATACGTTTGAACGCAGTAATACTGCATTTTCGAGTGCAAAATTACTCGAAACATGCGAAATGTGCAAAAGTTTTTATGCTAATAAGCAAAGATACGTTAATTTCTTGATATTTATCAAGGTTGTGCACGTTCACGCTTGTTTTTCCGTAAATATTTATTAACTTTGCACCACTTTCACCTTATTTATAATATATACGCGCGTGAATACATTGAAAAGATTTCTTCCTGACGTCCTGATCTTGATGCTATTTGCATTGATTTCGTTTGCTTACTTCTATCCAGCAGACATTGAGGGACGCATCTTGTATCGTCATGACTCCAGTGCTGGCAGAGGCATGGGGCAGGAGACCAGTGAGTATGCTGCAAAGACAGGCGAACAAAGTCGTTGGACGGGTTCGGTGTTCTGTGGTATGCCGACCTATCAGAGTGCTCCGTCTTACGAGAGTAGCAAGACGCTGTCGCAGGCGGTCAACGCCTACCATCTGTGGTTGCCAGAGAATGTATGGTATCTCTTCGTCTATCTATTGGGCTTCTACATACTATTGAGAGCCTTCGATTTCCGTTGGTATCTGGCTATGCTGGGGGCTGTGGTGTGGGCTTTCAGCAGCTACTTCCTTATCATCATTGCTGCTGGCCATATCTGGAAGGTGATGGCTCTGGCCTATCTCCCTCCGATGATAGCTGGCATCCTGCTGGCTTATAAGGGTAAGTACCTGGCAGGTCTTGCTGTAACAGGCATTTTCACTGCTTTTGAGGTGAATGCCAACCACGTTCAGATGACCTATTACTACCTTTTCATCATACTATTCCTTGTAATAGGTTTTCTTGTGGATGCTATACGTCAGCGCCGTTTTGCCCATTTCCTCAAGGCATCAGCGGTATGCGCTTTGGGCGGTGCACTGGGCATAGCGGTGAATATCTCCAACCTCTACCATACTTGGGAATATCAGAAGGAGTCCATGCGCGGTAAGAGCGAACTGGTCAAGGAGAATACTGCCAACCAAACCTCCAGCGGACTGGAGCGCGACTATATCACCCAGTGGAGCTACGGCATCGATGAGACATGGACGCTACTGGTGCCTAACACCAAGGGAGGCTCCAGCATGACAGCCATTAGCGACTGCAAGGCGGCAAAGGAAAAGGGTGACCCTATGTATATGGACATCTATCAGCAGATGGGTCAGTACTGGGGCGAGCAGCCTGGCACCTCTGGTCCTGTCTATGTGGGAGCTTTTGTGCTGATGCTATTCATTCTGGGTCTATTCATCGTCAAGGGCAGTATCAAGTGGGCACTGCTAGCAGCCACCATACTCAGTATCGCCCTGTCATGGGGACACAATATGATGTGGCTCACCGACCTCTTTATCGACTATGTGCCTATGTATGCCAAGTTCCGTACTGTGGCATCCATACTGGTGATTGCAGAGTTTACGATACCACTGCTGGCTATGCTGGCACTGAAAAAAGTAATAGAAGAACCGGAGAAAGCGAAGAAACCCCTCGCCATCTCCTTCGCCATCACCGCTGGCATCTGCGTTCTCTTCGCCTTGATGCCTACCGTCTTCTTCGACAGTTGGGTAAGCGGAGCAGAGATGCGCGCCCTTGGCGGCATCCCTCAGGAGGACCTTGCCCCCCTGCTTGCCAATCTCAAGGAGATACGCATAGCAACCTTCGTGAGCGACTGCTGGCGCTCTTTCTTCATCATCCTGATGTGCACCGCCCTAGTAGTACTCTATCGCATGAAGAAAGTCAGTGCCCTCGTAATGACCTGCCTCATCACCGCCATCTGCCTCTTCGATATGTGGCAGGTGGACAAGCGCTACCTCAACGATGGCATGTTTGTCAGCAATACCCTGCGCACCGCTCCTATCGAACCTACGGAGACGGACCTGCTTATTATGCAGGACAAGTCGCCCAGTTACCGAGTGCTCAACCTCTCCTCTAATACCTTCAACGAAAATGAGACCAGCTACTTCCACAAGTCACTGGGAGGCTACCATGCTGCCAAACTGCGTCGCTATCAGGAGGTAATCGAGGCGTATATCTCTCCAGAGATACACCAGGCATTCGATGCTATCGTGGAGGCACAGGGTGACATGAGTCAGGTGAATGGCGACAGCATCATGCCAGTAATCAACATGCTCAACGCCAAATACTTCATCATGCCTCTACAAGGTGGCAAGACCACACCACTTGAGAATCCATACGCCTTTGGCAATGCGTGGTTTGTGAATAAAGTCACTCAGGTGAAGAACGCCAATGAGGAACTCGATGCCCTCGGTAAGATAGACCTGAGGCATGAGGCGGTGAGCAGCGACCCCCTCCAAACCTCCCCAAGGGGAGGCTTAAAGACATCCCCTCTTGAGGGGCTTGGGGAGGTCACTCTTACTTCCTACGCTCCTAACGAGCTACACTATGACGTAACCTCTGAGACGGGTGGGGTAATTGCTTTCTCCGAAATCTACTACCCAGGTTGGACATGTACGGTGGATGGTGAACCTACAGATGTTTTCCGCGTGAACTACGTGCTCCGTGCCATCAATGTGAAACCAGGCAAGCACAAAGTAGTGATGGAATTCCGTCCTCAGACCATCAAAACTACCGAAACCATCGCCTATATCGCCCTTGCTATCCTCGCCCTTTGCATAGTGATAGTCGTAGGGGTAAAATTGAGGCACAGGGGGTAAGAAAAGTTTCAAAACATACAAACGGTAAAAAAAATGCGCGCTTTTGACACAAAAGTGCGCTTTTCTTTTTATCTTTACATCGTACCTTTGCAGCATGAAACAGAAAATCTTTACACTTGCAATTCTGGGTATGACAACCCTCAGTACGATGGCCGTTCCTTACGACCTGGACAAGTATCCTTGGCTCGACCGTTCGAAGTCATTCCGCGAGCGTGCCACAATCCTAGTTAAGCAACTCACCCTCGAAGAGAAGGCCAGTCAGTTTGGCTCTGTTGTCACTGAGGAAATCAAACGTGACAATGAGACTATCATCCCCCACTATCAGTATTGGAACGAGGCCATCCACGGCTATGCCCGCATGGGTAACGCAACCTCTTTTCCTGAGTCCAAAGGCATGTCAGCCACTTGGGACCCTGAACTCGTGAAGGCTTGTGCCGATGTGACCTCTACAGAGGCGCGCGCATACCATATGCATCGTACCAATCAGCGCAACTCCCTCGTTAAGGGTTGGAAGATAGGTCTCAACGTTTGGTCGCCCACCATCAATATGAGTCGTGACCCACGCTGGGGTCGTGAGGAGGAGAACTACGGCGAAGACCCGCTGCTCTGTGGTGTGATGGCTGCGGAGTTCGTCAAGGGTATGCAGGGTGACCCAAGCGAGGGCGATGGCTACTACAAACTCGTAGCCTGTGCCAAGCACTTTGCTGCCAATAACTACGAACAGGGACGTCACTCCACAACCTCCTTCGTTACTGAGAAGATGATGCGTGAATTCTACCTGCCAGCCTTCGAGATGGCTGTCAAGGAAGGTGGTGTGCAGTCCATTATGTCAGCCTACAATGCTCTGTCAAATGATCCAAGCGAAACCAGCGATGGTGGTGGCATCAACAATGGCAAGGGCGGTCTGCCATGTTCTGGCAATAAGATGCTCCTCACTGACATTCTGCGCAAAGAATGGGGCTTCAAGGGCTATGTCACCAGTGACTGTGCAGCAGTCAGCGATGTTTATCGCGCTACCAAGCACCTCTACTTCGGTAGTTATACCACAGGCACTGTGAAAACAGGAGCCACCGAGTGGGCCAATCCTTATGAGAACGCCTCTGACGGAGACAAGGAGATGGAGGCACGTGCTACTGCCCTCTGTCTGAATGCAGGCCTGAACTCCAACTGCGAGCAGTACAGTTCGTCAGCCGTCTTGCAGCGTGCCCTTCAGAATGCTTACGCAGGAACATATAAGAAGGATACTGACGAGGCACTGACGATGGAGACCATTGACAATGCACTCATCGACATCTTCACCACACGCTTTGCTCTTGGTGAGTTTGATGAGGATGCAGGCGTAGATATTCCTTGGAACAACGTTGCTGAGAGCGACATAGAGAAACCTGAGCATCAGGCACTGGCACTCAAGGCTGCCCAGGAGTCTATCACGCTGATGAAGAATACCTCCCCCAACCCCTCCCAAGGAGGGGAGCCATTACTGCCTATCACTACCGATAAGACGGTAGCGCTCATCGGCCCCTATGCCAATGCCATCATGCTGGGTGACTACAGCGGTACACCTACTTATACCACCACACCCTATCAGGCTTTTGCTGCTAAACTCAACTTTACGGTCAACGATGGTAAAGTCCAGTTTGAGGAATATACCACGCTTCTTCATAGCCAGCGTGGCGAGAACAAGTTGAAGGGAACGGCAGGATGTATTGGCAATACGGCAGCTGGCGACATCTTTGCTTACGGAGAAGTTGACTTCGGCAGCGGTTGCAGCAATTTTGTTATGTCATGTGCAGCCCAAAACGACAACTCCGTTGCCATTCTCAAGTTCTATCTGGATGATGTTAATTCTGAACCTGCTCTTACTGTTAGCAGCTTGAAAACGGGGAACTGGACGAAATTCCAGGAAGTAACTGCTACGGTTGACCCTAACGTATTCAAGGGCAAGCACACCGTTATCGTTAAGTTATGCGACCGTGAAGGTGGTGATACCTATAATAAACCTTTTCAAGAGTATTGCGGCAATTATGACTACTTCCGCTTCTACAACGAGGGCTATGAGCCACTCGAGGAGCAGGGTCCACTCTATATGGTCACTACCTCAGCTACGGTTAATGAATTGGCTACTCAGGCGATGATTGACCGTGCCGTAGCCGTAGCACAGAAGGCTGACTACGTCATCTTCGTTGGCGGTACAGACTTCTCTAAGCCCGAATCTCACGAGACTGGTACCGAGAGCCACGACCGCTGGGTGCTCACTCTGCCAGGCAATCAGGCTGACGTCATCAATGCCGTACACAATGCTAATCCTAACACCATCGTGGTACTCGAGAGCGGTTCGTCACTTGACCTCTCTGCCATCAGCACTGTTCCTGCTATCATGGAGGCATGGTATGGCGGTCAGGCACAGGGCCAGGCTATCTGCGATGCTATCTATGGCGACATCAACCCCTCAGGTCACCTCACCTCCACGTGGTATCACGACATCAACGAACTGCCACAGGCCAGCGAGTCACAGATAGGCAAGAATGGTTCTCAGGGCATGCTGGAGTATAACATTGATGACTGGGGTTACACCTATATGTATTATGGCAAGGCCACAAAGAAGACTCAGAAGGGCACGCCACAGTTCCCCTTCGGCTATGGTCTCTCCTACACCACCTTCGCTTACAGCGATGCCAGCGTGACAGCCACCCCGACTGCAGATGCTGACGGCAACGTGCAGGTAACTATCAAGAACACTGGCGAGCGCAAGGGTGCTGACGTCATTCAGGTATATGCCAACTTCAACGGCGACAGCAACTACGGCAATATGAACAAGAAGCTCGTAGGCTTCAAGCGCGTAGAACTGGAGCCCAACGAGGAGAAGACCGTTGACATCCCTGTCAGCTATCGCTCTCTCTCCTACTACAACGAGGCTACTCACCAGTACCTCGTCGATGGTCAGAGCATACAGATTCAGGTTGCCACCTCCAGTGCCGATGCTGACATTCAGAAGACCATGAGCATGACACCAGCAGCAGGCGTAGCAGGCGAGACCTACATCTCTACCCATGTGGACGAGATACCTCAGTACACCCCTCGCCAGTTGGCTAAGACCGACCACATCTACACCGTCATGGGTGCTTACGTCTGCCCTGCAAGCGAGTTCAGCAAGTTGCCAAATGGCGTATATGTTCTTAACGGAGTCAAATATATAAAGAAATAATTATGAAAACAATCACAGCCTTCATCTTTTGCGCTATAGCTACTGCTGCTATGGCGCAAGATGTAGTGAAGTATCCGTGGCTGGACCGCACGAAGTCGTTCCGTGAGAGGGCAGAACTGCTTGTCAGGGAACTGACCTTGGAGGAGAAGGCAGGGCAGTTTGGTTCGCTGGTGACGGAGGAGGTGAAGCGCGACGGCGTGACTATCCTGCCCCACTACCAGTACTGGAATGAGGCTATCCACGGCTATGCCCGCATGGGGAATGCCACGTCGTTTCCCTCGTCAAAGGGTATGTCGGCTACGTGGGACCCAGAGCTGATGCACGAGGTGGCGGATGCTATCTCTACCGAGGCGCGTGCCTATCACATGCACAGGACCAATCAGAGGAATAACCTGCTGAAGGGGTGGCGCATAGGATTAAATGTGTGGTCGCCGACCATCAATATGGCTCGCGAACCTCGCTGGGGACGTGAGGAGGAGAACTACGGCGAGGACCCGCTACTCTGCGGCGTGATGGCAACGGAGTTTGTCAAGGGCATGCAAGGGACTCCCTCTAAATCTCCCCAAGGGGAGACTTCTTATATAAAAATCGTGGCTTGCGCCAAGCACTTCGCTGCCAACAACTATGAGGAGGGACGTCACCGCACCTCGTCGGACATCAGCGAGAAGATTCTCCGCGAGTACTATCTGCCTGCCTTCGAGATGTGCGTCAGACAGGGCGGCGTAAAGAGCATCATGGCGGCATACAATGCCGTGAACGGCATCCCCTGCTCAGGCAACAAACGACTGCTGACCGACATCCTGCGCAAGGAATGGGGCTTCAGGGGCTACGTGGTGAGCGACTGCGCTGCCGTCTCTGATGTCTATCGCGCTACGAAGCACCTGTACTTCGGCTCTTACACCACGAAGGACGGTAAGGATATGAGCATCGATAAGGACGCCCTCAAATGGAAAACGGCATACAACGACGCCACTGAGGACGAGAAGATGATGGAGGCGCGTGCTACCGCCATGTGTCTTGAGGCCGGACTGAACCAGAACTGCGAGCAATATACGAGTTCTGCGGTGCTGCAACGAGCACTTCTCTTACCTCTTACCTCTCACCTCTCATCTCTCACAATGGAGACAATCGATAGTAGATTGGCTGACGTCCTCGAAACCAGGTTTGCACTGGGAGAGTTTGACGAACCATACGTCAATATCCCCTGGAACAACGTCACGGAGCAGGACATCGAGAGCCCCAAGCATCAGGCGCTTGCGCTCAGGGCTGCGCAGGAGAGTATCACTCTGATGAAGAACAGGAAACAATTTCTCCCCATTTCATCGGACAAAAAGGTGGCTCTCATAGGTCCTTACGCTGATGCTATCCAACTGGGTGACTACTCAGGCACTCCTACCTACACCACCACGCCTTATCAGGCATTCCAGAAGAAGGTGGGTGACCGCGTGCAGATGCTGACCACCTCGGAGGACTCGCTCTACATGGGTTACCTGAACGGCAAATACCGTCAGCGCAACCTCACCTCCATCAATCGTCATGCTACGCGCGAGATGATAGAGCGCGCCGTACAACTGGCAAAGCAGGTGGATGTGGTGATATTCCTGGGTGGTACAGACTGGTCAAAACCTGACAGCCACGAGACAGGCACTGAGGGGCACGACCGCTGGTCGCTCACCCTGCCAGGCAATCAGGCTGAGCTCATCAATGCCCTCTATGACGCCAACCCCAACACGGTGGTGGTGCTCGAGAGCGGTTCGTCGCTCGACCTCCGCAATATCAGCCGCGTGCCTGCCATCCTCAATGCATGGTATGGCGGTCAGGCACAGGGACAGGCTATCTGCGATGCCATCTACGGCGATATCAACCCCTCAGGACACCTCACCTCTACGTGGTATCATGACATCAGCGAACTGCCTGATGCCAAGGAGTCTGCACATGGAGAGAATGGTATGATGGAATATAACATCGATGAGTGGGGCTACACCTATATGTATTATGGCCGTGCCACGAAGCAACAGCAGGTGGGCAGACCGCAATTCCCCTTCGGACATGGACTCTCCTACACCACTTTCAAGTACCTCAACGCCTTTGTTGATGCCACGATTTCTGCCGATGAAATGGACTATTTTGTAAAAGTGACCGTCAAGAATACGGGTAAGCGTAGCGGTGCTGATGTCGTGCAGGTGTATGCCGACTTCCTGGGCAACAAGAACTATGGCAATATCAACAAGCGCCTGGTAGGATTCCAGCGCGTGGAGCTCGCTCCTGGCGAGACCAAGACGGTGACGATACCTGTCAACAAGCGCGCACTGTCCTATTATAGCACAGAGAACCAGCAGTTCCAACTCGATGCCCACACCATACACCTGCAGGTCTCTACCTCCAGTGCTGATGCGGATATTCAGAAGGTTGTCAGCATCCGTCCGTTGGCTGGAGTTGTGAAGTAGGCTACCCCCACAATGCCGTTGCAGCGTTGCAGTGTTGCAGTGTTGCAGTTCCCAAATAGCTATTGCCGAGATCAAAGGAGATGCCTGTATTAATATTATATATATATAATATAATACAGAAGTATTTTTCGGTATGGAATTGACTTCTCGAGAACTGCAACACTGCAACACCGCAGCAAATCGTCCTTCCCCCCCCACGCGCAGGAGCATAGCAACAGCCGACCATTTCTTAGCTACCGCCGGCCCTTGCTTAGCAAGGGGAAAAAAGTCACCAAAACATTCGTAGACCGCAATGGGAATGTTGTACCTTTGCAAGAGAGAGAAAATTCTTACTTCCTACCCCGGAAGACGATATATATAATCACAGGAGCACCGAAGATGGGGGTCACGGCATTCAGCGGAATGATGATGTTTTCGGGAAGTTGACAGATGATATTGCACAACAGGGCGATAGCGGCGCCGCAGAGGATGGTGGAGGGAAGCAGAATGCGGTGGTCGGAAGTGCGCACGAGGAAACGGGTGATATGAGGCACTGCCAGTCCGATGAACGCCACAGGACCGCAATAGGCCGTTGCGGTGGCGGTAAGGATGCCAGTGACGATGAGCAGAAAGCGACGCGTGCCCTTCACATTGACACCAAGGTTCTCGGCATACGCCTCACCCAGGAGCAGCGCATTGAGCGGCTTTATCAGCAGGAGGCTGAGGATGAGTCCGAAGACAGTGACGAAAGAGAAGAAAGGCAACTGCCCAAGGGTGACATCTGAGAAGCTGCCCATACCCCACATGACGTAGCTGTGCACATTGTCGGCATTGGCAAAGATATTGAGCAGCATGACCACGGAGGATGCCAGTTGACTCACCATGATACCCACTATCAGGAGCATCACACTACTCCGCACCACTGACGACACCGCCAACAGTATAAAGATGATGCAGAGCGCACCGATGAAAGCACCGACGACGACAGCCAAGCCCCCTACCAACTCAAAACTGTGAACTGTGAACTGTGAACTGTGAACTGAAATCACGCCGCCAGTTATCAGCATCACGATAGCTACGCCCACGCTGGCACCATTGGTGATACCCAGGATAGACGGTCCTGCCAGAGGATTGCGGAAGGTGGTCTGCAAGAGCAATCCCGACACCGCCAGACTCGCACCGCACAGCATGGCAGTGACTGCCTGAGGCAAACGGGACTCCAGCACGATATACCGCCAGCTCTCCCTTGCCACCTCATTGCCCACGAGGGCATTCCACACCTCGCTGGCAGGGATGGGGACGGAGCCGAGCAATAGGGAGAGGACGAAAATAGAAGCCCCCCCTATTATCCCCCCAAAGGGGGATAGGATTGCACGAAGTGTATTGTTTGTGATTTTTTTCATTTTGAGAGGGGCTTATAGTATCGCATTTCGTAATCAGGCAATAACTCAGGATGCAGAATCTTCACATAATCGCGGAGCAGGAGGTTGGGATGGAAAGGCGTCTCCTCGTAGTATGGCACGAGAGAGAGATTGCAGTGATAGACACGGCCCGTCCTGAAGGCCTTCATACGTGAGTAGGCATCCCATTCCTTGGCCAGTTGCTGAGCGGTGATGTCAGTAGCCTGATTGTACTTGAACATCCAGATGTCAGCGTCCTGCGCCCTGTTGAAAACCACCTCCGGCGAGTAAGCCATAGCACCCGATGACTCCACATCCTTGAAGACATAGTCGCCGCCAGCATCGCGGATGAGACCAGCGATGGTGCTCTCATTGCCCGCCACGTACCAGGTGCTTCCGTATTTCTTTTCGGTGAAGACAAGCCCCCCTCCGTCTCCCCCCCGTAGGGGGAGTGCCTCATCGTTTGCGGTTCCCTCCCTGCGGGGGAGGGTTAGGGAGAGGCTTTTATAATCCTTTTCGACTGCATCAAAGAGGCTGTCAGCCTCAGCGGCCTTGCCTATCAGCAAACCGTAGAACTTCACCCATTCAGCTCTGCCAAGGGCGGTATTTTCCATGTAATCGGCACATTCTATTATTGGAATGCCCAGTTTACCCAACTTTCCGTAGGTTCCTGAATTTTCAAAGGGGGACAGCAGTATGGCATCAGGATTAAGTTCCATAATCTTCTCCAAGTCAGGTGTCATGCTCAGTCCGCAGTCTTTTATCTTACCATCGGCAACATCCTTGTGCACTTTGTCAAGATACATGTAATCCAGGTCGCACACGCCTTTGATAACGTCATACCCCCCCAATTCATCGACAAGACTGACGTGAGATGATGTGTAGAACACGGAGTGAGTGAGAGGTTTGTCTATTGTATAGCGTGCCAGCAGTCCGTCGCCCCAGGGGTTCTTCACCTCCGCCACCACATAGCCGTCACCCTGCAGTAGGGTAAGAAGCTTGGCATAGCGGAGTGGGATAGTGTCTAAGTCGGAAAAAGCAGCAGTGCTGCCACCCTTGCACGAAGCAAGGACGGACAGCGCTGCTGTTATCAGGAAAATACAAAAATTTTTCATTTGGGGTTATTTGAGCACCTTACGAACAGAACCATCAGCCATCTTTATGATGTTGAGGCCTCTTCTGGTGGTAGAGCTACGACGACCGAGTGCATCGAAGAAGTTGCCAGACGTTGCAGACTCAGCATTTACCTCGTTGATGCCTGTTGGCGTTGGGTCAACATTCTTATCAGGCAGAACCTCCGTACCCTCAGCACCGAAGTTGTCGAAGCAGAAGTAAGCAGGAGTTTTCATGCCAAAGGTGGGGTCATTATCGCTACTTGTCAGTTCGAAGCCGAGTTTCTTCACCTTACCGAGGCTGCTGAGGTCAACATAGCGCCAGTCGTTGATGATGTAAGCCTTGTCGGCATCACGCAGGTCAGCAAGATAGTATTCCTTAGTGCCAGTCTCCACATCGTTAGCATCATAGCCTGTGATGGTAAGTTTGAACCAGTCGCCAAGACCGAATTTCTTTGCATAGCCGTCACCATTGCTCATAGAACTGGAAGCGTATGCTGAGTTTGTGATATAGAAGCCTGGCACAATGTCACCTTCATCGCCGCCACTAAGCACTGTCACGGCATTCTGTCCGTAATAATTATAGTAATATGCGCCATAGTTATCTGAGCCATCATAGCCTCCGCCAACGACATTCTTCAGTCCATTGTAATCATCGGCGTAAGTGTTATCGGTGTAGTTTGCAGCACAGAAAGCATAGTAGTATGGTGTGCCGTAAGAATCGTCGCAATAGACATCAAACTGGAATGTGCCACTGGTCAGGGTGGTGTATCCCGATGCGCCCTTGGTGAAGGACTCATTTTCTATGACAACATCCTCGAAGTCAGCCACTGCGAGAGGCAGTTCTACAGAAAGGGTAACTGAAGGCACACGACCGAAGACAGCCGTCTGTGATATAGCTGTGAAGTTTGGCGCACGACCTGTTGTCTTAGATGTAGAGCGGTGGTTGCCTATAGGGTCGCCAAAGCCTCCGATGCCCATTACGCCGTCAGCAATCTCTATGGTTGACTTCGTCCAGTTAGCTGGCACTGTGAATGTAACAGCCTGTGAAGTTGCTGAGTTCGCCATAGTATATTGATTACTCTTACCCTTCGTTACGCTTACGCCCTCAGCAGGCTTCTTATAGTCAAGGAAGGCACTGAAATTGTGTATGCCAGCCAGTTTGCCTGCTGGGTGATACAGACCAGAATACTGTACTGTTACAGCATCGCCAGGCTTCACGCTGGTTACTATCTCGTCACCAACCTTAATGTCGCGGTGACAAGGCTTCGCCGTCATAACCTGATATATGCTCTTGCCTGATGCATCAGTAAGGCAGACAATATTACGACCGAAGGTAAGGTGCAGGGTGTAGCTGCCGTCTTCGTTCTTCGTTACGCCTTCCCCGCTGAAACCTGTGTATGATGCAGAGTTTGTGCCGATGGTAGGACGAGCCAAAGTTACTGATGCAACACCCTCGGGTGTGAAGGTATAGTCATAGCCATCCTCTGTGTCGAGGTAATAGAGCACGTCAAATTCTGCGTCAACGTTCTCCATAGCCAGTTTCGTGTCAATAGGCGCACCACCTCCCCAAGGGGTAACAGTGGTGAGATAGTCCTTGTTGATAATGATGTTTGGCTTGATGTCTGTAGCCTGCTCGCCAACGGTTACTACGAAGGCAGCTGTGTTCTCTGGCCATATAGCTCCCCAGTCAGCACCTCCTACGAAGTCTTTCTGTGTAACTCCGTTGTATGAATTGACGTGCATGGCATCATAGGTTACGAGTACGATAGCCGTACCAGTGCCTACAGCCGTCAGCAGTTCGTCCTCAACCTTCACTACGGAGTTGTCCTCCTGTCCGTCAGTGTTCACAACGGTGAAGTGGAAGTCTGGCTCAATGAAGTAGTTAGAGGTTATGCCGTCGATAAGCTCCCAGTTACGCATGGGCAGGATGTCGTATGTATCGCCCACATTGGCAAGTTTAAGATGACCTGCAGGGTTGATATTCAGGAACATATCACCCACGTTGTAACCGTTGTTTGATGCCACATCATGGTCTATGTACTTAGGGTCTTTAGCCTCCATGTCAGCATCGGTGAAGGCAAGCACAGGGCGCTTTGTCTCGTCAATACTCATTGTGAAGATACCTGCCTGAGTCAGCTTTCCCATCTGGCTCACACGATAGTTGTAAACCTGTTTGTCTGCCAGTTTGAAAGTATAAACCTTGTTGCCGCCCTCGGTTGCAACGCTCTGGGGTGCTACCTCATTGAACTTTACGAAGTGAGCTTTCTTGGTACCCAGAAACAGGTTAGCCTCAGCAGGCACAGTGATGCTATATGCAGCACTCATCGGAGCCTCAATATTGACAGAAGCGTTGAAATTAACAGTGCCAGATGCCGTTGTGTTGAGATAGCCTTCTTCCTGGTGCGTCTCAGATGGCACGAGCTCCAGATAATAGGTATTGCCGTTGAACACCAGGAACATCTTCTTGCCCGAGGTATATTCACCCATGGCGGTGTTCACCTCTGCACCTTCCTTGGTTGTCACCTTGAGGTTGAGTGTGTAGTCGGTGCCATACTCCCAACCAGTGTTCTTCACTGTAATTTCAGGAGAATAGATAGCGAACGTGGTGTGGTCGGCATCCACATCCACCTGAATGGTGCCTGATACAGTCTCGCCGTCGTCTGCCGTTGCCGTCAGCAGATAGGAGCCGTCAGCGGCGTCGAAGGTGTACTTGTTGCCACTTGCAGGCTCGCCAACGTTAACACTTTCGCTTGTCGTCATATTGACAAACGACTTAATGAGTTTGCTCTTGGCATTCATCGTCACCGTTATCTCGGTGGCGTACATGCTGCATACGCTTAGCAGCATCAATGCCATAATGCTTAGTAAATGTTTTTTCATAATAGAATTACTTTATTTATATTATTTTGTTGTTGAAGTTTTATATAGTTGTCCTTTTCTGAATGGGGGCGTTAATCGCCTGCCCTGCAGGTCATAGTAATAATTGTGGACTGATAACTGTGTACTGCGAACCATGCACAGTGCACTGTAGCGTTGTCCGTCTGGAGGCAGGGCGAGGAAGTGTCCAGGATTCACATAAACCTTGTGCTTGCCCAGCAGGGTGCCCTCTGGCGACCACTGGTACAAGTAGCCCATGCTCTCAAACGATGCCGCATCAGTACCATATATATAGCCTGTATAGGGGTTTACGTATATGCCGTATGGTTGTCCCATGCCGGCAAAGTCTGTTGCCAGCGAGCCTGGGAGGGTAGCGCTCATGCCCTTTTCTCCGTTGTTGTCCATTACCTCCTTAGGGTCGATGGTAGCATAACTGAACTCATATTGTCCAGTGATATATGAGAATGATGAGCCGATGGCAAAAAACTTTCCGTCGAGTGTGGTGCAGTTGTATGTCACGGGTTGGTCGAACTTCACGAAGCAGTCATCGCCATTGAGAGCCTTCTCGCAATCAAACACCATGCCTGCTGCAGGTATCTCATAATAGTCGCCTGGCGAGTTTATCAGCAGATACTGTCCGCTCTGCGACATCTTTCCGTATAGGTTAGGCACGTGTGTGTCTATGGTCTTCTCCACCTGCATGGTCTCTGAGTTAAGTATGCTGACCGTGGTTTCAAAGTCGTGGTCAGTCTCCTGTTGGGCATATCCGCCTGTATTGGCAACAAACAGATGTCCATTGTACAGGGCTATTCCCTCTGGCTCATATCCCACCTCGGTGGCGGCTACCACCTTGTAGTTGGTGATGTCAATCTTAGCCACGAAGCCCTTGGTGAATTCTTTCGTGCCCTCTGTGGTGCCACATTCGTGTCCGTAGCTGGTTACATATACATAGTTGCCGTCTGTGCAGAGCTTACGGTTGTTAGGCACATCCTCTGTGGCAGCAACGGCAGTGCCGTCAGGCTTTATAAACTGTATTATGTTCGACCAGTTAAGTGCTATGGCTATCAGGTCGTCGTTTATCTGTATTATGTCATTAGGGGTGTCGCCGAGTTTATAACCGTTTTTGTCACGAAACCACTGGTTGCTCACTATTGCGCCATCCTCAAAATATGTCATGCGTCCATTGTCAGCCTGCCACATTCCCTCGTTCAGCAGTATTATTCTCTCTTGCGCTGAAGACAGAACAGAGAACATACAGCTGCAAACACATGCTATGGCTGTTATAAATAAATGTCTTGTCATATACCTTATATATTATTTTATATTCCGAAAATCAATGTCAGTTTATAGTTTCTTCCAGGCATGGGGTAGCGTGGAATGTGCTCATACTGCTTGTCAAACAGGTCGTTTACCTCCAGACTCATTCCCATGGATGTCTTTTTTATCACTTTGGTGTATGTCAGTTTCACATCCACGTTGTTGTATGCCTCCAATATATCGTTTGGGTCGGCATAGCTCCACATGCGTTCGCCCACGTGCAGGTATGACATTGTAAACTGTATCGTGCGCCATGCCGTGATTGCTGTGATGCCCGTCGATAGTGTCGGTGCATAGCATATAGGTTTGTCATAGGTGTCCTCGTCGGTAGGGTCGGTGCGGTTTACGTCACGCTGCCATGTCAGCGAGGTGAGCAGTGAGAACTGCCATTCTCCCGTGTGGTAGTGTCCCTGCGCCGTTGCGTTGAGACCCCTGCAGAAAGTGTAGCCGTAGTTCATCATCGACCATGTGTATGTGCCCTTCATTGGCAGACATACTATGCGGTTCTCTATCTTGTTCCAGTAGATGTCGGCTTGAACAGATGCGTTCCATTGCCGGTCGTCATAGTGGTATTCCAAACCTATGTTCCACTGTTTTGTGTATTCAGGCTTCAGGTTGCGGTTGCCCACCTGTGTATAGTATAGGTCGTTGAGCGTAGGAGCGCGGAATATCTTCTTATACCACACTCGCATGGTCAGACTCTTCAGGGTGTAGGCAAGTGATACCGTTGGCGTCCAGCGATCCAGCGGGTCGGCGGCTCCTGCATTGGCAAAGGTGAAGTCGCGATAGTGCTGGTGCAGCAGTGATACGGCAGCCTGTATGTCGTGCCAGTTCATCTGGGCGGCTACTACCTGTTTCTGGTCCAGGCGGTGCACGTCGTCAAACATTCTGAGGTCTGCCTGCAACTTGCTGTAGCGAACGTCATAGCTGGTTGATAGCGACAGCCACGTCCAGGGCATAAATCCGTAGCATAATGCTCCGTAGCCGTCTTCCTGTCTGTAGTGGTTATCTACCCTTGCCGTGTTCTGGTTTTCTGGATATTTAGTGCAGTAGCGCAGGTATTCGTTGGTGTATCTTGCATTCACCCTCATCCTGTGGCGCTCAGCAAACTGGTGCTCGTAGCTTGCCTGTACAAAGAAGTCCCTGTCCCATTCCCTTGCTACGTTTATGTATTTATCGCTCAGTCGTCTCACTATGCCTCCAGGACATCCGCGCTCGGAGTCATAGTAATAGATGTGTGAAGAGAATCCCCCCTTAAACAGTGCGCCCTCAATGCGTCCGTAGCGTATGTCGCTGTTTGCCCTGCGTCCTACGGTGTCTTCATATTCAGAATGATAGCGAAAGGGGTAGTCACCTTCTGAATAGGTCATTTCTCCGTCTATAAATCCGCACCATCCTTTCCATTTGAACTGTGCGTTTGCCTTTCCTATCCATGTGGAGAATGAAGCACGGCGCAACTGCAGTGACAGAGAGTCGTTGGTGGGTCGGCGAGTGCGCAGATACACGGTAGCCCCGGACGCATATTCCGATGCCGACTGACAGTTGTCAAGCTTGTTGGCGTTATATAGCGACACGCTCTCCATCGTCGATAGCGAGAATTTGCCCAGGTCCACCGTACCGTTCTGTGCGTTTGTTATGCGTATTCCGTCAAGGTAGATACCTACATGCTGTGCACCCATAGAACGCACGTTGATGGTCTTCAGTCCGCCCAGTCCACCATAGTCTTTTATCTGCACTCCCGCGAAATACTTCAATGCGTCAGCCACCGATGTCGTTGACAGAGCTTGCAAATCCTCTCCGCGCAGGGTTTGCGATGTGGCGATAGGGCGTTTGCCATATACCTCCACAGCCTTTAGCTGCTGTATGGAGTCAAGCATCGACGGACTATGCCCCTGTGCATAACAAGGACACATGCCGGCACACCAAAAGACCAGCACCATTATTATGTCATAAAAAAATACTTTCCGTAGCATACCTAACCCACGAGGATTGCAAACGTTCATTTTGAGATTCAGAGGCAGGTCTTCGGACTCGTTGCTCTTGCCATCAGCCTTCCCAGGACAATGTGCCCAGTGGCTTTTCATAATCAGAGTGGCAAGCTGTTGTGTGCAACACACCGCTGCGGGACAGTTGGGGATTCTCACCCCATTCCCATTTTAATAACCCTCATCGGGTTAACCTCTTTCAAGATGCAAAGTTACAAAAAAACGAGCGAACAACCAAATTTATTTGTGTTTTCTTCTCTCACACTCATTTCTCAAAGTGCTGATAATCTTTCACAGTACGC
>CAJODK010000004.1 GCA_905233245.1 uncultured Prevotella sp. | reverse complement strand
CATCGATTTCATACCATCAGGCCATGCCATCACATCGCTCTGATACGTTGCCTGTGCTGATGCCGATACTTGCGGTAGCCATCCCTTTTGGATGTTGGACACCGTCAACTGAGTGGTCTTCTCGATGAGTCCATACTGCTGTATCAGCGGATAATTCTTCTCTGCCGCCTGTTGGCACTCTTCCAGTGTCTGTCCATGTACCAGCATCGGCAGCATCATCAAAACTAACATTAACTTTTTCATAGTCCTTTTTTGTAATTGTATTTCGGGTGTAAAAGTACGATGTTATTTTCATACACGCATTATCTATACGACTTGAAAGATGTTCTTTTTGTTCGATTTATGCCCAAATAGAGCATTATTTTGCAAAAAATAGTTATCTTTGCCAACAAAAAGGGACTGATTATGAACAGACAACCACAACTGATGGATGTCACACGAATGCGTGACATCTTCACATCCCGCCTCTCACAGTTAAGCGAGAATATCTTTCTCAATAGTGAATTGGGAATAATACGTACCGACCGCCAGCTGTTCGGTATGCTGAAACAGCAAAAGCCTCCCTTCACCATCAACGACCACCGCTTCGGTATCATCATGAGCGGCGAGGCAGAGTTCAATATCAACCTGCAAGACCGTCACCTCAAGCGTGGCACCCTCATCTATATCAGTCCTGGCACCATCATCCACATAAAACACCTGTCGCCCGACTTCCGCATCTATGGCATGGCACTCTTCTCCAATTTCCCCATGCCCTTTGCGCATGGGCAGATGCCGTCAGCCTTCAATGGTCAGGTACGCGACTTCCAGTTACCCGTCAGCGAGGAGGCACTCTCTACAGCCCAACATATTCTCGACACCATCTGGCAGGTGGTTCATGCCACCGCAGACTATCATCGTCCCACCGTCACAGCCCTCGTGGCTGCACAGATGCACCACTACGACCAGCTGTTCCGTCAACATTCCGACCAGCTGGCAAACAACAGTTCACGCGAGCAGACCACCTTCAACCGCTTCCTTCAACTGGTCACCCAGCATTGCACCGAGCATCATCAGATAGGCTATTACGCCGAGCGCATGTGTCTCACCGAGCGCTACCTGAGTACTGTCATCCGTCAGACCAGCGGCACCACAGCCAAGGACTGGATAGACCGTGCCCTCATCACCCGTATAAAAATAGAACTACGCCACACAGACAAGTCTGCGGCGCAGATAGCTGAGGAGATGCACTTTGCCAATCCCTCATTCTTCTCAAAATACTTCCGTCGCCTCACCGGCATGTCCCCCGGCGAGTATAAGTCGATTAGCTAATATCCCTTTTGTCCTGCAAAAGAGAAAGTAACATTATTATGGATTCACATACAACCTGCCCTGATGGATAATAATGCCTTTGGCATGCTTGCTCATTCGCTGACCAAGACATTTATGCGACAAAGGTACTAATATTTTTTTTCTGCAACTTTTTGCGCTTACTTATGGATATTTTTTTTAACTTTGTACCCATAAATGAGGCAAATAATATAATTAACAATTACAAACCAAACGAATTATGAAAAAGATTTATGATTTTAAGGCTCTCTCGAGTAAAGGTAAAGAGATTGATTTCTCTGAGTTTGAGGGAAAGGTGCTGCTGATAGTCAACACAGCCAGCAAGTGTGGATTCACACCACAATTTGCAGGACTGGAGGAACTGAACCAAAAATACAAGGACAAGGGACTGGTAATCATCGGCTTCCCCTGCAATCAGTTCAAGGAGCAAGACCCTGGCAGCGATGCCCAGATTGAGGAATTCTGCCAGTTGAACTATGGTGTGACATTCCAGATTATGAAGAAGACAGACGTGAACGGTCCTGCTGCTGAGCCTATCTTCGAATATCTGAAGACTCAGGCACCCACCGAGGAGTATAAGGGTCTGAAAGCTAAGGCCACCCACACATTATTGAAGACACTGAGCAAGAGTGTAGAGAAGGACAGCGACATCTTGTGGAACTTCACCAAATTCCTTATCTCCAAAGATGGTGAGACCATCAAGCGCTATGCTCCTACCACAGATCCAAAAGACTTTGAGAAGGACATCAAAGAGATGATTTAAGGTGACAAGGTGACAAGGTGACAAGGTGACAAGGTCACAAGGGACAAAGTCCAAGGTAATAATAATAAAAAGTAAAAATGAAAAAGATTTTATTTAGCATGGTCCTGATGCTGATAGCAGCAAACGGATTTGCACAAGACATCTTTGGAACCTGGTTGACAGAAGCAGGTGATGCAAAAGTAGAAATCTACCAGAGCGGCAACGTAGTCAATGGCAAGATTGTATGGCTCGCCAAAGGTCCTGAGACCAAAGACACTCACAATTCTGATGAGAAGCTCCGCAGCCGCAAACTAATGGGAGTACATATCCTCAGCGGTCTCACCAAGAAGAAAGACAAGTGGGAAGGTGGAAGGATTTACAACCCCAAGAACGGTAAGAACTACAAGTGCTCCATCTGGCTCGATGGCAACAACCTCAAGGTAAGAGGCTACATCGGTTTCCTTTATGAAACACAGACTTGGAAGCGTAAGTAAGCAAATCAGCGCCCCACTCTATTATTGAGCAGGGCGCTGGATTTATTTTCTTTTGATAATGCCAAACATACCCCCAAAAGATTTAATACTTTTTATAGACTAACGACAAAAATGAAAAATGTGCAAATGTGCAAATTGCATTCATTTTTTTTCGAGAAGTAAAAAAATGAGCTTTTTTATTTAAATTTTATAAGTATAGTCTTTGACGATATGCCAGCTGCCAGAGAGACACTCAACCGCGTGCGCGAGTTCATCAGCAAACACCCCACCGTATATTGCGGCACCCATACGCCACAGGGTTATGAGAACCTGGAGGCAAAGCGCGTGATGGACCTCGATAATCCTGTAGCGACCGTTCTTGCCGAAGTGGATTTCTCCAAGCAGGAAGCATCAGGTAAGTATGTCTGCTCCGTATGCGGCTATGTCTATGACCCCGCAGAGCACGACGGCGTAGCCTTCGAAGACCTGCCCGACGACTGGAAATGTCCACGCTGCAAGCAGCCGAAGGAAAAATTCAATAAGGCGTAGAGATTTTTCTCATATCTGCTCTATATAGAAACTGAACGGACGGAAACCGTCGTTGCAACTTATCATTGCACTCATCGGGTTCTTCATCCATCCGTCGAAGAAATTGCCTTTCCCTTGAGCGAGTGATTCCACAAAAGGCCTCATGGATTCCCATGCAGACGGGCACATGCCTTCGGGACATTGTCCATCAACGGATATCCACTGCTGACCTTCCTTGACATCGCAAGTGTGTTCTATAGGATTCTCGTATTTTGCCATTAGGTCAGGATATACCGTCTGGCGAATAGCTGTGATTCGTACCTTTCTCATAAAGCGCAAAATTATGCTAATCGCTTAAGTAGTTCTACGAGCACACGCCATATGTCATCAATGGTGGAGAGTTCCACTCGCTCATTGGCAGAGTGAGGCTCCAGAATGCGGGGACCTATGCTGGCTATCTGAATGCCAGGATAGGTCCTCACTAAATATCCTGCCTCCAGTACGAAGTGCATAGCCACCATACGCGGACGCCAACCGAGCACATCATTGAATGTATTGCTAGCAAGGCTGAGGAATTCCGACTTCTGATTCTCACTCCATGCAGGCGCCGTCATCACCACCGTGCTCTCTGCACCGTGTGAGGTGAAGGCGTTGGCGATGTCCCTGCTCAGTTGCTGCATATCCGTATCACTGAAACTGCGGGTGTGAGTAGTGACGAGTATGTGGTCGTCCTCGGTGATGACGCGCCCCACGTTGTTAGAGGTCTCTACCCTACCCTCGCCATGCTCCACCACGCCCTGCGGTATCTGCTCCAGGCAGTTCATCAGCGTGTCGAAGGCCTTGCCATTGATGACCGTCTCCTGACGCTCTATCTTGGTGATGGTACAGCGCATGTCTGGGTCTCCATTGCCAAACTCCTCACGCAACCATTCGTTCATGAGGAATTGCTGCTGTTTCACAAACTCCGAGCACTCGCCCGAAGGCACGCAGATGACTATCTCTGCAGAGGATGCTATCGAGGCATTCGCCTCACCTATTCTTATATATGAGACCTCAAAATCAAACTCATTATACAACGCCGCCAGCAGAGCCCATGTGGGCACTACGGCACTGCATCGCCCTTTGTCGATATCCACGCCCGAGTGACCGCCCTTGCCGCCCTCAAAGACTATCCTGTACCAACGGTGCTTGCCCTTGGGAGCAGTACGATGATGCATCGGTATGCGGTGATACTGTATGCATGCACCGGCAGAGCCCGTGGTGATGGTGTCGTAGTCCTCAGAGTCGAGGTTTATCACCCTTCTGCCCTTGATGAAGTCCTTCGCCAGATTAGCGGCTCCCGTCATGCCGTCCTCCTCGTTGGTGGTCGTCACCACCTCCAGCGGACCATGCACCACGTCGCTACTCTCCAGCACTGCAAGAGCCATCGCAAGACCTATGCCATTGTCTGCCCCCAGCGAGGTGCCGCGGGCCTTCATCCACCCCTCGTCTTCGTACGCCTCTACGGGCGTAGTGAGAGGGTCTTTCATGCCCACGCACACCATGTCCATGTGGTTGAGCAGCACTATCGGCTCTGCATTCTCATACCCCTTGGCAGCAGGTTTGCTTATCACCACACAGTTCTCCTTATCACGCTTGTATGGCAGTCCCAGTCGCTCAGCAAACTGGCACAGATA
Source organism: uncultured Prevotella sp. (assembly GCA_905233245.1). Classification (GTDB taxonomy): domain Bacteria; phylum Bacteroidota; class Bacteroidia; order Bacteroidales; family Bacteroidaceae; genus Prevotella. Next base: position 55,748 of record CAJODK010000004.1, on the reverse strand, counting down.
ATCCGCCACGCGTTCTTCGTGGTGCGACGGACGAGGTATTCGGTTCAGTTCCTGGAATATCTCTAGTACTCGCTTCATGCTGCTATCTGAAGTTGAAGAACAGGAAATAGCACACTGCCGCCATATAGCGCCCTGTGCCCTTGTAAGTGCCGATGTTGGAGCCACCACGCTGCAAAGTGCCATCACGCATGATGGTGCCGATGCTTGAACCCGAACTATTGTTTATGCTACCGTCAGGCTGCACCATTCCCTTGTTGCTGCCAATACCGTCATACACGATACCCTTGGCATCCACGCTGCCTACCTTCTGACCTGACGGATTGGTAATCACGCCACCAGCCTTCACCTTGCCCATACGCTGATTGCGAGAATTGAGCACGTCGCCACTTGCGGTAATCTGTCCCAAGAGCGCTCCCGAATTGCTATAGAACTTGCCCACAGGCTGCTTCAGCAACTCCGCCTTGAAAGCCGCCGTCGCCTCGGCTTGCGCCTTGTCGCGCTTGTCCATCGCCGTCTTCAGCTTAGCCACCTCATCCTTCGTAGCATATTCATTGAACAGGAAGAATGCCACGAGCTGGCGCGTAGCCTCCTTGCGGAAACTGCCAAACTGCTTACCGTAGCAGTATGCCTCCGTACGTGTCACCTTGCCTATCGACTTACCGTTGAGGGTCAGTCCGCCACCCGTCTTTGTGTTTACGGTCAGCGTACCTATCTCTGGGAATATGATGTCGTCACCGCTGAATGTGGCAAGCAGTTTTCCGTCGTTGCGCCTCACCTCGCCCGTCTCGTAGTTCACATTATATATAATGGGCTGACCAGCAAGCTCGCCGTCGGTGTATTTCCTCACAAGCGTAAACTGCCTCGCATTGTCGTCCCATGTGGCAATCATCTTGCTGTCGTCCCTTGACGTGCCCTCGTAAATCTTGTTAAGGCTTGTCGATTTGCTGGCAGTCGAGCTCCCTACATTGCCCAGTCCGCTTTCGTTTTGTTTCACCTTCGCGTTCAGCACGGCATTGCTGCGCGCCGCATCAGCATCCTGTGACGAATTGACCACCGCATTCTTTGCCTTCTTCAGCAAACTGCCAAACTGAGCATTAGCCATACCAGGCACAGCAATTGCAATAAACAGCGCTACATTCCAACGCATTATCCGCATTCTGAGAAAGTTCCTCATCGTAAATATCTGTTTAGGTTAATAATAAGAATTTCTGCTTGCAAATTTACCAATTTATTTCTGAAAAACCAAGAAAATGAAGAAAAAAACTTCTTTCATCTCTTATTTCAAAGCAACAAGACTCCCTAGCATAGCAACAGCGCGCCCTTCTTTGCAAGCAAAGCGGCAAAGCCGAGCGGCATAGCAAGGGCGTGCAATCCGACTCGGATTACTTGCAGAAGCTAAGCGCCTACATCTGGAAGCTATGCACCCGCACGTGGGCACTTAGCACCCGCAGATGGGCGCTAAGCACCCAAAAACGGGGAAAATCCACATCTACCACCGATTTCTCCAAAGAAATGTGGAAGTTTTTGAGAGAAAGGGGGAGAAAGTCATTTTTTTTTTGTAACTTTGCACTTTTGAATGAGTATAAAGTAAAAAATATAAAGATATGAACATTTCTTACAAATGGCTGAAGGAGTACGTGGACTTTGACCTGACACCACAGCAGGTGTGTGACGCTCTGACGAGCACGGGTCTGGAGGTTGACGCTCTGGAGGAGGTGCAGACCATCAAAGGCGGACTGAAGGGTCTGTACGTAGGACAGGTATTGACCTGCGAACCTCATCCTGACTCTGACCACATGCATGTATGCACGGTGGATCTGGGCAGAGAGGAGAAGAGTCAGATAGTATGCGGCGCTCCTAACGTGGCTGCCGGCCAGAAGGTGATTGTGGCAGACTTGGGGTGCGTGCTATATGACGGCGACAAGGAATTTAAGATTAAGAAGTCGAAGCTGAGAGGCGTGGAGTCATGCGGCATGATATGTGCTGAGGACGAGATCGGCATAGGCAACGACCACAGCGGTATCATAGTACTGCCTGAGGACGCCAAGGTGGGCACGCCTGCTGCGGAGTACTACAACCTGGAGAGCGACTGGCTCATAGAGGTGGACATCACAGCCAATCGTGCTGATGGCCTGAGCCACTACGGCGTGGCACGGGACCTTTACGCTTGGATGTGTGCTAACGGCTACAAGACTGAGCTGAAGAAGCCTTCGTGCGACGAATTCAAGGTGGACAATCACGACCTGGAGATAGACGTGCAGATAGAGAACCCTGAGGCTTGCCGCCGCTATGCCTGCCTAAGCATCACGGACTGCGAGGTGAAGGAGTCGCCTGACTGGCTGAAGAACAAACTGACGGTCATCGGCCTGCGCCCTATCAACAATATCGTGGACATCACCAACTACATCATGATGGCATACGGACAGCCTATGCACTGCTTCGATGCCGATATGGTGAAGGGCAACAAGATAATCGTAAAGGACAAGAACGAGGGCAAGAAGTTTATCACCCTCGACGGTGAGGAGCACACGCTGGGTGAGCACGACCTCGCAATCTGCAACGCTGAGGAGCCTATGTGTATAGCAGGCGTCTTTGGCGGCAAGGGCAGCGGTACTTATGAGACCACGAAGAACGTGGTGCTCGAATCTGCATACTTCCACCCCACATGGATACGCAAGTCAGCCCGCCGTCACGGACTCTCTACCGATGCTTCATTCCGCTTCGAGCGCGGCATAGACCCTAACGGCATCATATACGCCATGAAGCAAGCTGCCATCTTGTGCAAGCAGTTGGCTGGAGGCAAGGTGTCGATGGAGATAAAGGATGTATATCCTAACCCTATAGAGAACCCAAAGATGCGTCTGGACTTTGCCTACGTGGACAACCTCATCGGCAAGAAGATAGGCAACGACACCATCAAATCTATCCTCAAGAGCCTCGAGGTGGAGATAAACAGCGAGGATGCAGATGGACTTGACATTACCGTTCCTGCATACCGCGTGGACGTACAGAGACCTTGCGACGTGGTGGAGGACATCCTGCGCATATACGGGTATAATAATGTGGAGATACCTACACAACTGAAGTCAACACTCACAACGAAGGACTTCGAGGACCAGCGCCACAAACTGATGAACCTCGTGGCAGAGCAGCTGGTGGGTGCAGGATTCAATGAGATACTCAACAACTCCCTCACCAAGGGTGCCTACTACGACAACCTGAAGGCTTATCCAAAGGAGAACCTCGTGACGATAGTCAACCCACTGTCGAGCGACCTCAACGTGATGCGTCAGACACTCCTCTTTGGCGGTCTGGAGAGCATTCGCCGTAATGCCAACCGCAAGATGCCTAACCTGAGATTCTTCGAGTTTGGCAACTGCTATCAGCACTTCTGCGAGAAGGCCGATGACGAGAACCCAATGAAGGCATACACCGAGGAGAGCCACATGGGCATCTGGATTACGGGTAAGCGAGTAGAGGGTTCGTGGATGCATGCCAACGAGGACTCTACATTCTACGAACTGAAGGCTCACGTGGACAATATCCTCCGCCGCATCGGTATGCCACAGGGTATGCTGGTGACAGAGAAGACGGAGAACGACATATTCGCCACTGGCCTCAAGATGCAGAACCGCAACGGCAAGGTGATGATAGAGATGGGTATCGTATCCCCTACCCTCACCAAGCAGGCAGAGGTGAATCAGGAGGTATTCTTCGCTGACATCAACTGGACTGCTGTGACCAACGCCGTGAAGAAGGCTGCAGTACACTTCACCGAGATACCTAAGTACCCTGCCGTAAGTCGTGACCTCGCCCTGCTGCTCGACAAGAGCGTAGAGTTTGCCGAGGTGGAGAAGATAGCACGCCAGACAGAGAAGAAACTGCTGAAGAAGGTGGAACTCTTCGATGTCTATGAGGGCGACAAACTGCCTGAGGGCAAGAAGTCGTATGCTGTCAACTTCGTGCTGCAAGACCCTGAAAAGACTATGGGTGACAAGCAGATTGACGCGATAATGCAGAAACTGATAGCACAGCTGAAGAAGCAGTTGAATTGTGAACTGCGTTAACAAGAAACAATAAATCGTAAATCGTAAATCGTAAATCGTAAAAATAGTAAATAAAAATGGGAAGAGCATTTGAATATCGTAAGGCCACCAAGATGAAGCGCTGGGGCCACATGGCAAAGACATTTACACGTTTGGGAAAGCAGATAGCTATCGCCGTGAAGGCTAGCGGTCCTGACCCTGACACTAATCCTACTCTGCGTTCTATCATCGCTACATGTAAGCGTGAGAACATGCCTAAGGACAACATCGAGCGTGCTATCAAGAACGCTATGGGCAAGGACCAGTCTGACTACAAGGAGGTGACATACGAAGGATACGGACCTCACGGAATAGCCGTATTCGTAGATACCCTGACCGACAACACCACACGTACCGTCGCTGACGTGCGTTCTGTGTTCAACAAGTTCAACGGCAACCTCGGCACTACGGGCTCGCTCTCATTTCTCTTTGACCACAAGTGTGTCTTCACCTTCAAGAAGAAGGACGACATTGATATGGACGACCTCATTCTGGAACTCATCGACTTCAATGTGGATGACGAGTTTGACGAGAACTACGACGAGGAGAAGGACGAAACCACAATCTCTGTCTATGGTGACCCTAAGTCATACGCTCAGATTCAGAAGTTCCTTGAGGAAAAGGGATTTGAGGATATAGGCGGCGAATTCACCTACATCCCTAACGACCTGAAGGACGTGGACGCAGAGCAGCGCGCTACTATCGACAAGATGGTGGAGAAACTCGAGGAGTTTGACGACGTTCAGACGGTTTACACGAATATGAAGCCGGAGGAATAATTCACAACCTAATAACTAAAACCGCTATGATCAAAAAAATCCTATCGATAATCCTAATTGTCAGTTGTCAATTATCAATTGTCAATTGGGCAAACGCCCAAGGTTGGGACGAAACCCTGTACAAGCAAATTGAGAGCAGAATAGTAGCACCTACGTTCAAAGACAAGGTGTACAACGTAAAGAAGTTTGGTGCTTCGCCAAAGGCTACAGCGGCAAAGAATCAGGCTGCTATCAACAAGGCTATCGAGAAATGTTCGGAGAAGGGCGGCGGAACCGTCACAGTACCTGAAGGTCGCTACGAGACGGGTGCCATACGTCTGCAATCAAACGTGAACCTCGAACTACAGAAGGGTGCAACGCTCGTATTCGCTTTTCAGCCAGAACTGTATCCAAACGTCGTAACTCGCTGGGAGGGAATAGATTGTATCAACTACTCTCCATGCATCTATGCCTACAAAGTGCAGAACGTAGGCATCACAGGCGAGGGCATAATCGATGGCAACGGTTCAAACGACACCTGGTGGCAGTGGAACGGCAATTCGAAAAAATTCGGCTATAAGGAGGGCATCACAAAGGAGTGCCAGAACCACATACCATACAAGGGCATAAAGAAATACGAAACAGACAAGGAGGGTAAGCCACAGCCCAGCCGTCAGGCTCTGCAGAGGATGATGGACGACGGTGTGCCTACCGAGGAGCGCGTCTTCGGTATGGGTCACGGACTGCGTCCACAATTGGTGAACATCGTATCATCGGAGAATATCCTCATCGAGGGCGTGCAAATGATAAACTCTCCATTCTGGGTGATGCACCCACTATTCTCAAAGAATATCACCGTACGAAAAGTGACTGTCACCAACGAAGGACCTAACGGCGACGGTTGCGACCCAGAGTCATGTGAGGACGTACTGATAGAGGACTGCATCTTCCACACAGGCGATGACTGCATAGCCATCAAGAGCGGAAGAAATGCTGACGGACATCGCACCCCTATCCCATCACAGAACATCATAGTAAGAAACTGCGTGATGGAGGACGGTCATGGTGGCGTGGTGATTGGCAGTGAGGTATCAGCAGGTGTGAGGAATGTCTTTGCAGAAAACTGCAAGATGGACTCACCTAATCTGGACCGCGTGCTGAGAATCAAGACAAACTCCTGCCGTGGTGGCATACTGGAGAATATCTACATGCGCAACATCGAGGTGGGACAGTGCAAGGAGTCTGTCATGCGCATCAACCTCAACTACTGGCCAGCCGAGGATTCACCACGAGGCTTTATACCAACTGTAAGAAACGTATATATGGAGAATGTCACCAGTCAGAAGTCGCAGTATGGTCTGCGCATCGACGGACTGGAGGACGAGACACAGATATATAATATAAATGTAAAGAACTGCTCGTTCAACGGCGTTTATGACAAACCTATCATCTACTCAGGTCGCTCACGCGACATACACCTCGACAACGTAAAGGTCAATGGCAAGGCGCTCCTCTCTGAGGCTCCTTACAAACGCTACTCTGAGTGGATGGCGTGGAGCGAGATGCAGCGCGTGCCAAACCCTATCTATCTGGACTTCACCAACCCAGTGAAAAAACCACAGGGTAAGTGGAACTACGGTACAGGACTGGAACTGGAGTCTATCTTCGACTGCTTCAAGATCTATGGCGACACCATCTTCCGCAACTATGCCGGAGCTTACGTAAATCAGATGGTGCATGATGATGGTACGGTAACGGGGTATAACATAGAGGAATACAATGTGGACAACGTACGCCCTGCACGTCTGCTGCTGCAGTACAACAGGATGTTCCCACAGGAGAAGGTGAACAAGGCTCTGCCTATCTTCTTCAAGCAACTGGAGACACACCCACGCACTAAGGACGGCCCATGGTGGCACAAGAAGATATATGCCAATCAGGTGTGGCTCGACGGCATCTATATGGGACTGCCTTTCTACACCCTCTATGCCACCTACAACAAGACTCCTAAGCAGGCTCGCAAATACTACGACGACGCTGTAGACCAGATAAGCAAGACCTTCAAGCGCACCTACGATGCCAAGACAGGATTGTGGAAGCACGCATGGGATGAGACGCACTCAATGTTCTGGGCTGATAAGGAGACTGGTCTGGCTAAGCACACATGGGCAAGAGCACTGGGATGGTTTGTAATGTCAATGACTGAAAACCTTGACGCAATTCCTGAGAGCTATGCCCGCCGAAAAGAGATTATAGACATGCTGCACCAGACTATGACTGCCGTAGTGAAGTATCAGGATGAGAAGTCAGGCTTGTGGTACGACGTAATGGACGTCACATCAGACAAGAACTATCTCGAATCTACTGCTTCTGCTATGTTCACATACGTGCTGCTGAAAGGCTCTCGTCTGGGGTATCTGCCTGAACCAGAATTCAGGGCTGCTGGCGTGAAGGCATACAACGCAATGCTGGAACGCTTCATCAAGGTAAATCCCGACCAGACCATCTCGCTCACCGACTGCTGCGCTGTCTCCGGACTGGGCCCCGACAGCAACCCACGTCGTGACGGCACATTCGAGTACTACATGTCTGAACCAATACGTGACAATGATGCCAAGGGCGTAGGTCCGTTTATCTGGGCATCATTCGAAATGGAAAAATAAGAAAATGGCTACAGTTGACGACAAGAAGATAATATTCTCAATGGTAGGGGTATCAAAGATTATACCCCAAAACCAAAAGCAGGTACTGAAAAACATCTACCTCTCCTTCTTCTACGGCGCTAAGATAGGCATCGTAGGTCTGAATGGTGCAGGTAAATCAACGCTCATGAAGATTATCGCCGGACTGGACGATAAGTTTCAGGGCGAGGTGGTGTGGAGCCCAGGTTACTCTGTGGGTTATCTGCCACAGGATCCGCCACTCAACGAGGCAAAAAGCGTGATAGAGAATGTGCGCGAGGGTGTGCAGCATGTCTATGATGCTCTGAAGGAGTACGACGAGATAAACCAGAAGTTTGGATTAGAGGAGTATTATGGCGACCCCGACAAGATGGACAAACTGATGCAGCGTCAGGCAGAGGTGCAGGATATCATAGATTCGACCGATGCCTGGAATATGGACTCTAAGTTGGAGCGTGCTATGGCAGCCCTCAACTGTCCGCCTGCTGATAGTGACGTAAAGACTCTCTCTGGTGGTGAGCGCCGTCGTGTGGCTCTCTGCAAGCTTCTGCTACAGAAACCTGATGTATTGCTTCTCGACGAGCCAACCAACCACCTCGATGCAGAGTCGATAGACTGGTTGGAGCAGCACCTGCAGCAGTATGAGGGAACCGTCATCGCCGTTACGCACGACCGTTACTTTCTCGACGACGTGTCAGAGTGGATTCTCGAACTGGATCGTGGCGAGGGTATTCCTTGGAAGGGTAACTACTCTTCTTGGTTGGAGCAGAAGACCAAGCGACTGGCACAAGAAGAGAAGACTGCATCAAAGCGTCAGAAGGCTCTGCAACGAGAACTGGAATGGATACACATGGCGCCCAAGGCTCGTCAGGCAAAGGGTAAGGCTCGTCTGAATTCTTACGACGCCATGCTCAATGAAGAGACAAAGGAACGTGAGGAACGTCTGGAGATATTCATCCCTAACGGTCCGCGTCTGGGTAACAAGGTTATTGAGGCTAAAGACGTTTGCAAGTCATTCCCACAGGCTGACGGAACGGAGAAAGTGCTGATGAAGAACCTCAACTTCATGCTGCCGCCTAACGGCATCGTGGGTGTCATAGGTCCTAACGGAGCAGGTAAGACAACACTCTTCCGACTTATCATGGGACTGGAGACACCAGACTCTGGCACCTTCGAAGTAGGCGAGACCGTGAAACTGGCATACGTGGATCAGCAACATCAGGATATCGACCCAAAGAAATCCGTTTACGACGTTATCTCGCAGGGTGTAGAGACCTTCCGCATGGGGGGCAGAGACGTCAACGCACGTGCTTATCTCTCACGCTTCAATTTCTCTGGCAACGACCAGGGCAAACTATGCGGAGTACTCTCTGGTGGTGAGCGCAACCGTCTGCAACTTGCTCTTGCCCTGAAGCAGGAAGGCAATGTCCTACTCCTCGACGAACCCACCAACGATATCGACGTCAACACTTTGCGTGCTCTGGAAGAAGGCCTTGAGAACTTCGCTGGTTGTGCTGTGGTAATCTCACATGACCGCTGGTTCCTCGACCGTATATGCACCCACATCCTCGCCTACGAGGGTGACGGCAATGTGTTCTTCTTCGAGGGCTCGTACTCTGACTACGAAATCAACAAGGCTCGCCGCTTGGGTACTGATGAGATAAAGCGACCACGATATCGTAAACTGTTGGAGGATTAACTAGTAACTGGTAACTAGTAACTGACGTGATTTATCCCAACAACTTTGAAAAGAAAATAGGCTTCAACGATATTCGCAAGATGCTCAGAGGCAATTGCCTATGCACCCTCGGATGGGAGTGCGTGGGCGATATGCAGTTTTCGGATGATGCTGCATGGATAAACGAGCAACTGGCACAGATACGCGAATTTCGCAGGATACGTGAGGAGGAAGATGATTTCCCCCTCAACTATTTTTTTGATGTCAGGCAGAGCGTAGCACGACTGAAGTTGAAGGGCACACACATGGAGGAACAGGAACTCTTTGACCTGATGCGCTGTCTTATCACCATCTCGGCTATCAAGCAGTTCTTGCGTCCTGTGGATAGTGATATGCCACCACGCTACCCTACTCTGCATAAGCTATCACATACAGTCCCCACATTTAACGACGACATTCGTAAGATACAAGGAATATTAGATAAGTTTGGTCATGTGAAAGACCAAGCCTCATCTACCCTTTTCCATATTCGTTTGGAACAGAAGAAAATGGAGGGCAGCGTGTCACGCACCCTAAATGCCATACTACGCTCAGCACAGGCAGAAGGGCACATAGACAAGGACGTAGCACCCACTATGCGCGATGGTCGTCTTGTCATCCCTGTCAATCCAAGCGTGAAGCGCAAGATACAAGGTATCGTACACGACGAGTCTGCAACTGGAAAAACACTCTTCATCGAACCAACAGCCGTAGTAGAGGCAAACAACCGCATTCGCGAACTGGATGCCGAGGAAAAGCGAGAGATAATACGCATACTCTCGGAGGTGAGTGATGCCATACGTCCTGATGCTGATGGCATACTGGAGTCATTTAAGTTTCTTGCCCAGATAGATTTCATTCAGGCGAAGGTACAACTGGCAGAACAGTTTCGTGCTTACGAACCTGAAGTGCTCCCATACCCTCATATCGATTGGATTCGCGCCTACCATCCACTCCTTCAGGAATCCCTGCAGAAGCATGGAAAAGAAATGACTCCGCTGGAAATAAAGATTGAGAGAGGCATATTAATAATATCTGGTCCTAACGCAGGTGGCAAATCTGTATGTCTGAAAACAACTGGACTACTGCAATACATGTTGCAATGCGGACTCTCCATCCCCGTGGGGGATAGGAGCACCTGTGGTATATTCAGCAATCTCTTGATTGACATTGGTGACGAACAGAGTATAGAGGACGACCTTTCTACTTACTCCTCTCATCTGCTCAATATGAAGATGATGATACGTCATGCAGACGAACACACCTTGCTGCTCATCGATGAGTTTGGCACTGGCACGGAACCACAGATAGGCGGTGCAATAGCAGAAGCGGTACTCAAGCAGTTCTGCGAGAAGAAGGCATGGGGTGTCATTACCACTCACTACCAGAATATCAAGGAGTTTGCTAACCAGAACGAGCACGTCATCAATGGAGCTATGCTCTATGACAGGAAGGATATGCGTCCGCTCTTCCAACTACAAGTGGGACGTCCCGGCTCTTCCTTCGCCATCGAGATAGCTCGCAAGACAGGATTGCCTGAGAATGTTATAAAAGATGCCTCCGACATCGTAGGACAGGACTACATACAGAGCGACAAATATCTGCAAGACATAGTACGCGACAAACGTTACTGGGAGCGAAAACGCGAGACGGTGCATCAGCGTGAGAAGGATATTGAGAAGACTATCTCACGCTATGAAACCTCCGTTGAGGAGATAGACAAGGAACGCAAGGCTATACTCCGTAAGGCTAAAGAACAAGCCGAAGAACTGCTACGTGAAGCAAACCGCAGGATAGAAAACACTATACGCGAAATACGCGAGGCAGAAGCCGAAAGAGAAGCTACACGCCGTCTGCGTGAAGAACTCAATGACTTCAAACAAGAAGTAGAGACCATTGATTCCACCAAGACTGATGCAGCCATAGAGAAAAAGATGCAGCAGATACTGGCCCGCAGAGAGAGACAAGCACAAAGGAAGAAGGAAAAGGAGCAAAAGGTGCAAGAGGTTAAAGATGTTCGAGATATTCCTGCTAAAAAAGAGAAGTTGTCTCCTAAACTCTCTGCCCTTCTCGATCATTGGCAAGGTGGCGGAGAAGTAAAGCAAGATACCCGACTGAACAAGGAAACTCGTAAGGTCATCGACGAACACAAGCGAGGATTCTCACAAGAGATAGATGTAAGAGGTATGAGGGGTGATGAAGCATTGCTGAAGGTTCAGCACTTCATCGACGATGCCATCCTTATCGGCAGTAGCAACGTGCGCATTCTGCACGGTAAGGGCAATGGTATCCTGCGTGAACTAATACGCAACTATCTCAACGCTATACCAAATGTTATAGGTTGCAGGGACGAGCACGTGCAGTTTGGCGGCTCTGGCATCACCGTAGTGGATCTTGGATAACAACTACTATCTTATCACCACACCCTCCTGTTTCATGCCATCCATCTTGATGACACATGAAGTAGGAAGTTTCACGTGACGTACATATTTTGTTTCCTGTACTGCAGGCAACGCATCCAGATAAGCTCTATCCAGTATCTCCAGTTCTCCGTTAAGATACTTATCTCTATTGGTTCTGTCAACAGGATTTCCATCACTGTCATGGTGTATATCGATAGTAAAGTACCCTACGCCAAGCGAAGTGAGATTCTGGAAGAAATGCGTACCCTGAGATGGGTCAACGAAATATGATGGCAGTATCTCCTCGACTATAAGTTTTGCAGCAGAAATGTGAGACCACTTTACTGGTATGCCGAGCCATGAGTCAGAACTACCCCATCTGCCTGGACCAATCAGGATATAGTTCTCGCCTCTATTGAGGAATCCCTCATTCAGTTTGTCCAAGTCATCTACTATGAGAGAATTATTAGAGGCTGTGTAATCGTCATCCACTTTGATATACACCACATCCACAACATCCTCTATCACGCCATGGCCCAGCGAGTTGTGCGAACGCAGGATGCACATCTTATCATCAGTCTCCAGAAGGTCTTCATTGAGCTCCTGTTTCGAATCTACAATAGGTCTAATCTGTAGCAAGTAGTAGCAACCTGTCTTGTCTGGATGAATATTGCATGCCATCTCTATCTCAACTGGTCTTCGCATCTCCTCTGAACCAAGTTGCAGGGATAGTTGCATAAGTTCCGGCAATGGGAATACATTCTGTTCCAGTACCCCATTCATGGAGACTATTTTTCTACCACCTTCATACATGCCAGGGCGTATCATTTGATCATAAGGATCAAATGTGGAAGCTATATACTGCATCGCGCCATCCTCGACAGCCTCGCTTACCATAAGTTTTTGGATATTGTAACCATCATCTACAGTAAGTTCTTTGTCAGCAGTCATCGGCAAGGCATAGAATTGTGTCTGAGTCTGACGGAGTGCTGTCTCCACCTCCGACATCTGCATCACTTGTGCTGGGTGGTATGGACACACTCGGAGAGACTGTCCTCCATCTACTATGTATTTGCCCAGTCCTAATGCCAATGAAGCAATACCCTCCTCCGTTCTCTCATCACCCACAGGATAATAGTTGAGCGAACGCAATACTCCCGATATGGTAGGATAGTAACGGTCACCATAATGCTGTCCTACCACTTCCTGTATCACCACAGCCATCTTCTCTTGGTCTATCACATTCTGAGTTGCCGTCATATAGGCCTTGGAATCACGATAATATACCGAAGCATACACACCCTTGACTGCATTTGACAGGTCACGAAGCATCTTCTCTCTGTCATCTGAATATGGTATCATATAGGTGCTGTATATACCAGCAAACGGCTGATAATGACTATCCTCTAACAAAGAAGAAGAGCGTACGGCCAATGGTTTCTGCGTAGCATTGATGATGGTATTGAAATCTTCCTCCAGCGTACCTGGCAACCAAGATTCCAGAAATGCCTTTAGTATCTCTTCATCAGAGGCATCGCTGAGGGCTGTCTCCCACAGATGATTCTGATCCATAAACTGGTCGAAGAGATCTGTACACAATACTACGGTCTTGGGGATATAGATTTCGGCGCCTTCAAACTGTCTGAATTCATCATGCTTCTTTATTATGTTGTCAAGGAAAGCCAGACCTCTGCCTTTACCGCCCAGCGAACCATCGCCGATACGAGCAAAATGGGAGTATGAGTCAAAGCGGTCCTTATTGAAAACAGCTACCACACCAAAATTCTTCATGTGTCGATAAGCCACGATAGCATCGAAGATTATCTGGCGATGTTTGTCCACATCCTGCAACTTATGCCACGTAATGTGTTTCAAGAACTCCGAAACAGGGAATATGGCACGTGCAGCAAGCCATCTCGACATGTGGTTCTTACTTACATGGTAGAGCATGGAGTTCTCTGGTATCTTGAAGATGTTGTCCTGCAGTTCCTTCAGATTCTTCACCACACACACTACTTCCTTGGTTTCCGGGTCTCTGAACCAGAAATCACCAAATCCGAAGTGCTCCGCCATGGTGTGACGTAGGTCAACATTGAATTTCTTTGAATTCTTATCCAGCAGTCGCACGCCAAAAGTCTCTACCTCCGGGTCAGGTTCGGAAGACTGCATGATAAGAGGAAGATATTCGTCATTCTCACGAATTTTCTTCAGCAACTTACAACCTGCTTTTGCATCCTCCTTGCCATCCTTATCAAAACGGCTATCAGAGATGACACCCAGCATATTGTCCTTAAACTTCTCATAGAAAGCCCATGCTTCCTCGTAATTACGCGCCAGCAGAACCTTTGGACGTCCTCTCATACGTAGCATTTCTGCCTGTGAGTTAAGGGCCTCCGTTGCAAAATTCAGACTCTGTGTAAGGATATATTTGTATAGATTAGGCAGTATTGACGAGTAGTGCCTGATGGAATTTTCTACCAGCAGCACACACTTCACTCCCGCTTCTTCTACATCATTGTCTATGTTCATACGATCCTCTATCAGTTTGATGATAGAGAGAATCAGCTCAGTATTCCCCAACCAACAAAAAATGTAGTCGAAAATGGAGAGGTTGAGGTTCTCCATACGTCGGCTTATGCCGTGTGAGAATGGTGTCAGAACCACACATGGTGTTGTGGGCGACATTTGCTTTACGGCATGTGCCACATCAAAGGCATCGTTATCCACATTACCTGGCATGCATATAACGAGGTCATATTGAGTGACAGAGAGTGCATAGTCAGCCTCTTCTATCGTAGAAACCTGAGTAAACGAAGGTGGATAACGCAGTCCCAACTTCATATACTCCGAGAAAATCTTTTCCTCTACCCTACCGTCATCTTCCAGCATAAAAGCATCGTAGGGATTGGCAACGATGAGCACATTGGCAATCCTTCGTTGCATCAGATTAAGGAATGATACGTCTTTCAGATTAAGGTCTGACATAAGCAAAAGGGGTGCTGAGATTGTTATCCCAACACCCCGAATATTTAGTTATCGTTATAGTTAACGTTATCGTTTATACGATACCCTGTGCCATCATAGCCTTAGCAACCTTCATGAAGCCTGCAACGTTAGCACCCTTCACGTAGTTGATATAGCCATCAGGTTCTGTACCATACTTAACACAGTTCTCATGGATATCATCCATAATCTTGTGGAGATAGTTGTCAACCTCCTCAGAAGTCCAACGCAGACGCTCTGAGTTCTGTGACATCTCAAGACCTGATACTGATACACCACCTGCGTTAGCAGCCTTACCAGGAGAGTAGAGAATCTTAGCATCCTGGAATACCTTGATAGCCTCAGGAGTGGTAGGCATGTTAGCACCCTCAGAAACTGCGAATACGCCGTTTGCTACGAGAGTCTTAGCTGCCTCTTCGTTAATCTCGTTCTGAGTAGCTGATGGCAGAGCGATGTCAGCCTTCTCGCCCCATGGCTTCTTACCCTCAACATACTTCACACCATACTTCTCAGCATACTCCTTGATACGGCCACGCTGTACGTTCTTCAGCTCCATAACGTAGTCGAGCTTCTCACGTGTGATACCGTCTGGATCATAGATATAACCGTCAGAGTCAGACAGAGTTACAGGCTTAGCGCCAAGCTGAATGAGCTTCTCAGTGGTGTACTGAGCTACGTTACCAGAACCTGACACGAGCACAGTCTTACCCTTGATGTCGATATTACGAGTCTTCAGCATGTTGAGCAGGAAGTAAACGTTACCATAACCTGTAGCCTCAGGACGGATGAGAGAACCACCGAACTCAAGACCCTTACCAGTCAGCATACCAGTGAACTGGTGTGTGAGCTTCTTGTACATACCGAACATATAGCCTACCTCACGGCCACCTACGCCGATGTCACCTGCTGGAACGTCCTCGTCAGCACCTACGTGACGGTAAAGCTCTGTCATGAATGCCTGGCAGAAACGCATTACTTCTGCGTCACTCTTGCCACGTGGAGAGAAGTCAGAACCACCCTTTGCACCACCCATAGGCAAAGTTGTCAGTGAGTTCTTGAAAGTCTGCTCAAAAGCCAGGAACTTCAGGATACCGAGGTTCACTGAACGGTGGAAACGGATACCGCCTTTGTAAGGACCAATCACATTGTTGTGCTGGATACGATAACCCATGTTGGTCTGTACGTTACCTTTGTCGTCAACCCATGATACACGGAACTCAATCACGCGATCTGGAATACAGAGACGCTCGATGAGGTTAGCGCGGTCAAACTCTGGGTGCTTGTTGTACTCTTCCTCAATTGTAGGAAGTACCTGTGATACAGCCTGGATATACTCTGGCTCATTAGGGAATCTCTGCTTGAGGTTCTCAATCACTTTCTGTGCATTCATTTTCTTTTTCCTTTTTGATTAAGTTATACTTTCTTTTTACCTGTCTGAACTCATTAAATTCAAAACCGAGTGCAAAGTTACACATTTTTCATAAAACACGCAAGAAAAAAGACAAGATTTTTTCTGTTTGTGCTTACAAACTTACTTTTTGTTATTTTTTTAACGTTTTTTCTTACAAAATGTCAATCACTTGTCCGTCATAAGCGAATTCAAATCCGTCAGGCAGTTGACTATTAGCCCAAGAGTGGGTGCCGATGTCATGGGTGACATGAACGAAATATGTATGTTTAGCACCTATCCTACGAGAGAACTCTACTGCGTCCTCTACCAACTGATGGCTGTGATGCTCCTTCTTGAAGCGTAGCGCATTAACGACTAGCGTCTCCGTACCACTGAGAAGCGGTATATCCGACTCCTCCATGTATTTCATATCTGTGATGTAGGTGAGTTTCCCTATCTTAAAGCCCAGTATCGGCAGATTACCATGCATCACTCTTACTGGCATCACCTCCAGTTCGTCTGTGGCTCTCGGGATGAAACGCTGTTCTCTATGGTCACGCATTTTGCCGTCAAGCGAAGAACCGCCTACGTATATCTCAACAGTGTTGTCATAAGGACGGCGAATGGTAAATGTCCTGCCAGATTTTATCTGGTGCAACTTCAGATGCGGCACTCCAGGATACAAGTGTTCCTTAAAGCAGTATGGCATCGTTTGATGCAGACCGTCTATAACATCCTGTTGCGCATAGATATCCACATCGCCAAACCAAGCAAAGGGTCTCAGGTCATCGGTACCGCCTACATGGTCGAAGTGAATATGCGTAAACAATACAGCATCGATGCGATCAAAGAAGGGAGCAACTGGAACTCCGTAGGGAGATTGATAACGTATAATCTGTTCTCTGAAATCAGGACCACAGTCTATCAGAACTCTTAGACCGCCTTCTGTCTCAAGCATGGCAGAGGTACGCAATCGTTTATCCTTAGGCTCACTGCTACGACATACCTCGCAATCACAACCTATTGCTGGTACGCCTATCGATGTGCCTGTGCCTAAGAATGTCAGTTTCATACGATGTTCACCTCTGGATTTATCATTACGCCAAACTTATTGAAAACATCAACACGAATGGCATTACACAAATCTACTATTTCCTTACCTGTAGCGCCACCACGATTGACGAGCACCAAGGCTTGCTTGGAGTGTACTCCTGCCCTACCCATCGTCTTGCCTTTCCATCCACACTGGTCTATCATCCAACCTGCAGGAATCTTTACTCTCTCGCTATCCACCTCATAGAAAGGCATCTGGGGGTATTCCTTGAGTAAGATTTCGAATTTCTCACGTGGCACTATCGGATTCATGAAGAACGAACCTGCATTACCTTCCACCTTAGGGTCGGGCAGTTTGGCATTGCGTGTAGAGATAATAGCCTCCCTCACCTTTTCTGCAGTCACATTCTGTCCCTCCAGCAGTTGGTGCAGATTGCCATAATCCAGATGCGGAGTAAAGTCCTTATTCAGTTTATAGGTGACGTAGGTGATGAAATACTTATTCTTCCACTCACCCTTGAAGCGACTGTAGCGATATGCGTACTGACACTCGTCAGCGCTTATCACCACTTCCTTACCCGTAGCTATTTCTATAGCCTCTATATTATATATAAGGTCTTTTGCCTCCACACCATAGGCTCCTATATTCTGTACGGCAGAGGCACCCACTTCTCCTGGTATGATGGAGAGATTTTCCATACCATACATACCATGCTCTACTGCGTATGCCACGACATCATCCCATACCTCACCTGAGCCACAACGAATCAGAGGTGAGAGGTCAGATATCCCCTTGATGCAGGAATGCAGAATGTAACCGTCGTAATCCTGAGTGAGCAGCAGATTACTGCCACCGCCAAGTATCATGAATGGTTCACCCTGTATCTTGGCAATGACATTCTTCGCCTCCTCCACTGTGGTGGGTTCATAGATATCTCGGCATGAGCAATCTATATTAAATGTATTATATTTCAGCAGACTCTTCACGTAGTGACTTGCGTTAGTTTCCACTTTCCATTGGTTTTCATGAATGTCAGGTCAGTCTGAAGACCGTTGGCAATGCCACGAATAAGGAAGTAGCGAATGCTGGATGAAGTCTTCTCCTGTACACCATATACTATATTGTATATGGTACCCGTAGGCAGTTGTGGTGCAAACATCGGCCACTGCTCTGGCAGTATTTCTCCCGTCATAGTCGAGAAGTCATCCTCTGGGTCTGGCCCCGTAAATGTCACCGTCTCTGCCAGCGAAGCTTGCTGGAATTCTGCATTGCTGGAAAATTTCTGATAGAATGACAGGAATGCAGCGTCTGCATGTTCTTTGAGCGGCATCACTTTGATATCAGTGAGTTTCCACTGTCCGTTACTTCTTAGGAAGTGCCACTGTTTCACCACAGACTTCACCATATTGATACGCTCCACGATTACATTGTTCACAGTGGTGTCCTTCATGGAATTCAGTTGGCGCATACCATTAAAGATAAGCGTATAGTAGCCCTGTTTCATGAAGAAATGCTCCACCTTCCACTGTTGCTTTTCTATCACCGATGCCTTGCCATACTCCATTACCTTCAGAGGAAACAGCGTACGACTGTTCTGTACTTTGCGGCTTGCTGCATAGGTGAAGAAGAAATCATCAAACAACTCATCTGCAGATGCCGGAATAGGCATCTCATCTACCATCTTAGATAGGGAATCCACGGTATCCGTTGCCAGTGTATCTACCCGCAGAGAGTCCGCATCCGTCGTTTCCGACGTGCGGTTCATGCATCCTGGTAGCATCCACAATGCTGATGTCATCACTACCATCAGCTGTATTATCACAGTACTCTTTCTCATTTATCTGGCAAAATTACCTATTTAATTTGAATTAGCAAAACATTTACTTATTTTTTTCGCTCAAACAGTGTTCTGCCTGTTCGTAGGAGAAACCTCTCTGGAGAGCAAAACGAATGAGTTTCATGCGTCGTTCATAGTCTGACGATGCCTTTATGCTGCGTGCCTTATCTCTCAGCAGCGGCCGCAGTATCTCTTCATAATTATTGTCCCCGACTTCATCAAACAATGGTTCATACACATCACGAGGAATACGTTTCATATAGAGTGCCTGCTCCACCTTGCGCCGTCCCCACTTATTGTACTGCATCTTATCATGTATGAAGGCTCTGGCATATCTTTCCTCGTCTATAAACTTCTCATCGAGCAGGTATCTGCACACCTTCTTGCGCAAGGTCTCATCTTCTATCTTCCACAAGTCCATTTTGCGATGCACATCAGCCATGCAGTGCTCACCTCTGGCACAGAATGTTGTTAGTTTGGAAAGTATCTGCTCCTCTGTCATGATTCAGAACTGTGACTTTGACGTTACGATTTCTATCTGCTGTCCGGCATTAGTGCTTATGCTGTACAGTCCCTCACCTGCCGACGACATCTTTGTCAGGTCTATCTTCGTGGTATGGCGTGCGGGGTGGTATGGCACTGGCACCTTAGTACGGGTCACCGTGTATAGTTGGTCTGTGGCACGAATCACCATATTACCACCATTCAGTGACTTGATGATGAGGTGATTCACGTGACCGTCCTTCCATTGCAGTTTTGTTATCTCATAACCTCCGCGAGCCCTCAGTCCTGTCACCGTACCCTCCTTGCTCCATTCCGCAGGCAGTGCAGGCAACAGATGAATAGCGCCATCATGGCTCTGCATGAGCATCTCGGCGATACCCGCACAACAACCGAAATTGCCGTCTATCTGGAATGGTGGATGCGCATCAAACATATTGGCATACGTGCCGCCATCCTGATCCTTTATGGTTGCATTAGGGCTCTTGAGTTTCAGTTGGTTCTTAATGAGCAGCAGGGCATGGTCCCCATCCAACTGACGTGCCCATTGACACACTTTCCATCCCATGGACCATCCTCTCGAAGCATCTCCCCTGCCCACTAGCGATGTCCTTACCGCACGCCACAAATCCGGCGTACTATTTGGTGTAATGAGATTGCCTGGATAGGCGCCCCAAAGATGTGAGATATGCCGATGTCCGCTGGTTTCCCTGTCCCAGTCCTCGAGCCATTCCTGCAACTGACCGTATCGGCCTATCTTCATCGGTGGCAACTGGGCACGCAAAGCATCCAGACTATCAGCAAACGATTTATCAATATCCAGTATTCGTGCTGCCTCAGAGGTGTTGTGCAGCAGGTCATAGATTAGTTGGTTGTCCATCGTGATACCAGAGAATACGGCACAACTCTGTTTCTTTCCACGCTCATCCACATAACTTGCTATGCCAGGATGATTCTCTGGCGATATAGATGGTCCTGCCACCATATATCCACTCCGCGGGTCACGATAGAGGTAGTCCTGAAAGAACTGCGAAGCACCCTTCATGACTGGGTAATACTCCTTGAGAAAATTGCGGTCGCCAGTGTACAGCCAGTGTTCCCATAGGTGCGAACAGAACCATGCTCCGCCCGTTGGCCAGATGGCTGCTATATTATTGTCCACTGCTCCTGTAGCGCGCCACAGGTCAGTATTGTGATGCAGCACCCATCCACGTGCGCCGTACATCTTCCTTGCCGTTTCCCTACCCGACTCACTCACGTCCCTGACCATCTGGAAGAATGGTTCGTGACACTCCGCGAGATTGGTGACCTCTGCAGGCCAGTAGTTCATCTCCACGTTGATATTGGTAGTGTATTTAGAGTCCCATGCCGGATACTGGCGTCCGTCAGGATTCCATATACCCTGCAGATTTGCCGGTTGGGTGCCAGGCTGTGAAGATGATATAAGCAGGTATCGTCCATACTGGAAATATAGCGCCACGAGTGATGGGTCATACGAGGAGGAGAACTCCCTGATGCGCGTTTCCGTATCTTTCTTAGCCTGTGCAGAGTCACAGCCGAGGTCCAGGGTGACGCGGTCAAACTGCTGGCGATACTTCTTGATATGGTCCATGAGTGCCTTCTCATGGTAGGTAGTGCGATACTGTCCGTATGGGAATGTCTGCACTTTCTCTGCGAAAGCATCCATATAGTATGATGCCTTGGCACGGGCACTATTCATACTCAGAGCCTTGTAATTGCCAAAGTTTGTTCCCATGCTGATAACGATGGTGATGCCCTTGTCGTCCTCTATCATTCTCACCAGCGTACAACACTCCAGTTTATTCGCTACATGCTCCATAGAGTCTTTGACCAGCGTGCTCCTGAATACATACATCGAGGGATTACCCTCTTCAGCCTCCACCCTGACACGGTCACTCTTCTCCGGGGATATCATACGCAGTCTTGGAGTAAGTATCCCCTTCTGTTTCATAGGGTTAATGTATTTATCTTTCTTCTTTGCTGTAAGTCTGACAAAGATAACTTTGTCTATCAGCGAAGCCCAGTACCTACGCTCGTAGGTTATACCCTGACAGTCATACGACATGCCAGCCACGGCCGTTGATATATCAAGCCAGCGACGATAGTTAGTGCAGTCCTTGTGACCAAAGTCCAGCAATATTCTGCCGACGGACTCATACGCCATACCATGCCCCGTCTTCTTGTCATCTGCCACGATGTGTCTGAGAGCCAACTTCTGCGCTTCGATATATCCCTCCTTCGTGCCCTTTGCTATTTCATCACGCATCTCCTGCAGGTGTGGCAGACATGTCTCATTGTAGTTCTGGTAAGGGCTTCCACTCCAGAAGGTGTCCTCATTGATTTGCAGAGTGTCCGTTTCCACGGCACTTGATATCATAGCCCCCAGACGGCCGTTGCCTATTGGGAGAGCCTCCTCCCAGTACTGGGCAGGACGATTGTACCAAAGGGTCATACAATTGACAATTGATAATTGACAATTGATAATTATGAATGCTATCAGTCGGTGCATCTCTTTTTATTTAGGGTTAAGGTTATGTTTATCATTATATATACTATAGCCTGTATCCATAGGGCAATATACTCTGGGAGACAATCACCGAGGAGAGCTCCCATACTGCTCATCCTGACAAAACCGCGGATGGCGAAGGTGGAAGGGAAAATCCAACTGACACCCTGCAAGAAGGCGGGGATACTGCTCTGAGGCCAACTGACACCACTGAGAAAGAGGATTGGTACAGAGGTGAATACTACTATGAGCATCACATTCTCTCTGTATCTTACCATATTTCCTGCCGCTATGGCAAAGAACACACATGCCAACAGGTAAGGCAGCATCAGCATCGCCAGATCATAGGCGTGCACCAGGCTTACAAAACCGAATATGCGGGGTACTATCAGCGTAATCCATGCCAGCATGACGGCAAAGAGGAGGAAGTATGTGGTGGCGCGGCCGAATAGAGTTGAAAGGTTAAGGTTAGGGTTAGAGTTTTTCTCCCTTCGTGTGCCTGCCAGCATTCCCACTCCGAGGAGCATAGCCTGCTGTATGATGAGAATCAGCACGCCAGGGATGATGAAATTGCCATAACCACCCGTTGTGTTGAAGATTGGCACATCACGAAATTCCACAGCAGGCGCCGAGTTGTGCAGTTCGGCACCAAGCCGCAGACTGATATTAGTAGCTGCCACGAGTATAGCCTTGTATGCGAGCATATAGCTCATGTCGCAATATACGCCGAGGTGTGCCTGCTCCATGAGTCCCAACTTCTTGTCAAAGTCCTTGGGGAAATACAGTATGCCATACGCATCGCCATGCCCTACAGCACGCTTTGCCTCAGTCATATTGCCGCAATGCAGAGCCACGCTGACTTCTGGTGTGGCATCCATGCGTCTGATAAACTCCCGGCTGCTGACTGAATGAGAGTCATCGACGACTACTATGGGGACATCACGCACCACCTCGTTATTGTATATCCATGAATATAGCAAGGGATAGACCAGAGGCAGGAAGATGAAGAAGAGCATCACTCCCTCGTCCTTCGCTATGGTCTTGAATTCGCTTATTATTTCTTCAAAACACTTCAAGGCTGATATCCAAACTTTAGCAATGAGCGGTGCATACGCCTGATGACCAGCAGTGGCAAGGTCATGAAGAGCAACAACGCCAGTATATGGGGCCATACGTCGCTGAGTGGGAAATCATCAAAGACGCAGAGCTGATATATCAAGTAGTAGTGACGCAATGGGAATAGCCAGGCGAGTGCCTGCAACGGTGCGTCCATGGCAAAGACGGGGAATGCCGTACCTACCATCGAGAAACTCAGTACTGCCCACAGCGAACAGACGCTCATCGACATACGCAGCGATGGGATAAGTCCGAATATGAAGGTAGCAAATCCCTGCGACGCCAGGATGGAGAGCAGCGCCAACAGCATGATGCGATGCACACCACCTGTGATAGGAAAACTGAGCACTCCGTACATATACAGCACTATCAGCAGGAACACGCCAAAGAATACTGCCGTCTGAGGCAGCAGTTTGGCTAGGACGGCCCTATAGATACTACCGCCATTGGCATCAAGCCATTCCTGCAGTCTGCCGAACTTTATCTCTGTGCCGAGCGAATATACCGTAATGAGGAATACGAAAAGCAGGAAAGCGCCTGGTATGAGCATGGCACTGAGGTATGCATTGTAGTTGAGCCATGGATTGACCACCTGGTGTGTGTCGAGCACTATTGGTTGCAGATACGCCCGTATCTGCCTTGGCGTATATCCCTTAGCCTGCATCACGGCGCGCCCCACTGCGGCATTGGCGAGAGTGGATATCACGCGCATCTCCTTGTATATCAAGGCTCCTGCGAGCAGTGTGGTGTTAGTATAGTAGAAGGACATCTTGGGTGTCCTGCCACTTATGATATTCTGCGTGAGGTTTCTTGGGAAGAGCATGAAGGCATATATCTCATTCCTCTGAATAGCCCTGCGTGCTTCTTCCTCTGACTGGTAATGCGCTACGATACGGGTATTCTGATAAGCGTCGAGCATGCGTGTCAGCTGACGTGTGGTGGAGGTATTGTCGAGGTCCACGATGCCAATGGGCATCTGCAGCGGTTGTCCCTCCTGCATGAGCGAAGTGAAGAACAGCGTCACCACCAGCGGCAGCACCACCATGCATATCCCGTAGATGGGATAGTGCAGCAGTATTCTTATTTCGCGCCTGAAGTTCATTTGAGGACTACCGACATGCCAGGTCTCAGACCTTCGAACTTCTTTGTCGGACGTGCCTTGACCTCAAAGGTCTTCATGTCATACTGGCCGTTGGACTTTGTAGCCTTCCACGTAGCGTACGAACCCTCGTCCTTGATGGAATACACCTTCATCTCCACCTCCTTGTCGAAGGCTGGGAGGTATGCCTTTATGACGTCGCCCATTTTCATGCCCTTGAGTTGGTCTTCACGTATATTGAAGTCGCCCCACATATCATTCATAATGGAGATGGTCATGATAGGGCTGCCTGCACCTACGAGCTCGCCCACCTTGGAATAGATAGTGTTCACCTCGCCCTCCATCTGGGCTATCTGTACAGTCTCACGTCGGAAGGAGTTGACCTCCTGCACGGCACCCTTGGCACTTGTCACCTGAGCCTTGGCAGCAGCCTTCTCCTCACGGCGGGCACCGTTCTTCGCCATGTCATACTGACTCTTGGCGGCCTTCTCCTGCGCCTCCATCACCTTGTACTGTGCGTATGCCTCATCGCGCTTCTGTTCGCTCACCACTCCCTCGTCATAGAGGTGCTGCATGCGCTCGTACGACTTCTTGGCTATATTGTATGCCGACTGAGCCTGCTGCCATAGTTGGTAGGCACCCTGTATCTGTTCCTGGCGTGCTCCAGCCTGCGCCATGTCACTCATGGCAGCAGCGGCACTCTCCATGCCCTGTGCCTGTTGTGCCTTGGCCTCTACCTCAGGGGCGTCGAGCACAGCGAGCGTATCGCCTGCATGCACGTAGTCGCCCTCCTTGACATAGATTCGCAGCACCCTTGAGGGCACCTTGCTCGACACGCGGTATTCCTCCACCTCTATCTGTCCCTGTATTATCTCATCGTCATGACCGATGGTGAAGAATCCTATCAGTCCCACGATAAACACCACAGCAGTGAATATAGCCACTGCTATCATCACGCTTCGCTTCTGTTCCTTACTTTCCATATGCTTTGTCTAATGCTATCTTACTCAGTATCACGTTTATGTTGGCATCGATGAGTTGTGAGTGTGCCTTCATCCATGCCGTCTGTGCCGCCATCACGTCGGTAGTGTTCATCACGCCCTCCTTGAATCCCACGTTGGCGCACCTGAGATTCTCCTCGGCACTCTGTATGTTCTTGGTGGCAGAAGTGAGGTTCTTGTTTGCCTCACGCAGTTTGAATCGGCTCTGCTCCACCTGCAGTTCTATCTTGTCATGTGCCTCGTCGTAATTGAGGCGTGCGAGGTTGGTGTTACACTTTGCCATCCTCACCTTGTACATATTCTCACCCCAGTCCAGCACGGGCACTTTGAGCATCACACCAACGGTGAAGTTGCCCTTGAACTTCCTTTCAAAACTGTTGTACACACTGGGATTGGTAAATATTGCGCCACCTGTCAGAGCCAACTGCGGCATGTAGGCCGCCTTTGCCACTTTTACCTGCTGTTTGCTTATTTCTATCTGGTCGTTGAGCATCTGCAGTTCCCTGCGGTCCTCATAGTTCCCGTTATCGTTCCCGTTATCGTTCCCGTTAGCGCTTGCGCCCTCATCCTCCAGCGTGATATCATCGCTGATAGGCATGCCACACTGCTGGCAGAGGTACATCTTGGCCAGAGCCAGTCCGTTGTCCACCTGCGTCTTTGCCATGTCGGCCTCGTTGACGGCCACATCCACCTTCAGTCCGTCGGCACGCGTAGCCACGCCCTCTTTTATCATCTTGTGCACGTCGGCATTTAGCTTCTCCACCAGCGCCAGGTAGTCATGCGCCAGACGCTGTTTCTGGCTCAGCGACACCACAGTCCAGTAGGCATTGTCCACCACGTACGTCACGTCGCTCTCCTTCTGTTCTATGTTGGTGGCTGCCATGTGCTCCGTGAGGTCGGCTATCCTGTTGCCTGCCGTGATGGCGCCGCCCATGAAAAGCGGTTGTGTCAGCATCGCCGATGCCATGAAGATATGGTGGGTATTGGTAGCCAGCGCATCCACTACTTCCTGTCCTGCGCTGTTGAGACCTTCGCGCAGTTCATTCAAACCTCTCGCTATCTCGATTCCCGTCTCCCTGCTCAGGGCACCGTTCTGAATCAGTTCGTGTATGACGCTCGTTGCATAGGGTGTCATGGGCACCACCGTTGTCGTTCCCATATTGCTCAGCGTCAACTTCTGTGCGTCGTTCAGTAGTGATATCTCACGGGAGGAGTACATATATCCTCCCGTCAGGTCTATGTGTGGCAGGTACTTGGTGCGCGCCATCTTGCGTGCATTGACTGCCGCCTCCTGACTCATGCGTGCCATCTGTATCTGCTTATTGGCACGCAGGGCCCTCGCCCTGCATGAGTCCAGCGACAGCACCTCCGCCTGGATGGGCAACGTTAACCCTAACGCTAACCCAAACAATATGTATAATGCCTTTTTCAATTCTTTTCTTTGTCTTTGTTTTTGTTTATCACAAAACCTATATGTTTCTTTATCGTCGTCCACAGTCCGTAGTGCTTCACCATGATATGGAACCGCTCCTGCAGGGACTCTCTGTGATTCTTTATCGTCATGCCGCCAGCCAGGAAGTGGCACAGCACCCTGTGCATATTCAGCAGCGTCAGCCCGCGCTCCTCGCATACCTTCATCACCCTGATGCACCAGTCCACATCGGCTGAGAATCGGTACTGCATGTCGTACGTCACCTCCTTGGCTATGTCCGTCCTCACGTAGAATGCCTGATGGCACACTAGCATCCCGTTCTGGAATGAGCGCCATGTCAGCGTCTCGGGCGGGTCGTGCTCTCTCTTCCCCACGTAGTGATTCGCTGCATCCACTATGTCCGTATCGCCGTATATCACGCCAGGCAACCCGTTAACGTTCCCGTTGATTGCTTCAGCTATCTGCTGAAGCGTCTCGCTACTAGCGAAGGTGTCGCCCGCATTAAGAAACAGCACGTAGTCGCCGTCAGCGAGCCGCAGTCCTTTGTTCATCGCATCATACAGTCCCTTGTCAGGCTCACTCACTATCGTCACCTTCTTCCCGTTATCGTAGCCCGCAGGGCGTATCGTAGTGGCTTCGCCACGTATCGTAGGCGCTTGTGCCGTATCGTTGACGATACGCACAGTATCGTCACTCGACGCCCCGTCTATTATGAGGTGGTGCACCCTACTCCATGTCTGGCTGGCCACACTGTCCAGGGTGCGCTGAATGAGCCTTTCAGCGTTGTAGGTGCATGTTATGATACAGAACTTTATCATCGCCTTTCTTGACAATAGAACACGCAAAGGTACACATTATTATTCATATGTGCATATATTTGGCAAACTTTAACTATCCTTTTTGTCATTTTGTCGTATCACTTGCGCCATATTGTCACCACACCGTCCCTTGGAACAACATTTGTGCACAGCCCAGTAAATAAATTATCAATTTTCAACTATCAATTTTCAATTTTCAATTATCATGATGAACCAAGAACAACAAATGACAGGCAAAGAGGCACTCGAGAAGTTCTGCAAGAACCTCGTCGCTGATGCCCAGAACGGAAAACTCGACCCCGTAATAGGTCGTGACGATGAAATACGCCGAGTACTGCAGATACTCTCACGCCGTACCAAGAACAACCCTATCCTCATAGGCGAACCTGGCACGGGTAAGACGGCCATTGCCGAGGGACTGGCACAGCGCATAGTGCGCGGTGACGTACCTGAGAATCTGAAGAACAAGGAGATATACACCCTCGATATGGGTGCCCTCGTGGCTGGTGCCAAGTACAAGGGCGAATTTGAGGAGCGACTCAAGGGCGTCATCAACGCCGTCATAGAGTCTGAGGGACGCATCATCCTCTTCATCGACGAGATACACACCCTCGTGGGTGCAGGAGGCGGTGAGGGAGCGATGGATGCTGCCAATATCCTCAAACCAGCCCTGGCGCGAGGCGAACTGCGTGCCATCGGTGCCACCACGCTCAATGAGTACCAGAAGTACTTCGAGAAGGACAAGGCACTCGAGCGACGCTTCCAGATAGTGATGGTCGATGAACCCGACGAACTCTCCGCCATCTCCATCCTCCGCGGACTGAAGGAGCGCTACGAGAATCACCACCGCGTACGCATACAGGACGACGCCTGCATCGCCGCCGTGACACTCTCCTCACGCTACATCTCCGACCGCTTCCTCCCCGACAAGGCCATCGACCTCATGGACGAGGCAGCAGCCAAACTGCGCATGGAGCGCGACAGCGTGCCAGAGGAGATAGACGAACTCTCACGACGCCTCAAGCAACTGGAGATAGAGCGCGAGGCCATCAAGCGCGAGGACAACAAGGAGAAACTTGCCTCCCTCAACAAGACCATCGCCACCCTCCAGGACGAGGAGATGAGACTGCGCTCACAGTGGGTCAGCGAGAAGAATATCGCCGACAGGATACAGCAGGACAAACAGGAGATGGAACGCCTGCGCTTCGAGGCCGACAAGGCAGAGCGCGAGGGCAACTACGGCAAGGTGGCAGAGATACGCTACGGCAAGCTGAAGGAGCTACAGGACCGTATCAACGCTAACGTGAACGGGAATGGAAACATGAACAAGATGGTACGCGAGGAAGTCACAGCCGACGACATCGCAGAGGTAGTATCACGCTGGACAGGCATCCCCGTAGCACGCATGATGCAGAGCGAGCGCGACAAACTACTGCACCTCGAGGACGAACTCCACAAGCGCGTCATCGGACAGGAGGAAGCCATCACAGCCGTCAGCGACGCCGTGCGCCGTTCACGGGCAGGACTGCAAGACCCCAAGCGCCCCATCGCCAGCTTCATCTTCCTCGGCACCACTGGCGTCGGCAAGACCGAACTCGCCAAGGCACTCGCTGACTACCTCTTCAATGACGAGCAGATGATTACCCGTATCGACATGTCCGAGTATCAGGAGAAGTACAGCGTCAGCCGACTCATCGGCGCCCCTCCGGGATACGTAGGCTACGACGAGGGCGGCCAGCTCACCGAGGCAGTCAGGAGAAAACCCTACTCCGTAGTACTCTTCGACGAAATAGAGAAAGCCCACACCGATGTCTTTAACATCCTGCTGCAAGTCCTTGATGATGGACGACTTACCGACTCCAAGGGACGTGTCGTAAACTTCAAGAACACCATCATCATCATGACCTCCAATCTCACCAAGGACCAGCTCTATGGCAAGGCACCCATCCTCGACGGCAACGGCATGGTCAAGCCCCCTATCCGTCCAGAGTTCCTCAACCGTGTGGATGAGATTATCGACTTCCATCAGCTCACCGAGGAGCAGATTAGCGACATCGTACGCCTGCAGATGCAGCGCGTAGCCAAGATGCTCTCACAGCAGGGCTTCACCCTCCGTGTCACCGATGCCACCATCGCCACCCTCGCCAAGGAAGGCTACGACCCCGCCTTCGGAGCCCGACCCGTCAAGCGCGCCATCCAGCGTGATGTCCTCAATGCCCTCTCCAAGCAGCTCCTCGCTGGCACGGTGAGCAAAGAGGCCCCCATCACCATCGACAGCACCGCCGACGGCACCATCGAGTTTCGCAATGAGTAAGTCGCAACTCCCACTATAATCATCAAACGCAAGAGTGACACCACAGTGTGTCGCTCTTTTTTTTTATGCTCAACATGAAAAAAAAATGTGGATTTTCTTGCGTATTATTCATAATTTTACTACATTTGCACCAAAAATAGTAGAAATGAGTTACAAGAAAGTACGTGATGTCATAAGGGAACTGGAGCGGAATGGCTTCCGTTTCGTCCGTCAATCGGGCAGTCACATGGTATATACCGATGGCACTCACGTGGCAGTAGTACCTGACCACGGAAATAAAGGTATAGAGAAAGGTACGTATTATTCAATACTCAGACAAGCAGGTATAAAGAAATAGAAAGGAAAGGACTTATGAAAGAAGTATTGGTAACAGTAGAGTATGCAGGAGATAATCTCAGCGCGTACGTAGAGGGTGCTCCCGTCATAGCTACGGGAAAGAACCTGCAGGACATAGAGCAGAACATGCAGGAGGCGATAAATGTATATCTGGAGTCCTGCAAGGAACTTGGCATAGAGCCATCTGAATCTCTGCAGGGTGAAGTGACGTTGAAGTTTCATATTGATGCTGCCACGTTTATCAATTACTACAGCAACATCTTCACCAAGGCGGCTCTCAGTCGCATAACGGGTATCAACGAGCGTCAGCTGTGGCACTATGCTGCAGGAGTGCACAAGCCACGCCAGCGTCAGTTGGAGAAGATACAGAATGGTGTATTCTCCTTAACCAAGGAGCTTCAGTCCTTCAGCCTGCTGTAAGTTCCGTTGCTAAAGAAACTTAATTCCCTGACGGGCTCGTTGCACTATTTGGGATTTTTTTTGTTAGTTTTTTTGAAAATATTTTGTCGATTGTAATAAATTTATTACTTTTGCAACATGAATGAGTTGATTAGAAGCGGGAGTTTGAAGAATACTACGAGGGACTGCCCCAAAGAGTGAGGGACAAGTACGATTATGTGTTCGAGATAATGCTCACGAAGTATGTTGTCAGCAATAAGTTCGTAAAGCGACTGGAAAAGACCGAGTTCTACGAAATGCGTGTATCTCTTGGTACCAACGAGTATCGCACAGTGCTCTTCGCCATTGATGCTGACAACTTCATGGAGTGCAAGCGAATGGTGATGCTCAATTCGTTTGTTGAGAAGAGTTCAAAACAGTACAAGGCAGAGATAAAGAAAGCAGAACGTCTATTAAAAGAATGGGAGGATAGTTTATGATGAAGATTAGTGACGAGAAGTGGGCTAAGATGCCTAAGATGGAAGATAAATTCGCAGAGAAATATGGTGCGGAAGGCTCGCCAGAGCGCAAGGAGTTTCAGGCCAAGGCTGAGGCATGGTATTATGCAGAGCTGCTGCGTAACGAGCGTAAGCGTCAGAAGCTGACTCAGCAGCAACTGGGTGAGCGCATTGGCAAGAAGCGTGAGTACATCTCAGCGCTCGAAAAGGGACAGACGGACATGCAGCTCTCCACCTTCATGCTTATCTCTAATGCTTTGGGCATGAGGTTCTCTCTGGTTGTAGGCTGAAGCATACTGTATCTGACTGCTAAAGAAACTCATATTCCCTGACCGACCGCAAGGTTTGTCAGGGAATTATCTTTTTCTTCGAAAAACTTGCAAATTACGAAAGAAATCCTTAACTTTGCACTCGTGGAATAATATCATATCACAATGCAGAATAGTTACAACGACTCACTTGCACAACAGAAAATAGAGTTTATAGAGAAGATTGTTTCAGAAAGCAGTCTGGATACTCTACGTGAGTGGTATTCTATGTATGATGAAGCCCGATATGTCGCATCAATGAATAGTAATGAAGAGGAATTAAAAGCCTATAACAAGGATTTTAACGATAGAATTAAAAGAGGCTTGGGTCAATTTGAACCTTGAGGTCAAAGAACATCCACTTTTGATTTGCTAAAGAAACTTAATTCCCTGACAGACTTAATGATCTATTGGGGAATTTTTCTTATCTTTGTAACCGTTTTTGAGAAACATTTTCAATGAATAAAAATATTCAACATACAGGCTTGTCCAACTTCCCTGAATCCATCACCGAAGATGGGGTGAAAGTGTATGGCGAGACATCGTACGAGAATCAGATGGCGGTGTTGAGCCAATATCTTCACAATGGAGACGAGGATTTATCTAGCGAGCGCAAGGAAGAAATCGCATGGGCTATAAAGGAATTCTTAAGTCGCAAGGAGTATGATCAAGGGTATTTGGATGATTTTGAGTATGAGAACATAGGTATGGCGTCAGAGGATGCCATGCAGTTGGATTTGTTTTCAGACTTCTTCAATGTCCCTTTTCCCGCCCCAAAGAATCCTAAGTTTACTTTTATTGACCTCTTCGCTGGTATTGGCGGCTTTAGAATAGCACTTCAGAATCTTGGTGGAAAGTGTGTGTATTCGTCAGAGTTTGACGTAAAGGCTCAACAAAGCTATTTTGCCAATTACGGTGAAATGCCGTTTGGCGATATAACAAAGGAGTCTACAAAGAATTATATTCCTAAGAATTTTGACATTCTGTGTGGTGGTTTTCCTTGCCAGGCATTTTCCCTTGCAGGACGCAGACTCGGTTTCAAGGATGAAACACGAGGCACTCTTTTCTTTGAGATAGAGGCAATTCTTCGCAAACATCAGCCCAAGGCTTTCTTCCTAGAGAATGTAAAGGGGTTGGCAATACATGATAAAGGTCGTACACTGAAGACAATATTGGAACACCTGAATGACTCTGGGTACGATGTTGTTCCTCCTCAAGTACTAAATGCGATGGATTATGGTGTACCTCAGCACCGTGAGCGCATATACATTATAGGTTTTAGGAAAGACTTAAACATAGACGTTAGTAAGTTCAAGTACCCAGAACCTACGACAAAGGGCGATAAACGTCCAAAGTTTCGTGATGTAATGGAAAGCGAGGTGCCTTCTGTGAAGTATTATCTTTCGACAGTTTATGTTGAGACTTTGAAAAGGCATCGAGCTCGTCATGAAGCAGCAGGTCACGGCTTTGGCTATGAGATAATAGATATTGATGGAGTTGCCAACGCTATCGTTGTCGGGGGTATGGGCAGAGAGCGCAATCTTGTAGTTGATAAGCGCCTGAAAGATTTTACACCAATTACGCACATTAAGGGAGAAGTGAATCGTGACGGCATACGCAGAATGACACCTCGCGAGTGGGCACGCCTACAGGGATTCCCAGATACCTTTAAGATTGTAGTTGCTGATGCTTCGGCATACAAACAATTTGGCAACTCGGTAGCAGTACCTGCCATACAGGCTACAGCAGAGAAAGAACTAGAAATGTTAGGAATATAAAGATATGGCAATAACAGGAAACAAAGGAGAATGGAGCGAAATATACGCTTTATTTCGTCTATTAGGTGAAGGCAAAGTGCACGCAGGTGATGCAAATCTTAACAAACTCGATTTGTATTATCCCATTCTCAATATTATTCGTGAAGAGAGTAAAAGGTTTGAATACAAGCCTAACAAACAGCAAAACATTGTGGTGATAGATGAGGATGGCAATGAATTTTCTAGAATACCTATGGATAAATTCATGGAAGAGTCTTCTTTGTTGCTAGAAAGAATAAAGAGTGCTAATGATAGAGCATTTTCTATCCCTGATACAGAATGTTTTATGTCTCAGATAGGATGTGAAAAACTGAAAGCACCTTCTCAAGACAAGGCAGACATTCATATTGTCATTCACGACCTCAGAACGAATATGACTCCTCTGCTAGGATTCAGTATAAAATCTCAGCTCGGCAGTTCCTCTACGCTGTTAAATCCAGGCAAGTCCACCAACATTACCTACAGAGTGACGGGAAAAGAATTGAGCGATGAAGACATTGCAAGGATAAATGCTATACATGATCATCTGCCAAGAATGCAGGCTCTGATTGACAAAGGTTGTGAATTGACGTATCACGAGATAGACAATCAGACATTCAAGAATAACCTGTTGTTTCTTGATATGTGCATGCCTGAACTGGTAGCACGATGCCTGGTGCTGGGTAGCATGCCAAACGCCAGCACCCACACTAAGGACATTATAGAAGCAATAGCCAAGGAGAATCCCTTTAACTTCAGCGGTAAAAACGTACTTACATTTTATGAGCACAAGATGAAAGTGCTGTTGCTTGATTCCGCATTGGGCATGACCTCCGCCAAAGAGTGGAACGGGCACTACGATGCCAATGGCGGTTACCTCGTAGTAAAGAGCGATGGGGACATCGTCTGCTACCACTTCTACAACAAGAATGACGTTGAGGACTACCTGTTCTACAATACACGTCTGGACAGAGCCAGCCGCAGTCGCTATCAGTTCGGTTCGCTGTATCGTGGGGAAGACGGTCGAGCGTATATGAAGTTAAACCTACAGATAAGATTTAAGAAATAAATGGAGTACATAAATATTGACAAGGAATACAACTTTCTTGTTGCTGAAGGCCCTGCGATGAGGGCATCTGCGAGCCGCATGAAGAGGGAGCTGCACTTCACGATGCAATGCATGCTGCAACAAGGAGCAGAACTTAATCCCGCCGTATATAGCGAAGTGAAATCTCGGTATCTGAGCATCTGACTGCTAAAGAAACTCACAATCCCTGACCGACCGCAAAGTTTGTCAGGGAATTTCTTTTGGCACGATTGTTGTATGGAGTAGAAATTAAAAAGATGGCGCGAACGTCACCACATATAGGGCATAATGCCATGGAGATGATGAACTTGATTTTGGAGTTCGTCAACAATTTCAATGTGGATAGGCTTCTGTATGCCATAAACGGCAAGAGTCTGGACGAGGATGAGATTTCTAACCTAACGTTTGACATTAAGGATTATAATGTAAAGTTAGAACGGCAGAAGAAACATCTTTTTGACTTCGGCAAGACGTTTAACAAAAGGTTTACAACGGATAACAACAGGTGCTTTGATTCTTCAATTAAGATTGCACGGAAGATACGCAGCGGCACTTCAGGCGCAAAAAAAGTATTCCAAATATTCTGCAAGCCTTTCAGACGGAAACTTCCTGACGGGTGTGAGAACCCTCAGGCTCATAAGCGCTCCATGATTAACACCCCCAATTACTCTGCCGACCTGTTTGGACTTCCGAGTTATCCGCAGTGTGTCAAGGATTTATTTACTGTAATGCTTGAGTTTTATGGCAATCTTGATGACTGCATAGATGAATGTAAGAGGCAGTTGCAGCAAGAGAGGGAAACAAGAGGCGATTTCAAGCTTTTGTTAAAACTATTAGACCAAGCTATAGAGAAGAGCCAGAGGGAACAAGCGCACATAATCATAGCAATGGATTCTAATCCACAAATGAGAGATGCGATAATGAATGACGAATCGCTTAGTTCTGACAAACACAATCCCGTTCTAAAGGCATACAAACAAGGTAATTCCAAAGATAAATTTGCACAGACCTACTTTCACAACTGTTCGCCAAGTGACATTAGTAAAATAACTCTTTTCAAGGCTTACAGCGACTCAGGTGAAGACCCTGAGATGATGAAGGCAATGGCGGTATTCGGAAATGACAAGGAACACATTGCAGACATCAACAATATCATAGACCACTTCGACGAACTCCTGCCTGCCAAGTGCAAACGAAACAAGGTGCCTGCCATTCTCCTTTTGTCTTTCATGCAGTGGTGTAAACCTGAAGTTGGCACTAAATCCTTCCTTGGTTATTTCAACAAACGCTACACAGCCAATGGCGGTAAGTGGAGTACAATAAAGCCCTCCGCCATAGCTGGTGCTACAAGTAAGTCTCTTTTTGACAAGGAAACGGAAGCAATAAAAAAGGAATTCACAGAGAAAATTGATGATTACGTGAAAAAAATACACGACAAGAAGTGATTTTCATGTAATGCATTTTCTTTATTTTATGCCATCAATCTATACACGAAATACTGTTTCGTGAATTATTACGTGTATAAACCTTCATTTTATCCATACACGTAAGTGCCAAGAACTACTTTTTTTCGTTTTTGACTTAATAATCACCATTTTTCTGCATAAATACGTTGTTTTGGAGGTGTTAAGTGGCCCTTTGTAATAACGTCAGGAATACACTTAATTAATAGGTCATGCCAAGCCTTATGCGTAATTTTGCACTGCCATCAGGGAAAATCCCTCTTGGTGGTGCTTCTTTGTCTGGTGCACTGAAAAGGACATTGAGCACGGAGACCGGTCTCATCTTTTTATCAATCCCCTAAAAACGTAAAAAAGATGGGAAACGAAATCAACATGGTCAACGGAATTGTTGACCAGGCTGTCAAGGAGCCGTCGGTAGCTGAGGTGAAGGCGGCGGAGGAGCGCAGGGCGCAGGAGGCTCTGGAGGAGCAGCGCCGTAGGGTGCTCCAGGAGACGCTGATAACGCTGGACACTGAGGTGGAGCCGCTACAGTACTCGCTGTCGGTGGATGGTGTGGGGGTGTTCTCGCTGCTCGACATCCACGGCGTGAAGGCTAAGCAGAAGGCGGGCAAGACGACGATGCTGAAGGTGTGCGCGGCGGCATGGCTCAGGGGCGAGCAGTTCAGGGTGAAGTCTGAGCTGGAGGCTCCCAGGGTGCTGTGGCTGGACACGGAGCAGAACCGCCCTGACGTGAAGCAGATACTGACTGACATCGTGGAGATGACGGGGGTGGATGCCGACTACATCACGAGCCACCTGCATGTGCACGCCTTGCGCTGCTGCGACTATGAGAGGCTTTACGACCTGATGGTGCAGGCGGTCATTGACTTCAAGCCTCAGGTGGTGATAGTGGACGGCATAGTGGAGTTCGTGGCGTCGTTTAACGACGAGGCGATAGCTAAGAAGCTGATGCACGACCTGCAGGTGATGAGTCAGGAGTATGAGTGCGCCGTGGTGTGCGTACTGCATACTAACAAGGCTGACGAAGACCACAACATGCGCGGTCACCTGGGCACGATGCTGGCACAGAAGGCTGGCACGGTGGTGGAGTGCAAGAAGCAGGGTGGCATCATCAGCGTCACGTGCAGCGAGTCGCGCCATCAGGAGATGCCTGAATGGAGCATCATGTTTGACGACGATGGCCATATAGTGGATGCCGACGAGCAGCGCCAGCAGTTCATTGAGCAGCGCAGGGCTGACCAGCAGCAGAAGCGCAGAGAGTCCGCTGAAGCAGAAAAGAAAGAACGGTTAGAGACTTGCATAAGGGTCATCAATGACAAGGGTGGCCAAATTAGCCGTAAGCAGCTGACCGAGATTTTGACAAATATGCTTAAGCGCAAGCGACCTACGGTGTCTGCTTACATCACAGAATGGATAAATGATAAGCATGTTTTTGAAGCTGACGGCATAATTACTTTATCAGCTGAGAATATAATTCCTTTCTGACCCGCGGAAAGATTTTTGTCTGTTGTCGGAGCCACCTATATATATAGTGGCTCCAACAACAAACGAGAATCCGCCAAAAAAATCTTTAATTTATCATTTTTCATTTATCATTTCCAACATGACAAACGATTACAGATTCCTGCTTGAGACACCGAGGGTGACGGGCAGAAGACAACAGAAGTTTGAGTGCCCTGAGTGCGGCCGTAGGAAGTGCTTCGTGCGCTATGTAGATACACAGAATGACTGCCAGTACGTGGCCGACCACGTAGGCAAGTGCGACCACGAGCATTCGTGCGGATACCACTATAAGCCGAGCGAGTATTTCAAGGACCATCAGTGGGCGAGGGAGCATAACCTTAAGATGCCCCGAAAGGCTTTTACGCCGCCGCCCCAGCCACCATTCCGTCCGCTGCCTATGGAGTATGTGGTGCAGAGCCACAGCGTGCAGAGCACCTTCTGGCAGTGGCTTACGACTGACGCAGGGCGGAGGTTAGGACTGACCGAGGAGCGACTGCAGCAGGTCTATGACGACTACATGATAGGCGCCACACCCAGAGGGCACGTCATCTTCTGGCAGGTGGACACTCTGCAGCGCGTGCATGGCGGACACATCATGCAGTACGGCGCTGACGGCCACCGCAAGGGCTATCAGGGATGGACGCACATACAGCTCATACGCCAAGGGCTCTTGACCCAGGACTGGCAACTATACCAGTGCCTATACGGCGAGCACCTCTTAGGCGTCCATGCGGACAAACACGTATGCCTCGTAGAGAGCGAGAAGACCGCCCTCCTGATGGCACTCTCTGACCCTTCCCACCTATGGCTCGCCACGGCAGGCAGCGGCGGACTGGCGAAGGAGAAACTCGCCTGTCTCCGTGGACGCCGCGTCACCCTCTTTCCCGACTCCGGATGCTACGAGAAATGGAGTCAGCGAATGCTTCTCACAGAGGGC
Source organism: uncultured Prevotella sp. (assembly GCA_905233245.1). GTDB lineage: Bacteria > Bacteroidota > Bacteroidia > Bacteroidales > Bacteroidaceae > Prevotella. The sequence goes on along the minus strand of CAJODK010000004.1, from coordinate 17,687 downwards.
ATCGACTACAACATCTCCGACCATCTGGAGCACTATCCAGCCAACACAGACCTGGCGGATTTGCTGCTCTCCTTCCACGCCACCCCACTCCCTGTACTCACTTAGCCACCATCCGTAGGGGCTTAGCACTCGCGTCTGGGTGCTAAGCTTCCGCAGGTGGGCGCTATGCCGCTGTAATGTTGAAATAGCATTTGAATATTTTAACACTAAAATGCTGAAATTAAGTGGATTAAAATTTGCGTATGTCAGAAAGATTTAGTACCTTTGTATGTAGATAAGGTACCTATATCAAAGTTAAGTTTTATGTTTAATTAAAAAAAGAAAGGAGATTATCATGTCTGTATTTCTCGCCGTAAGGCAGGACAAGCGCAAGCAGTCCAACAATCTGTGGTACGCTCGCACGTACACCCCTAACATTATTAACACTCATGAGCTGGCGAAGCGCATCGAGGCGAACGTCTCTGTGAAGGAGTCCGACGTCTATGCGGTGCTCATCGAGATGGCTTCTGTTATGTCGTATGAGATTGCCAACTCGAGCAAGCTTCACATCGAGGGTCTGGGATACTTCTACCCCTCTATCCGCTCCACTGGCGCCCTGACGAAGGACGACTTCAGCATTGCTGAGAATGTGAAGAGCGGCCGTGTGAGGTTCACCCCTGAGTTCACCCGTTCGGTGGATGCCGCTGCTCCCGGCAAGGCTTCCGGTCTGTCTGGCCGTGCCCTCTCCGGCACTGGTTTCGACTACAAGATCATCGACCTGGCGGAGCACACAAAGCCTACGCCGTAAGGCTCCCCCCAGCCCCTCTCTAGACGTTTCACTAGAGAGGGGTGTGTTTATGGGCTTGAAGCATTGACTTTACAGAAACGCATAAAAAAAGCTCTCCAGGATGAGGAGAGCGTGGAGGGTGCGCCTGACAGGACTCGAACCTGCACGTCGCGAAACACTAGATCCTAAGTCTAGCGCGTCTACCAATTTCGCCACAGGCGCAAAAGCGACTGCAAAGGTAGTAAGAAAAGTTGAAAGTTGAAAGTTGAAGGTTGAAAGTTTTGGGGATTTAGCGTTAAAAAAAGTGAAAAGAATATGAATTCTTAATTCTTATTTCTTAATTCTTAATTAAAATGAGTACCTTTGCACCCGCAAATCCGAGAATGGTGCGTTGGATGAACGGTTTAGTCTCTGGTCTGCAAAACCAGCCAAGGCGGTTCGACTCCGCCACGCACCTCGCTAAGAAGCTTCCCTCTCCCTCTGGGTAGCTTCTTTTTTTTCTTTTAACAAAAATATGAATTGTGCATTGTGAATTATGAATTAAAATTATTACCTTTGCAAGGAATATGAGGCGGATTGCCAAAATAGGAGCGGGAATCGTGCTGACACCGGTGGTGTTGGTACTGCTGCTGGCAATCGCCTTGTATATTCCTCCGATACAGAAATGGGCAGTAGATAAGGCGAGCGAATATGCGAGCGAGGAGACGGGGATGGACATCACGGTGGGTGGAGTGCATCTGGCGTTTCCGCTGGACCTGAGTCTGGAGGAGGTGCTTGTCAGGTCAAAGGTCGATACTATCCTTCATGTGAAGCAGGCGATAGTGGATGTGCAGTTGTGGCCGCTGCTGAAGAAGGAGGTGGTGGTGAATGAACTGGAAATCAACGAGACGCACGTGAATACGATGGACCTGATAGATGCAGCGCGCATCAAGGGATACATCGGGCAGATGAAGATAGACAACACTCCCCCACCCGTGGCGAGCGTGAGCCTGGACAGCTCGGTGGTGAGACTGAGCAGCGTAATGCTGGCGGATGCGAAGCTGCAGGTGGAGATTCCCGACTCGGTGCCTGAGGACACGACGGAGAGTGAGAATCTGTGGAAGATTTACGTGAGGGATGTGGCCGTTAATAACGTTAACGTTAACCTTAACCTTAACCCTAACACTAACTCTAACACTACTATCGCTGCGAGGCTGGGTGACGTGAGGGCGAGGGATGGTTTCTTCGACCTGGAGAAGGGTCTGTATCAGGTGGGCCATGCAGAGATGGCTAAGTCGGCTTTCGACTATAATAATAAGGAGGTGTGGCTGGCTGACCTGGGACTGACGGTGGACTCGATATACTACTGCGACCCCGACATAAGGGCGAAGGTGAGAGAGGGAAAGGGAACGCTGACTATGGCTAATACCATTGACAGACTGCCTCTGAGGCTGAGGGCTGACGTGGCGATAGACTCGGCGAAGATGCTGCTGGACGGCAATGTGGCGACACCGAGCAGTCACATGGCGCTCAATGTGAAGATGCGACCTAACCCCGTGAGCAGTCTGGATCTGGACAACGGACATATCGATGCTAAGATTGACGGCGAGATAGGACACGGAGACCTGGCAAGGTTCGTAGAACTGAAGGGCGCTCCCCGCTACCCTATCGCTGTGAAGGGTGAGGCGCACGGCAATATGACGCAGATGAGGATTCCTCAGATGAAGGTGAACTGGCCGACGGTGACCAACGCTAACCTTAACCTTAACCTTAACAATCTGGCGGATACAAAGAGGATGAGCGCACAGATGCACGTGGAGGCGCAGACGTACAACCTCAACTTCGTAAAGGGCATGCTGGACCGCAGTACGGCGAAGATGATAAACCTGCCACAGATGAGAACAGTGGCGGATATTAACCTTAACTTTAACCCTAACCTTAACTATAGTGCTGACGCCACGATATATGAGGGAAGAAGCGTAGTGAAGGCGAAGGTAAACGGAAATGCTAACAGCAGCAACCTGAATGCTGACATCAAGGCGAAGAACCTGAACGTGGCGCACTTCGTGAACAGGAATGTGGGATTTGACACCAGACTGCTCTCCAACGTGGACGCTACAGCGTCAGTTCACAATTCACAGTTCACAGTTCACAGTTATTCTCACGGAAAGGACCTGAACGGGAACGTTAACGTGAACGGGTACTTCGGACAAGGCGGCAAGGGCCTTACAGCACTCACGCTGACCACGGACATGCAGAGGATAAACCTGATGCGACTGGGCATGAGCGAGAATCCGCTCTCCATAGCGCTGTGCGGACACATGGACGTGGAGACCGACCTCAAAAAATACTACAGGGTGCAGGGAATGGTGAGCGACATCGCCATCACCGACTCTGCAAAGACGTACCACGTGGACGACGTGGTGCTCGACGTGCTGACAAGCCGCGATACGACGGCGGCGAAGGTGGACTGCGGCGACTTTGCCATGAAGATGAACGCTCAGGGCGACTACGAGTGGCTACTGGGATGCACGGACCGCATGTCGGCTGTGATAGACAAACTGTGGCAGACACGCACCATAGACCAGCAGGCCATACGCAATGCCCTGCCGAGGATGACGCTGTCGGTGCAGAGCGGACAGGAGAATCCCGTGTATCGCATAGCGAAGGCGTATGACGTGGACTACAGACAACTGGACCTCAGTCTGAGGACTTCGCGCGAGGACGGCATATTCGGCGACATGAGGCTCGACGGACTGCGGACGCAGGGGTACAAACTGGACACGGTGAGGGTGAGCATCAATTCGAAGAACGACCCGATGAAGATATCCTACCAGGCACAGATAATCAACCGTCCGCCTAACGACTACGTCTTCAACGCCAAGATAGACGGCACGCTGCTCGACCACGGACTGGTGGCAGGAGTGAGACTGTGGGACAAGGACGACAAACTGGCTCTGAGACTGGGTGCGGAGGCCACGATGGAGGAGAATGGCATCAGGCTGCATCTGGTGCCAAAGAATCCTACGCTGGGATATGACGTATTCACCCTCAATGACGACAACTACATACTGCTGACCAAGAAAAACCGCATATATGCCGACATAGACCTGCTGGCAAGCGACGGAACGGGAGTGAAGGTGTACAGTTCTTCGCAAAGCTCAGGCGCAAGCGGAGCACAGTTAGAGGAGGACGACGACAACGGGTACCTGCAGGACCTGACGCTGTCTGTCAACAAACTCAACATCGGACGACTGCTCTCTGCCCTGCCCTATGCCGTCAATGCGGAGGGAATAATGGACGGCGACTTCCACGTGGTGCAGAATCCTGACGAGACATTCGCCATATCGAGCGACCTGAACATCAAGAATATGCTGTACGAGGGATGCGAACTGGGCAACGTAGGCACGGAATTCACCTACATGCCAAAGGGCGACGGCTCGCACTACATAGACGGCGTGATATACAAGGACGAGACAGAGGTAGGCACGCTGACAGGCACCTACAACGCCACCACGGACTACATCAACGCCAAGATGCACATGCAGAAATTCCCGCTGATGATGGTCAACGGATTCATCCCCGACCAGATAATAGGACTCGAAGGAACGGCAGAAGGTACGCTCGCCATACAGGGTACGACGAAGAAGCCGCAGGTGGACGGCGAACTCCTCATGGAGGATGCTGCCCTGCTCTCCGTGCCCTACGGCGTGAGACTGAGGATGGACAACGACCCCGTCAGGATACAGAACTCCCGACTGCTGCTGGACAACTTCCAACTCTATGCCCCCAACGACGAACCTCTGGTGGCACAGGGTGAGGTGGACTTCGCCGACACAGACCACATGAAGGTAAATCTGAGGATGAGAGCCAAGAACTTCCAACTCATCAACGCCAAGGAGACAAGCCGTTCGGAGACTTACGGAGAGATGTACGTCAACTTCCTGATGTTCATACGCGGCGAACTGGACAAGCTCAACGTGAGGGGCAAGATAGACGTGCTGCCATCCACCAACCTCTACTACGTGCTGCGCGACTCGCCTATCACGACAGACAATCAGCTGAAGGACCTCGTGACATTCACCGACCTGCAGAACGGCGACTCCATCACCGTCACACGTCCTACCATAGACGGCATGGACATGGTGCTCAGCGTGGGAGTGCAGGAGGGCGCACACATCAAGTGCTGGCTGGACGGAGCACACAACAACTACCTGGACCTCATAGGCAACGGCGACCTGAAATACTCGTATGTCAACGAAGAGACGAAACTGACGGGACGCTACACCATCACCGAGGGCGAGATGAAATACTCGCTGCCGGTAATACCGCTCAAGACATTCACCATAGAGGACGGCAGCTACCTGGAGTGGTCGGGCGACATGATGAACCCACGCCTGCACATTACAGCGATGGAGACAACTAAGGCAAGTGTCAGCATGGACGGAGTGAACCAGATGGTGACATTCCGCACGGGAGTGAAGCTCTCGAAGACGCTCAACGATATGGGACTGGAATTCCTCATCGAGTCACCGGAGAATCAGACCATAGCCGACGAGCTGAGCATGAAGTCGGCAGAGGAGCGCGGCAAACTGGCTGTCACCCTGCTCACTACAGGCATGTACCTGAGCGACGGCAATACATCGAAATTCTCCATGAACTCCGCCCTCAACTCTTTCCTGCAATCGCAAATCAACACCATAGCAGGCAATGCGCTGAAGACCATCGACCTGTCGTTTGGCATGGAGAGCTCGACGGAGCAGGACGGCACGATGCACAACGACTACACATTCAAGTTTGCGAAGCGATTCTGGAACAACCGCCTCTCCATCGCCGTGGGCGGCAAGGTATCGTCAGGTCCTGACGTGAGCGGACAGAACAAGTCGTTCTTTAATAATGTGGAACTGCAGTACCGTCTGTCAGAGCAGTCAAACAAATACCTGCAGATGTACTACAAGCGTAACGTATATGACTACCTGGAGGGCTACCTGAGCGAGTACGGCGCAGGATACCTGTGGAAGAAGAAAGCACAGACCCTCAAGGGCATCTTCGGGAAAGACCCAGCCCCCTCTTTCTCCCCGAGGGGAGGAGCGATTAGAAAGGACTCGATAAAATGAAAAAATACCTATTATACATACTGACAACAATGGTGGTCACCTCTTGTTCCACCACCTCCTCCCTGCAACCTGGCGAGACGCTCTACATAGGTCTGGAACCCATAGACTGGCAGAACTACGAGCCCTGCGAGCACCACGACGCCACGCAGGAGGAACTGGAGGCGGCACTCTCCATAGCACCCAACGGAGCACTGTTCGGTTCGCCATACCACCGCACTCCCCTGCCCTACGGACTGTGGATATGGAACTCCTGCCACGACTCCAGCGGCATATTCAAGAAATGGCTTAACAAGTCATTTGGCAAGGCACCGGTGCTGATGCAGAATGTCAACGCACCACTGCGCACATCGGTAGCGGAGAATGTGCTGCAGAACAACGGATACTTCCACGGCAAGGTGAGCTACGACATAGTGGATGTCAAACCACAACAGGCGAAGATACGCTACCACGTGAACTACGGACACCTCTTCACCATCGACTCTGTGTCATATGCCAACTTCCCTACCGACTCCTACGACAGGCTGCTGAAGTCGGAGTCGCTGCTGAAGCGCGACGAACCCTTCTCCACCACCCTGCTGGACAACGAGAGGACGCGCATCTACAACCTCTTCCGCAACAAGGGATACTACTACTACCAGAAGAAGTACACCACATTCCTCGCCGACACGATACAGGTGCCCGGCAAGGTACAGATGCAGGTGCACCTCGTAGACTCGCTGCCTGAGGAGGCTATGCGCAGATGGGTGATAGGTTCGACGACGGTGAGCATCAAGCGACAGATGTTTGAACAGATTACCGACTCGGTGAAGAGACGTTACCTCACCATAAAATTCGGAGGAGAGAAGTCCGCCATACGTCCGCGAGTGCTCATCAGGCAGATGCGCATGCGACCAGGCGACATATTCTCACAGGACGCCCACAATCAGTCGCTCAACAACCTCACCTCGCAGGGCATATACTCTAACGTGGACATCACCTACACGCCACGCCGCAATCCTGACGGCAGCATGGTAATAGTGCCCGACAGCATAGGAGAGAAGAACGGCGAAGCACGAGCAGGAGCCTGCGTGCTGGACATGACTGTCAATGCCGTGCTGGACAAACCATACGACTTCACATTCGGCGCCCTCGCCAAGGGCAGGACAAACGGACGATTCGGCCCAGGACTCAACGTGGGACTGACGAAGCGCAACGCCTTCCGTGGCGGCGAACTGCTGAGTTTCAATATAGGCGCCAACTACGAGATACAGATGTCGGCCAATGACGCCGCTGGTGACTCGTATGACTTCTCGGCAGGTGTCTCACTGGAACTGCCACGACTCCTCCTGCCCCATCTGTGGCGTAAGCGCAAACGCTGGTACACCACCCCAGTGACGCAAATCAGTTTGAATGCAGAGACCATGCGCAGGGCTGGATTCTTCACCAGGAACGTCTTTACGGGAGAACTGACCTACCTCTTCCAGCCATCAGCATGCTCCGTCAATTCCTTCACACCACTGAGCCTCACCTACGGACGCACCACGGACCGTTCGGATGCCTTCAACGAGAAGACCAGCAAGTCGGCAGTCACGATGATGGCCAACAGGAATGAGTTTACGCCACGCATGAGGTACACCTACGCCTACACCTCACCGCAGACATACCGCAATCCTATATACTGGTCGGCAACCTTCACAGAGGCAGGCAATCTGCTCAATCTGGGATTTACCGCCTTCAGCGACAAGAAATGGAACGAGAAAGGCAAGCAAGTGCTGGGCACGCCATTCTCACAGTTCCTGAAACTGGAGACCGACTTCCGCAAGACATGGCAACTGGGTGACTACACCTCTGCAGTATTCCATTTCTATGGCGGCATCATGAAGCCGCTGGGCAACGATGCGGAGGGACCTTTCTCCGAACAGATGTACATAGGTGGTGCCAATGACCTGCGTGGTTTTGCCATGCGTACCGTAGGACCTGGCGGACTGCATATAGACGACAGCAACAGCCAGTATCTGTACCATAACGGCGACCTGAAACTCGTAGTGAACCTGGAATACCGTCCGCGACTCTTCGGTTCGCTCTATGGAGCGGTATTCGTGGATGCAGGTAATGTGTGGGTAATCAACAATGACAGACGCAACAGCCTGAAGGAGGAGTTTGGACAAGACCCCTTCAAGAAAGACATCGCTGTGGATGCCGGTGTAGGCCTGCGTTATGACCTGGACTACTTCGTACTTCGTCTGGACTGGGGGTTTGCTCTCCACTACCCTTACGAGGCACCATCGCATAAATTCAAGGATATCCAGTGCCTCAATTTCGCTATTGGATATCCCTTCTGATTTTCCACTCCTTGGGGTATAGATTATTGGCGCGTGTTCCCAGATTGTTGACGAAACCCAGCGGCAAGGACTCGTAGGTCACTATGACATAGCCGCGCGGCGTATCCGGCGGCAGCACCAGCGCCTCATGATGCAGATAGCGCAGGGCATCATCCTTGGTGAGTTCGGAACGGGGATATTTCTCCTCCGCAGTAGCTATAGACAGCGCCTCGGCATGAGCTGGTATCACCTTCCTGCCCTTCACCATCGGCTCTATCTTCATACCGTCGTGAAGAACATTTAACCTTTGACCTTCGACCTTAGACCTTTGACCTTCGACCTTAGACCTCTCACCTCTCTTTCTAAGAATGGCCATAAACAGCCCTTCACCACAAGTGATGCCAGGGATAAAACGATAGACTGGAGCATCAAAGCCCTCAAGCAAGGAACCCGTAATACCCCACTCCGCCCTGGTCTCTATGGGGATAATCTCAGCACCCAGCGTCTCCATAATCCACTTGACATTCTCCTCATCCTCGCGAGTATTGAAGGTGCAGGTGGAATAGACCATTATACCACCATCGTTGAGGCAAGGCCAGATATCCTCGATGATAGAGCGTTGCAGAGCCTGACACTTCATGACATTCTGCAAGGACCACTCTGCAATAGTGCCCTCGTCCTTCCTGAACATACCCTCTCCCGAACATGGCACGTCAGCCAGAATGAAGTCGAAGGAGAGCCCCGACTTCTGATAGTCACGTGGGTAGTTGTTAGTGACTATGACACGCGGATGTCCCTGCTTCTGCATATTCTCCATCAGGATATTGGCACGACGGCGGTCGGGCTCGTTGGAGTACAGCACGGCATCATCAGGCATAGCAGCTCTGAGGAGCGTGGATTTGCCTCCTGGGGCGGCGCAGAGGTCCAAGATAGTTGAAAGTTGAAAGTTGAAAGTTGAAAGTTTCTGTAATACGTAATCCAAGAACATGCTTGAGGCTTCCTGCACATAGTAGGCGCCGGCATGGAGCAGTGGGTCCATGGTGAAATTGGGACGCTCGGAGAGATAGTAGGCATTCCTGCACCAAGGAACGGAAAAAGAGGTAAGAGGTGAGAGGGCTGAGGTGAGAAGAGGCTTGAAGGGATTAAGACGGATGCTGACAGGAGCGGACTCGCTGAAAGCGCTGAGATAACGCCGCCAGCGCTCTTCACCAAAGAGGGAGCGAGTATAGTCTATGAAGTCAGCAGGGAGATTCATAATGTATAATCAGAAGTCGAAGTAGAAGCCGTTATCGCCTTCCTCCAACTCCTCCGTCTTAGGTTTCTTTGGTTTCGGAGGATTCTTCAGATTGCCCTTCTCATCAAACATATTATACGTAGTGCGCAGCACGGTAAACTCCGTACGGCGATTAAGGGCATTGGCAGTCTCCTGTTCGGCAGGCTTGAGTTTGGAGATAAACTCCTCCGTCAGCACGTCACCCTCCTTGAGCCAGGGGTAATGCTCTGCCACCTTGCGACGTATCGTCTTGGGGCGCTCCTCGCCATATCCCACTGGCGTAAGACGGTCGGCTGCTATACCCTTGCTGATGAGATACTTCACCACCTCCTCGGCACGACGCTGAGAGAGAGTCTTATTGTATGCATCAGAACCCTTGGAGTCGGTGTGAGCCCCGAGTTCGATGGTGATGTTAGGATTCTCATTGAGCAGTATGACAAGAGAATCCAGTGCCGTGGCGCTCTGTCGCAATAGAGTCGCCTTATCAAATTCGAAGAAGATATTATCTATGAGCACTGGAGCTGATATACTGGAGAGAGGGAACTGCAGAGTGTAGGTCTCTGACTTCGTAGCCTTGGGCACGGAGAGTTCTTCCTTCTTATTGAGGAAACCAGGGCAGGTAGCCAGCAGGACATAGTCCACGCCAGGGGTCACAACCTGTTCAAACGAACCATCACTCCTCACGCCCATACGTTTATTGGTACCGTCGCTGCCTACTATCCTCACCTCAGCAGCATGGAGTTCGTAGCCATCCACCTCGTATATCCAACCTTTGATGGTCTGGACTATCTCCGGATTCTCAAAGGAAAAGATATGGTCATAACCCCTGCCGTCACCACGACTGGAGGAGAAGAAACCGCGATTGTGGGCTCCCTCGAAGGTCATGCCGAAATCATCACCCATAGAGTTCATGGGATATCCCAGATTCTCTATGTGGTACTTGTGGTCATCACCTATCTTGGCAAGGAAGATGTCAAGGCCGCCCATGCCTGGATGACCGTCTGAAGAGAAGTAGAAGTCGCCATTAGGACGGAAGGTAGGAAACATCTCATTACCGGGGGTATTGACAGGTTCGCCCAGATTCTCCACTCCCATCAGACCTGACGACGTAATGCGTGAGCGCCATATATCCAAACCGCCCTTTCCGCCTGGCATATCGCTGACGAAATACAGCCACACGCCATCAGGAGAAACTGCGGGATGAGCGTAGGCAGAAAGGGAGTCGCGGGAGATGACCACATCCTGTGGTTTTCCCCATGAGGCATCGCTGCGACTGGACTTCACTATCTTGGCATATCGTGGATACGAACCGTCCTCCTCACATAGAGTGAGGTACATATCTGAACCGTCTGTAGTGATGAAGCAGGCTCCCTCGTCATACTCCGAATTGAGACCGCCTCCCACTGGTTCTGGTTTGCTCCACTTTCCCTTGTCATCCTTCTGCGAGACGAATATATCGGAACTCTTAGTGCCTGTTATGCCGTTGAGGTCATCACCCTCCGCATCATTACGGGTGGAAGAGAAATACAGATAGTCATTATCCTCACCACCAAGGCAGGGTGAGTAATCATCACGACGCGAATTGAATACGTCCATTCTCTTCACAGTATATGACGAACCATTCTGTTTCCATTCCTGTGCTTTCAGGGCTGACTCCAGACCGTTCTTCACCAGCAGATTGCCAGGCATGGAGTCCTTGAGTTCTGTGAAGACCTTAAGAGCCTCCTTGTATTCTCCTGTCTTGAGCAACTGACGTCCGTAGCTCAGTTTCGCCTCATCATCGGCCACCTTGTAGCGCACGGCATTACGATAGGCTCCCGTCGCCTTACGGGCATGATTGAAGCGCTCATAGCAGCGTGCCAACTTCAGCGCCCTCTCACCACGTTTCGTACGCTCCGTATTCGGCGTACGCGAATATGCCTGACGATAGTAGTCTGCCGCCAGATAATACTCACCCAGAGCCTCTGCCTTATCACCCTTCTTCTCGAATGTATCGGCATTGCAGGAAGCGAGGATAACGACAAGTGCGATAAATACTATGTGCTTAAGTGAATGCAAGTGGAAAAGTACGTTTTACGTTTTGTGTTGTTATATCGCCTATCTCGTCAGGGGTCTTGTGATACACCTCCGCGAGGCGGTCTATGATATGCGTAATGTAACTGCTCTCGTTTCTCTCTCCTCTGTGTGGTACGGGAGCCATGTAGGGGGCATCGGTCTCCAGCACTATCCTCTCCAGTGGCACGGCTTCGGCAAGTGTCTGAGGCAGGTTGCTCTTCTTGAATGTCAGCACTCCGCCGATGCCCAGACAGAAACCCTCAAACAATAGGAGTTCCTTGGCTTCAAGGGCATTTCCAGTGAAGCAGTGGAAGACGCCGCCACACAACTTACCCTCATACTTACGCAGTATCCTGACCATCTCATTCTGCGCCTTACGGCAGTGAATCATGAGTGGCAACTGAAGTTCAACGGACCACTTCACCTGTTCTTCGAATACCTCCAGCTGTTCTTTCTCATATTCTCTGGACCAATAGAAGTCGAGGCCGATTTCGCCGATTCCTATTATATGGGGAGGTAAAGGGGAGGTAAAGGGGAGGTAAGGAGAAGGCAAAAGGGACGTTACCTCTTCTGGATGCAGTCCTATCATGCCATAGCAGTAGTCGGGATAGCGGTCGCAGATAGTGCGGATTCTATCCACCGAAGCGAAGTCGATGGCAGGTATGAAGAGTTTTGTCGCACCAGCATCCTTGGCACGCTGTATGACCTGATCGAGGTCGTCCTTGAACTCCTCGCCGTCTATATGCGTATGTGTATCTATGAAGTTCACGTTATCTCGCGCGCTTCATCATCTTGGCGGCATAGTTTCGCAGAGCCTTCTTGCGTTCCTCAGGCACCTGAACCTTATCCAGTGCTTCGAGAGCCTCCTGATAGTACTGCTCCATCTTGGCCTTTGCCATCTCGTCGATGCCCAGTTTGGTATAGAGCGCCGTCACGGCCGCTACCTTCTGTCCCTTCTTGTTGTCAGTAACGGGCGTGTCAATCCACTTTATCAGCGACTCCTTGTCCTTGCCTTCTGCTTTCAGGAATGCATTGATGAGCATGTAGGTCTTCTTGTTTGAGATGATGTCACCACCTATCTCCTTGCCAAAGACCTTGGGGTCACCATATACGTCGAGGTAGTCGTCCTGCAGTTGGAAGGCAAGGCCCATCGCCTCGCCAAACTTATACAGATTCTCTACGTCTTCATCAGAAGCGCCAGCCAGCAGGGCACCTATCTTCAGAGCGCAAGCAAGCAGCACGCTGGTCTTCAGACGTATCATCTCGATATACTCCTCCTCCGTGACATCATCTCGCTTCTCGAAGTCCACATCATACTGCTGACCATGGTTTATCTCGATGGCTGTCTTGGTGAAGGTGGCGAGCACCTCTGGCATCTTCTCTGACGGGCTCTGCATCATCTGGAATGCCAGCACCAGCATATTGTCGCCAGAGAGGATAGCTGTATTCTCATTCCATTTCTTGTGTACTGTGGGCTGACCGCGACGCACGTCAGCATTGTCCATCACATCATCGTGAAGGAGAGTGAAATTGTGGTAGGTCTCCAGAGCCACAGCCTGGGGCAGGATATCCTCGCTATTGTCCTTCCACATCTCGTAAGCCAGCATCATCAGTACCGGACGTACTCGTTTGCCTCCAAGAGAGAGGACATACTGTATGGGTTCGTAAAGCCCCTTGGGTTCTACGTTAAGGGGTAGATTCTTGATGTAGTTGTTAATCTTGTTTATCATAGTCTAAATCCTAAATTAACCATCAAACTCGCTGATGATACGTGATATTTGCCGTATGTTACGCTGACGTTGAATTTCTCCAGATTGATACCTGCGCCCACTGAGAGTCCTGCACCATGTGATGACTCCTCGCCTTCTCCTGTCTTGATTTTCATCTCGTGAGCCCTGCGCAGATTGTATCCGCCAGCGATATAGAATTCTGGTGTAAGCATAAGGTCCACACCTATACAGGCATGCTGAAGGAAAGAATAATTCCAGTGCCCTAAGTCCAACATAGTAAGCGAGATACGGAACGGTAAATCTTCGCCCAATCCCTTTGTGATACCTATCTGAGCATCTGTCGGCATGTGCTCATATTCATCGTTGTATGCGGAAAGCTGACCACCCAGATTCTTCAATACGAAAGACGCCGATAGGTCGAGGTCGGGATTGTAGTAATTGATGCCCAGGTCTATGGCAGCAGCCGTACTGGTGTAGCTTCCTATCTTGGAATAGATGAACTTGCCCCCTACTCCGCCCACGAGATTCTTGGCAAGGGTGTATGAGAGGATTGGTTCGAAGACGATATCCATTGGTGAGAACGTGCCCAGGTCATTGTTGTTGGCGTCACGCTGCTTCAGGGAACCGTAGTTCATGTACTGTATCGAACCTCCAACGGTCAGTTTGTCGTTGATTACGTGGGTATAGCCAGCTGTTCCCATATTCACACCGCTCATATAGTTCATGTAGCCCAGCGAGACGGTCTGGTGGGATACTGACGAGAGCAGAGCAGGATTGCAGACGGCCAGTGAAGCGTCATCCTCTATGATGGTGATATTGTCACCGCCAAGGGCAGCAGCATGCGCACTGGTGGGAATCTTGAGAAACGTCATCACGTTCTCACTCTCATCAGCATGCACCGCTATGGCTACGGCAGACAGTATTATTGTTAGAAGTTTCTTCAAACCTATATAATAACGCTCGATTACGCAAAATATTATATCTCAAAGACTATCGGGAGGGCTACCATCGTCCTGCATGGCTTGCCTTTCTCCAGTCCTGGTTTCCAGTTTGGCATCAGTCGTACCACCCTCAGGGCTTCCTCATCCAGCAGTTTGTTGACGCTCTTGACAAGTTTTATATCAGTCACGGTACCGTCTTTGTTCACTATAAAGCTTATCATCACCTTTCCCTTAATATTACGCTTCAGCGCCGTATCGGGGTATTTCAGATTGGCCGTCAACCACTTCACGAATTCTCCCATGCCTCCTGGATATTCGGGCAATTCCTCAACTATCTTGAGTATTTCCTCATCATCGCCGTTGAGATTGATGGGTGGTTCTTCCTCAGTCTCCTCGATGTCTTTCTTCTCTTCCTCTTTCTCTATCACATCCTCCACTGGCGGCAGTTCGCCCGTTTCCTCATCCACCTTATTGAGTTTGGTAGGCTCCTCAGGCTTCTCCTCCTTCTTCTGCTGAGGCAGGGCAGCAGAAATCATCTCATCCTTCTCCTTGAGGTCCAGATCCATAGCGTAATCATCAAAGGCATCCTCCAGCAGGTCACCTATACTCTTGAAGGGGATGAAGAGCACACCTACGAACAGCAACGTAACACCCACGAGGGATGCTACGAAGAACATAGGTCTTCTATGTTCCAAATCTGCCTTATGACTCTTTTTGATTTCCACCCTTGAACTCTTGAACCCTTACAGCGCCGTCTCTTTTGGCGAACGTTTCTCACGATGATAGGAGCGATAGCTGTCCAGTTCTATCTCTACATCTGGTTCTGTAAGCGTCTTGTCCTTCTGTATTTGGAATTTCTGATACTTAATGGCAATCCCTCTCTCGAGCCACATGGACTCGTAGTAGGTCTGGATGGAGCGCACATCCTCCAACACGCCTTCCTTGTCATCCTCGCCATAGAGGTCTGTGGTGCGGTAGAGAAGTGGCAATCCGTTCGCATCCACCACGTACGAGGTGTAGGTAAAGAGAAAATTGGAGTCTGTCTTCAGGTGTATCAGTCCTCCCTCCACCATGAATCGGCGATACCTCTCCAGGAAGTACGTAGAGGTGAGTCGCTTGCGAGGATTCTTCATCTGCGGGTCGCTGAATGTCAGCCATATCTCTTCCACCTCGTCCTCACCAAAGAAACGGTCTATTATCTCGATGTTGGTACGTAGGAATGCCACGTTCGTCAGCCCTTCCTTCAGGGCCTGCGTAGCTCCCGTCCACATGCGCGCTCCCTTGATGTCCACACCGATGAAATTCTTATCGGGGAAGCGCTTAGCAAGCCCCACGGTGTATTCTCCTCGGCCACAACCGAGTTCCAGAACTATCGGATTGTCATTATGAAAATAGCGTTGCCGCCAATGCCCCTTCATTTCGAAGGGAACATTATCGACAACACTATATGGATACTGGAACACATTCTCGTAGCGTTCCATATCAGCAAACTTTGCGAGCTTTCCTTTACCCATCCGTTAGTCTATCACCACACGAGTCCAACCATGAACGTCAGGCTCAATGCCGTACTGTATGTTGCGCAGTTTGGTGTAGAGCTTCTCTGACCATGGACCTGGCTTCTCACCGAATTTGTAAGACTTGCCTGTAGCAGGGTCGTCAATCCTTGATATTGGAGAGATAACAGCTGCTGTACCACATGCACCAGCCTCCTCGAAGGTCTCCAGTTCCTCCTCTGGAATCTGACGACGCTCTACCTTCAGACCCAAGTCCTCTGCCAACTGCATCAGCGACTTATTGGTGATAGAAGGCAGGATAGACGTTGACTTCGGAGTGATGTAAGTGTTATTCTTGATTCCGAAAAAGTTGGCTGCACCAGCCTCGTCGATATACTTCTTCTCCTTGGCATCGAGGTAGAACTCACAAGCATAGCCCATGTCATGAGCCTTCTTGTTGGCCTGCAGGGAAGCAGCGTAGTTGCCACCTACCTTGTATATACCTGTGCCGAGAGGAGCCGAACGGTCGAAGTCGCGTATGATGACGTATGGGTTAGCGAAGAAACCGCCCTTGAAGTATGGACCTACCGGAGTAACGAAGATGAGGAACAGATACTCAGTAGCTGGATGAACGCCCACCTGAGCCGATGTACCGATAAGCAGAGGACGCACGTAGAGCGTAGCGCCACTCTCGTATGGTGGGATAAACTCCTGATTGAGCTTTATCACTTTGTCAACCATCGCATTAAACTTCTCCGTAGGGAGCTCTGGCATCAGTATGCCACGACATGTTGACTGCAGGCGTGCAGCATTCTCGTCAGTACGGAACACGCGCACCTTGCCGTCTGGACAGCGATAAGCCTTCAGTCCCTCGAAAGCCTCCTGACCATAGTGCAGACAGGTAGCCGCCATGTGCATTGGGATAGTCTCCTCTGAGGAAACCTCTATCTCACCCCACTTGCCGTCGCGATAGTAGCAACGAACGTTGTAATTTGTCTTACGGTAACCAAATCCTATGTTACCCCAATCTAGTTCTGCCATCTTTATTGTTGTTTAGTTGTTTAGTCGTTTAGTTGTTTTGTCGTTTATTCTTGCAAAATTATAAATAATTTTCCAACCCACCAAACAATTCACGTTTTTTTACCCTCTAACCACCCACAAAAAGAGCTCTACTGCGTATGAAATCCGAGCAACAAACCATAACATCTTAGCTTTAGCACAAAATTAACTAGCTAATTTAAAGAATTAACTAGCTAATTTAACGAATTAACTAGTTAATTTGAACCAGGAGCTTAACAAGAAAGGCCCGAACCTTAGCGGTTCGAGCCAAAAGCTATATAGTTTTAAGTATTTAGCAAGCTAAGCTAACCTCTTTTAGAGAGCGAACTTGTAGCCAAGAGTGATTGCGAATACGCTGTTTCTTCTAGCATCACCCTCCTTATTACCCTTAGTTACACCGATGTTATAACGAGCATCAAGAACGAACTTCTGGTATTCGTAAGATACGCCTACAGGAATAGAGAGGTCAAACGTCTTGCAATTGTCCTTAATGTCCAAATCGCCTGCCTTGGCAGAAAGCAGGAAACCTGGCTGAACACCTGCCTTAACAGCAAGACCCTGCCATATGTAGTAGTTGCAAAGGATAGGAATGTTCAGATAGTTGAGTTTTGTTTTTTCATCACCTTCTTTTGCTTTAGCTCCCTGCATAGAGAACAGAACACCAGCAGAAACTGAGAAGTTGCTTGGCAAACCGTATTCAGCCTCAACACCGCCTACGAAGCCAACCTTAGCTTTTGTTCCATCGCTATTGGTAATACTTGAAATGTTGATACCTGCCTTAGGCATGATGGTAACCTGACCTTCCTCATTCTGAGCACTTGCAGTCAGAGCTGCTACAGCCATAACTGCCATCATAAAAAACTTTTTCATAATTTTAGAATTTAAATAGCCCCTACTCGATTAAAGGTTTTCGGGTTTCCCTTCTTTGTTTGTTGCAAAGTTAAGAAAATTAAATAAAATTACAAAACGTTTTT
>CAJODK010000003.1 GCA_905233245.1 uncultured Prevotella sp. | reverse complement strand
GATAGTGGAATCGCCTTGCGCACTCACACTGAGCGCACTCATCATCATCACTAGTAGGACTGCAATTATCTTCTTCATATCGAGTTTAGGTTTTAGTTACTTCTCCTATTTTTACTTCCCGTATTTCGCTGCCACATCTTTGAATATGATGGCTTTCTCCAACATCCAGTCGTAGGCTTTTGACCAGGCATCGCGCTTTTTCGGATTTATAGCTGTTGTAATGAAGATACGACAGGCTTTCTTTGCCTCGCGCCATTCCACTTCACTGTTGAGCATAGTGGCAATGTCATCTTTGTGCTCTTTGAACTGCTCAAATATGTCCTTGGCATCATTGATATATATCTCCGCACCTATATTCTGCTTCTGCGTATTGATGGTAAGACCTATGTGATAAGCACTGCTACCAATACTCAAATCGTACCAGTGTTGTGGTGATGCTTTGCGCTTACGGAAATGGTGATTGAAATCACTGTTATTGCTCATTGCATCATTAAAGCCCGTCCAGAAATCGAGTTTCAGCAAATCGGTGTTCGACATTCCCTCCATAGTCTTCAAGGTCTTAGTCCAATCGTTAGGCTTTTCCACGATATTAAAACGTGGTGCCTTCTCAGACTCGCCAATCTGCCACAATTCTATCTCCAGTAGGAAGAATCCGATGTTGCTATCAGTATGTTGGTTCAACCATTCTATAGCCTGTCTATGCTCATCACGAGCGCGCTTCACTATCCACACAATGACCTCTGCGCCTTTGCCAGAAGCATAAGTAATGAGTTTACCCAGATGGTCGTGATTTGTATCTTCCAACTGGTTCTCGATTATGACACGACGATTCGTTCCACTTTCCTTAGCGAAGATGTCCACGCTGAAGTTTCCCACAGAAGACTCTCTCTCCTCCAGTTCCAACTCTATTTCAATGGCCTCACTCAGC
This sequence comes from uncultured Prevotella sp., assembly GCA_905233245.1. Lineage (GTDB taxonomy): Bacteria > Bacteroidota > Bacteroidia > Bacteroidales > Bacteroidaceae > Prevotella. The sequence goes on along the minus strand of CAJODK010000003.1, from coordinate 64,809 downwards.
AGATTGAGGTTCTCTTCCTGCGCTAACCATTTTGTAAAGTCATTCGCCTCATGTGGCCAAACAGACCTCAAGTCTGTTATTCTCGTCATTTTACCAAGTTTATTCATAGTCTTTATCTTTTATCTACTCATATATAGGATTTACACGCCCATTCTGTCTTCAGCTAACAGTCTGCTAATCAAGTCCTGCCACGCTTTTATCTCCTTTCCGTCTTTTTCATAAAATTTACTAGTATGTATGAAAGAGAACGTAAACAGATTGCTATACAAATCAGTTACCGATATTCCCTGATTGCGCATATTATCTTTTATGTTACGTTCTGACTCCTCATCATAAGTGATAATCGTCAGATGTCTAATAGGGTCAGGCGAGGCGCTTGCAGACTTAAAGAACTCTCTGAAATATCCAAAATCCATCTCGTTTATCGAGTGACCAAAGAAAATGATTTCTTTTGCCTCTAATATATTACGAGCAACGTGATTAGCCTTATTAAGCATGTTGTACTTATACATAAAGGACAGTTGTCTGTTTACCTCTTCTCCTTCTTGTATATCACAGCCTAAGACTATATCGTTGTTTTGTAAGCTACCATGCACATAAGTATATGAACAAAGTTTTGCATAATACATATTCGCAGGCATAAATAGCTTTGGGTCAGTGTAATTGAAGAAAATCTCAGTAATGGTCAGAGGACATTTTTGCAATAAAAAAAGAAGTTGAAATGAGAGTCTGTCTTTCTCTTTCTGTCTATACTGACTCACTCGTCTCAGGTATTTTGCAAGTCCTTCTTTTATCAGCTCAAATTCCCATTTTATCTCACCAATAGCTTGTAGAGTGTTATTTTTATGGTTTTCAACGAATTTGTGTATTTCAGTTTCTATGTCAAACCACATCAAATCCGTTGATGCAAATTGGAGTTGAGCTACCAATGAATGTTCTCGATAGTCAGGTGAAATCAGAAAACTCTCAACCCTCTTGACAATATTCTCCCACTCTGGACTTTTGATAAAGTCAGAGTACTTGGTTGGAAGTTTCATATCCAAGTCAAAACCATTCCCTATAACGATTGCCACACCTGCCATATTCTACTTCTTGAGTTTATCTATTTCCTTGAATAGTTGCTCTATCTTCTCCACTATCCGCTTCTGCTCTGCCAATGGGGGAAGGGGGAAAATTTCATCTTTTAAAAGAGTATAATGCCTCGCATATCCTCTATTTCTTAATTTTGAAGCAATATAAAGAACTATATAATAGATGAATCTCGCATTACTCAGAATTGGTTTAAAAAACTTCGTGCCATCTGCTCCTATAACAAATGGAAAATCTATTAGCTTAACGTTTCTAGTATGATCACCAAACATTACTAATGGTAAGTCGTTTATTATTTTATCAACTTCATTAGAATAACCATCAATTATCTTTTGTCCCTGACTCACCACAGGAATTTTACCTTCTTCTAGAATTTCTTTTGACTTAATCTGATTGGTTTTATTTCCTATGGATACTGTAATATGCTCAATTTTACACCACTCCCAACTCTCAGGGATAGCGAATGGGATTTCCTCTTCGGAGATTGGAGTTTTTCTTCTTGAGGCGACCTTCCTTAACCAGTCTTTCCTTCTCCTTGCGTATGCGCTCAAGGAGGACGGATGCTGGCTCATCGTTGGGGTCTTGGGGCACGAGGCGACCAGAAATAGCCTCTTGCAGGATGCTCTTCTTCAGTCGCTCTGGGAGTTCTGCATTGAGTTTGTTGAATTTCTCCTGTGCCTTGCCATATTCCTCGACCTTTGGCATCAGTTCCTCTATCTTCTCCACTATCCGCTTCTGCTCTGCCAATGGGGGGAGAGGGATTACTGTATTCTTAAGTACAGTTGCAGAAAAACCTTTAATTCCTATTCCCTTTCCACCAATCAGTCCTGTGCTTTTGTAGTACCAGAATGCATAATATACATATCTTGTATAACCTTCTAACAACGGACGTAATTTGTGAACATGGTTTTGCAGACATATATCATAGTCATAAGGCCAAATAGCAGACCTTCCCACATCACCTCCTTCGCAAACAAGCAAATCTCCTTTGGTGGCTGTGCACTTTTCTAACTCGGAATCTTTATAATACATTGACTTCAAGTCGCTCAGTTCAAACCTATCCCAATAAAGATTTGATGTAGTTATGTATTCGTGTAGAGAACCTTCTTTATCTGAAGCATTAAGTTGTTTTCCTGCACCATGAAGAAACAATGATGAAACCTTTACCCATTCCCAACTCTCAGGAATGTCGAAAGGCTTTTCATCCTCGCTGATAGGAGTTTCAACGAGGTCTTTCTTCTTCAGTTTGCCTTCCTTTACCAGTCGCTTCTTTTCCTCACGGATGCGTTCAAGGAGAACTGATGCTGGCTCATCGTTAGGGTCTTGGGGTGCGAGGCGACCTGAGATGGCTTCTTGCAGTATGGAGTTGCGTAGTTGCTGTGCGTTCATTTTTTCAAATTATCGATTTTATCCATAATGTTATCAGGCGTCTCAGCCAACTGAAGAACATATTGGGGATTTTGACCGAAATAACTGATGTAATCACTTATCAACAAATAATGCCTGCGTGCAAACTCGGTACTGATATTACCATTGCCATCAAAGCAGATTGGCTCATGATGGGCTATGCGATTACGAAATTCACGGATATGAGTCAAATCTAAGTATATGTCAGCCTGATTTAAGCCCTTTGCCTTGTTGGAGAATATCTTTAGGAGCGTCTTACCACCATTCTTATAACGCTTTTTTGAGAACAATTTGGTCCAATATCCAAAAGTCAAGGCAGACACCATCTTGTCATTGTTGTAAATACCGCGTTTTTTGTAATCTTTAGCCGTTGTCCTTATTTCGTCCAACTCATGTGCGAACAAGCCTCCTTCTCTTGCTTGATTCAATATCCAGTCGGGATCGGAAAAAAAAGTCGTATAGTGATCATTTACGGCATTGCGCAATACGACTTCGAACACATTCAGAATACCATAGAATCTTTGACATAATCTGAGGTTATAGCGATATAGTAGCATCGTCTTTTGCCTGTTACCTGCACACGCATTGGCATATTTGCGCATTCTTGGTGTCGAGAAGAGTTTTAGGCTTGTTTTATAGTCCATTTCTTATTTTTTTTCTTTTTTTCTTGCAAGTTTCAGATATATTTCTTACCTTTGCAGCGTAATACCCCGTTGTCCCTGCTTTCCGCATACTTCGGGGTTCGTGTTTTTTATATATCTACCCCCAACATCTTTTGTATTTCAGACAGCGTCAAGTCTATCTTGGCATCGAGGGCGGTGCGCTTCTCGTGATACTGGCGGAGGAGTTCTTCTGGACGGAGTACTTCTTCATCTTCCTTGGGGAACTTGCACTGGTCGAAGTTGAGTCCGAGGTCGAGCAACTCTTGAGCAGAGAAGCAACGTGACTTCTCGTCGCCTGTCTCAGCATCGATTATCTCCTGACGATTCGTCCACCAGTCCTTCATAGGCTGGCAGTGGTCGAGGAGCATTGGTTTGGTCTTGGAGAAGTGCTTGTAGCCCTCTGGCATGTCCATGCGATAGAACCATGTGTCCTTAGTGGAGAATCCCTCTGCCTCATTGTCGAAGAAGAGGATATTGGTGGCGATAGAGGTATATGGAGCAAAGATACTGCCTGGCAGACGGATGATGGTGTGGAGATTGAACTTGCGAAGTAGGCGCTCCTTGATGGCGAGCTTGGCATTGTCGGTGCCAAAGAGGAAACCATCAGGCAGGATGACTGCTGCACGTCCGTTCTTAGCCAAGCGATACTGAATGACGACCATAAAGAGGTCAGCAGTCTCGCTGGATGCCATATCGGAGGGGAAGTGACGCTTCACGTCATTCTTCTCATTGCCTCCATAGGGAGGATTCATCAGTATGACGTCAAACTTGTCATCGTCTGTATAGTTGAGCACGTCCTTGGTGAGGGAGTTGCCATGATACACCTTTGGCGAATCGATGTCATGCAGAAGCATATTGGTGACGCAGAGCATGTAGGGGAACTGCTTCTTCTCGATGCCATAGACGGACCGGGCATAGAGTTCGCGCTCCTCGGCTGTGGTGACCTGCTTGTCGAGTGCCTTGAGCCACGAGGTGAGGAAGCCACCTGTGCCACAGGCGAAGTCGGCTACTCGCTCCCCTACCCTTGGCTGGATAATCTCTGCCATAAAATCGGTAAGGGCACGAGGGGTATAGAACTCGCCTGCTGAACCTGCTGACTGCATCTCCTTGAGGATGCTCTCGTATATCTCGCCAAAGGCGTGACTCTCCTCATAACTGCTGAGGTCGAGGCTGTCAATGACATTGATGACCTGACGCAGGAGAACGCCATCCTTCATATACTGATTGGCATCCTGAAAGGTGGCTCTCACGATGGCTGAGCGCATAGGTGTCTCAGGGGTGACTTCGAGTTCCTTCAGCGTAGGAAAGAGGGTGCCATTGACAAACTGGAGCAGGGCATCGGCAGTGAGTGCCTCGCCTGTGCCATCATCCTTTGCCCAGTTGCGCCAGCGACAGTTTTCGGGGATGAAGGATTGGTAGTTGTCTTCATTGAATTCCCAGTCGTTTTCTTTCTCGTCATATACCTTGAGAAACAACATCCATGCTATCTGTTCGATGCGTTGTGCATCGCCATTGATGCCTGCATCATTGCGCATGATGTTGCGTATGCTTTTTACAAAGTTGGTTAGTGCCATTTATCTTTTTGTGTGTTATGCTATTTCGCTATAAATGTATTCTTCGAGTTCGCGCACTGCATCGAAGTACTTCTGATTGCCACCAAACATGCGTGCGATGTTGGCAGGTGACCCCATCTGACGGAATGGGTCGAGGGTGAGCACTCGGCGATTTTCGAGTTGAGAGATGCCCTCGTTCATGTACTTGTCGAGCAGGGCTTCGAGCACCTTCTGTGCCTTGGGGCCGTACTTGTGGAAGATGTCACGCTTCTTGACGTTCTCAGCGCGCTCACGACGTGTGAGGGCTTTCTTGCCATAGGCGATGTGGCAGATGAAGTCGAAGTCGTCAACGTCAGTCATCTGCTGGTCTTCCTTCAGAGCCTGAAGGTCGATGCCACTCTCACGCATGAGGTCGGAGATTTCGCCCTTGCGCTCTGCCTGGTTCCAATGTAGGATGAAATTGTCGAGCGAGGCGTAGGTGTCGAGGATATTCTTCTTCGTATAGTCGGTGATGCTTTCCGTGCGAAGGAGTTTTCCATCGGAGTCATAGACTGAGACAACCTTCTGAAGCACCATGACAGTGCATCCGTCCTTGTCCACGATGGGCTTCTCTCTCACCATGCCACCAACGTCATCGTCAGGCTGAGGATATGGCCTGGGTTGAGGTTTTGGTCTGTCAGGGTCGTAGCCATCGTCCACCTCAACAGGGCCGTCCCAGTCGGGGTCGGCAAAGAGGCGCGTGATATTGCGGAAGTCCATAATAGCGAAGTGTGTCTTGCCCTCCTTCTCGCGGATACGAGTGCCACGACCTACTATCTGCTTGAACTCCGTCATAGAGTTGATACGCTGGTCGAGGGCTATGAGTTTTACCATCTTGCAATCGACACCTGTGGAGAGCAGTTTGCTCGTAGTGGCGACGACGGGAGTGGGTGAAGCGACAGAGATGAAGTAGTCGAGTTTGGACTGACCATAGGTATCGCTGCCAGTGATGCGCACCACGTAGTCGGGGTGCTTGCGACACATATCCTGATTCTCATTGACAAGTGCCACACGCATGCGCTCAGCATGCTCCTCATCAGCACAGAATACGATGGTCTTTGCCATAGGGTCGGTAGTCCTGAGATAGGTGCTAATCTCGTGAGCCACTTCACGTATTCGGTCTTCGATGATGATATTGTAGTCGTAGTCGTTGTTGTTGTAGATACGGTCTTCGATGAGGTTGCCATTGATATCACGCTGTCCCTTAGTGGGTCGCCATCCGTCACCTATGTTGGTGGTGATATTTATGACCTTGTAAGGAGCGAGGAAGCCGTCATCGATGCCCTCCTTGAGGCTGTACTTATAGAGGGGTTCGCCAAAGTAAGTGATATTGGACTGATAGCGAGTCTCCTTTGGCGTGGCTGTCATACCAAGTTGGATGGCGTCAGAGAAGTATTCGAGTATCTCACGCCAGTTGCTATCGTCCTTGGCACTACCACGATGGCACTCATCGACGATTACGAGGTCAAAGAATTCTGGTTTGAAGAGCTCCTTGTAGTGAGTGGCTCCTTCCTGTCCGATGAGTTGCTGATAGAGCGCGAAATAGACCTCGTGGGCAGTGTCAGGATTTTCCTTGTCCTGTTGGTAGTTGACCTTATGGATGGTGTTGGTGAGTGGTTTGAAGTCTTGCTCTATGGATTGGTCAACAAGCACATTGCGATCAGCCAGATAGAGCACCTTCTTAACCAAACCAGCCTTGAGCAGACGATAGACTATCTGAAAGGCTGTGTAGGTCTTGCCTGTACCCGTTGCCATAACGAGGAGCATGCGCTTCTCACCACGTGCTACAGCATTTACTGCTCGATTGACAGCATTGCGCTGATAGTAGCGTGGTGGATAGATGTCCTGACCTGTACAGTAGGGCTGATTGATGACAGAAAGTTCCTTTTCGGAAATGCCCTCTCCCCCATTGCTCTCCTTGAAGAAACGAGTGTAGAGTTCATCCTTAGTGGGGAAAGCATCAAGGGGAATGGTGCGCTCTATGCCTGTAAGGAAGTCGTACTCCTGAAAACCAAAACCATTGGAACTGTAAGCGAAGGGAATGTCCATCATCTCAGCATATTCCTTAGCCTGCTGCATACCAAAACTAACGGAATGGTTGGCATCCTTAGCCTCGACAATGGCGATGGGCGTAGCACGATTGTAGTAGAGCAAGTAATCAGCATACTTCGCTTTGCCACGAGCCACAAGGTTGCCACGCAAGTTTATCTTACCATCGGTAAGCTTCACCTTTGCCTCCATCGAGATGTCTTGCACAGACCAACCCTTGCCAGTAATGGCGGGGGTGATATAACGCAACTTGATATCCTCCTCGCTAAGCATCAGGTCTTCTTTTGTGGGGCTTTGCTTCACCATAGTTTGATTTTAGTTAGGGTTACTGCTGTAGTGCTTTCTCTGCTCCGATGGCTACGCCATCTTCACATTCCATCTGCAAAGATACGAAAAAAAAATGTATAAACAAACTTTAGTGCGTTTTTTTTTTTACAAAAACACTACAATAAGGTGCTATCTATAAACAACTGTGGCTACCTTCGGGATGCTTGATTTATATCAATTTTCTAACAACTTGTCTAATTCCGCTTGCAGTTCTTCACGATTTGGCAAATATAGTTGATAACGTGCAGCAAACAACTGATTGTCAATGCCCTGAAGTGCATACTCCATCAAGAGTTCATCTTTCCTCGCTCCCAGCACAATGCCGACAGGGGGATTGTCATCAGACTGACATACCTCGTTCTTGAAATAATTCAAATAGAGATTCATCTGTCCTATATCTCCATGCTTTATTTCTGCTCGTTTCAGGTCAATTAACACGTAGCATTTCAGTATAGTGTGGTAGAACACCAGGTCCACCTTAAACTTGCGTGAACCTATAGGTATGATGTACTGGCGACCTATGAACGCGAATCCCCTACCCAATTCAAGCAGGAATGTCTCCATGTTAGCTTTCAGCGCATCTTCCAGTTCCTTCTCCTTATAGCGCTTTTGCCTGGGAAGTCCTGCAAACTCCAACACAAACGGGTCACGTATGATGTCATTGGCTGTCTGCACCTGATGTCCCTCATTGGCAAGAGCCAGCACTCCCTCCTTGTCTGTGCTAAGTGCGAGTCTTTGAAATAGCGAGGAATTAATCTGGCGCTTCAACTCTCTCACTTTCCATCCTTGGTTGATGCTCTCCTTCATATAAAACTGCATCTCCATCTGGTCATCACATTTCAGCAACTCCATGTAATGGCTCCATGTCAATTGTCCAGACACCGTCTGGATTTTTGGAAATCGGACATAGAACAATCTCATATTGAATAGGTTAGAGCGACTGAATCCTCTGCCTCTCAAGCGTGTCAAGTCCTTTGCAAGCTTCGTTATCAGCTGCTCCCCATAGCGAGCCTTCGCATTACCCTCTTGCTCAAATTCTACAATGTATCTACCTGTCTGCCAATTGGCTTCTAGTAACTCTGTATTGACAGCAATGGCTGCATTTCCTTTAGCTTTCTCCCAAGTATCCGAAATTTGTGAGACTAGTCTCACGTATTCAGAATCGCCTACTTGGAGTGTATTGTTTTGAGTTTGAGTTATTTCGTCTTTACTCATTTTCCCTAGTCTTAGTTATTTTCGTCAGCTCCGAATGTACCTACTGCCCTCACTCCCAATGGAGATTGGTTATTGCTGTGGTGCTTTCTCTGCTCCGATGGCTACGCCATCTTCACATTCCATCTGCAAAGATACTAACTTTTTTTGTTACTGCAAAAAAAGTTTACAAAATCTTTCATCTTTAATTTTCAATTCTCAATTATCCATTAGAAAAGTGTGTCACGGGGCAGGTGTGTGCTTCCCTAGAAAAAGTTTCTTCGGTATCTTCGGTATCTCGGTATCGGCTCAAAAAAATGGCATAGACGTGATTTTTTAGCTCGAAATGAGCCGATAATTGAAAAATATTCCGTATCTTTGCACCGATTGATGAATGTAAGGGTATGGATATCTCAAGGGAAATACTACAGTTCCTACACTATCATCCGCTATCATCACGTGATGAGATAGCCCGAAGAACGGCTTTTGAGGGTAGCGAGGCTACCATGAAACGTCTGCTCGCTGCGGCTGTTGCTCAAGGCGATGTGGTGGTGGAGGGCAAGGCTCGTGCCACGAGGTACAGATTGTCAGATAAGGCTCACCTGCTGATGCCGCTTAATCTGGACACTTACTTCGCACAGGACGTTGATGCGCGTGAGGTGCAGAGGTCATTCAACTTCGACTTGATACGCCGTCAGTTGCCAGCCGTTCAGTTGTTTACTGACGAGGAGATGGAGCGACTGAACATGCTGCAAGAAGAATTCCGCCAGCACGTCAGTGAGATGACGGATAACGAGTATCGTAAGGAGATGGAGCGACTGGGCATTGACCTGAGTTGGAAATCGTCGCAGATAGAGGGCAACACATACTCACTGCTGGAAACGGAGCGACTGCTGCGCGAGAGCAAGACAGCTGACGGTAAGACAAAGGAAGAGGCGGTGATGCTACTGAATCATAAGGATGCGCTGCGATTTGTACTGGACAATCCTGACTACCTGCAGCAGTTGACCATAAGTCGCATAGAGGACATACACCAACTGCTGACCAAGGAGCTATCCGTTGACAGGGGGATACGTCATCGCCGCGTGGGTATCACTGGGACTAATTACCATCCGTTGGACAATGAGTTCCTTATTCGCGAGGCCATGCACGACACCTGCGACCTGATAAACAGCCGCGAGAATGTGTTTGAGAAGGCGTTGCTCACGCTGGTGCTCCTGTCGTATATCCAGGCTTTTTCTGATGGCAACAAGCGCACGGCTCGCATCACCAGCAATGCCATTCTGATAGCCAACGGCTACTGTCCGCTGAGTTTTCGTTCTGTTGACTCCATCGACTACAAAAAGGCGATGCTCATATTCTACGAGCAGAACAATCTATATGCCTTCAAGCAGATTTTCATTGACCAGTTTGACTTTGCCGTGAGGGAGTATTTTTGAGTTTCTTCGGTTTCTTCAGTATCTCGGTATCTTTTATGACTTGTGACATCAGAAGCCGACTCTGCCGGAGAGGCGTTTGTCCCAATTGAAGTGATCTACATCTTGTAGCGATATGCTACGTGGCGCATCGTCATTGGCAATACGGAGTTGCGCTACGTGGGCTATGGTCTGAGCTATGTGGTCTATGGTGCGTGCGTTGATGGGTGTTTCCCTTGTCTCGCTTGACTTCATGCTCTCTATGTAACCACGTAGTCTCTCCTCTGCTTCTGGCTCCAACTCCAATTGATATTCATTACGGAGTATAGAGATGAGTATAGTGCGTAACTCTTGTGAAGTGAAGTCATTGAAAACTATGCAATTGCCGTATGATGCTATACCATTAACTGCCATACTCTTGGCAATGACGTCTTCCTGTGCCTTGACCTGCGCAAAGACGATGGCGGAATTCTGTTGCAGGTCTCTCAACTTATTGAATATCCACATCTTGAGATGGTTTTGGTTGAGATTGCGCTCGTTTGGTGCATCCATATCAATGAAGAGCAGTCCGTCCCTGGCATCCTTTATGGCGCGTTCCATTACCTGATAGCTGTCAACGCCCATCAGTTCGTCGGCATTCACGCTGACCATGTGGCCACGCTTCAGTATGCCCAGTCCCATGAGTAGTTTGCCAAGAATCTCTGCCACGGAACTCTTGCCCGTACCCGTCTTGCCGATAAAGTCCCAGTAGAGGTTTTCGGGTTTTATTGTCAGCGTGCCTTGTCTGCGTGCCATTCGCGATATGGTCACGTAGTCAGTCAGTGCCTTCTTTGCATTCTGCAGACCAGTGAGGGTATTGAGTTTCTCTATATACTCTGTCAGAATAGTCTCGTCCAGTTCTTTTAGTTTCAGTTCTTTGGCTACGATATCAGGTATGTCACACTCCTCTATCGTCATCAGTTCTTCCAGGGGCGTTCCCTCGTCGGCCTTGCCCAGCAGTCTATTGCTGAGGGCAGGGATAATGTGCGACTTTATGAGTCGGGTAATAAATCTGCCGTTGCCGAAATGGTCATCTTTGTGGTCGTATTCATTTATCACATACTTGGCGAGTTTTCGCTCTGCCTCTGGCGTGATGCTGTAATGCTCATCTTCTATCACCTGTCGTCCTATCTGCATCAGTTGTTCTGGCGTATAGTCGTCAAAATGCAGGATATAGGGGAAACGGCTCTTCATACCAGGATTGGCCTCCAGCATACTGTTCATCTCATTGGTGTAACCTGCAAGAATCACTATCATATCCGTCTCATCGGAACCGAGATATGTCAGCAGGGTCTCGATAACTCGCATGCCGAAATCCTTCCTGTTGTCGTCCTTGACAAAGAGATTGTAAGCCTCATCAATGAAGAGTACGCCACCGCTGGCGCTCCTTACGGCATTCAGGGCATTCTTCTCTGTCTCGCCGATGAATTCGCCCACCAGTTTGCTGCGCTCCGTAGTGACCATGTGTCCCGATGAGAGCACTCCGAGGCTGTGATATATCTCACCAACGTATTTCGCTATGGTGGTCTTGCCAGTTCCTGGGTTGCCAGTGAATATCATGTGCATAGGAGGCATCTTGCTATAGATGCCCTTCTGAGCTCTGAGGTGGTTGAGCTTCACGAGTGCTGCATGGTCGAGCACCTGTTTCTTCACCTCCTCGAGTCCGATGAGTCCGTTGAGTTTGGCTATGGCCTCCTCGGTATTGGGTTGCTCCAACTCTGGCAGGTCTTCTGGCATTATGGTGCAGAGGTCCATCTGCTCCGCTGACAGGTTCTGCCCTGCCACTCTCCTTGACATCCTACTGAGTATCTCGAGATTGAATGTCTCTTGAAGGAAGTGGGCGTTTCTGAAATTGAAACCGCGCTGTTTGTATATGAACCCGAGATATTTCTTCAGTGGCATCTCTGCCGATGGTGAGAAGATGTAGTTGCGGCTGTTGGCTAGTTCCTGCATGTACAGGAACATGGCATCGGGCGTAAGGTCTTCAAAATGGAATGCCTGCAAGAAAAAATCCTTTGCCTTCTCGTGACCGTTTATCAGTTCGAGCAATGGTCCGCGTCGTCCTGATAATACGACGATGCTGTTTGACATCAGCGGTATCTTGTCGCACAGTTCGTCCATACCCGACCTGTGGTTCGTGTTGTTTTTCATCCGCAGTTGCTCCGCATTCTTAATGTGCAACAGAATCTGGCTGACACATTCCTCCTTCATGGAACTCTCAAAACCGACGACTGAGTCGTACATATCCATAGCATCACAGGTGACCATCCTTTCAATACCATAGATATCCTTCATCCTGCTGTAAATCTCCTCTACAGCATCACTCTTACCCACGCCCTCATTTCCCGTGAGCACATAGTGACGATGCATATGGCTTATGCCTAGGTTGTACGTGAGTCGTGCACGATTGAACTTCACCTCCTTGTCGATATCCTTCAGGTGCTCTTGGAATGCGGCTGGTGCAAATGCAGTTAGATTCATCATAAGTTAACCTTTAACTATTATTCCTCTGCAAAGTTAGCATTTTTTTTGAATATATGAACTATTTTTTGTATTTTTGCACTCATGATTGAGAGTAAAAACACAAAAGACGCTTTGTCCTACCTTAACACCGGAGACAATTATGCCAACGGAACGGGGGTGGTTCAGAACCACTCGCTCGCCTATTACTACTATATGAAAGCACTCTCCATAGGATGCGAGGAGGCAGGGCAACGCATTGAAGAAGAATTTGACACAGAGAAGAAGAACTTGGTAGTAGCGACCAGCAGTTACCTTGAGAACGCCACGCCCATATCTCCCACGATACTGTCATTCTTCAGGCAGATAGCGGACAAGCAGCGCAAGAAAAAGAACTACGGAAGGTTCTCTGCGCTGAAAGAGTATTTCCCTCTGCTCTATCCTGACTATGACAAGGAAAAAGCCATTGCCGACATCTTAGCCGACAGGGATACAGCGGATGCCGATATCTACTATGTGACATGCTGTGACCACCTCGGGTGTGAAGACGAACTCGTAACGCGCGAACGACTCTTAAGCCAACTCTACGCTCCTGTAATGAGGGACGAGACGGTGCAGAAGGAGATAGGAGAAAGATACACCGAGGAAGTGCTATCCGTTGACGAAAAGGAACTCTTGCAGTGCGTTTACAATATCAAATCGTCGTACGAAAAGATATGCAAGAAATTCCATGTGGAGGAGCACGAGATTATGAGCATTGATAATCTGCTATCCTTCCCTTTCATCAAGCCTACGCTGTTTCCCATCATCAGAAGGCAGGTGCTGAAGTGCATCCTGTCGATAAGACACCTGGACGAGGACATCAACAAATATCTTGAACATCTGGACAGCGATGAGATGCTGCTCAATATCTGTGAGAAAATGAAAGACCAGGATATGCAGCTGTTCTTCATCTCCTTCGTAGAACTGAACATCGACATCGAAGCCATCGAGATACTTTTCTGGGGCGCACACAAAAATTACAAGGAGAACGACAAGGAAATTCTGACAAAACGTCTCAATACATTCCTTGCACAAATCAAGGAAGCTGGCATCAATCACGAGATTCCCGACTTCACGGAAGACAACCTACCGAATATAGAGCTGTAGGCAAAACGAGCAGTTTTTTTGACAAAATCCAAAGAAAAAAGGTCTGTACTATGTGTACAGACCTCCGTTGATGCTTACGACTTCGCCGGTGATGTAGCGGGCTTTGTCGGAGAGTAGGAAGCAGACGAGGTCTGCCACTTCTTCCGGTCGCCCGAAGCGCTTGCTGGGCACTTGTGCCTTGAGGGTCTCGACGTCGAGGTCCTTGGTCATGTCGCTCTCGATGAATCCCGGTGCTACTGCATTGACGGTGATGTCACGTGCTGCGACTTCCTGTGCGAGTGCCTTGGTGGCTCCGATGATGCCTGCCTTGGTGGCGCTGTAGTTGGTCTGTCCTGGCAGTCCCTTGAGTCCTGAGAGGCTCGCCATATTGACGATGCTGCCGCCTGCCTTGCGTCGCATCATCTTGGGGAGCACTTTGCGGGTGACGTAGTAGAGGCCGTTGAGGGAGGTGTTGAGCACTGCGTGCCAATCTTCCTCTGGCATCATGAACATCATATTGTCTCTGCGGATGCCTGCATTGTTGACGAGGTATGCGATGTAGTCATCAGGGTGTGCCTCTTCCCATGCGTCGAGGGCGGCATCGACCTGCTGGATGTTGCCTGTGTCGAACTTCATGAGTTCGGCCTGCACGCCCTGTGCCTCCACTAGGCTCTTGACCTCTTCGGCTGCCTGCTGGTTGCTAACGTAATTGATGATGACTGGTATGCCTTGCTCTGCGAGCTTGAGGCAGATGGCTCGCCCCAGTCCTCGCGAGCCACCTGTCACTAATGCGTATTTCATCTTTTACTCACTACGTTCGTACGAAACGCAACTTCGTTGCTACGATACGGTCTGACGACCTACGATACGCTTCGCTACGAAAATTATGAATTATGAACTATGAATTAAGCTTTGCCCTTATCGCCTTTGTCTCAGCCTCGTAACCGGGCTTCTCGAGGAGGGCGAACATATTCTTCTTGTATGCCTCTACGCCTGGCTGGTTGAAGGCGTTGACACCGAGGAGCTGACCTGAGATGCCGCATGCCTTCTCAAAGAAGTAGATGAGCTGGCCGTAGTTGTAGGCATCGAGGCGCTCGATGGAGATGAGGATGTTGGGCACTCCGCCGTCAACGTGTGCGAGGCGTGTACCGAGCTCTGCATTCTTGTTGACCTCGTCGATGCGCTTGCCAGCGAGGAAATTGAGGCCGTCGAGGTTCTCTGCGTCAGATGGGAAGAGGAGTTTCTTCTCCGGATTCTCCACTGAGATGCATGTCTCGAAGATGGTGCGCTCGCCTTCCTGTATCCACTGTCCCATGGAGTGGAGGTCGGTGGTGAAGTCGCAGGAGGCTGGGTAGAGGCCCTTGCCGTCCTTGCCCTCTGACTCTCCGTAGAGCTGCTTCCACCACTCTGCGTAGTAGTGCAGCTTAGGCTGGTAGTTGATGAGTATCTCTATCTTCTTGCCTGCCTGGTAGAGGGCGTTGCGGGTGGCAGCGTAGATGGCTGCTGGATTCTCCTCGAAAGGTACGTCGATACCGCACTGCTTCTCCATAGCCTGTGCACCGGCTACGAGCTGCTCGATGTCGATGCCAGCGCAAGCGATAGGCAGCAGGCCTACCGGTGTGAGTACTGAGAAACGGCCGCCTACGTCATCAGGTATTACGAAGGTCTTGTAGCCTTCCTTGTCAGCGCAGGTGCGTGCAGCGCCCTTCTTGGCATCGGTAACTGCGATGATGAGGTCCTTGGCGGCTGCCTTGCCTACCTGCTGCTCCAGCTGTGTCTTGAGGAGACGGAAGGTGAGGGCTGTCTCTGTCGTAGTGCCGCTCTTGGAGATATTGATGATGGAGAATGTCTTGGTCTTGAGGTACTCGGTGAGCTCTGCGAGGTAGTCCTCACCGATATTGTTGCCAGCGAAGACCACGATAGGATTCTTCTTGTCCTGGATGAGCCATGCGAATGTATTCTGTATGCCCTCGATGACAGCGCGCGGGCCGAGGTACGAACCGCCGATGCCTGCTACTACCACTACCTCGCTCTTGGAGCGGAGTACCTCAGCAGCGGCCTTTACCTCCTTGATAAACTCTGGTGTGATACTGGATGGCAGGTGCAGCCAACCGAGGAAGTCGTTACCTGGGACGGTGCCTTCTTCGAGGCCTTTCTGTGCCTCAGCGACCTTGTCCTTGAATGCCATTACTGCTCCAGCAGGGAGAAACTGCTGAGCCTTCGTGATGTCTAATGAAATGTTCTTCATTTTTTTAGTTGTTTAGTTGTTTGGTTATTTGGTTGTTTAGACTCTCGCAATATCTGCAATAAACGCTCCGTGGCACCCGACTGCGAACGGACATAGTTGCCTGCTGCGTCGGAGGCTGCCTTGAGGGCTGCGGGGTCGGAGGCGAAGGTGTCCATGATGCGGGCGAAGTCGTCGGCTCCGTGTATCTCGAAACCTCCCTTGCAGGCTTTGAGTTCCTGTGCCTCCTGGAATTTATGGTTGTTGGGCCCGAAGATGACGGGTATATTCCATACTGCCGCCTCGGGCAGATTGTGGATGCTGACTCCGAATCCTCCTCCCACATAGGCTACCGTACCATATTTATATATAGAGGAGAGGAGTCCGAAACAGTCGATGATGAGGACTTCGGCTTCTTCATTACCCTTCATTTGGGTATAACGGACAACGCGTCGTCCTTCGAGGAGCTTCTCTATTTGCTCCAGATGAGACTCGTCGATGACGTGGGGTGCTATGATGATTTTCCACTCTGGGTGCTCTGCGAGGTAAGGCAGGAATATCTGTTCGTCGGGGAGCCATGAGCTTCCTGCAATGAAGACCTTCTGGCTCTTGCCTATAAACGCCTCGATGGCGGGCAACTTCTTCGACTGGCGGGCGATGGTGGCTACGCGGTCGAAACGGGTGTCGCCGGTGATGTCCACATTGGTGATACCGATGTTGGCGAGCAGGCGCTTGCTCTCCTCATTCTGCACGAAGAAGTGGGTGAAGCACTTGAGGACGTGGGCGTAGGTCTTGCCATACCAACGGAAGAAGACCTGGTCGGGACGGAAGATGCTGCTGACGCTATATACGGGTACACCGCGATGGCGCAGGATGTGCATGTAGTTGTACCAGAACTCATACTTAATGAAGAATGCCACCGACGGCCTCACGGTACGCAGGAAGCGTATGGCATTGGTGGGGGTGTCGATGGGCAGGTAGCAGACGATGTCCGCCAGTTCGTAGTCCTTGCGCACCTCATAGCCTGAGGGTGAGAAGAAGGTGAGCAGTATCTTGGTCTCTGGGTACACCTTGCGGTACTCCTCGATGATGGGACGCCCCTGCTCAAACTCTCCGAGGGAGGCAGCATGAAACCACGCATAGCGGGCGTTGGGATCTACCTTCTCCCTGAGCACGCGGTAGGAGTCGCGCTCTCCTCGCCACATCTTCCTGACCTTGTCATTGAAGAAGCTGGCGATGAAGACTCCGAATTCGTAGATATATAGTATGAGGTTGTACATATTTTTGAGGAGTAAAAGGGGGAGTTAAAAGGGGAGTAAAAGGGGGAGTTATAGCGAGGCGATAGCTCGCTGAATGCGCCTGAGCGTCTCTTCCTTACCCAGGAAGGCGGAGATGTCAAACATGCCCGGCCCCTTGCCCTCACCGACGAGGCAGAGACGGAAGGCATTCATGACGTCGCCCAGTTTGTAGCCCTTCTGCTCTATCCATGCCTTGACGACAGGCTCCTGTCCCTCCACGGAGAAGTCGTCGATGCCCTCGAGCACCTCAGCCAGTTCGGCCATGACCTGCGGAGAGTCTGCCTTCCAGCGCTTCTGCACGGTCTTCTCGTCGTACTGCACGGGTGGGAAGAAGAAGAAGGAACAGAGCGACCAGAGTTCGCTGACGAAATTGACGCGGTCCTTCATCATGCGCACCACCTCGGTAATCTGCTCCATCGTGGCATTGGCACCGTGGCCCACTACGATAGGGGCGAAGAGCTGGGCTATCTCCTCCGGCGACTTGCGCAGGAGGTATTCGTGATTGAACCATATACCCTTCTTGTAGTCAAACTTCGCACCTGCCTTGGAGCAGCGTGAGATGTCGAAAGCCTCCACCAGCTGGGGGAGGGAGAACAGTTCCTGTTCGGTACCCGGATTCCATCCCAGCAGGGCGAGGAAATTGACCACTGCCTCTGGGAAGTAGCCGCTCTCGCGGTATCCCGAACTCTTCTCCTCCGTTTTGGGGTCTGTCCATTCGAGAGGGAATACGGGGAAACCGAGACGGTCGCCGTCGCGCTTGCTGAGCTTGCCCTTGCCCTCGGGTTTGAGGAGCAGTGGCAGGTGAGCAAACTGTGGCATGGTGTCCTGCCATCCGAAGGCGCGGTAGAGCAATACGTGGAGCGGTGCTGACGGCAGCCACTCCTCACCGCGTATCACGTGGGAAATCTCCATGAGGTGGTCGTCCACGATATTGGCGAGATGGTAGGTGGGCAGTTCGTCGAGACTCTTGTAGAGCACCTTGTCGTCGAGTATGTCGCTCTTCACGCGCACCTCGCCTCGTATGAGGTCGTTGACCAGTATCTCCTCACCTGGCTCTATGCGGAATCTCACCACATACTGCTGGCCGTCATCGATGAGCGCCTTGACCTCATCAGCGGAGAGGGTGAGCGAATTGCGCATCTGCATGCGGGTGCGGGCATCATACTGGAAGTTTGGCGTCTGCTGGCGCATGGCCTCCAGTTCCTCGGGCGTGTCGAAAGCGATGTATGCCTTGCCGTTATGGAGCAGTTGGTCCACGTACTCCTTGTAGATATGGCGACGCTCGCTCTGACGGTACGGACCCTTGTCACCACCGAAGCTGACACCCTCGTCAAACTCTATGCCGAGCCATCTGAATGACTCCAGGATATACTCCTCAGCACCAGGCACGAAGCGGTGGGAGTCAGTGTCCTCTATGCGAAAGATGAGTTTGCCGCCATGCTGACGGGCAAAGAGATAATTGAAGAGGGCTGTACGCACTCCTCCTATATGTAAAGGTCCCGTGGGACTTGGTGCAAAACGCACTCTGACGTTCTTCATTTTCTAGTTTCTGTGTTGGTTATGCTTGCAAAGGTACAAAAAAAAGTTGAAAGTTGATAGTTGAAGGTTGAAAGTTTTGTAGTTTTCCATAATTTTTGTAATTTTGCACCCATAAACAAGGGTTTAAAGGGTCTCCACTTTTTACTCCCTTTTAAAAAAACTACAGCCTATGGCAATGGAAAACGTGAAAACCACTGTAGCACCGTCGCTCAGGAGGTTTGTTACTACGATAATGATGACACTGGTCTGCATGGTACTCATCGTGCTGGCAATGCCTAATACGGAGAAGCCCCGACTCTCCTACACCCTCAACGAGCCCTGGATGGCTCCGCAGTTGATATGCCCTGGCGAGATTCTCATACAGAAGGACGCCAAGCAGGTGGAGCAGGAACAGCAGGAGGCACTGCGCAATGAGTACGTGCCCTACTACAGTTTCGACGCTGGCACGGGCAAGAGGGCCGTCACCGAGTTTCTGGACAAGTACGGCGAGGGCACCGACGGCGTCTCAGCATACCTCATCCATGTCGTGGCCGACGAGATGGCGCGCATGTATCAGGAGGGCATCATGCCACAGATGGACTACTCGCAGATGCTGGAGCAGGACAGTCTGGCAGCTATCATGGTGGTCAACGAGAAGGAGGGCGAGCGACGCCTCGTCAGGGACTGCTACTCGGTGAAGAGCGCCTACGAGAATATCTTCAATGACTCCCGACTCGACGGAGTGCGCCCCCTACTGCAGAAGATGGACATCAATCAGTACCTGCACTCCAATATCAAGTACGACGCCCTGCGCAGCGAACAGGCCAGGCAGGACATCCTCGCCACAATACCCACCAATTCGGGCGTCATGAAGCAGGGACAGGAAATCATCAACCGCGGCGACATCGTCACCGAGGAGCGCGCCAGGATGATAGACAGCTACAATGCCTTCACCTCCTCCCGCAACGACGGTTCGCTCTCATCCATCTACCTGGCCAACGGCGTGCAGATGCTCTACGTCTTCATGCTCATGTCAGCATTCCTAATGTACATGCGCCTCTTCCGCAAGGACTATCTGGAGAAGCCCCGTTCGCTCGTGATGGCCATCACGCTGATGACCATCTTCCCCCTCCTCCATTCGCTCGTGATGCGCCTCAATCCCAGCGTCGTCTATATCGTGCCGCTCTGTCTGGCGCCCATGTTCATCCGCGTCTTCCTCGACTCGCGCACAGCCTTCATGACCCATATCATTATAGTGCTCATCTGCGCTGCCACGGTGCCCGACCGATTTGAGTTTATCACCGTGCAGATAGTAGCGGGACTGGTGGCCATCAGTGCCCTGAGGGAACTCTCCAAGCGTTCCCAGATATTCGCCTCCGCCTTCTTCATCTTCGTGAGCTATATCGTGAGCTACACCATCATGAAGTTCCTGGGCAACAGGGAGATAGGTTTCGAGACCCTGAATATAGGCTATGCCAGCTTCACCGCCAATGGCATACTGCTCCTGCTGACCTATCCGCTGATGTTCCTCGTGGAGAAGATGTTCGGATTCATCTCCCCCGTCACGCTCTTCGAGCTCTCCGACACCAACCGCGGACTCCTGCGCCGCCTCTCTGAGGAAGCGCCAGGCACCTTCCAGCATAGTATCATGGTAGGCAACCTCGCTGCTGCCATCGCCACTGAGGTGGGAGCCAAGAGCCTGCTAGTACGTACAGGAGCCCTGTACCACGACATAGGCAAACTCATACACCCCGTATTCTTCACCGAGAACCAGTCGGGCATCAACCCCCACACCCGCCTCCAGCCGCAGGACAGTGCGCGCATCATCATAGGCCACGTCACCGAGGGACTCAAACTGGCGGAGAAGAACAACATCCCCGACGTGGTACGCATCTTCATACAGACCCACCATGGCAGGGGCCTCGCCAAGTATTTCTACACCACCTACAAGAATGCGCACCCCGACGAGGAGGTCGATGAGGCACCATTCCGCTATCCAGGACCCAACCCCTTCTCTCAGGAGCAGGCTATCCTCATGATGGCAGACGCCGTAGAGGCAGCATCGCGTTCGCTCAGCGAATACACCGAGGAGAGCATCGCCTCCCTGGTCAATAACATCATCGACACCCAGGTGCGCGAGGGCTACTTCGCAGAGTGCCCCGTCACCTTCCGAGACATCGCCACCGCCAAGCGCATCCTAATAGAGCGCCTCAAGACGATGCACCATACGCGTATTCAGTATCCGGAATTAGAGGTAAGAGGTAAGAGGTGAAAGAGAATTTCGCAAGCAAAATAGGAATGATACTCGCTACGGCAGGCAGTGCCGTAGGACTGGGCAACATCTGGCGATTCCCCACAACAGCAGGTGAGAATGGCGGTGCCGCCTTCATACTCATCTACCTGCTCTTCACTCTCCTGCTCGGCGTGCCGGGCATGATGAGCGAATTCATCGTGGGGCGCCATGGCAGGTGCAATCCCGTCAGAGCCTACATCAAGGCGGGAGGGCGTCGGTTCTCCTTCGTAGGCATCATGGGACTCGTCAGCGGCAGTGTGATACTCGGATTCTACAGCCTCGTGGCAGGATGGTGCATGTACTACCTCTACGCCTCCATCCAGGGCACCGTACTGGGCGACAGTCAGTATGTGAAGCACCACTTCGAGGAATTCTCCTCAGGCATCCTCGTGCCCTCCCTGATGGCAGTACTCTTCGTGCTCATGACCCACCATATTGTAATACGCGGCGTGCGCGAGGGCATAGAGCGCGCCTCCAAGGTCATGATGCCCCTGCTCTTCACCCTCATGCTCGTGCTCATCGTAGCATCGTGCTCATTGCCGGGAGCGTGGGAAGGCGTACGCTTCCTACTCCACCCCGACTTCTCCCTCGTCACCCCGAGGGTAGCCTTTGAGGCACTGGGGCAATCCTTCTTCTCCATCTCGCTCGGTACTGCGTGCCTGTGCACCTACGCTGCATATTTCAATAAGGAAGTCAACCTACACCGCGCCTCCGTGCAGATAGTCAGCATCGACATGCTGATAGCCATCCTTGCGGGATTGGTTATCTTCCCCGCCGCCTTCAGCGTGGGCGTCAGTCCCGACGCAGGGCCATCACTCATCTTTATCACCCTGCCAGGCGTCTTCCAGCACGCCTTCCCCCCTATGGTCGCCTATGTCGTGAGCTGCCTCTTCTTCTGCCTGCTCACCCTCGCAGCCCTTACCAGTACCATCTCCCTGCATGAGATAGGCACGTCCGTGCTCTGTGAGGAGACGCGCCTGTCGCGTCGCAGAGCAGCATGGTGCGTCACACTGGGGTGCTCTGTGATAGGCATTATCAGTGCAGTCAGCAGCGCTGCCTTTGACAGTTTCGACCAACTCACCTCCGATGTCATGCTGCCCCTCGGATCCCTCTTCACCACCCTCCTTGTAGGGTGGGTGATGTCACCCCGAGTGGTCATCCGCCAACTCACCTCCGGTGGGCGCTACCCCTGCCGCCGCTGGCAGCTGCGCACCTTCTACCTCCTCACCCGCTACGTCTGCCCCACCCTCATCTTCCTCATCCTCATATTCTAGTACCCGCACCATCGGGGCCCACGGGCAAAATCATCACAAATAGGTATTGCACACTCTTTGCAAAGTGAGTAATTTTGCAAAAAATTTTAAAACAACCCTAAAAAAAGGGCTCTCAAATACCTATTTTATGATGATTAGAAATCTACTCTTAACGACTATTATTACCTCCTGCACGTGCCTGGCTTCGCCCCTGTTAGCGCAGGAGCAAGAGCAAGCGCAGGAAATCGACGCTACTACGGGAGCGACGAAGCAAGAGGGCGTCTCTAAGTTGGCTAACGCTATCTCGCGTCTCCATATCGGTGGATATGGTGAGGTGGCGTATTCACGCAATTACTACAGCAATCACGTGAGTCGCTACACGGACCCGAAGGATGAACACAGGAATGACCCGAGTCATGGCAAGTTTGACATCCCTCACGCTGTCCTCAACATCGGCTACGACTTCGGAAAGGGTTGGTCCTTCGGCATGGAGATAGAGTACGAGCACGGTGGCACGGGCACTGCCTACGAGAAAGAGAACGAGGAAGGCGGCGAATGGGAACAGGAACAGGAGAAAGGCGGCGAGGTGGAACTGGAGCAGTTCTGGATACAGAAGAGTTTCGCTCAGTGGGCGAACATCCGCGCTGGTCACATCGTGGTGCCCGTAGGTCTGAACAACTCCGCCCACGAACCCATGAATTTCTTCACCGTATATCGTCCTGAGGGCGAGAATACCATCATCCCCTCTACATGGCATCAGACGGGTGTCTCCTTCTGGGGACGCTACAAGAAGGTGCGCTACGAGGCGCAATTCCTGGCTGGCCTGAATGCCATGAATTTCACCAATGAGAACTGGATAAAGAAGGGCGCAGCATCACCACTGGAATTTGAGCCTGCCACAAAGTATGGTCTGGCTCTGCGCGGCGACTGGTACGCCACGGAGGGTGTGCGCATAGGTCTGAGCGGCTACTACGGCCACACGATAGGCAACTCCGCCACCAACGACGCCACTGGCGTGGAGGCTACCTACAGGGGTGCTGTGGAGGTGGGTAGCCTGGACTTCACCATCAAGCGCTGGAACTGGGTGATACGCGGACAGATAGACTACGGTCACCTGGGCGATGCGGAGCAGCTGGCGTACCTGGCAGACCGTCGTGACAAGACCTCTCCCTACCATCACAGCAAGAGGGTGAGCAGCAATGCATACGCATTCGGCGTGGAGGCGGGTTACGATGTATTCTCGCAGATAGCGAAACTGAGGGGCAAGGAGAAGCTCTACGTCTTCGGCCGCTACGAGAACTACGACTCCTACGCCTCTGCCACGAACGGTGTGGAATACAAATACCTGAAGAAACAACGCATGGCTCTGGGTATCAACTACATGCCTCTGAAACAGATAGTGGTGAAGGCGGAATACTCCAAGCGATTCCTGCGCAGTGACTACAACAACGAACCGAGCTTCAACGTGGGGATTGCGTGGCAGGGATGGTTTCTGTAAAGGTGAGAGGTTAGAAGGTGAGAGGTTAGAGTTTATATTTTAAAAATTAAAGATAATGAAAAAGATTTTTTATGGTATTGCTGCGGTGTGCGCAGCTATGACATTCACCGCTTGCAGCAGCAGTGATGACAGTTACAACAAGTATGCGGACAAGAACTATGGCATGGCTGCCATAGATGCTGGTGACAACCTGAACTCACAGCTCTCTGCTGCATACAGGAAGATGCAGAATGATGATCAGGATGCTACGAAGAATGCAGAGCTGAAGGCTCTGGTGACCAACGTGGTAAACAATGTCATCATCCCTACCTACACCCAACTGGGTGACGAGGCTGAGAACATGCAGCAGGCTCTGGGCAACATCGACGTGAACAACCTCACTCAGGATCAGATAGACGAGTGCTGCAGGGCATTCAAGGCTGCCCGCAAACTGTGGGAGCAGTCGGAGGCATTCCTCGGTGGTGCTGCATCAGACAAGGACATCGATCCACACATCGACTCATGGCCTCTGAACCGTGTGGACCTGCACACCCTGCTCCTGAACCTGCAGAACACGGGTAAGGTGGCAGAGGACCTGGACGAGTCGGTACTGGGATTCCACGCTCTGGAGTTTATCCTCTTCCGCGATGGCAAGAACCGCACCGTGGCTGACTTCCAGGGCAAGGACACCTACAAGGGATTCACCGACATCAACGGCGCTACGGAACTGAGGTATGCTGAGACAGTGCTGGAGGACCTCGTGGCTCACGTCTATGCCCTGCAGTGCTCATGGGAGGGACAGACCGCTGGCAATGCAGAGCGCTACAGCAAGGCTGACGCTCTGGGACTGAACGACGGTCTGACGACAGAGAAGCGCAAGGCATATGGATGGAACATGCTCAACCCTGGTGATGAGAGCACCTTTGCTGACTTCAGCGAGGTGGCACAGCAGTTGCTCTCCATGGCAGAGGGCAGTTGTGCTGGCATCTGCGACGAGGTGGCAAGCAAGAAGATAGCACGCCCATTCTCTGGCGGTGATGTGTCATACGTGGAGTCACCATTCAGTTACAACTCCATCTCCGACTTTGCTGACAATATCCGTTCTATAAATAATATATGGTATGGCAAGATGGATGGCAGCGCCGTCAACATGGCAGAGAACAGTTTCGCTGCTTACTTCAGCAAGTACTACCCCAACACCTCAGCAACGGTAAGCACCGCCATCATCAATATGATAGCGAAGATAGAGGCTATGCCTTATCCTTTCGTGAAGTACTGCGAGACCATCAATGGCAAGAAGTACGAGGATTCGGAGCTCGTGGAATACGATGAGTAATTGATAATTGATAATTGAAAATGCATTATGGACTATAAGAAATTAGCGAAACTTGCGTACATCATGATGGCTGGCGGCATACTGCTGACAGGCTGTTCGGATGATGAGGCGACAAGTGCAGGAATGGACCCCGACCCCGAGACCAACTTCGGTAAGGCGGTGGGCAACTTCCTGGCAGAAGAGTGGTATCCAGGCGGCGAACTGGGTACTACGGAAGACAAGAGTTACTCCGACCCTACGCCAGCCACGGTGAATCAGGGTCTGGAGACCAGTTTTGTGAAGGGTGAGGCATTCTTCACTGGCAACTACACCCTCGCTACCGCACCATACCGCGGACTGGGTCCTGCATGGGTGCGCTCCAGTTGCATACACTGCCATCCCTCCTACGGTCATGGAAAATTCCAGACGGAGTATAAGGCCAACACGGTGGGCAATGGTTATCTGCTCGTGATATACCACCCTGATGAGGCATACACCAGCGACGGCGTGCGCTACACCACCAGCAACTCCAAGTATATCTCGGAGGTGACGGGTATGCCACAGACCAAGGCGATGACGCCCTTCAAGGCACCTGTGGAGGAGAGTGGCATCCACGTAGCATGGAAGAGCGTGAGCGCTATGCCAAGCGGACTGCCCATGCAGTTCAGCGACGGTGAGACATTCGCCCTGCAATACCCGGAGGTGACGATAGAGCAAAGCGCCTTCAACACCAATCCTAAGCCCACCGACTACGAGGTGCGCCTGGAGGGCACCATCGGAGTGTATGGCACGGGACTCATCGACGCTATCTCAGACGACGACATGAAGGCTCAGTATCAGGCAGAGGCTCCGTATGTGGAACTGAACCCTGCGATGTGGGACAAGGCCGCCAACGACTGGGCTGCATCGGCCATGTACACCGCCAATGGTGTGAACAGAATCAAGAAGTTTACGTACGCCATGACACGTGGTTCGCTGCAGGACGGTGCCGGTGCCAATGCCATCTGGAATATCACCAACGTGACACGCTCCGACCGCCACTACCTCTACACCACCAAGGCGTGGGCGAAGGCTATGTCAGAGGATGCTGACGTAATCAGCTATATCAAGGCCAACGGCAACAAGAAGAGTTCGCTGCTCTACCCCTTCTATGCTGACGGTACCGACGCTGGCATTGCAGAGCGTGTAAACATGCTGCTGGGCCTCAACAGCGCCGCAGA
The DNA here is from genome assembly GCA_905233245.1 of uncultured Prevotella sp. Lineage (GTDB taxonomy): Bacteria > Bacteroidota > Bacteroidia > Bacteroidales > Bacteroidaceae > Prevotella. Next base: position 38,852 of record CAJODK010000003.1, on the reverse strand, counting down.
CGCAGAGACCTACAAGCAGTACTTCGTGGACGAGTCACCATGGAACGGCAAGGAGGAGATGAGCGACAAGGACTACTACGACTTCATGGTATGGCACAGAGGTCTGGCAGTGCCTGCTGCCCGCAATCTGGACAACGAGAAGGTGCAGAAGGGCAAGGAGGTATTCATGAGCATGGGATGCCAGACATGTCACCGTCCTAAGTGGCAGACCAGAAACGATGATATGTGGACCTGCTCCATCGTAAAGAGTCAGGGCTCGCTGCCTACGTACAAGAACCAGACCATCTACCCATACACCGACATGGTGCAGCACCGCCTCTTTATGGAGAATGACATCCGCACGGGATGGTGTCGCACCACACCGCTGTGGGGCAGAGGACTGTCGTCACTGCTGACAGGTCGCCAAGACAGGCTGCATGACTACCGTGCGCGCAACGTCATAGAAGCTATCATGTGGCACTGCTACTCCAAGGATTCGGATGCCTACAACTCAGCCAAGAAGATGTATGACCTGACAAAAGAAGAGAGGGATGCTCTCGTAGCTTTCATCAATGCTATCTAAGACAGTAACAACACTATATGCCATAGTCATCGTCGTGATGGCTATGGCTACTTTTTTCCCTCAGGAGAGGGCGGACAGCAGGTTCTATGGCACGTGGTGGTTTACTGCGCTGTGGGCACTGCTCACCGCACTTGCCATAGCACACATGGTAAGGAGGCGCATGAGGAGAGCCTCACTGGTGATGCTGCATGGCGCCTTCGCCGTCATACTATGCGGAGCACTCATCACACGTCTCACGGGAGAGCAGTCGAGCGTGCATCTGAGAGAGGGCGTAGCAGTAAGCAGGATGGACAATGGCAGTCCCCTACCCTTCACCGTCACGCTGCAGCGATTCCAACTCCAGACATACAGCGGCACGGAGGCACCCTCCGACTTCATCTCCACCATCGAGGTGAGTCACCAGGGAGAGAGGAAGACAGCCACTATCTCCATGAATAACATATACAACAAGGCTGGGGTGAGGCTGTATCAGAGCGGCTATGACCCCGACATGAGAGGCACCTACCTCTCCGTCAACAAAGACCCATGGGGCATCCCCGTCACCTATCTGGGCTATGCCCTGCTGCTGGTGGCCATGATATGGATGCTGACGGATAAGAAACTGGGATTCCGCAAGGCGCTGAGGAAGATAGCGCCACTGACAGTACTGCTGCTGACGATACTGCCAAGAGATGTCGTGGCAGCAACGAGTGTGCCACGGAGCCAGGCAGAGATGGTGGGCAGGCTGTACATACGCTACGGAGACCGCATCTGTCCCATGCAAACCTATGCCATCGACCTGACGAAGAAAATCCACGGAGCACGCTCATACGACGGGAAGAGTGCGGAGGAGGTGATGTGCGGACTGATGTTCTACCCGGGGGAATGGAACAAGGAGCCCCTTATCAAGGTGAAATCCTCGGAGGTGAGGAAGCGATACGGACTGCCACGATATGCGTCGGTCAATGACTTCATGCAGGGAGGATATATCCTGGGGCCTGCACTGCAAGAGGCATATCAGGGTAACGACGACAAACTGCATCAGGAGGTGAAGAAACTCGATGAGAAACTGATGCTCATAATGGAGACAGAGCACTACCAGAATCTCTACCTGCTACCCCGCAACGGGCAGTGGTACGCCGAGGGCGCAGGCACGCCAATGAGCATGCTGAGAGAGTGTGCTGAGATGTCGGACTGGAAAGCATTCTCGGAGGTAGTGCAGCAGTTGCACCACTATCAGCAAGCCAATGGCGGCAACAGCCTGCCAAGCAGGACGCAGCTCCTGAGCGAGAGAATATACAATAGCATACCCTTTGCCACCATCCTCTTTATGGTATGCCTCACGGTGGGACTGCTGTCCATCATGCAGAAGCGATGGATACAACTGGCATCGAGAGCGGTGCTCCTGCTCTCGTGGCTTGCTCTCACGCTGTGCCTGGCGCTGAGATGGATAGTAAGTCAGAATATCCCTATGACCAACGGCTACGAGACGATGCTATTCCTGGCATGGGTCATCATGCTCGCCACCATATCAGCCATGCGCGCTGTACCGATACTGACCACCTTCGGACTGATACTCTCAGGATTCTGTCTGCTGGTGAGCCATCTCTCACAACTCGACCCGCAGATAACGCCACTGATGCCCGTCCTGCAGTCGCCCCTGCTCAGCCTGCATGTCAGCACGGTGATGATAGCCTATGCCCTGCTCGCCATCACAGCGATATGTTCGCTGTGGGCTGTACTGGCAAGGGGCAAGCGCGACTATCTCATGTCGCTGTCGCAGGTATTTCTGTATCCTGCCATAGCATTTCTCTCCGTCGGTATCTTCCTTGGAGCCGTGTGGGCGAATGTATCGTGGGGTGCGTACTGGTCGTGGGACCCTAAGGAGACATGGGCGCTGATAACGATGATGGTATATGCAGTACCTCTGCACGGAGCATTGCTGCCACGATTCAGGGGGGCGCTGTTCTATCACCTCTACATGGTGATGGCATTCTGCACGGTAATAATCACCTATTTCGGTGTGAACTATCTGCTCGGAGGCATGCATAGCTACGCATAATGCATAATTCATAATGCATAATTCATAACTATTAGGTATTGCACACGTGAAATAAAAGCTGTACCTTTGCAGCGGATTTTGGAAAATTAAAGATTAAAGATTAAAGGTAATGAAAAAGATTCTATTCACGATGACAACGCTGATAATGATGGCTCTCTGTGTGGCATCATGCGGCGACGATGACAATGATGGTGTAGTTCCATTTCAGGAGCAGACTGCTACTGCATGGGGTAAGGTGACTTTCAAGTACAGTGCTACTCCTATGTATGATGCTAATGAGACTATCACCGTAAACGAAAAGGTTGCAACTTTCCACTCTGACACATGGGGTGACGGTACTTTCAACGTCACATCTCTCACTCGCAATAGTGACGGTTCATGGACCGTAAAAGGTGAAGGAACAATGACTATCGCAGGTCATGGTGGCAAGAAGGATTATGAGGCTACCTTCACTGCGAAGGTGGCTGGCAGCGCTTCTACCGTTACTATCTCTATCCCAACTGTAATGGGTGGCACTACTATAGAGGTAAAGGTGGGTGATATACCTCCTGCAGCTGCTGTAGATGGCTCTTATACGGGTGGCACTTACGCTAATGCTAAGTATTTCTCAAAGTATCAGCCTACAAAGGATGAGAAGGTGACGCTGCTTGCTAATGAGGCTCTCGATGGTGTTTCTGCAAGCTACACTTCTGAAACATGGGGGGCATTCTCTTTCGCGACTGTCACAGTGACCAAGGATGGTGAAGGCTACAAGATCTCTGCTGAAGGTACTACTCTCATGCCTGGCATGAACGGTGGCGAGGCTAAAACATACGAGGCTACGCTCGAAGGTACTGTGAAGGATGGCGAGCTGGTAGCTACATTCTCTATCCCTGGTGTGATGGGTGGCACGACGGTGTACTTCAACGCTGAGGACTTTGAGGAGGTGTACAACGCCGCACAGAATAAGTAAATAACTACTAATGAGTATCAGGAAATACGCAAAACTAATGGGAATAGCTCTATGTATGGGGCTATTCTCTTCGTGTGATGCCCTGGAGGGTCTGTATGATGACCCTACGGTGGAGCAGGCGTCTAATCAGTACTACATAGACTGTACGGAGTATGACCAGTGGGTGTATGTGAAGTTTCACGAGAATGGTGCACCTACCATCACTACGTCTAAGATAGATGTCACGACGTACGAGGAGACTGGCGCTCCGACGGACTGGGACATAGCGCAGCACCGCTACGACGTGAAGACGAACGGGGCGAAGGTATATAAGACGGACTACCACAGCATCGACGAACTGGTGAAGGTTGGCCTGCCTGCTGTCTCTCAGTGGACGGAGGATGAGTATAGTGACAAGAGCATCAGCATCGACATGTCGCGCATGATGGAGGGCATCATAGTGTATGCTCCTGGCTACAAGAATGCGCTGATAGGTGAGTGGGTGGAGGTGGACACGAGCTCGATGCCGCCTAACTACACGATGCACGACAATGTGTATGTGGTGCAACTGAAGGATGGCACGTATCTGTCTATCCAACTGGCCAACTTCATGAGTACGGACAAGTACCAGGTGAAGGGTTGGATGACGGTGAATTATAAGTATCCGATATGAGAAAACTGATAATAGCTCTATTATTTTTTAATTGTGCATTGGCGTGGGCTGATGTGGAAACGGAGTCGGAATTGGCAGACTCTGCCGTATGGAACAGAGATCCTCTGCAACTGGAGACGGTGGTGGTGACTGCTACGCGTACTCCCAAGGCGCTGATGGATATACCCGTGGTGACGCGTGTCATCACTAATGAGGACATCAAGAAGGTGGATGCCACGAATGTCAAGGATCTCTTGCAGCAGGAACTGCCTGGACTGGAGTTTACATACTCCATGGGGCAGCAGGTACTGAATATGGGCGGCTATGACGGCAACAACATCCTATTCCTCGTGGATGGCGAGAAGATGGCGGGAGAGTCCATGGACAACATCGACTTCTCACGTCTCGACATGTCAGGCGTGGAGCGCATCGAGATAGTCAAAGGCGCTGCTTCGACGCTGTACGGTTCGTCAGCGATGGGTGGCGTGGTGAATATCATCACCAAGAGGCCTGCTGACAAGTGGTCGGCAAACGTGAACAGCCGCTACGAGGGTGCCACAAAGGAGTGGCGCCACGGTGCTACGGCGGACTTTAATATAGGTAAGGTGAACTCGTTGACCTCATTCCAAATGACAAGGAACAAGGAGATGGATATGGGTTCGCTGCCCACATACGGCGGTAAGTCATACAATGTGAGGGAGCGTCTCATCTGGCGTATCAGTGATGCTCTGTCGCTGACGGGTAGAATAGGCTATTTCTTCCGCGAAAGAGACAAGAGCAATACAAGCCATGAGCGCTATCGTGACCTGAACGATGGTCTGCGACTGAACTGGAAGATAAACTCCCTGCAGGATCTGGAGGTGGCATACAGTTTTGACCAGTACGATAAGTCCGACCTCAACATGCAGACCAAGAAGGATCTGCGTGACTACTCCAACAGGCAGAATATAGCCCGTGCGGTGTATAATGTCCACATGCCATCATGGAAGTCCCAGTTCACCGTGGGTGGTGATTATATGCATGACTACCTGATGACCTATCAGTTCGCTGACAACGACGACACGAAGAAGCAGAACACCTACGACGCCTTTGCCCAGTGGGACTACACGGCGTCCAAGCACTGGAACATCATCGCTGGTCTGCGCTACGACTACTTCTCGGCTGCCAAGGAAGGCAAGCCAACATGGAAACTGGCAGCGATGTACAAAACACGCAATCACCAGATACGCGCTTCATATGCCTCTGGTTTCCGTGCTCCATCGCTGAAGGAATTGTACATGAATTTCTTCATGGGTGGCATCTTCATGATATACGGTAATCCTGACCTAAAGAGCGAGACAAACCACAATTTTTCTCTCTCTTGGACCAACTACGGTTCGCTGGGTGACAACTACAAGTACAGCGTGACAGCGACGGGTTACTACAACTTCTTCAAGAACTATATTACCACCGCTACGATAATACGTGATGGTAAGTCAGCACAGATGTACACCAACGTGGCAAACCAGCAGATCACGGGTGTAGACCTCAATGCACAATTGCACCACTACAACGGTCTGGGAGCGAAGGTATCATACGCCTTTGTGAAGAATATAGTAAAGAGCGGTCAACCCGACCTCACCGCAGCACGTCCACACTCGCTGACATGGCGACTGGACTACGACCACCAGTTTACGCAGAACTATGGACTGTACGTAGCACTGTCAGGGCGATTCCTCTCTGCGGTGAATGTGACGGAGTATGCCGATGCCCAGCTCAAGACGATGGAGACGACGCACTACGATGCTTACTCTATCTGGAAGTTTACCCTGTCGCAGAGACTGCTCAAGGGCATAAATGTCAACTTCGCTATAGACAATCTCTTCAACTACAAACCTAAGACCTACGCATCCAATTCGCCTGCTACGCTGGGTACGACAGCGACGATTGGTGTGTCGGTTGACATAGACAAATTCTTTTAATGAAGAAAAAATACATATTCTTTGGCTTGCTGGCAGTGATACTCATCATTGCTGGCACGGCTGTATGGCGCACGATGTGCAGCAGGACCGATGTGGCATTTGTCAACTACCAGGTAATTACACTGGGAGAGATACACAAGGCAAATGATAATAGTTTCATAAAACTGCACGAAGCCCAACTGGAGGACGTAGAGGACTGGGACGACTATGACGTGGTGCTTATCAATGGTATGGGACTGCGCATCACCGAGGAGCAGCGCACCAAACTACAGGAGCTCACCGACAAAGGGCTCAAGGTGCTCACTACTGCCAGTACCAATCCTGCCAACAATATCATCAGCATCGATGACTGGGATGCGGACTCGCTGAAGCAGTACCTCACAGAGGCGGGTAGAAAGAACTATCGCAATATGCTCAACTACCTGCGTAATGAGGTGGACGGCAAGATTCTCTTCACCAATGACGTGGAGCCCGTAGAGGAGCGCGCTTCGATGTTGCTCTATCACCCCAATATCAAGGAAGAGAACGGTGAGGAGGAGGGTTTCGTAAGCGTAAGAGATTACAATAAGTACCTCGCTGACAACGGCCTACAGAAGGAGGGAGCGCCACGCATAGTCATCAGTGGACTGATGGGCGACGCTACAGACCTAATCAAGAGTCTGGAGGAGTCAGGAGACGTGGTGTATGCCACCCGTGACATCGCCACACTGGTGAAGAGTCACGCCATAGACAGCATACAGCCGTCAGCCATCATCAATATGGCACACGGACGCATCGGCGACTATATCGTGGATTATCTCAAGGAGCAGAATATCCCACTATTCTCCACCGTCAATGTCAACCGCATGACGGAAGAGTGGGAGGAGGACAAGCAGGGCATGAACGGTGGATTCTTCTCACAGAGCATCATCACGCCCGAGATAGACGGTATGGTACGCCCATTCGTACTCTTTGCTATCCGCGAGGGTAAGGACGGACTGCCAGAGGCCTACACCATACCAGAGCGCCTCAGGACATTCGTGACGGCGGTCAATAAGCACATAGCCCTGAAGCACATCGCCAACAAGGACAAGAAGGTGGCGATAGTATATTTCAAGGGACCAGGTTCGAACGCCCTCACCGCCTCAGGACTGGAGGTAGTGCCATCGCTGTACAACATGCTGGTGAGGATGCGCCAGGAGGGATACAACGTGCAGGGTCTGCCAGCATCGGCAGAGGCTCTGGCGGAGATGATACAGACGAGAGGCAGCATATTCGGCACCTACGCTGAGGGAGCACAGGCAAAATTCCTGAAGGAAGGCAAACCCCTGACAGTCAAGAAGGCTGACTTCGAGGCATGGACAAAATCACTCTTCACCGAGAGAATGCAGAAGGAGATGCACGAGGTCAACGGCGACTTTCCAGGCTCTTATCTGGCTAAGGCAGATGGTACGCTGGGACTGCCAGTGATACAGATGGGCAACGTGGTCATCATGCCACAGATGCCAGCAGGAGTAGGCAGCGACTCATTCAAGATGGTGCATGGCACGGAGACAGCTCCGCCATACCCCTACATAGCGCAGTATCTGTGGATACAGGAGGGATTCAAGGCCGACGCCCTGGTACACTTCGGTACGCACGGTTCGCTGGAGTACACCCCAGGCAAGCAGGTGGCATTGTCACAGAACTGCTGGAGTGACCGCCTCGTGGGAGCAGTGCCCCACTTCTACCTCTACACCATCAGCAATGTCGGCGAGGCTATGATAGCCAAGCGCAGGACATACACCTCGATAGTGTCATACCTCACACCACCATTCATGGAGAGCAATCTGAGAGGTATGTACGCAAAACTCAGCAATGCCATCGAGGCATACAACAAAGCCCCTAACAACAAGGCGTCGCTAGCTGTCAAGACGAAAGCCGTGGAGATGGGCATACACCGCGAACTGCGTCTGGACTCCATCAAGGGCAAACCATATACGGAGGCTGAGATAAGACGCATAGAGGCATTCGCAGAGGAACTGACCAACGAGAAAATCACCAGCAAGAACTACACGCTGGGAGTGCCATACGAGACGGAACGCATCAATTCGTCAGTATTCGCTATGGCCACCGAACCCATCGCCTACAGCGTGTGGGCACTCAATAAGAGACAGAATAAGGTCGGTACCTACCTCGCTCCAGCCAAGGCACTCGTAGCCAAACTGCTGAACCGCCAGACGGAGGTGACGGTGGACGAGATATGCCAGATAGCGCACATCAGCAAGGCCGACTACCAGAGGGCGCACCACATAGACTCCGTCATCGCTGCACCACAGCAGATGATGAGTATGATGATGAGTGGTGGCAACAGCAAACCTAAGGCGAAAGCCCAAGGAGCGAAGCCCCGCCATAAGATGCCTAAGGGTATGGACCCCAAGAAAGCACTTGCCATAGCTAAGATGATGGGAGCCTCACCAGAGCAACTCAAGAAGATGAAAGAGGGCATGATAAAGGGCAAGAAGGATGGCAAGGACAAGGCCAGCGAAAGCAAGATGGCACACATGTCGCCAGCCATGCAGGCTATGGTAGATAAGGTGGCTGAGGCCAGCATGCTCAGCAAGGAGGATAGGGCATTCGCACAGGCAGTACTGGAGGTAGAGCGCACAGTGAAGAATGTGGTCAACTACCGCACCGCACTGCTCACCTCGCCCAGCATAGAACTCAACAGTATGATGAATGCCCTCGCTGGTGGATATACCGCACCATCACCTGGTGGCGATGTCATCAGCAATCCTAATGCTGTGCCTACGGGACGCAACCTATTCGGAGTGAACACCGAGGCATGTCCTACAGAACAGGCATGGGAGAAGGGTAAGGAACTGGCAGAGAACACCATAAGACTGTATCGCGAGCACCATAATGACAGTTTCCCTCGCAAGGTGAGCTACACGTTGTGGTCAAGCGAATTTATCGAGACCAGTGGTGCTACGATAGCACAGTGTCTCTACATGCTCGGCGTAGAACCCATCCGCGATGCCTTTGGCAGAGTGACAGACATAAGACTCATACCATCCAAGGAACTGGGACGCCCACGTATCGACGTGGTGGTGCAGACCTCGGGACAACTGCGTGACCTGGCAGCCTCACGACTATTCCTGCTCAGCAGGGCAGTGGAGATGGCCGCTCAGGCTAAGAATGACAAATACACCAATATGGTGACCGAGGGTGTGAAGGCATCCGAGAAAGTGCTGATGGACAAGGGTATGTCGCCCAAGGAAGCCCGTGAGGTCAGCACACACCGAGTATTCGGAGGTGTGAATGGCAATTACGGTACTGGCATACAGGGCATGACGATGGCGAGTGACCGTTGGGAGAGTGAGTCAGAACTCTCTGACGTGTATCTCAACAATATGGGAGCCTTCTACGGTAAGGAAGACCAGTGGGAGAACGTCAATCAGTATGCCTTCGAAGCAGCTCTCGCCAATACCGACGCTGTGATACAACCTCGTCAGTCAAACACCTGGGGAGCGTTGTCGCTGGACCACGTGTATGAATTTATGGGTGGTATGAACATGGCAGTGCGCAATGTGACAGGCAAAGACCCAGATGCTTACCTCTCCGACTACCGCAATCGCAACCACGCCAAGATGCAGGAGGTCAAGGAGGCTATCGGTGTGGAGAGCCGTACCACGCTCTTCAATCCTACATATATCAAGGAGAAGATGCAGGGTGGAGCCAGCGATGCCAATACCTTCGCCGAACTGGTGCAGAATACCTTCGGATGGAACGTGATGAAGCCTGAGGCTATCGACAAGGAGATGTGGGACGGCATATACGATACCTACGTCAAGGACCAGTATAATCTGGGCATCCGTCAGTCTTTCGAAGACAAGAACCCCGCTGCCTTGCAGGAGGTGACAGCAGTCATGATGGAGTCAGCACGCAAGGGTTACTGGCCTGCTACCAAGGAGCAACTCCGAGACATCGCCCAACTGCATACCGAACTGGTCAATAAGTATGGTGCCAGCGGTTCGCAGATGGTGAGTGACAATCAGAAGTTGCAGGACTACATAGCAGAGAAGGTGGACGCCAACGCTGCTAAGGAGTACAAGAAGCAAATCAACGAGGTACGCGAGGAGCAGACCAGCAACAAGGAGGGCAAGGTGCTCAAGAAGGAGGAGATGAACTCAACGAACGAAATTACCACCATTGTCAGCAATATCGTAGTGGTGCTAATAGTCCTCGCATTCATCGTGGCTCTGGTACTGCTGGTACGTCGTCGCCGTCGTTCAGTAGAATAGGACATCGCAGTGGAAGCTATTGTAACCATAATGCTATTCATAGTCTGCCTCAACTTCGTGCTGAAGCAGACCTACAGCAAACCCTGGATGGTGGGCATCATCTCAATGGTGTGTGCGCTATTCATCTACTCCATGTGGCCACTCGCCATAGAGCAGAGCAAGACGCAACTGGAGGGATGGCTCAGCAATCAGGCTCTGATGCTCGATGTAGCGGTGCTGCTCAGCATAGAGGTGATACTGGCGATGAGCTACTGCATGCTGGCCGTGCACCTCATGACCACAGGTAAAGTACGTCGTCGCACCATAGTGATATACAAGGTGCTGCGATGGTTTCCTGGACTGCTCATCTTCCCCGTGCTATTCCACATCGAGACCATGTGTATGTTTCAGTTTACGAGCATGGAGTTTACTACCATAGCTCTCACACTGGCTGTCTTGGTGCTCGTCCTCATCCCCTTGCTCACATGGGGCGTGAAGTGGCTCATCCCCGAGAAGGAACTGCGTTTGGAGATATACTTCCTCTCCAATGCCCTCATAGCCATCCTTGGCATCATCGCTACCGTCAATGGCAGGACGGCGGTGCAGGGATTCTCTGAGGTCAACTACGAAGCACTTCTGGGCATCTTCGCCCTGATACTCGGTTTCGGAATCATCGGTTTCATTAGACAAAAATTAAAATACTCATAAACTATGCATTACATTTCAGACATTCTCTATTGGATATCCACAGGACTGCTGGTGCCAGTCATCGTCCTGCTCATACTGCTCTTCGCTCGTGCACTACTGCTCATCGGTGGTTTCTTCGGACAGTACGTTTCGGTGCGCAAGGTGGAGAAGATACTCACAACTGAATTTGGCAACCTCACAAAGGACAATGTCAAGACACTCTCCGAGCGTCTGCCAAAGACAGGTAATTCACTTGTACTGAACTACATCCGTCAACTCTTGGAGCACAGCGACAGTGAGGCACACATGCAGAAGGCGCTCTCCGACTTTGAGATAGCCGCCGCAACAGACCTCTCCTCCTGCAAGATGCTCGCCAAGATGGGACCTATGCTCGGACTGATGGGTACCCTGATACCTATGGGACCTGCTCTGGTGGGACTCTCCACTGGTGACATAGCCTCTATGGCTTACAATATGCAGGTAGCCTTTGCCACCACCGTAGTGGGACTATTCTCTGCCGCCATTGGTTTCGTCACTGGTCAGGTGAAGACCCGCTGGTATGGTCAGGACAGAGCCAATCTACAGTTTCTAGCAGACCTACTAACCTCTGACAATCATGCTTAGAAGAAGGAATACATTCTCTCCCTTTGCAGGGAGCGAGGACGACGACCCAATGTCAGTGGTCAGCAACCTCTTTGACGTCGCTATGGTATTCGCTGTAGCACTCATGGTGGCGCTCGTCACTCGCTACAATATGACGGAGATGTTCTCGCAGGAAGACTTTACTATGGTCAAGAATCCTGGCAAGGACAATATGGAGATAATCACCAAGGAAGGACAGAAAATCAACCGCTACACCCCTAGCGAAGACCAATCAAAGTCCGACGGAGCTAAGGGCAAACGCGTCGGAATAGCCTACGAACTGGAGACCGGCGAGATAATCTACGTGCCTGAATAGACTTGAGATGTTTAGCAAATTTTAACATTAAGGATAAAAGGAACGGGAAATATTACCGTTCCTTTTGCGTTTGTTAAGAGGTGATGAGGATTAAAGGCATCATAAATAGGTGCATGTGCGTCGTAATGCTGGTGCTGGTCTCAGAAAGAGCCGGTGCTCAGTTTGATGCATATTTCTCTCACTACTTTGACATGCAGACGGCATTCAACCCTGCGGCGGCAGGTAAAGCATCCAAGGTAAATATAACGGGTGCATATGCCATGGCGCTATCGGGATTCGAGAATGCTCCTAAGACAGCCTTCATCTCAGGCGACGTTCCCTTCTACTTCTGGAATAACATCCACGGTGTGGGCATACAGCTATGGAGTGACAAGACTGGCCTGCAGACTAGACAGATAATCGATGCTCAGTATGCCCTGCGCAAGAGACTGGGCGGCGGTTGGATTTCTGGCGGTCTGACAGTTGGTCTGCTGAACATGAAGTTTGAGGGTTCCAAGGTCGATGTGATAGATACCGACGACCCTGTCTTCAAGAATAAGAGCGACGTGGATGGCAACGCCCTCGACCTGGGTTTCGGACTGCTCTACCAAAGAGCCAACTGGTATGCAGGCATCAGCGGACAGCACGTCACCTCACCGCAGGTCACGCTGGGAGAGGTCAACAAGTTTGACGTGGCAGCCACGTGGTATGTGCATGGAGGTGTGGATTTCCAGTTGCACAATCCTATGTGGAAGATAGCCACCTCGGCCATCGTCAGAACTGACGGAACAACGTATCGCGGCGATATGACAGGCAGGCTGATATACACGTATGACAACAGGATGTTCTACGGAGGTGTCACCTACAGTCCTACCAACTCCGTCACTGCCTTGGTGGGAGCCAATTTCCACGGTGTGGTACTGGGATACTCCTACGAGATATTCACCAACGGCATAGACATTAAGAACGGTACGCACGAACTATTCGTAGGCTATCAGATGGACATAGAACTCGCCAAGAAAGGCAAGAACCGCCATCAGACGACGAGGACGCTGTAGATGAAAGTATAAAGAAAAGAATATGCAGAAAGAAAGATATATGAAAGTAAAAGGTAAATTCTCCCTCCCATTTGGGGGAGGGTTGGAGTGGGGGGCCGTTGTGTGCCTTCTGTTCCTTTTGACTAGCTGTTTCGGTGGCAAAATGTCGGGCACAGCGCAAGGTGGCGAGGTGACTGGCCGCAGCACTGGCAAGGGTTTCCAGGAACCCACACCGTACGGCATGACGATGATTACACGTGGTTTCCTCAAGATGGGTATCGAAAAGGAAGACTCACTCTGGGGCAAGATTACTCCTACCAAGGAGATTTCTGTGGATGGATTCTGGATGGACGAGTACGAGGTGTCCAACTCCAAGTATCGTCAGTTTGTCATGTGGGTACGTGACAGCATACTCCGCACACGGTTGGCAGACCCTGCTTACGGTGGCGATGAGACATACATGATTACCGAGGACAAGAACGGCGACCCTGTCACTCCTCACCTCAACTGGAAGAAGAATCTGCCTCGTAAGCCTAATGAGGATGAGCAGCGTGCCATCGAGAGCCTCTATGTCACCAATCCTGTGACCGGAGAAAAGTCACTCGATGCTTCGCAGATGAACTACCGCTACGAAATCTACGACTACGTGACAGCAGCACTGCGCCGCAATCGTATGGTGGCTTCAGAGCGTGACCTCAACACCGACCATCAGGTCAATGAGAATGAGATAGTAATGATATCCAAGGACACTGCATACATAGACGATGAGGGCCGCATAGTACGCGAGACCATCAACCGTCCGCTCTCTGGTCCATGGGACTTCCTCAATACGTACATTGTTAATATATATCCCGATACCACCTGTTGGGTCAATGACTTCACCAACAGCGACAACGAGATGTATCTGCGCAACTATTTCTCTAACCCCACATACAATGAATACCCTGTGGTGGGCGTGACATGGGAGCAGGCTAATGCCTTCTGCGCATGGCGTACCGACTACCTCCTCAAAGGTCTCTCTGGTGCAGCGCGCTACATACAGCGCTATCGCCTGCCTACCGAAGCAGAGTGGGAGTATGCTGCACGTGGCAAGGACGGCACGGAGTTTCCTTGGGAGAATCCTGACGTCAAGAATGGTGACGGTTGCTACTACGCCAACTTCAAGCCCGACCGTGGCAACTATACCAAGGACGGCAACCTCATCACCAGCAAGACGGGTATTTACTCTGCCAACAGCAATGGTCTCTATGACATGGCAGGCAACGTGGCAGAATGGACGTCCACCATCTATACCGAGGCTGGTGTAGAGGCTATGAATGACTTCAATCCACAACTCGAATACAAGGCTGCCAAGGAAGACCCATACCGCATGAAGAAAAAAAGCGTAAGAGGCGGTTCATGGAAAGACCCAGAGAGCTACATACGCTCTGCATGGCGCTCATGGGAGTATCAGAATCAGCCACGCTCATACATCGGTTTCCGTTGCGTGCGCTCTTTGGCCAGTTCAGCAAGTCTCAATGCAAAAGGAAAGAAAAAACGTTAAGATATGCCTACAAAGTATAGCAAAATAAACTTCATCTACTTCATGCAGAAGTGGATGGACAGCGTACCAGGACAAACATTCCTCAACTACGCTTACTCATGGGGTGCAGCAGTCGTTATTCTGGGTACTCTCTTCAAACTCACTCACCTGCCAGGAGCCAATCTCATGCTGTTTATCGGTATGGGCACTGAGGTGTTCGTATTCTTCATCTCCGCCTTCGACCGTCCGTTTGACAAATCGACAATCGACATGACACTCGACAATCACATGTCTGACGAGGTAATCGAAGAGGTGGCAGAGGCACCATTCGCAGAACCTGTGATACAACCTGCGGTTGCATCAGTGGCTGCGGCAGCAACGGCACCTTTAACAGGTGTTCCTACTGGTGGTACTATTATTATTGGTGGAGGTACAGGAGTTTCAGGAGGTTCTGGCATTTCAGGAGTTTCTGCAGAGCCAGCACAATCAGATTCTATCAGTTCCTCTGAGAGCGACGCCCCTGTTAACGTTCCTGTTAACGTTCCCGTTGAAAAGACTCCTGCCCCTGCTGTCAGCGTTGCTACAGCAGAAGCTATGGAGGTGGCTACCACGGCTTATGTGGAGCGCCTCGAGCAACTCAACGAGACCCTGCAGAAAGTCGAGCAGCTCTCATCCCGTCTCGCTACCGACAGCGAGGAGATGGAAAATCTCAACCGCACACTCACAGGTATCGCTCGCGTTTACGAGATGCAGCTTAAGTCCGCATCACAGCAGATTACCACTCAGGACTCTATCAATGAGCAGACACAGATAATGGCCGACAAGATTCGCGAACTCAATTCTATCTACGCTCGCATGATTGAGGCTATGACAACGAATATGCCTAAATAACCCATGGCAATAAAGAAAAAACCCATATCGCCCCGCCAGAAGATGATCAACCTCATGTACGTGGTGTTGATGGCACTCTTGGCCATGAATGTCTCTACCGAGGTGCTCAACGGATTCTCCATAGTCGAGGAGGGACTCGTACGCTCTACCGCAAACTCTATAAAACAGAATAACGGTATCTACCAGGACTTCGACACACAGATGAAAGCTAATCCGCAGAAGACACGCCAGTGGTATGCCAAGGCGCAGGAGGTGAAGAAGATGAGCGACGAACTCTACAACTTCGCCGAGGAGCTTAAGATAGCCATTGTCCGAGAGGCTGACGGCGATAACGGCGATGTTCGCAACATAGAAAACAAGGAAGACTTAGAAGCCGCAGCACAGGTGATGCTGTCACCAGGCAGAGGCAAGGGACCTAAGTTGCAGAAGATGATTGAGGACTACCGCACTCGTTGCATCTCACTCCTCAATGACGAACGCCTCCAGAAGATAATCAATGACAATCTCTCTACCGCCATTTCTCCCAAGGCTAAGGCACTGGGCAAGGGATGGCAGGAATATATGTTTGAGGATATGCCCGTAGCAGCTGCTGTCACTCTGCTCTCCAAACTGCAGAATGACGTGCGCTATGCCGAGGGTGAGGTGCTCCACACACTTGTAAGCAATATCGACCTCAAGGATATCCGTGTCAACAAACTCTCTGCCTTCGTCATCCCCAACGCACAGACTGTGGTGCGTGGTGACAATTTCTCCGCACAGATAGTCATGGCCGCCATTGATACCACGCAACAACCTGAAATATACATTGGTGGTCGTCAGGTCAACCTGCGCAATAACACATACGAATTCATCGCTGGCCGTACGGGGGACTTCACCCTCGCTGGCTATATGACCATGCGCGATGGCAGCGGTGAGGTCATCAAGCGCGACTTCCAGCAGAAATACACTGTAGTTGACCCTTCTGCAACAGTCTCTGCAGACTTGATGAACGTGCTATACGCTGGGTTCTCCAACCCTATCTCGGTATCCATCCCTGGCGTACCTCTTAACAAGGTATCAGCTACTATGTCAGGCGGTTCGCTCACCCCTACCGGTCCAGGTCACTACATCGCTCGACCTAACGCCGTAGGGCAGGATGTCACCATTTCCGTAGCCAGCACAGCGACGGGCAAACCAGTACAGATGGGACAGTTCACTTTCCACGTACGCAAACTTCCTGACCCAACAGCGTACATACAGGTCGGCGACACTCGTTTCCGTGGTGGTGGCCTGGCAAAGGCCTCACTGCTCGGAGCCAGTGGCATACGCGCCGCTATCGACGACGGTCTGCTCGACATCGAGTTTAAGGTGACAGGTTTCGAAGCCGTATTCTTCGACAATATGGGTAATGCAGTGCCTATCGTCAGCGATGGCGCGCACTTCTCTGGACGACAACAGGAAACCTTCCGCAAGCTCTCTCGTCAGAAGCGTTTCTACATTTCACGCATCCATGCTGTAGGTCCTGATGGCATCGCCCGCACCCTGCCCTCAGCAATGGAAATAGTAATAAAATAAGTTACCAGTTATAAGTTACTAGTTATAAGTTATGACAAAACGAATAATTATACTGATAGGTATTTCAATCCTTCAATTCTTCAACCTTTCAACCCTTGAAATACTTGCGCAGCCTCAGGCACGTCAGGCGCAGCAGGCACAGCAGAAGAAGAGTCAGAGCACCTCGCTCACCACGCGAGCACAGATATCCTATCCCACTGCTCAGCAGATGAAGGAGGATGTCGTATGGCGTCGTGACATATACCGCGAGCTGGATCTCACTCAGGGAGCAAACTCCGGTCTCTACTATCCCGTAGAGCCCGTAGGCAGTCAGATGAATCTCTTCACCTATCTCTTCAAACTCGTTCTCTCCGGACAGGTCAAGGCCTACGAATACCGTCTTGATGGCAACGAGTCTTTTGAGGTCGATGCTACTGTCAAGCCACTCTCTTTGCTTGACAACTACCACATCTACTATGAGAAGAAGGATGGACGTCTGAAACTCGACAACTCTGACATCCCCTCTCGCGAGGTAAAGTCATACTATATCAAGGAGTCTGCCTACTATGACCAGAACTCCGCCACTTTCCACAACAAGGTCATCGCCCTCTGCCCTATTATGAGCCGTGAGGATGACTTTGGTGATGGCGCAAGCAAGTATCCTCTCTTCTGGGTGAAGTACGATGACGTGGCACCATTCCTCACCAAGCAGACCATCATGACCAGCGACCTCAACAATGCCGCTACCATGAGCGTTGATGACTATTTTGTGAAGAATATGTACCAAGGCAAGATATACAAGACCAACAACATGCTTGGCCAAACTCTCGCCCAGTACTGTCCTACTGACTCGGCCATGGCCAAGGAGCAGAAGAAGATAGAGAAGGAACTCCTCGACTTCGAAAAGAATATCTGGGGCGACCAAGTCAAGAAGGACAGCCTCGACTCCATCGCTAAGGTCATCGCTGCAGATCCTAAGGCTGCACGCAAGGCCGCGAAGAAGAATCGCCGTGCCACTGGTGGCGCACAGAGTGGTGTAGCTCAGAGCACAGCCAAGAAGAAGCGTTCTGGTTCTTCGTCTGGCGTAGCAGGTCAGTCATCAGCACGCGTCAGCGTTAGACGTGAGAGACATTAATAGTATAAAGTTTATAGTATAAAGTATAAAGTATAAAGTGATATGAAGAAGATTGTTTTATTAGCATTATCGCTAACGTTAGCATTCGGAGCTCAAGCTCAGATTAAGTTTGGTGTTCGTGCAGGCGCCAACCTCGTTAATATGAAGTTCAAGGACGGAGTGGACAATCTCAAGGGTAACAACCGTGCTGGCTTCTACGTAGGTCCCACCATCAAGATTGGTCTGCCCGTCACAGGTCTCAGTGTGGATGCCTCTGCAGTCTATGACCAGCGCACCTCCGAAGTGTCTGCAGAAGATGCCCTCGGCAATACCACAACTGAGAATGTCACCGCCCGTGCCATCAACATCCCTATCAATGTACGTTATGGCGTAGGACTGGGTTCTCTGGCTGACGTCTTCGTATTCGCAGGTCCGCAGTTTGGTTTCAATCTTTCTAAGGATAAAATGCTGGGCGCAACGGACTGGACATGGAGATCAAGCAACTTCTCTGTCAACTTAGGTGTCGGCTGCACAGTACTCAGCCATCTCGAAGTCAAGGCAAACTACAACGTTGCTTGTGGCAAGACAGCCGAGGCTACAACGATGGGTGCTGCAACAACAGCAGTCAAGTCCGTAAGCAAGTCCAAGTACAACTCTTGGCAGTTAGGTCTCGCCTACTACTTCTAATAGTGCCTCAGTGCGTATGAAGGGAAAGATTGCACGATGGTGGCAAGGACGGGGATTCGGCGTGCAGTCGAAGACCGACTACGAATACCTCAAGGAAGTGCTCAAACAACCCCTACCATACTACGCCTATGACACTATAAAGAGCCCCAGAGCAAGACTCATATACCGAATATGCAATCACGACAAGGAGAGACAAGTCGTGATGGTAGGACGATACACCCCAGAGGAACTACAGGCCGCCACCAAGGCTCTTGGCAAGGCACCCGTAGTACTGGACACGCTGCACCACCTGCACAAACAGGAGACAGTGATAGTCAGTGACATCACAGGGGAGCACTATGACATGTGGCAGAAAGCACTTCGAGCGCAGGCGATAACGTGGGACATGGGTTCCATCGGTCTAATAAGACTTCTGAAAGACAGATTTCCTGAACACTATACCATATAGATATGGCTATTTATACAAAGACAGGCGATAATGGCGAGACATCACTCGCCAACGGAGAGAGAGTAGCCAAGGACTCACCACGCATAGAGGCCTACGGCACGCTGGACGAACTCAGTTCGCACATCGGACTGCTTATATCGCTGCTTAACGCTCGCTCCAGCTTTGCTGGCTTGCAAGGCAAGAACCCTAACGCTTTTCTGGAGCACGTACAGAATGTACTCTTCGAAATCTCCTCCGTACTGGCAGGCGCTGATATAGACATCAACGCTCACCTACAGGAAGGCATCCAGGAGATGGAACACCATATCGACACCATACAGGAAGAACTCCCCCCACTGCGCGCCTTCATACTGCCAGGCGGATGCCAAGCCGGTGCCCAGTGCCACGTGTGTCGCACCGTATGTCGCCGTGCTGAGCGCCGAATAGTTAACGTTCCCGTTCCAGTTAACGTTAAGAAATACCTCAACCGCCTCAGCGATTATCTATTCGTTTTTGCACGTCAGATAAACAAAAAATGCGGTGTGGAAGAAAAAACTTGGCAAAATACTTGCAAATAACAAAACAATGTAGTACTTTTGCAATCCAATTAAAAAGAACTTTCAACATTCAACCTTCAACATTCAACTAACTATATGTACTGGACACTAGAACTCGCATCAAAACTGGAAGATGCACCCTGGCCCGCTACTAAGGAAGAACTGCTCGACTACGCTACACGCAGCGGTATCTCCATGGAAGTAGTAGAGAACCTCGAAGAACTGGAGGACGACGGTGAGACCATCTATGACTCTATCGAGGATGTTTGGCCAGACTATCCTACTAAGGAAGACTTCCTCTTCGACGAAGAAGAGTACTAAGATACAGCAATACACTACCACGGGGTTGACTGGATTTGACAGCGGACTGAAATGGTATGTAAGCATGCGGAGCGATGACTGTGGGCTCCATAATCTCTTCGGTCAACAATTTAATTGGCGAAACACGTTACGCTCTCGCTGCCTAATCGAAGTACAGTAGATTACTGGCTTTATTCCCCTGCAAGGCGGGGGAACGAGACATCGCTCAGAGCCCTTCTTCCTGAGGCTTAACTGACCAAAGCGGTGCAAGAATATCGGGAATAGCATGGTGCTTGCCTCGCTCTCCGTGCGAAACTCTTAGAGGCTAAGGTTGCGATTGGTGGCTTGGGTCTTGTCGCAACACGAAAATGAAGGCCAAGATAAGCATGTAGAAAGCATATTGCTTCACCGTTTGGACGAGGGTTCGAATCCCTCCAGCTCCACTACGTGACATTTATAAGGTTAATATTATCGCTCACTCTTTTATATCCGTTGTTCATGTGCGCAATGAATACGAAAGGGTTTACTTTTTCTAATCTTGGACGCATGGAGGGTGTAAGCAGTCAGCGTGTATTCTCCATCAGCCAAACTAATGACGGAGCCGTATGGTGGGCAAGACAGGCGAGGTCAACGTCTGGAATGCCACCAAGACCACCGTTGTCGATTCCTTCAAGTCCAAGTATAACTCCTGGCAGGTCGGCGTAGCCTACTATTTCTAAGCTCGCCCCAGCCCTCAGGCTGTCATATAAAGCAATACTTCTATAGGTAGAAGCATTACTTCTGCAACTAGAAGCATTACTTCTATCGCTAAAAGCATTACTTCTGCAACTGGAAGTAATGCTTTTAGCTTTTCACAATATTTCACCCTATTCTTCCTGATATTTTTTAATAGGAAACTTTTTTATGCCTATACCTCCCTAATTCTGCCAAACTCCGCATGAATACTGGGCTGAGCATAGGGAGGTTAGGAGGTTAAAAGTGCGAAAAACTGTTTTTCTATAGTTTTTCTTTGCTTTCGTTTGGAGAATTAAAAAATAATATATATCTTTGCATGAGTTTTTGTGAGACACAAACAAGAAATATGTACAAAAGACGTAAACTAACCTACTTACCGTTACACATACTATATATAGTATGCTTCATTATCTGCATTACGTCATGCTCCACTGACAGTAAGAAATATCGTGTGGGTGTGTCGCAATGCTCTGCTGATATATGGCGCGACAAACAGAATGCTGAACTGCGCATGGGTGCTTACTTCCACGACAATGTGGAAGTAAAGTTTGCTGCTGCCTATGACAGTGACGAGCGACAGGTGCAGCAGATAGACAGTTTGATAAATGAGGGTATAGACCTGCTGATTGTGGCACCTAACCAAGTGGAGACAATATCGCCAGCCATAGACCGTGCTTACGACAAGGGAATCCCAGTGATAGTGTTCGAGCGCAAGACGAGTTCCCACAAATATACAGCCTTTATGAGCGCCGACAACTACGAGATGGGACGAGTAATGGGCGAATATATCATATCAAAACTTGACGGCAAGGGAACGATATTGGAATTGCAAGGACTGGAGGGTTCTTCGCCAGCTATAGAGAGGCACAACGGACTGATGGATGCACTGAAGAAGGCACCAGGCATAAAGGTTGCCGCTTCGCTGCGTGGCGACTGGACTGAGCCCACTGCATACAAAACGACGAGCAAATGGCTTGCCGAGCATAAGGGAGAGAGGATTGACATGGTGTTTGGCGGAAACGACCGTACCGCCATGGGAGCACGAAAAGCGTTTCTTGAGTCTGGTACCGAAGTACTACCCCTGTTTTGTGGCATAGACGGACTGCCTGGCAAAGATGGTGGCATACAGCAGGTGCGCGACTCACTACTCGAAGCATCGTTTATCTACCCTACACGTGGCGATATGCTCCTTGATCTGGCGATGCGCATACTGGAGGGCAAACCTTACAAAAAGGATACGCTGCTGATATCGGCTATGGTTACCCACGACAATGCCAAGGCGCTGCTGATGGAGAGTGAGGAGATAAAGAGGCAGTCAGACAGACTCAACCTGCTGCATGACAAGGCAAACTCATACATGCAGGAACTGGATGCCCAACGCATGGTAAACTGGATGACACTTGGCATAATAGTGCTGCTGATAGTAGTGTTTGTGCTGTTCTACCTGTATTACCTGAGAAAAGTGAGTATGCAGAGGGAACGTGTGGCTAACACACTGTGGAATATGGACTCAATAGCGGGTACGGAAGACAAAGAGAGCGCTGAAATGGGATTTTTTTCAAAATTCCGCGAATGTGTGGAGGCACACATGGACGACAGCGACCTGAGCATTGACGACCTAGCTGCGTACATGAATCTCAGTCGCACCCAACTATACCGCAAAGTAAAGGCTGTAACAGGCTCATCACCAGTGGAACTGCTGCGTACCACACGCCTGAAACGTGCCTACGAACTGCTGCTTACAACAGACAAGAGCGTGTCTGAGGTAGCCTACGCCGTAGGTTTCTCTGCTCCATCATACTTCACCAAATGCTTCAAAGACGAGTTTGGTATGGTGCCAGGAGAGGTGAGGAAAGTTGAAGATTGAAGATTGAAAGATTGTGATTTTTCGTTCATTTCGTTGTAAAAATGTTGCATGAAACATTTTTTTTACGAAGTGAACGATATTTTTTACGTGAAAAGCACGCATGTTAATACTTTTGCAAGCAAACATTATATATCAACAAAAAGTATTAACTAAAACCTTAAAGTAAATGGAACAAACGAAACGACTGGTTATGAGCTTACTGGCAGTGATGCTCTGCACCATGGTGTTTGCCCAGAGTGACATTACAGGTACGGTGGTTGACTCGCAAGGCGAACCAATCATTGGCGCTACAGTAGTAGTTAAGGGCAGCGCTGCAACAGGTACAGTGACCGACTATGACGGTAACTTCAAACTGAAAGTGGAGGCAGGCAAAACGCTCGTCTTCAGCTATGTGGGTTATGACAAGCAGGAATTGCCAGCCCAGAACAACATGAGAGTAGTGATGAAGGACGACGTGCAGACACTGAACGAGGTAGTGGTAACAGGTTATACCACCCAGCGTAAGGCTGACCTGACAGGTGCCGTATCAGTGGTAAGCGTTGACGAACTTGCCAAGCAGAACGAAAACAACCCCATGAAAGCACTTCAGGGTCGTGTGCCTGGTGTGAACATTGCAGCTGACGGTAATCCTTCTGGCTCTGCGGTTGTTCGTATTCGTGGTATGGGTACTCTGAACGACAACGACCCTCTCTACATCATCGACGGTGTGCCCACCAAGGGCGGTATGCACGAACTGAACGGCAACGATATAGAGTCTATTCAGGTATTGAAGGATGCTGCATCAGCCAGCATCTACGGTTCTCGTGCTGCCAACGGTGTGATTATCATCACCACCAAGAAGGGTAAGGAAGGCAAAGTGAAGGTGAACTTCGATGCCAGCATTGCAGCTTCTTTCTTTAACAACAG
The DNA here is from genome assembly GCA_905233245.1 of uncultured Prevotella sp. GTDB lineage: Bacteria > Bacteroidota > Bacteroidia > Bacteroidales > Bacteroidaceae > Prevotella. The sequence continues at coordinate 15,264 of CAJODK010000003.1, read as the reverse complement.
AATCAAGACGCTGAATGCCAGTCAGTGGGGCAAAGCCCTGTGGCAGGCTCTGGTTAACGATGGTGAAGACCCTAACATCAAGGGTAACGACTTAGGCTATAACTTCAATTGGGGTTATGACGGCAATGGCAATCCCCAGTTCTACGGACTGACCATGAATCGTTATCTGGACGATGAAGCAACAGTGCGCAGCGGCGACACCGACTGGTTTAATGAGGTTACACGCACGGGCGTAGTACAGCAATATAACCTCTCTGTCAGCAATGGTTCGGAGAGGGGTAACTCTTTCTTCTCAATCGGTTACTACAAAAACCTCGGTACCATCAAGGACACCCAGTTCAGTCGTCTGTCTGCTCGTGCCAACAGCGACTACAAACTATTTGGCGACAAGGTGGTGATTGGCGAAAACTTCACCATCAACCGTACAACGGGCGTGGATGCTCCTGGCGACATTATAGAGAACGCTTTGCAGTTCAATCCTAACTACCCTATATATGCAGAGAACGGAGAGTATGCCCAGACACTGGGTTTGTACTTTGAGCGTGAGAACCCTCTGAGCACTCTCAGCCGCAATAAGGACAACGAATACACACAGTGGCGTGCCTTTGGCGATGTGCACCTCAGCGTGACACCTATGAAGAACCTCATGCTGCGCACCACATTCGGTATGGACTATACACAGAAGCAGCAGCGTTTCCTTACCTATCCTATTATAAATGGTAAGAAGAGAAACCTTGAGACTGCTGCCGAGAACAAACAGGAACACTGGATGCGCTGGATGTGGAACGCCATTGCTACCTACAACCTTGAGATAGGCAAGCACAGAGGCGATGCCATGATAGGTATGGAGGTAAACCGTCAGAATACCAACTGGACCAGCGCAAAGCGCTATGAGCAAGCTATTCTGAACACCGACTTCATGTGGCCTTCAGCAGGTACAGGACGTCAGCTTGCCAAGGGTTCTGGCGACGGTTTCTCACTGGTATCATTCTTCGGCAAAGTTAACTATACATACGACGACAAGTACCTTGGCTCATTCACCCTGCGTAGGGATGGCTCAAGCCGCTTCGGTAAGAACAATCAGTATGGTACCTTCCCTTCAGTGAGTGCTGGCTGGCGCATCTCTCAGGAGAAGTTTATGAAGCCTACCTCTGAATGGCTCGACAATCTGAAGATACGCTACTCATGGGGTAAGACGGGTAACTCTGAAATTTCCAATACTGCACGCTATACCCTCTACGCGCCAGTAGTATCAACAGAACTGTGGGATGGCGATGCTCCTGCAGGTTCTACCTACGACATAGCAGGCAGCAACGGTGGTGCTATACTTGGCAGCGGCTACGTACGCACACAACGTGGCAACGAAGACATTAAGTGGGAGACCACCACACAGCACAACATAGGTCTCGACTTCGCTGTATTGAATAATGAGATTTACGGTTCATTCGACTGGTTCCACAAAAAGACTACCGACATTCTGCTACTGATGAAAGGCATCGGCGCTATGGGTGAAGGTGCTGACCAGTGGATAAACGCAGGCGAGGTGAAGAACGTAGGTTGGGAACTCACCTTAGGCTATCGTCACAAGACCTCTTACGGACTGTCATGGGACATCAACGGCAACCTCAGCAAATACACCAACGAGATAACCAAACTGCCTGGCACGGTAGCCGCAAGCGGCGTATATGGCGGCAACAGTAAACTGAGCGTTGTAGGTCACGCAATGGGCTCGGTAGTGGGCTACGTAGCCGACGGCATATTCAAGAGTCAGGAAGAGATTGCCAACCATGCTTATCAGGAAGGAGCAGGCATCGGTCGCATACGCTATGCCGACCTGAACCACGATGGCAAGATAACCGAGGACGACCAGACATGGATATTCAACCCTACACCAAAACTCTGCTGGGGTTTGAACGTATATCTGCAATATAAGGACTGGGACTTCACTATGTTCTGGCAGGGTGTACAGGGCGTTGATGCCAACACCTATGCCCTGAAGACACAGACTGACTTCTGGGCAAGCACTAACGCTGCTACCAATATGCCTTACCTGAACAAGGGTGACAGAGTGCTCGATGCATGGAGTCCTGCCAATCCTGGCAGTGATATACCAGCACTCACCAACTCAGACAGCAACAAAGAGGGACGTATGTCAACCTATTTTGTGGAGAATGGTTCGTATGCCAAGCTGCGCAACGTGCAGATAGGCTACAACCTGCCTAAGAAGGCTGTGGCAAAACTGAGTCTGGAGCGCATTCGTCTCTATCTCTCAGCTCAGAACCTGCTTACCATCAAGAGCAAGAACTTCTCTGGCACCGACCCTGAGAACTTCGTGGGAGCAGGATACTCTAAGAAGGGATTTGACTATCCTGTACCTCTCAATCTTACATTCGGAGTAAATGTTTCGTTCTAAACCTAAAAAACTGACAATTATGAAAGCAAAATATATAGGCGCAGCACTCTTATTGGTGCAATCTGCATTCTTTGTGTCCTGTTCCGACTTCCTCAACGAGCAGGTACCACAGGCTACGCTCACTCAGGACGAGGTAAAGAACCCTAAGTATGTAGATAATGTAATAATTTCTGCATACGCAGGACTGCTCTCCATAGAGGATATGAATGCTTCTTTCTCTCTGTGGAACTATGACACTCGCTCCGACGACGCCTTCGTGGGTGGAGCAGCTTATTCTGACGGTGCCGTATTCCATGATATGGAGAAGGGCGTAGGCATTATGACCACCGACTGGCCATACGCTTCTATCTGGACCCGATTCTATAAGTATCTCTCACGCGTTTCTTTGTCTCTCGACATGCTGTCAGAGGCTGACCAGAATAATGATGTGATAAAGCAGCGCACGGCAGAGATGAAATTCCTCAGGGCTTACGGTCACTTCCAGCTGAAGCGTCTGTTTAAGTTCATCCCGTTTGTCAACAAACTCAACATGACAGCACAGGACTACGAGAACCTCAGCAATCGCGAATACACCAACGACGAGGGTTGGCAGCAGATAATCAACGACCTTGAAGATGCCTATGCCGTACTGCCTGCTACTCAGGCTGAGAAGGGACGCCCTACCAAGGCTGCATGTGCTGCATTCCTTGCAAAGGTATATCTCTACAAGGCTTATCACCAGGACGACGAGACCACACACGCCGTTACTTCTATCAACGAGAAGGAACTGCAGAAGGTTGTGGACTATACCGAGCCTTCTATCTTCACAGGTTACGACATGGAGGGCGATATGCACAACAACTTCCGTCCTGAGGAGGAGTATGAGAACGGCAAGGAGTGCCTCTGGGCTATACAGTATTCTAAGAACGACGGTACCACATACGGCAACCTCAACTTCTCCAACCGTCTGATAGTACCTTGTGTGCAGGGTGTGCTCGATGCTGGATGTGACTTCTACAAGCCTTCACACAATCTGGTTGATGCTTACCGCACAGATGCTGACGGAATGCCTTTACTCGATAATTTCTATGAAGAGGACTACGAGGTAGGTTCACCTCAGACCGTTGACCCACGACTCTTCGTTACTGTGGGCTTACCGGGCACGCCTTATATGTTTAATGAGAAATATATGATGTCTGAAAGCAAGAACTGGGGACGTGCCAACGGCACCTACGGCTACTTCGTCTCTCTAAAGCAGAATGTTGACCCCGACTTGATGGGCACATATCTCTTCAATGCCGACAACCAGATAGCAAGCTCTATGAACCGCATAGTGTTCCGCTATGCCGACGTGTTGCTCATGCGTGCAGAGGCTCTGGCACAGCTCGGCAATACCCCTGAGGCTATCAAGTTGGTCAACCGTGTGCGCCAGCGTGCTCTCGACATGAAGACCAGCAGCATCGTTGCCAAGTATGCCGCAAAATATAACGTTCACTATGCAGTGGGCATGTATGAGGGCAGCTACAGTAAAGACGAGGCAACGAAGATTATCAAGATGGAACGCCGTCTGGAACTGGCTATGGAGAGCGAACGCTTCTTCGACCTCGTGCGCTGGGGTGATGCCGAACAGGTTATCAACAAGTTCTATAACGAGGAGAGCAAGAGGCTGAACTTCCTCACAGGCGCTTATTTCACAAAGAACAAGAATGAGTACCTGCCTATACCTGACGAGCAGATTGCAGCTTCTAACGGTCACTATAAGCAGAACATCGGCGGCTGGTAAACCGTATTCATAAATTCACTAAATAACGATAAGCATTATGAAAACAAAGATATTATTTGTCATCTGCCTTATTGCAGCAGTCTGCGGTTTCACGGCTTGTTCTGACGACATATCAGGCAGCGTAAACGTAAGCGGCGACTGTGCAGTTGAGGAGTTGACTCTCAACGACCAGTATAAGGCTACCATAAACACTTCGAAGCGCCTTGTCAAGGTGAAGGTGCCTGTGGATTTCGACAAAAAGAGCGACATGGTCATTACGAGCATGAGAATCTCTGATGGCGCCAAGGCTAACATGAAGGTGGGCGACCACATCAATCTGCAAGCTGACCAGAGCCTGCACATTGCTAACGGCGACGTGATAACAGACTGGCAGCTGGCTGTACGCAATGACGAGGCACAGCTCAAGCTCTTCATTCTAGAGGGCGTGAAGGGTGCCATAAGTGAGGAGAACAAGACTGTTACAGTGTCAGTAACCAGCGGCAGCGGTATAGACCTCAGCAATGCACAGTTTGAGGCTCAGTGCAGCGAGGATGCCGTATGTCTGCCTGCAAGCGGTTCGAGGGGCGACTTCACCAAGCCTTTCGTGCTCACCGTAAGAGATAATACTGCTGAGGAGAAATATACTGTCAACGTGGAACAGATAGAATATCCAGTGGCTATCTTCGTGGGCAATGCCGAGACAGTGGAGGAGCTCAACGTGGAGGAGAAGGCTGCTGCCAAGTGGCTTATTGCTAACATTGCTGGTGCAGCATACGTTTCATTTAGCGAACTTGCCGACAATGCCGAACTGCTCAAGGAGTGTAAGCTGATATTCTTCCACCGTCATACCCCTGCCTATGGCAATTTCAATGACTTCAAGAGCAGCGAGACAGCTGCTATGGCTGCCCTGCCTATACTGAAGGAATACTGGAAGAATGGTGGCGGCTTCGTACTTGAGCGTATGGGTGTTGACCTCGCTGCTGCACTTGGCGCAATGCCTGAGGATGGCTGTCCTAACAACTGCTGGGGCGGATCAGGCGAAGGCTCTGACAAGATGGGAGAAAAACCATGGGCTCTGCCGGTATTTGACAAGACTCACCCTCTGTGGAATGATTTCACCGTGAATCCAAGCTATCCTTCTGAGACCTTCACACTCGACCCAGACTACACCATCTGTAACTCTGCTTCTCAGTATCACTGGGACGGCGTAAGTGGTGACAACCTCTTCCAGAAGTTTGACGAGGTGACAGGAGGCAAAGCTCGCCGTCTCGCTGGCAACGACAACGAGATATCATCCTGGGAGCTTAAGAATTTCAATGGTGAGTTCGGCAAGGGCGGCATCATCTGCCTTGGCTCAGGAGTACTCGACTGGAATTCTCCTACCCCATACGTGTCTAAATATCACGAGAACCTTGGCAAGCTCCTGCTGAATGCTTACAAGTATCTCTCTGGCGAATAAAAGTTTAAACTTAAAACATCAAGAATCATGAAATATATGTCATCAATAATCAGATGTGTGGTGTGCAGTGCTCTCAGCGCTGTCCTCACCTCCTGCTACGATGCTTACGAAGCAGAGGGTGACACCCCTAAAGACTGGACTGCCACTACGGAGCGTTATGTGCCTACTGACGAGAAAGGCTTCTCTACATTCTACGTTCCTTCTATCATCAATCCTACCTCCAAAGTGGGAGGTGTGGGCGACCCTATGCCATTCTACGATGCTAAGAACAGCGAGTTTAAGGTGCTCTACCTGCAGGACTTTGTTGAAAACAAGCCTTTCTGCTTCCATCCCTACTGGGGAGTTGCCACTAAGGACGGAGCAAGCTACAGACCGCTGGGCGAGATTCTCTCTGCTGGTACCAACAACTACCAGCAGGATGCTGCCTTAGGCACGGGTTGCTGCTACTACAACGAGGCTGACGGTCTGTACTACATCTACTACACTGGCGAGAATAGCAACTGCAAAGACCGTCAGGTGGTGATGCGTGCCACCTCGCCTGACTTCAAGACATGGACTCGCGACAACCTGTGGCAGCTTCACGGTCCAGACTATGGATACAACGGTGCTGACTTCCGCGACCCGCAGATATTCAAAGCTGACGACGGACTCTACCGCATGATTATTGCCACTAAGCCTGAGGCAGGAGGCAATAACGGTTGGTTTGCCGAGTTTAAGTCTGAAGACCTGAAGAACTGGGAAAACGTAGGACATTTCAATATGGTCTGGGACCGTTTCTGCGAGTGTCCTGACATTTTCAAGATGGGCAGCTGGTGGTATCTGGTGTATAGCGACAGCGACCGTCAGAACTGGAGCCGCAAAGTGAAGTATATGAAAGCTAACTCATGGGAGGCACTGAAAGAATGCTTCGACGATCCTGGTGCTCACTGGCCTGACAACCGTGAGGGAGTGCTCGACAGCCGTGGTTTCTATGCTGGCAAGACAGCCTCTGACGGCACTAACCGTTACATCTGGGGATGGTGTCCTTGGCGCGATGGCTCTGACATAGACGATAGAAATATCCAAGTTGGTGGAGGTTCAGGCAACGAACCTAAATGGAGTGGCGCCCTGGTATGCCACAAGGTGATACAGAACGAGGATGGTACGCTGCAGCTCGTTGCTGTGCCTGCTCTCAATGCAAAGTATAATAAGGAGCAGACCCTGAAGGTCATGGCAAGCAGCGGCTACGACAACGGCAAGCTCTCTGGCGACAATGCCTATGTGCTCTACAACCGTCTAGGCTATCATAACCACATCAGCATGAAGGTTACTACCGACAACAACTGGGACAAGTTCGGCATATCACTGTTCCGCGGCTCTGATTCCAAGAAATACTACACTATGGTTGTGAACCCTGAGGGCGAAAACTCTCGTAAGATTAACTTCGAACAGGAAGGATCTGAGGGCAAGGGATTCATTGAGGGCATCGACGGATACAACTTTGACCGTCCTTCTGACAATGTGTATAACATCGACATCTACACTGACAACTCTGTCATCGTGATGTATGTCAACAACAAGGCTTGCTACACACAGCGCATCTACGGCATACAGAACAACTGCTGGAGCATCAACAACTATGGCGGCAACATCACCGTCAGCGACCTCAAGGTCAGCCAGCAGTAATAACCATTAACAATAACAATAAAACAATAACCAATAACTATTACAACAATGAAGAAGATCATATTGATGGCAGCTATGTTTGCCGCAACAGTATGTAACGCACAGGTGACCCTGTGGAATGGTGACGATAAGGAAGTTGGTAGCGATGGAGGATTCTGGGATCGTGCCACACCTACGGTGGTAGAAGAAGAGGGCAACAAGGTGATGAAGTTCACCCTCAAGGCGAGCACCAGCGGCTGGGATAAGGAGCAGTGCAACTTTGCCCTCCCTCTTGGCGATGCCGACTTCAAGGGCGTGCGACGCATGACCATGCGCATAAAGATGGGCGTCAACCATAATGTGATGGTAAAGATAGTCAAGGATGGTACCTACTCCGCTACACGATGGTTCTGGTGCGGCAATCCTGACCAGTGGAATATTCTCACCTTTGAGTTTGCCAAGGGACCTGAGAGCGACAAGATTACCGATACCGGCAACACCGCGCTCGAGATATGGCCATTTGAGGATGGCGCCGACGCTATCAGCAATATCGGACAGGTAGTCTATATCGACGATATCAAGATGGAAGGCACTATGGTTGGTGGCAAGGGCGTAGTCTCTTATGACGACAATTCTATTACAGGCGACGTAACTGCTACTGGCGTTATCGGCAAGGGCACCTATCAGTGCACATGGGATGGCGACTGGCATTCTGAAACCTATGACGACTATGCACTGCTGGCAAGCAAACTGGCTTCTACCGTTACCAAGCTCGACGTAAAGGATGCCGGCCGTTGGGATGAGGACTGGACTGCTATCCGCAATAAATGTACTGGCATAAAAATCAGCCCTGTTGACGACGAGACAGCCATCACCGAGGTGAGCTCTGAGAAACCAGCATCAGCTTCTGAGGCATATAACGTTGCTGGTCAGCGTGTGTCTCCATCAGCTAAGGGACTTATCATTCAGAATGGTCATAAGATCATGAAATAACAGAATATGAATACCAAGAAAATCATATCACTCGCGGCAACCTTGCTCATAACCCTAAGCTCCGTGGCTCAGATTCCGCCTATCATCCTGGGCGACAGCCATGTCATGCTGAGGATGAGCAAGGATGCCCGCTATGTGCTGTTGCCTGTACAGGAGGCTGAAGACATCGCATCCATAGCTGTGCTCAATGACCGCAACGATATGGTGCAGCGCATAAACGTAAAACTGGCAGTGGACCGTGTTGACTACTGGGTACCTTACGAACTGAAGGGCGCCAGCCTCATGGACATCGAGTTTCATGGTGACCGCCGACAGAAGGGCGCTGTGGGCGAGTTCGTTTGCTGGAAAGAGGCTAAGTTCTCTGACTCCTTCGATACCACCAACCGCGAGCGCTTCCGTCCTGCCTACCATCATACCCCACAGTATGGATGGATGAACGACCCCAACGGCATGTTCTATAAAGACGGAGTGTGGAATCTCTACTATCAGTGGAACCCTTACGGCAGCCAGTGGGAGAATATGCACTGGGGACACTCCACCTCTCACGACCTCATACACTGGGAGACACAGCCTATGGCACTGGAGCCCGACTGGCTGGGCAGCATCTTCAGCGGTTCGTGTGTAACAAACGGCAGTGAGGTGGTAGCTTTCTACACCTCAGCAGGACGTCATCAGACCCAATCCATGGCCGTTTCCAAAGATGGCGGAGTGACCTTTCAGAAGTTTGAGGGCAACCCCGTGCTCACCACCAGCGATGTGGCTGACTTCCGCGACCCGCGCCCATTCTGGAATGAGGAGGCTGGCATGTGGAATCTCATCCTTGCCGCTGGTCAGGAGATGCGCATCTATTCGTCTAAGAACCTGAAGGAGTGGACTTTCGAAAGTTCATTTGGCAAAGAGTATGGCAACCACGGCGGTGTGTGGGAATGCCCAGACCTCTTCCCTTTGGATGCTGATGGTTCCTCCAACCAAAAATGGGTCTTGCTCTGCAACATCAACCCTGGTGGACCGTTCGGAGGTTCTGCCACCCAGTATTTCGTGGGACAGTTTGACGGTCACAAATTCACCTGCGAGTCAATGCCTAAGGTAACCAAATGGCTCGACTACGGCAAAGACCATTATGCTACGGTGTCATTCTACAACGCACCTGAGAACAGACGTGTGGTAATGGCATGGATGTCCAACTGGCAGTATGCCAACCAGGTGCCCACCAAGCAGTTCCGCTCTGCCAACAGCATACCGCGTGACCTTGGCTTGTTCCGCTATGGCGAAGAGACCTACGTCAGCGCAGTGCCCTCTAAGGAGATGCTCAACATGCGTGGTGCCATGCTCAAGAAACCTTCTGAGGCATGCGAGATAGTCATCGACCTCAAGGATAAGGCAACCGTCACCCTCTCCAACTCCAAGGGTGAGAAGGTTACCATGAACTATGATGCAGCCAAACGCACCTTCTCTATGGATCGCACCAAGAGCGGCGACACAGGATTCAGCGAGGCTTTTCCATGCGTCACCGAGGCACCTACCTACGGCACCATCAAGCAGCTACGCCTGTTCATTGACCGTTGTAGCATCGAAGCTTTCGACTCTGAGGGCAAGATGTCTATGACCAACCTCGTGTTCCCTTCCGAACCTTATAATAATATAAAGGTGAGCGGAGGCAAGGCCACGATATATGAAATAAAACATTAAGTCACCTTGTACCTTGTCACCTAAAAACCTACAATTATGTCTAATCAAAACAAATCTATTTACCTCATTCCTGTGATGCTCTGCTTCTTCTGCATGGGCTTCGTGGATTTGGTTGGCATAGCGTCCAACTATGTAAAGGCTGACCTGGCACTGAGCGACTCGGTTGCCAACGTGCTGCCTTCGTTAGTGTTCTTCTGGTTCCTTATCTTCAGTGTGCCTACAGGTATGCTGATGAACAAGATTGGTAGAAAGAAGACCGTGCTGCTGTCGCTCGTGGTGACGGTGGTGTCACTCATACTGCCGTTGTCTGGCGAACTGTTTGGCGAGTCATTCGGCATTATGCTCGTAGCATTCTCGCTGCTCGGCATAGGCAATGCGCTGATGCAGACATCGCTCAATCCGCTCGTGTCAACCGTCATGGGTGGTGGCAACCTTGCAGCTACGCTCACCTTCGGACAGTTTATCAAGGCTCTCTCATCGTTCTCCGCACCTTATCTTGCCATGTGGGGCGCTACGATGGCGATACCTGAGTTCGGACTGTCATGGCGCGTACTCTTCGCCATCTTCTTTGTGGTGGGCGTACTCTCTACGTTGCTGCTCTTCCTTACCCCTATCGACGAACCAGCTATGGGCGAGGGCAAGGTGTCAAGCTTTGCAGATTGCATCAAACTGCTGGGCACGCCTATAGTTTTGCTGTCGTTCCTCGGCATCATGTGCCATGTAGGCATCGATGTGGGCACCAATACTACGGCACCTAAGATACTCATGGAGCGCCTGGGCATGACTCTCAACGAGGCTGCCTTTGCCACATCGCTCTATTTCATCTTCCGTACCATAGGCTGTCTTACAGGCTCATTCTTCCTGCGCATACTCAAGATGCGTACCTTCTTATTCATCTCGGTACTCATGATGGCGCTCTCAGCCTTCGGTATGCTGGTAGGCGACGAGCAGTGGGAACTCTATGTAGCTATCGCCCTCATGGGCTACGGCAATTCCAACGTCTTCTCCATGTGCTTCGCTACAGCCCTGGAGTCTATGCCTGAGAAGCAGAACGAGGTATCGGGACTGATGATTATGGGACTCTTCGGCGGCACCATCTTCCCGCTCTTCATGGGACTGGCAAGTGACGCCATCGGTCAGGCAGGCGCCGTGCTCGTAATGGCAGTCGGAGTAGTCTATCTCTTCTCCTATATTCCACAAGTTAAGAAATAATATTCTAATTTCTAATTCCTAATTCCTAAAACAATGGACAAAAGATATGTAGTAGGACTCGGAGAAGTCCTCTGGGACGTACTTCCCGAAGGTAAAAAGTTAGGTGGCGCACCAGCCAATTTCGCCTATCATGCAGGACAGTTCCTCGGCATGGACAATACCATAGCCATCAGCGCACTGGGCAGTGACAAACTAGCCGATGAAACCATCGAGGCTCTCAATGAGCATCAACTCAACTATATGCTGCCTCGCGTACCCTACCCCACTGGCACCGTGCAGGTGCAGCTCGACGAGCAGGGTGTGCCTACCTATGACATCAAGGAAAACGTGGCTTGGGATAACATTCCCTTCGACAATGACATTGCCAAGATTGCCTGTAACTGCCGTGCCGTATGCTTCGGTTCGCTGGCACAGCGCAATGTGGTGAGCCGCGAAACCATCGAGAAATTCCTTGAGGCTACACCAGCCGACTGCATGAAGATTTTTGATATCAACCTGCGTCAGCAGTTCTACACCAAGGAGGTGATATGCCAATCGCTGAAGCACTGCAACGTGCTCAAGATTAACGACGAGGAACTGGTGCTCATCGGACGGATGTTCGACTACCCTGGACTCGATATGGAGAACAAGTGCTGGCTCATACTCGGTAAGTACGACCTTGACATGCTCGTGCTCACCTGTGGCACCAACGGTTCCTATGTCTTCACCCCAGGACAGATGTCGTTTCAGGAAACACCTGACGTGAAGGTGGCTGACACTGTAGGTGCAGGCGATTCCTTCACAGGCTCCTTCGTGGGTAGCATCCTCAATGGCAAGTCAGTGCCAGAGGCACACCACACTGCCGTGCAGGTATCAGCTTACGTATGTACACAAAACGGGGCAATGCCCGAATATAAAGATGAGTTGCTGAAATAAAAAAAGGTGATTCAAGATAACAAGCAGTGCTCAGTAAGTCTATCATGCGTGAATAGTGCTTACTGAGCACATTTTTTCATACACAGAGCGGTCTCCAGTTCGTAACCCCGATTTTTCTCAATCCTCCGAACTGCCTTTATTTACAAAAGGTTTACGATTTTATCCAAAATTACAAAATAATCTTGACAAACACACCATATTATATAATGTTTTCTTCCCCAGTTTTCTACTTTTTATGTTCTTTGAGTTCGCTGATGCTCACCTTGCCGTCCTCAGATATGGTGAGGCGAGCAGCGAGTGTGGGCATGTCGTCGTAGGTGAGTACAAGGCCAGTGGTGAATTTCACACCTGGGGTGATGAGCAGGAGTGGAGCATTTCCGCTGAGGTCATACTCTATCTGTTCGCCTATCCACAGGGGCTGTTCGCTGTCGAAGCCTCCAGCGTGCCAGCCACGAGCGGATAGCTCGTTTCTGTTGTCTTACTGCTGCTTTTGCATGAGCAGAATAATACTTCACAGCCGCAGAGAGTGATGATGGCGGCTATCATCCATGTCTTCATATTTTTCATGTTGCGTTTAACTGTTTCCTTGTTATCTGTTCAAATACGCCTTACCTTTATAGATTACAATGCCCTTGGCATTCTTGCTGACGCGCTGACCGAGGAGGTTGTAGCAGTCGTCGTCGCCGACACCGTACATAGTGGCAGGGGTAGCCTGACGCTGTCCGTCAGCCCCCACGGTCTCTATGGCTGTCATGCCCGTAATCTTCTGCAATCCGCCGAGGGCGTTTATCTTGCCTGCACCAGCCTGTATGGTGTTCTTTGATGGTATCTTCTCTACGTTGGTGGTATAGTCGTCATTATAGCTCGTCTCCTTTATTAAAGAGCGCACGTCGGCATAGGTAAGCTCGGGGTTAGCCTGCAGCCAGAGGGCTATGACACCGGTTGCATTTGGCGCAGACATCGAGGTGCCCTGCATTATTCCGTAGTATTGGGTGTGCTTGAACTCCGTCGATGGCATAGTCACCTTATTGGTTATATACATTATCGGTGTGTTTGGCTCATCAGGGTCGTCAGACTTTGCCTTTATCTCGCCACTCTCCGTGAAGTATGAGGCATCGTAATAGTTATATGCAGAGTACACCTCAGCACCTGGAGCTATGACATCAGGGCAGTTTATGCTACCATAATCGTCTGTGCCCCATGAAGAGAAAGACGCGATTTTATCGTTCTCCTCCTGACCAGGATAGTATAAACGTTGGTTCTCTATAGTGTACCAGTCATAGCATGAAACGTAAGCTCCGACACTTATCACCTCTTCGCCACAGACGTGAATGCTGAAGGCTCCGTTGTCCTGTCCGTCAACATATCCTGCCAAGCCACAAGAGAAGAATCCTGCTGTTCCTGCCTGTCTATCCTCTATAGCCCTTAGTGTCTTGCCCTGAGCATCCTTCACAAAGTAGGCAAGCTTTAGGTTTGGCTCGTGAAACTGGTAGGTGTCAGCCAGAATGAACTGTATATATTGCTTGCCGTTCTGTGTGCCTTTCTCTTTTGGGAATGATGTTATTTTCTTACTTTCATCATCACCGTTATACAAGGGTTTCTGCTCAAGTGTGTATAGCTGTCCTGTATTCACATCTACCACCTTCACATCAGCGTCTATCTCGCTTCCGTCAGTGTTATAGAACATGTTGTTTACTTTGTTATATACAAAAACTGTCTGTTCGTTATACTTGCCCTGTCCCGACTCGCCCAGCACTGTTCTGAGGCAGTATCCGTCAGTGCCTGCAGCCTGTGTTGTTGTAAGTATGGCAGCCTGGTGTCCGCTACTGTTGCCCGATGACAAGACTATTATTCTGCCCTTCTTCTTACTATCTGTGCTATAGTATTCTCTGAGGCCTTTCAATACTACTGACGACTTAGCGTCGTGAAAGCCTATCAGGTCACCCATACTGCAGTTTATCACGCAAGGTTTGCCCTGGCTGTCGGCAAACTGGAAAATGTTCATCATGGCTATGAGTAGCTGTGAGTCACTTGTGTCCTCTCCTCCCATTCCGCACAAGGCAAGGTCTGCCTCGGGTGCCATTCCTTGGTTGTTTATGCCCTCGACAATGCTGCCTGCTGCTGTTCCGCCCACATGGGTTCCGTGTGACATCTTCGTATTGTCGGTAGTCAGCGTTGCTATCTCTGCGGCGTCAGTAGTGGTTTTCAGTATCTTCTTGCCGCTGTACACCTGGGCAAACTTCACTCGCGTTGTGCCGTCAGCCTTGCGAAAGGCAGCATGGTTAAAGTCTATGCCTGTATCTACAATGCCCACTATAACGCCGTTTCCCGTATATGCCTGAGGCAGATTGTGCGACTGGGCTGCCTCCAGGGTAGCTACCTCTTCCACATGGCTCTTCGTTCTGCACGAATAGTTCATCAGGTGGTTCATCTTATCGGCATTCACGCTCTCTATCTCGTCTATACCGTCAAGCGCCAACAGGCTCTCGGCAGGCACGTTGAGTATCAGCATCCTGCCTATCTGCATCACGATCTCCACACCCAGTGCCTGAAGCTGGGCAGCAGGACACTCGGCTCCCTCCCTAAGCATCGCTATGGCACTGAAGGTCTTTACCGTGCAGTCAGTGTTAAACTCCACGTTTATCTGCTTCTTCACCGAAGCCGTGTCGATGGTATGTGGCTGTAATGAACCCTTGGCACTTATCGCCTCGTTCTTTGATGGCAACAGGCTTGTCAGTCTTGTGTCTATCTTCTGTGCCTGAATCGTGATGGCAGCGTATATCGTAACCGCCGCAATAGTGAATAGTCTTGTCATAGATTTTTTTTATTTAATGGTGCAAAGGTACGGCTTTAATTTGGAACAGTCAAACATTATCTGGAGAAATAACCTTTCAATAGATAGTCCTTCAGCACCTGGTTAGCCCACTGGCGAAACTTGGTGCCACGTTTGGATATGGCGAACAATGGATGTTCGGTCTGTTTGAAACAGCTCTGCCATCTGCTGCTGCGTTAGCCACACAGAATCTTCACCCATACGAACCTCAAGCCTGATGGTCTCGTCGGGCTGATACATCACTATTTCACCACTATTTTCTTTCTTCATATTCTTTGCAAAGTTACTAAAAGATTTTGAAATCGCAAGCATAATCGAACGCCAAAAAAGTTTCTTTTATTACTTTTCTTTCTCGTTACTTTTTC
>CAJODK010000002.1:71382-72154 GCA_905233245.1 uncultured Prevotella sp. | reverse complement strand
ATCGCAAGGCACTACACTATAAAGAACATCCTTCATGGTGAAGTTCAGAATGTTGTAGGGCAACTCTCTGCAATTTGTGAAAGCGAAAAGGTAGAGACTGGTCAGAAACGTAAAATCGGATTTACAGCATAACAAGTTTTTTTGCAAATCTCAAACATATTTGTTACCTTTGCAAACAGATTAACCTAAAAACGGATCTAGATATGAGTCAAGTTTTCAGAATTACACCAAAGAGAGTGAAGCGCTCTAACGGACAAGTGTTGACACCTGATATGGCTATCACGGTGACGACACGCGTGCACACTACCACTCCGTTCTACAATGGAGCCGTAGAGATAAAAGAGCAGTATATGCGTATCTATGGTTTCGACTACAAGAAAGCATGCTGTTCAGTGAATGATTTTGAGTTTGAAAAGTTGGATTAAAAAAGGAAATGAAATGAATGATGATTTAAAAATAAAAAGTGATTTGAAGAATCAAAGAATAAAGTATTTAGAATTGAGTAAAAAACTTGATTCGATGTCGCGAATAAACTCTATTTTATCAAATCGAGTTGCTTATCTACTGAATAATATTATCCGTAATTCTTTTATTCCACAAATGCAGGATATGCTTGATAAGAAAGGGCTTTCATTAGTAGATGCTCCTTCTGATTATGACTGGGTAAATTCTTCTTATGCAGGATTTGTAATAAACGTACCTAATTGGACATATTTTGTTATAGGAATAGAATTTGAAAGCAAATGGCTAAAAAGACCTATAATTGGATTCT
>CAJODK010000002.1:0-71329 GCA_905233245.1 uncultured Prevotella sp. | reverse complement strand
TGATCCTGGTAATAAGGCTTGGATATATAAATCCTTCGAAGAATCGAATGATTGGCATACCCAAGAAGCGATAGAAAAAATTGTAAATGGAGAAATGGTCAAGGCATTTGAGAAAGAAATTAATGATATACTTGGTTGTGCCACAGAAATAGAAAAAAAGTATGGAAAACATGGAATCTAAAAAAATAGAAAAGAGCATTTTAGCTTTTGATGAATATCAACAACATTGTCCTTATCATTTGAATTTAATAGAAGAACTGCATACAAACGAAAATGCCCATAGTAGAATATTAGCAAAGCTCTTTCAGTATAAAAATGCTAACGGAGAGTATATTATTTTGAAAAGTTTTATAGAATACATTAAGGAGAATAACAAAGGAAAAACTTTTGATAAAATTGAAATTAAGACTCCCCAAATTACTCAAGAAGAAGAGCGAATCGATATATGGATTCAAGATGAAGATTATGCTATAATCATTGAAAATAAGGTTTATGAGGCTGGAGACCAAGATGCGCAACTATCAAGGTATATAGACAAGACAAAACGCCATTATACAGAGGAACAAATATTTGTAATTTATATGCCGAGTGTAACCAGAGATACTTCTGACCAAACTTGGGGAAAATATAAAAACTCCTTTACAAAAAGATTTGCTGTTATTTCTTTCTGTGATGATGTTATTTCTTGGCTGAATAGAGATGTCCTGCCCAATCTGACTATTAAAGAAGTTTACCTCAAAAGTGCTATTGAACAATACATCGACTATTTAGAAAGATATGCTGGTTTATTTGAAAAGTCAGAACAACAACGTATCATAAATATGTTATATGAATTCAACGAAATCAAGAATGACGATACACTTGATACTCAATACAAAAAACTTATGAGTTATCATAAAGCATTGAATCGAAAAATGGAAACTTATAAAAAAGAATCTGAGGATATGTTTCGTAAAGTGTTGGATCAATTTATAAGTATTACGAAAAGCCAATATGGTAATAATTTTGAGATAAAAACTCAAAAAGATTTTTGCTGGATTCAAATCTACAAGATAGAATGGTCTTCGTTTCTTATTCATTTTGAATGGTTAGATCCTTCGTTTTTTGAAGGAAGTAAACTAACCCTTGCTTTACATGCAGAAAAAAACAAAAAAGTATGGGAATATCTAAAAAATAAACTAAAAGGCTCGGAGGATTATAATTTCCCCACATGTTTTGAGGAATCATTTTACATAAAAAACAAAGAGTCATTTGCAGAACTTTCTGAAGAAGAAAAAGAAAAATTCCTGTTTGAAGTTTATAAAAAAATTAACTTTTTAATAGATGTAGTAGATTCTTGTGTAAAAAAATTAATGAAAGTGGAATCTACTAAATAATAATCTACAACAATTTTACACAAAAATATTTTTTTTCTTAGACCTCTGCCACAAAATGACGGAGGTCTTTGCTTCCTTTGCACTTGTAACATAAAAAATAAGGAAAGATGGTAACAAAAAGGAATATAATTTATATTTTTGCAAACAGATAAACCTAACGAATATGAGTCAAGTTTTCAGAATTACACCTAAACGAGTGAAACGCTCTAATGGGCAGGTGTTGACACCAGACATGTCAATCACTGTGACTACAAGGTCACACACCAATACTCCATTCTATAATGGAGCAGTAGAGATTAAAGAGCAATATATGCGAATCTACGGTTTCGATTACAAGAAAGCATGTTGCTCCGCAAATGATTTTGAATTTGAGAAGTTGGACTAAAAAACTTACTAACTATTATGAAAAATTTATCATACACTCTTCGACAAATTGCTTCTTGGACTTCATGTGATTCTGAGGTGCAGATTCCAGCACTTCAAAGAGGTCTTGTGTGGAAACCTCGTCAGGTAGAACTTCTTTGGGACTCAATCCTTAGAGGTTTTCCTATTGGCTCTTTTATGCTATCAGACATTGTAAACAATGAAGGAGCGGGTAAATATTACCTTATGGATGGGCAACAGAGATACAATGCAATTAGTATCGGGTTTAATACTGTTCCTGATGCAAGGGCTATTTTGTGGATTGACCTTATGCCACCTTCATCAAAAAGTTCCACACGTACTTTCTGGGTCAAGGCTACTACCACACCTCACCCTTGGGGATTTAAAAATGATGATGAAGCTAATCGACTGAATACAGCAGAAAAAAGGAATGCCCTAAATGTATTTGACCTAAAAGGAAACATATATAATGACCATTTCTCTTTGACTGAAACATGGCCTATTGAGGCTAATATGCCTATACCACTATGTTGTTTATTAGAGGCAGCAGAGAAATGTAATGATGACAAATCGTTTGTCACCGAAACATTGGCGATTTTCAATGCAACGGATTTCTCTTTCCGTAATTTATTTAATGAAAAACTAAAACAATCTGATATTGCATTGGATTATTTGCGTGAGACTTTGTTTCCCGCTTTTAAGGCTTTGAAGGATTATACTATCACATGCAACCACCTTCCAAAGGAAGTGATGGAGACCGAGACCACTGAGGATTCTGTAGCCCAAACAACTTTGGAGGTATTATTCACTCGTCTAAATACTGGTGGTACGGCAATTTCAAGAGATGACTTGAATTATTCTGCGATTAAAGCTTACTGGCCATCAATCAAAGATGTTAATGATGGATTGGCTGAGAAATACATGAATCCAGCCAAGTTAGTGATGCTTGCATTTCGGCTTGCTTTAACTACTGATGAGGATAAAGGCTTTAAAAATGAAATGACCATCAAGCAAATCAGAAGTGCTGCAAGGAAACCTGAAGAGAAAAATAAGATTGAAGCTTTGTATAAAGACAATCAGTTAGGGCGCATCCTAGACAAAGTTGATGAATGGTTAGGAGTAAAAGAAAATTCTGAACTTCGCACACCAAGTATTTTGCGAACAATTATTGCCCGAAATTCGCCTGATGTTTATTTGCTGCTCATGTATCTCGCCAAAAAAGATTTGGAATCACCTATAAATCTTACTGTTCAGGAGATTAGAGCACTCGCCTTCTTGCTTCATTGGTTCGGAAACGATAGAAAAAAATGTGCCCAAGAGATATTTTATCGATGCAATAATGGTATTAACCGTTCAAATATTCTCAAAGGTATTTCAAGATTGATGCATGATTGCCAACTCCTTCATGTTTACACTCCTACGGAAGTTCAAAAATTCTTTGTAATAGAAGATTACAAAAATTGGAGATTATGGCAAAGCCTATCAGCACCAAACAGAAATTTTTTCAATAGAACATTTTGGTATGGCACTACAGAAGCTAAACAAATATTATTATATGCTGAAAGACAGTATATAAACACACATTTCAGCAATTATGACCCTGCACGACAGGATATGTGGGCCGAAGAAAATAGGCCATGGGATTTTGATCATATTGTACCTCAAAATTGGATAAGCAACAAGAGGGGCGCAGATTTCCGTGAGTATGACAAGGACTGGTTATGGAGTATTGGTAATATGGCTGCAATCTCCTTTGAAGCCAATAGAAGCAAAAATAATTCTAGCCAATACTCCGAATATCAAGAGAATAAAGATTCTCTCCATTATCTAGAGGATATCGAGTCGATAACTTCGGATATAACCTACCATCAGCAGCAGAGTGTAATGTTTGCAAAATTAACATTTAAAAGGTATTGTATGATTTACGCTACCTCTTATACTGTTATACAGCCATTAGTCGAAGAAATTATACTTTCAGACACCTTGCAAAAAAGAAAAGAACTTATTCTTTCTATAATGGATTCATTTCCCACTGCAAAGCCTCACTTCGCAGCAGATGATGGAAATGACAGGGATGACCATTGGATTGAGCGGGAACAAGATTGGGCAAGAGAATGGATAGGAGTCGGAATTGTTATGAAAGAATTTATGATATGCTTTGAGTGGTCTGGAATTATCGATAACGGCATCGTTAAAAATGCAGAAGTAGGAATCCGCAAAGCTCCAGGGACACGCGTCACACGTGAAAATCAAATATTACTTAGTCCTAATGAAGGGTATTATTTAGAACTAAATGATTGGTGGTATAAATGTGAAGAACTCCAGAGCCTTGATGCAAATAGAATTATTGAGAAAATGAAGTGTTATGAGAATATTTTAAAAGATCAGTTGCAATAATAATAGCTTAATTTTACACAAAAATATTTTTTTCTTAGACCTCTGCCACGAAATGACGGAGGTCTTTGTTTACTTTGCAAATAACTTAAATATTAACCCTTTAATAAATTATATTATGACTACAAAAGTATTGAGCAACGGATTTATGCAGAAGATTCTAATTATCTTAGTGGTGATGCTTGGTTCCCTGGAAACACAGGCACAGAAGATTAGTAACATTGAAACAACAAGAAATTGGTATTATATTTATGATGACAGAGGCAAGAAGATAAATTCTGTCAGCACGACAATCGGAGAACTTAAAGGCTACAGTGCAGACTTCTACATTATGCAGCATGATGTGTGGATTCACACCTATAGCCCTACAGGAAAGAAACTTCATACATTCACGGATTCATCTGTCGGTAGAATTCTCTCTGTGACTGGTGATTCTTTTACATCCCAGAAAGGCGTATGGATTCATACATGGAGCAAGGATGGAAAGAAGATAAGCACTCGTCCTGCACGTTGACAGAATATTATTTTTTCGATATAATATCACTTTTCTCAGACCTCTGCCACCAGTTGGCGGAGGTCTTCGTTTTCTTTGCACAAAAATTCATTTTGTCACACCTAATGATTCTTATTATGACAGTACAAGAGATTTTTAACACGAAGGCTGTGCAAGAAATAGAAACCGAAATTCTTACCCTGCAATACGAAACTGAGAAAAGAAGGATGTTCAGAGATTCCGAGGGTGTAGCCATAGAACGCTTGTTGGGAATAAGAAGGAATATTCTCGATGAATATTTCGTCATGGGCGAGAACTATAAGCAGTTGTTAGACGAATTCAATGAGGCTTTGAAGCTTCAGCTTATTGACATGCGCAATAGAACTATTATGCTCTTCGAATCAGTAAAGGATAACGATATTAAGAATAATATGGTAGTGAAGGGGAAATGCTTTCTTGGGTATGAATACTCTAAAATCCATCCTGTTCAGACCGTCAGGGCCAAAAAGATGTGGGCAATGCTAAATGGAACGATGGATGACTTTATGCCTCTGTATGATGATGGTGCATGCAGTTTCGAAATAGAGACCTGGGGTAATCCTATTCACATTCAGTCTGAGAATGAGATGTTGTATCTGCAGGAGGAACCAGACAACTGGAATGAAGGATTGGATAGAGAATTGACTAAGGACATGCATCTGATACATGCATTTCATAACCTGTATGAACATATGGATTTTTCCATTTTTGACTTACTATGGGTGAGAGACTTCAATATCGAGCTACATGCAGAGATAGACTATCATACATATAAAAGTGATGAGTATGGAGATGATTTGGATTGGAGTAAGTGTGACTATTTTGATTGAATGATATGACATACAAAGAATTACTTGACAGTGCCATCCTTGAGGATGTGCTGAACTCATATAACAGTCTAATCCGAATAGACTGCAACGATGTGAGAGACCTGTTTCTGGAAGGCAGAGAGATTCATGATTTTGATACTTCTGTCAATGCATCAATTGATGGAAGAATGGAATGCATAATGGATAAGGTAAAAAGGACAGTAATGGTGAGCAATGGAGATATTCGCCTGCTTTTTTACCTGTTCTTTCCTGAGAATCTGCCACTAATGATGCATGAACTGTCTCAATTTACCCAATGGATTGACACAATACCAGGTAGCTATACCATCAAATGGGGAATGGCAAAGCATTCTGCTCAAGAACTCAGAACAATAATATTATGGCAATAAAGAAACAGAAAAATCCAAACCCTAACTGGAGCCATAAGCATGACTATCCAATTGAGGAGGTGTGGAATACCGAAAATACCTTGGCACAGTTGATAGTGCCACGCTTGCAAGCGTTCAAAGCTCTCGACAAGCACTTTTTACCCCAAATATAGTTGCTTAGCAAGGGTCGGCTGGAGCTAAGAGTTTTTCGACTGTTGCTAAGTTTTCTGCAAAGGTAGATAAGCAGGCTCTGTGAGATGTTAAATACCTCGTTTTCTTTGCGCACGTACGCATAAAGCAGTACCTTTGCAGGGGAATAAGGTCAAAGGTCGAAGAGACTCACCCCCGACCCCTCTCTGGCCGTTACGCTAGAGAGGGGAGCTTTGGGTCGTAGGGAGAGGGATTCTTTGAACTTTTTGTAATTTTTTTTTCGATTTTCTTGCACGTTTGACAGAAAATACTTAACTTTGCACCCAAATTGTAAAAATAACTAACGAAAAAGAATATGACAATGATGCAGAATAACTGGTGGTGGCGCAGCTCAAGATTCATAAAATCGTGAGGAGATAGCCGCGTACCTGTTACTTTGCAGAAAAGATACTGAAGGGCCTGTCGTACTTACGATGGGTCCTTTTTTAGGTCTAAGGTCAAAGGTTAAAGGTTTAAAGAATATATAAAGATGAAGAGTTATCAAGTAGATGAAAATGGATTTTACGGGGAATTCGGAGGGGCGTACGTGCCTGAGATTCTCTACAAGTGTGTGCATGACCTGCAGGAGGCGTATCTGCCTATCATAGAGAGTGAGGAATTCAAAAAGGAGTATCACGCTCTGCTGAGGGACTATGTGGGCAGACCGAGCCCGCTGTACTATGCACGGAGGATGAGCGAGAAGTATGGATGCAGGCTGTACCTGAAGCGTGAGGACCTGAACCATACCGGCGCGCACAAGATAAACAACACCATAGGACAGATACTGCTGGCAAGGAAGATGGGCAAGACGCGCATCATAGCCGAGACAGGGGCCGGACAGCACGGTGTGGCTACGGCGACGGCGTGTGCGCTGATGAATATGAAGTGCGAGGTGTTTATGGGGGCTACGGACGTGGAGCGACAGCATACGAACGTGGAGCGCATGAGGATGCTGGGGGCTGAGGTGCACCCAGTGAGAACGGGCAACATGACGCTGAGCGATGCTTGTTCGGCTGCGATACGCGACTGGTGTTGTCATCCTAAGGATACGTACTATCTGGTGGGTTCGACGATGGGACCGCATCCGTATCCTGACCTGGTGGCGAAGATGCAGAGCGTCATCTCGGAGGAGATAAAAGGCCAGCTGGAGGAGAAGGAGGGTCGCGACTATCCTGACTACCTCATAGCATGCATAGGAGGAGGCTCGAATGCTGCGGGCACGATATACCACTATATGGACGACGAGAGGGTAAAGATAGTGCTGGCAGAGGCTGGCGGACAGGGCTATATGACCGACCGCACGGCGGCGACGATACATCGTGGCACGACGGGCATACTGCACGGAGCGAAGATGCTGGTGATGCAGGATGAGGACGGACAGATACAGGAGGCGTTCACCATCTCTGCGGGTCTGGACTACCCCGGTGTGGGACCTATGCACTGCAACATGGCGAAGCAGGGTCGCACGGAGGTGCTGAGCATCAACGACGACGAGGCTATCAGGGGCGGATACGAACTGACGCGCATGGAGGGTATCATACCTGCCATAGAGAGTGCCCACGCCATCGCTGCACTGGAGAAACTGTCATTCAAGCCCGACGACGTGGTGGTGCTGACGGTCAGCGGACGTGGGGATAAGGATATTGAGACGTATTTAAGGTCTAAGGTCTAAGGTCAAAGGTTAAAAAGAGAATTATGATGTATAAGTATAAAACACAGGTGAAGACAATACTGGCGGATACATACACGCCGGTGGGTGTCTATATGAAACTGAGGGACCTCTATCCGCAGAGTGCGCTGATGGAGTGTTCGGACTATCATGAGGCGGACAATTCGCGTTCGTTTATCGGAGTGAATCCCATCGCCAGTGTGGCTATAGGCCACGGTAAGGCTACCGTGACGTTCCCTGACGGCAGGGTGACAGAGCACGAGGTCAGTGGGGAGTATGGTTGTGACAAGGCTATCCACGCGCTCATCGACAGCATAGAGGTGGAGGGCGAGGAGAAGGGCGTCTGCGGTCTCTTCGGCTACACTTCCTTCAATGCCGTGAGGTACTTCGAGGGTATCCAGGTGAAGGACGAGACGCAGGAGAAGAATGATGCTCCTGACATGCTCTATATACTATATAAGGTGGTGATAGTCTTTGACCATCATAATAGTTTGCTGAAAATAGTGAGTCTGGACGGTGACGTGGATGATGTGCTGAAGGCGATGAACAAGGGCAACGTGCAGGCTTACGACTTCCACCCGGTGGGGGACGTGAGGAGTACGCTGACTGACGATGAGCACAGGGAGAATATACGCAGAGGCATACAGCACTGCCTGCGTGGCGACGTATTCCAGATAGTGCTCTCGCGACGCTTCGTACAGAAGTATGAGGGTGATGACTTCAAACTCTACCGTGCGCTGCGCAGCATCAATCCTTCGCCATACCTCTTCTATTTCGACTTCGGAGGTTTCCGTATCTTTGGTTCTTCACCCGAGACGCATTGCCGCATAGAGGGCGGGAAGGCATATATTGATCCTATAGCAGGCACGACGAAGCGTACGGGGGATGCTGAGGCTGACCGCAGGGGTGCGGAGTATCTCAGAAACGACCCTAAGGAGAATGCCGAGCACGTGATGCTGGTGGACCTGGCGCGCAATGACCTGAGCCGCAACTGCCACGGGGTGAAGGTGGACTTCTACAAGGACCTGCAGTACTACTCGCACGTGATACACCTGGTATCGAGGGTGTCGGGCGAACTGGACAAGGGTGCTGATCCCGTCAAGGCGTTTATCGACACATTCCCTGCCGGTACGCTGTCAGGAGCGCCAAAGGTGCGCGCCATGCAACTCATCTCGGAGTACGAACCTCACAATCGCGGTGCCTACGGAGGATGCATCGGCATCATAGGACTCGACGGAGCGCTGAACCAGGCCATCACCATCCGCACCTTTGTATCAAGAAACGGCGAACTGTGGTTTCAGGCTGGCGGCGGCATAGTAGCCAAGAGCGACGTGGAATACGAATTACAGGAAGTGAATAATAAACTGGGTGCCCTGCGTAAGGCCATCGAAAAAGCGGAAAAGTTATGAAGATAGTTATTATAGACAATTACGACTCGTTTACATACAATCTGAGTCATCTGGTGAAGGAACTGGGTGCAGAGGTCGATGTGGTGCGCAACGACCAGTTTGAGCTCGCCGACCTGAAGCCCTACAGCAAGATACTCCTCTCGCCAGGTCCCGGCATCCCCTCTGAGGCGGGACTGCTGATGGACGTCATACGCACCTATGCAGGCAGAAAACCCATACTGGGCGTCTGTCTGGGACATCAGGCCATAGGTGAGGTGTTTGGTGCACGACTGGAGAACCTCTCTGAGGTATTCCACGGCGTGGAGAGCCCTTGCCACATAGTAAAGGAAGACCCCATATTCAGCCGTGTGGAAAAGGACATCACCGTAGGGCGCTACCACTCGTGGGTGGTGTCACGCGAGGGACTGCCCGACTGCCTGGAGGTGATAGCCGAGAGCGACGAGGGACAGATAATGGCGATGCGCCACAGGGACCTCAACGTGAGGGGCATACAGTTTCACCCAGAGAGCGTGCTGACGCCCGATGGTAAGAGAATGATACAGAACTGGCTTTTTCTATGAAAATTGAAAATAGATAATTGATAATTGAAATGGAACAGACAATGAAAGGCTACCTCTTCCGCCTGCTGAACCACGAAGAGCTCTCCCGCGAGGAGATGAAGACAATACTGATAGGAATCACTCACTCAGAGTATCCCAACGAACAGATAACAGCACTGCTGACATGCCTGCAGATGAGGGGCGTGACGGTGGATGAACTGCTGGGATTCCGCGACGGCATCCTCGAGACGGGTGTATCGGCCATACTGAATGCTGACCGCTATATCGACGTAGTGGGCACAGGCGGTGACCGCAAGAATACATTCAATATCTCGACCACGGCGTGCTTCGTGATAGCTGGTGCGGGCTACAAGGTGGCAAAGCACGGCAACTACGCCGCTACGAGCGTGTCGGGGGCCTCTAACGTGATACAGCATCACGGGATAAAGTTTACGGACGACATCGACAAACTGAACCGTTCGCTCAACGAGGCGGGCATAGTGTATCTGCACGCACAGCTCTTCGCCAAGGCGATGAAATTCGTGGGACCGATACGCAAGGCGCTGCAGTTTCCTACCATCTTCAACCTCCTCGGACCTATCGTGAATCCATCACAGCCGAAGTGCCAGTTGCTGGGAGTTGCCAACCTCGACCAGATGCGCCTCTACAGCAATGTGTATCGTAAGTTGGGGATAGACTACGGCATTGTGAACTCGATAGACGGCTACGACGAGATATCGCTGACGGGCGACTTCAAGGTGACGACCAACAACTACGAGCGTATCTTCAAACCGCAGGATCTGGGATTTGCCATCGCCAAACCAGAGGAGCTCGTGGGCGGCGCTACGGAAGAGGAGGCAGCGGAGATATTCGACGCCGTACTGGAAAACCGCGCCCTGCCTGCCCAGAAGAATATTGTGCTGGCGAATGCTGCCTTCGGTATCCAGGTGCTGGAGAAGGGTGAGAAGAGCATAGAGGAGTGCATAGAGATAGCGCGCGAGAGCATAGACAGCGGAAAGGCACTCAGCACCTTCAAGAAATTCGTGGAACTGAACTCATAGAGACGATGAAAGATATACTACAGGAAATCGTAGATTACAAGCGTAAAGAAGTAGAAGAACTCCGTTCAACAGTTCCCCTCCCTGCGGGGGAGGGGGTAGGGGTGAGGCTTTCCCTGCGCGAGGCACTCCTACAGAGCGAGACGGGCATCATAGCGGAATTTAAGCGTCGCTCGCCATCGAAGGGATGGATAAAGGAGGACGGACGTGCCGACATCATACCGCTGGCATATCAGCAGAATGGTGCTGCGGCGCTCAGCATCCTCACCGACGAACAGTACTTCGGGGGATGTGACGACTTCATCCGCATGGCGAAAAGGTCGGGTGTCACACTGCCTGTGCTGTACAAGAACTTCGTCATCGACGAGGCACAACTGTATGCTGCGGCGCTCTGCGGTGCTTCTGCGGTACTGCTCATTGCCGCCTGTCTGACTAAGGAGCGCTGCAAGGTGCTCATGGACAAGGCGCACGAACTCGGTATGGAGGTGCTGCTGGAGATGCACGACGAGAGGGAACTGGAGTATGCCGAACTGGAGCCCGATCTCTGTGGTATCAACAACCGCAATCTAGGTTCCTTCGTGACGGATGTGGAGAATAGTTTCCGTCTCGCCGAACTGCTCCCAAAGGACGCTGTGAAGGTGAGCGAGAGCGGCATCTCGAACCCCGACACGGTGAAGGCACTGCGAGAGGCTGGTTTCAGGGGTTTCCTCATAGGCGAGAATTTCATGAAGACCACCGCCCCTGGTGAGGCACTGAAAGAATTCATCTCAAGGCTATGATAGTAAAGGTATGTGGCATGCGCGATGCCGATAACATACGCGAGGTAGAAGCGCTGGGCGTGGATATGATGGGATTCATATTCTGGCCGAAGTCAAGCCGCTGTGTCAGCGAGCGTCCGGGGTATCTGCCTACGCAGTGCAGGCGTGTAGGCGTCTTCGTGGATGAGAGCATGGAGCGGGTGGAGCGCATCGCCAGAGAGTATGCTCTCGACTACGTACAGCTGCACGGCCGTGAGAGTGCAGAATACATCCGCAATCTGAAGGTGGACTGTGGCATCATCAAGGCTCTCAATATAGCCACAACGGACGACCTGAAGAAGGCTGAGGACTACAGAGGGCTCGTCGGTGCCCTCCTCTTTGACACAAAAGGCAAGAGTGTGGGAGGCAACGGGGAGAAATTTGACTGGAGCGTGCTCGATGCCTACGACGGTGAGACGCCGTTTCTGCTCAGTGGCGGCATAGGTCCTGACGACGCAGAGAGGGTAAGGACATTCAGTCATCCCAAGTGCATAGGCATAGACCTCAATTCACGTTTCGAGACAGAGCCGGGACTGAAGAATGTAGAAGTACTTCGTAATTTTTTAAAACAGATATATAATGAACAAGATTAATAAACTATTTGAGAGTAGCAAGGATGAGAAACTCCTGTCACTCTATTTCTGTGCCGGATATCCTACGCTGGAAGGCACGGGGGACGTAATCCTGGCGATGCAGAATAAGGGCATCGCTATGGTGGAAGTGGGTATTCCATTCAGCGACCCGCTGGCTGACGGACCTGTCATACAGAGCGCTGCCACGCAGGCACTGAAGAACGGCATGAACCTCAAGACGCTCTTCACCCAACTACAGGCCATAAAGGACCAGGTGGAGATACCCCTTGTGATGATGGGTTATCTCAATCCTGTCATGCACTACGGCATAGAGGAATTCTGCAAGAGTTGTGTGGAGGCTGGCGTCAGTGGCGCCATCATCCCCGACCTGCCTTTTGATGACTATCTGCACGTAGTGAAACCCATAGCAGACAAGTACGACCTGCGCATCATCATGCTTATCACACCAGAGACCAGCGAGGAGCGCATACGATTCATAGATGAGAATACCGACGGCTTCATATATATGGTCAGTTCGGCTTCCATCACGGGTACGCAGAAGAGTTTCGATGAGGAGAAACAGGAGTATTTCCGTCGCATCAACGCTATGCAGTTGCGCAATCCCCGTATGATAGGTTTCGGCATCAGCAATGCCCAGACACTGAAGGCTGCGCAGGATAATGCCGCTGGTGCTATCATAGGGTCGAAATTCGTTACTCTGCTGGGCGAAAACGAGGGCAACGCTGATGCTGCTCTCGACCAACTCTTTGAGGCGCTCATGAAGTGACCTTCTGACAACGGAGAAGGACGTGGGTACCGTCGGCGAGGGTGGTGGCGAAGAGATAATCGCTGCCACCTTCCTTGATTTTCAGGCGGCGGCGTAAGGTCGCCACATCGGAGGGGAAATTGCGCACTGCGAGATTGGCTTGCGGAATGTCCCTGAGGAATGTCTTGAGGCTTGCCTTGCTGAAATCGCTGATGCCGAGGAGGCGGAACTGGCGGGCTGGGAGTTCAACGGGAACGTTAACGGGAACGGGAACCTCTTGAACCCTTGCCCCCTTGCACTCTTGAACATACAAGTGGGAATTGGGTGCAAGTTTCTGTAGTCCGTAGCGCTGGGCGAAGACATCCTGAAGACCTGCCTTGAGGATGGAACTGTTAGGGACAAAGAGAAGCCCACCAGCTGATACGTCTTCTGCAATTGCTACATTTGTAGCCCCTTGGGGCTGAAGGGGGGCAATGAAGTCTGGCTCATCCGTCTCGAGATTCACACAGTGGATGGTGACGCCTCCCTCTCCTTTCATCACAAACAGGAGTTCCTTGCACTCATTCTTTACACTCACAACATGCACCTCAGTGACGCCCTTTAGTTTGCGCAGGGCATCGGTGATGTCGAGCATGGGGGAGAGTTTGACGATGACGGTGTCGGCTATCTCAAGGAGACGGTCCTGCAGGTCGAGGAGATTGGGGGTGCAGTCTTCGATGGTCATAACCTTATGACCGGAGGAGGAACGACGGGAGGGGTCGAGGTAGATGGTTAGAGGTGAGAGGTCTTTGCTGTGCAAAGCGGCAGAGCCGAGCGGAGAGGTTAGAGGTGAGAGTCCAGAGGAGAGAAATTGCTCACAGGTGGTGTTGATGACCTGGGCATGGGGGAGTCCGAGAATGGGAAGATTGTGACGGGCGATGTGGCAGAGTTCTTCGTTTGGCTCCACGTAGATGGCGTGCTGAAAACCTTGCGCCATATAGGAGAAGTCAACACCGAAGCCAGCGGTTAAATCTATAAAAGAGGGAGTAAAAGTGGGAGTAGAAGGGGGAGTAAAAGGGGAGTGCAGAACCAACTGCGCTTTGTAGCGGGCAGTGGACTCACTGGAGCATTGTTCGAGAGAGAGGCGGGGAGGGAACAGAACCCCTTGAACTTTGGAACTCTTGAACCCTTGAACCCATGTTGGGAGTTTCTTCTTGGCTATCTGGTAGCCCTCTATCTGCTGGAGTACCCACTTGGCATCTATGCCCTCAGGCATCTTCTGCAGTGCGAGGGTACGGATGTCGTCGTCCTTGTGCAGGGCTATAAACTCGCTTAGTACCATTTCACACTGTTGCTGTAGCTGGAACGCTTGTCGTACTTGAGGGCATCGGTGAGGGTGGAGGCGTTGCAGCGGAAGGAGAAATTGTAGGAGGTGTAAGGGGCGAGAACTACGTAGCAGGACATGGAGAAACAGTGAAGGTCACGAGCCAGGGAGGCAGTGGTCATACTGAGTTTGTGCTGGTCGAAGTCGTAGCCGCTGTTGAAGGAGATATTCCAACCGTCAGCAAGGCGTATATTGCCATAGAAATTGAGATTCTGGGTGTACTTGTATGGATAGCGCATACGCTCCTTGTCGAAGGTGCCTGCGGTGTTCTCACGCATGGTGATACCATAACTGATGGTGAGGCTCCAAGGCATGGAGAACTTGAGGTAGCCGTCATCGTCGGTCTCAGCGAGGCCTGCATTCTTCTTCTCTGCGGCATTGGCAGCGGCCGTCATGGTGGGGTCTATATTGGTCTCTACGCCAGTATCGACGGTCTCATCCTTCTTTCCTTCATCCTTCTTGTCTTTGTCCTTGTTGCGTCCGAAGAGTCGGCGTATCTTCTCAGGAGTGATGGTGTAGTGGATATTCTGCGACATACCCTGGAAGCGGCCGAAGCGTCCCTTGCTGTACTCGGTGCGGTTGCCCACGTAGGGATTGCCGTTCTTATCGAGTTCGTAGGCATAGGTGGCGAAGACGGCATTCATACTGAAGGTGTAGCTTTTCCACCACTTGAGGCGCAGATTGACATTGAGGTCACTCCAGGGTTTCTCCTTGGCAGCCATATTGTAGGACATGGTGGCGGCGAGTTGGTCGATGATACTTATCTTGCGTATGCCGGTAGAGTCCTTGTCGGAGCGTATCTTGGCCTCGATATTATTGTCGATGGAGAAGGTGACACGGCCTGTCTTGCCTGAGCCAGGTCCTGAAAAGACATTGTTGGCGTAGTAGGAATACTTGACAGGGTCGCCGAAGGGCACACCATCGGCATCTACCTTCTGATAGGTGTCGTAGTAGCCGTAGCGGGAGGTGGAGAAGTCGGGGGCGTAGGTGAAACCCACCTTGGGGGTGAAGACATGACGTATGGCCTGCACCTTGTCGCCAAAGATGCGACGGTTGGGGACGAAGAATCCGTATATTTTCGTATTGAGGTCAATCGCCATGTTCCAGTTATAGACATTGTAGAATCCCTGTACGGTGTCGAGTACCTCCTTCTGTGTGTCCTGATCCCACGAACGCTTGATGCGCTGGGTGTACATGCGGTCAGTGAAATTGAAGGACGGCGTAACATTGATGTATTTGGCCAGATTGAAGGTGGCCTTGACAGGTATGGTGTGCATCCAGCCGTTGCGCCATTCGCGAGCGAGATTGGCCTTGAAGATACGGTCTTCCTTGGCGTGGATAGTGTTGGTGATGCGTCCTGTGTAGGACATGTTGATTTTCTCGTACCAACGCTGTTTGCCTACTGCATTCTTGCGCTTGAAGGGATAGAACTGCGAGATGTAGATATTGAGGTCAGGGAGAGTGAGGTCGATGGTGGAGTCACGCATCTGCTGTGTGATATTGGTACCACCGCTGAGGGTCATGCCCAGACTGCTGAATCCTGTGCTCCACGATATTGACGAGGTACGAGTGGACTGCGTCAGCGTGGTGGGATTGTACATGGAGGTGAGGTTGTTGCGCTCGTAACTGATGGAGGCGAAATTGACACTGGCACGCAGGCTGGTGTAGGGGTTGGCCTTCGAGTCTTGAGTGTGGCTCCACTGTATCTTGAAACTGGTGTTTCTGGTTTGGTCGATGCCCTCATCACCAGTGCGCGAGTCCTGATAGGAGGCATAGAACTGTCCGGAGTACTTGTAGCGCACACGGTAGTTGGAGGCGGCACTGATGCCCCATGAACCCTTGGTGAAGATTTCGCCGAGGAGCTTGAGGTCAATCTTGTCACTGATGGCGAAATAGTAGCCACCGTCACGCAGGTAGAAGCCTCTGTCCATCTCATCACCATAGGTTGGCATGATGAAACCGCTGGAGTAACTCTTCGTGAAGGGGAAGAAACCGTACGGTATGGCAAGTGGCAAAGGTACATCCTGTACTACGAGATATGCAGGACCGAAGATGACATCCTTGCCAGGACGCACCTTGGCGCGGGTGAGAGCGATGTAGAAGTCAGGGTGAGGGTCGTCACAGGTGGTGTAGCGGCCGCGCTTGAGATAGAAGGTGCCCGAACTGTCGCGCTTAGAGCGCTCTGAGAGCAGAAAACCATCCTCCTGATGGGTGTAGGCATTCTGTATGAGACCACGCTTGGACTTGAAATTGAATGCCATAGTGTCGGTCTCGTACTTGTCGCTGCCCATCATGAAGACAGGCAGGCCGTAGCGCTGCTTCTTGACGGTATCCATAGCACCCGTGGCACGTACGATATTGCTGTCGAGAGACATATTGATTTTCTCCGCCTTGAGGTCCATATTCTCGTACTTCACATTGGAAGTGCCATAGAGGAAGGCGCGCTTGGTGTCAGCGTAATAGACGAAGGAGTCCTTGGCAACGTAATCCACTGGCGCCTCGATGGTGCTCTTCTTAGTGCGATTGAGGGAGTCGGCCTTGATGGAGTCATCGACAGCCTTATTGTAGGCGAGGATGGCCTGATGAAGGGAGTCGAGGGCGATAGTGTCGGTATCGGACTCACCCCCAGCCCCTCTCTGTGAGAGAGGGGAGGAATTACCACCTGCCCCAACGATTGTTATGGCAAGAAAGAGTAGCGCTATGGAGAGTAGTTTCTTAATCTTTAGTCTATAATCTTTAATCCTTAAATCTCTCTCCCCATGTACGAATCATCTGCTGATACTGACGTTCCTCGATAGGCTGATGCTGGGCATGCCAGATGCGGTGGTCACGGAGTTGGTCAGGCATATACTGTTGTGGGGTGAAGTGGTCGGGGTAGTCGTGAGGGTACTTGTAACCGTCGCTGTAACCTAGTTCCGCCATGAGCTTAGTAGGAGCATTGCGCAGATGCAAGGGCACGGGTAGATTGCCAGTCTCCTTGACCAGGGCAAGGGCGTCGTTTATGCCACAATAGGCGGAGTTGGACTTGGGTGAGGTGGCGAGATATACGCAGGCCTCAGCAAGGGCGATGCGTGCCTCTGGCCATCCTATCTTCATCACCGTGTCAAAGGCGGCATTGGCGAGCAGGAGAGCATTGGGGTTGGCAAGGCCGATATCCTCGGAGGCACTGATGACCATGCGGCGGGCAATGAACTCAGGGTCTTCGCCACCCTCTATCATGCGTGCCATCCAATAGAGTGCAGCATCGGGGTCGCTGCCTCGTATGGACTTGATGAAGGCTGAGATGATGTCGTAGTGCATTTCACCCTGCTTGTCGTACGCCATAGGATTCTGTTGCAGGCGACTTACCACAAGGTCGTTGGTAATCTCTATCGTATTACTTGACTCTGACTCGACGACGAGTTGCAGGATATTGAGCAACTTACGGGCGTCACCACCGCTGTAGCGCATCAGGGCCTCGGTCTCGGTGAGGCGTATGTCGAGTTTGCGGAGTTCCTCGTCGGTAGTGACGGCGCGATTGAGGAGTTCCATGAGGTCGTCCTTCTCCAAGGACTTAAGGATGTAGAGTTGGCAACGGGAGAGCAGAGGACGGATGACCTCAAAGGAGGGATTCTCCGTCGTAGCACCGATGAGGGTCACGATACCTCGCTCTACGGCACCGAGCAGGGAGTCCTGCTGAGACTTGGAGAAACGGTGTATCTCGTCGATGAAGAGAATGGGGGAAGTCTGTGAGAAGAAACGATTGTTCTTGGCTTTGTCGATGACATCACGAACGTCCTTGACACCACTGGTGACGGCGGAGAGAGTATAGAAAGGGGTGTCGAGTTTGTTGGCGATAATTTGCGCCAGCGTGGTCTTGCCCACTCCCGGAGGCCCCCATAGGATAAACGAATTGATGTGCCCCGAATCAATCATTCGTCGCAACACCGCTCCTTCCCCTACGAGGTGCTTCTGTCCTATGTATTCATCGAGCGTCTTAGGACGCAAACGTTCTGCCAATGGCGCCATACAACCTGCAAAGGTACTGATTTTAGTTGAGAGTTGAAAGTTGAAGGTTGAAAGTTGTGGTGCCTTTAAGTTTTTTTAATAAGAAGCGGGGGACTAATAGCAGAGGTGATGGAATGGGCAGTCGGTGCAGAAAGTGTCGTTGTCGGTGCGACGGAATGGCACATTGGTGTCGAGTATCTCTGAGATGAGACGTGTGAGTCCCTCACGGAACTGTTCCATGTAGATGGAAGCATCCTTTATGGGGTGGCCATCAATGGATAGCAGCGGGTCGTAGTCCTCCTGATGAGCGTGCTGGACGTAGAGAAGGCCAGTGGATATCTGGTTGTCTGGTTGTTTGGTCGTTTGGTCGTTGAGGATGCTGGCGTAGAGGAGGGCTTGGAGGAAGTAATTGGCGTGAGCGGCGAGTTTCGAGGGCATGAAGATTTCATCGACGTTATTGAGATTGAGGCGACGTGTGAGACGGCCTGTCTTGTAGTCTATCACTCGCATGCGGCGCACTCCGTCAGTGTCGGTGACGATATCGAGGCGGTCGATGTTGCCACCGATATTAACGTTGACGGGAACTGAAATTGGAACAGAAATTGTTCCCTTGACCGTCTTCTCAAGTGCCACTATTTCCAGACGGGTGAGGGAGAGGTCGTAGCGCAGGAGATTGATGAGAAATTGCACCACTATCTCAAAATTTATGACCTGTAAACCGTTGAGTTTCGGAGTTTTACGTGCGTTTCCCTCAAGGTTGAAGAGCTTCTCGCGAAAAGCTTGTTCGGTGAAGCGTCGGAGGGAAATATGTCCCTTCTCACGAAGCAGACGTTCCATGTAGTCACGAGGCACTACCTTGCCCACAAAGTCCTGATAGAGGAGTTCGGCAGCACGATGGAAGATGGTGCCAAAGGCACGGCTGTCCATCTCTTCCTGGTCACTGTCTTCATCCTCATCGAGATTCTCGATATATTGGTAGTAGAACTCCATCTGACATCTCAAGTATTTCCCTAATGCCGAGGGCGAAAGGAATGCACGACCTAGCATCTGCTGCACCATCTCAGGAGTTTTGTCAACAGACTCAGTTCCCGTTTCCGTTGGCGTTCCCGTTGTAGCTTGCAGGGCGTAGCGCTTGATAGGTATAGGGCTCTCTGCTATGAGTTGGAGCATGAACCGGGACATCTCACCAGTCTTGCCATCGTTGGTGGAGTTGTTGTAGAGGATGGTGACGTCCTTTGTTCTCTGTAGAAGGCGGTCGAAGTAGTAATGGTAGATGCTCACCTTATTCTCGATGGTGGTGAGGTCGTAACCCTGACGAATGGAGTGGGGCAGGAAAGAGGTGTCGTTGATGCGTGCAGGCAGGTTGCCCTCGTTGCATGAGAGCAATAGCACGTGGTCGAAGTCCAGATTGCGCGTCTCCAAAACACCCATCACCTGTATGCCCTCAATGGGTTCACCGTGGAAAGGTATCGTGGTCGTTTGTATTACCTGATTGAGGAGTTTGGCGTAGAGCGTAGCGCTTATACTGATGTCGTCATCCTCTATCAGCGACTTGATGCGATTGAGGATGGTGAACATACGGTAGAGGGCTTCACTATCCAATTGAGACTCCTCTTGAACCCCTTGAACTTCTTGAACCCTTTTAGCGATGGTGCGTGTGAGCCATATGAGACGATTGGTGAGTTCGAGGGGACTCTCTTTGTCTTGGAGTGGGGCAAAGAGTTGGCGCAGATTATCGTCCACAGACACGTCCTCTGGCGTGAGGTAGTATATCATATCGCGGTTGAGGCGGTCGTGTAATGTCGTCACCTCGAGTGAGAGGTAGCGAGTCAGGGGGTGACGGAGCACGGCGTTGATGTTGTGGAGTGTGTAACTACCCCTTTGCAACAAGGTAGTCACCACCTTCACCAGCGAAGTGATGGAGGCCTGCGATAGTGGATAACCCGTAGTGATATTGAGACTGATGCCAGATGGTAGGCAGTGGAGCACTGTCTCCAGCAATCCCTCGTCAGCGAGTACTATGGCAGTTCGTCTGCCAGCCTGGATGCGCTCAGGGGTGAGCCACTGGGTGACGTAGCGGGCTTGCAGGTCGTCGGTGGGTGAGGAGATGATGGACACTTCCTCTGGTGGGCATGACGTATCGTCATCGTTGTATATCTTGCCTCCCAATTTTGTTATGAGCAACTGCTCAACGGGAGTGAGGAGATTGAAGCCGATAAAGAGGTGAGAGGTGAGAGGTCTTGCCTTGCAAGCCAGCAGAGCTGGAGCGGAGAGGTTAGAGATTTCTATTGTCTTTCGGTAGAGCATACCTTCGTATGCTATGCCTTGTGATAGTAAAGACTGGCGATAGTGCTCGTAGATGTCATAGAAACGATTCCAAAGTTCGAGGAAGCGCTCTTTGAGCACCGTAGAGTGGTCAGCAGAGAAATTGCGGAAGAATCCTTTCAGAATCTCTACCTTCTCCGGCGTGAGATAATCGATGGAATCTAGTTCATGGATGTCGCTGAGCAGGGTGAAAATCTTCTTGGCATCGCCCAGATGCTTGTCGATATCATCAAAATCGCTCAGCATCACCTCGCCCCAGCCATAGAACTGCTCCAATGTCTCGTCCTTGCCAGTCACATGGCAATAGGATTTGTGGAGTTCGCAGATGAGTTTGATGCGGTCAGCCAGTCGGAGTTCAGACAACGACTGGAAGAGTTCGCTGATGGTGGTGTATCGCGGACTCCAAATGGGGTGGTCGCACAATTCCGTCAGCGCCTTATTGAGAAACAGTGCAGCACGCTTGTTGGGGAACACAACCGTCACCTCGTGAAGGTCTGTTCCGTACTTCTCCAATATGTCTTTGGCAATGGCCTCTAGGAACTTCATCAATCTTTTAATTCTTCAACCTTGTTCAGCGTTACGTACCATAGATAGCCTTTTATGTTTGGCATACCCATATCTTTGAGCAAACACATGTAGCGAGATACTTGTTCTCGGTGCTCTGCCAATGGCTTGCCAAATTTGAAATCGATAACGATGGTTTCAGTGCCATTCGTCATCACTCGGTCAGGGCGTTGTTCACCATCAATAGTGAGGATTGCACATTCATTGTATAATGTCCAACGTTCAGAAAACCAGTCTCTTATCTGCTGGTTTTGGAATCTTTCCTTTAACTCTGCAATGAGTGACTCTCGAGTGACGTCTTCATCGTACAGCGTACCATCAAACTCCATCCTCTGAAGCACTGACTGCACGTCGTCCAGGGTGCGTATCTCGGAGAATATCTGGTGCATCACCGTACCCATGCGGATGTATCGCTGACGGTCGGTCTCGTTGATGCAGTCCTCAGCAAATACCCTACTCTTATTACTCTGTCGAAATATCGCCTCACTCTCCAAAGAAGTAACGGGGATAGTGAGTGGAGTGATGGTGGGAGAGAAGGGGTTTATTGATGAGGGATGAGGGATGAGGGATGAGGGTTTGTTAGGGTTAAGGTTGCCATAGTTCACCTCGATATCCTCTGTCTCATCCTCAGGGATGCTGATATGCACTGGCAAACCCTCTATCTCTGGCGGAAGTTGGCGTATGGCCTGTTCGATGGTGAAGGAGCGTCGGGAGTTGGTCTTCTCTCCTCGTTCCCCAATCACGAAGAGCGATTGGCAAGCACGTGTCATTGCAACGTAGAGCAGATTGAGGTTGTCAACCATATTCTGCACGTGTTCCTTTTGTATATCGTCGTAGTAGATGGTGTCACGGAAGGCGTTCACCGAAGAGTAGTTAAGAGGCACGATGGGGAGTTCGTTGAAAGGCGCATCTTGGGGTTCGCACCATATCACCTGTCGCTGTTCCAAGCGCCAGTTGCAGTAGGGCAGTATGACATGCTTGAATTCCAATCCCTTACTCTTATGTATTGTCATGATGCGTATACCGTCAGTGTCAGGCGTCTCGATGGTCTTGCTGCATATGT
Organism: uncultured Prevotella sp.; assembly: GCA_905233245.1. Classification (GTDB taxonomy): domain Bacteria; phylum Bacteroidota; class Bacteroidia; order Bacteroidales; family Bacteroidaceae; genus Prevotella. The sequence continues at coordinate 49,144 of CAJODK010000002.1, read as the reverse complement.
CGTCCTCCCATGCTCTGAGAAAGTCCTCAAGCACAGTGGATGTATTGCGTGTGAAGTCGCTCAGACGGTCAAAGAAGGTGGTGATGTAGGCTCCCTCTTCTCTCCAGACTTTACTATCCTCGCCCTCCATATTCTCGCGTACTATCTCCTCTGCGAGGTCGTGCAGCGACATAGAGGTGAGTTGGGTGCGACGATTCTCCATCTCCTCGATAATCTTGCGCACCGCCTTGGAAGCATCCAGTCGGAAGGCCTCTGCTGATACTACGTTGATGCCCTGGCTCTTGAGGAATGTCGCCATCGCAATGGCTTCCTTGTTGCCACGCACGAGGATGGCTATGTGCCTCTCCTGATTCTCCCCCGAGGGGGAGTTCTTTAGTGTGTTTATGATGTCGAGCGTGCGTTCCTCCATAGAACGCTCAGTCTCCTTGCCAATCAGTTCGATGTGCACGAAGCCGCCAGAATCCTCCCCCTGGAGGGGGGAGTTAGAGGGTAGCATTTGCTCCACATCGCTATAAGCCTTGCGTAGTTGCTCTGCCAGTGGTAGTGTCTCCTCGGCTATTGCTCCTACCTCTATGTCAGCAGTAGCGCGCAGAAAAATGTTGTTGAAATGAATCACATTAGGCTCAGAACGGAAGTTCTTGCTTAAGGGACGGTAGTCAATTGCTCCATTTTGGAAATCCTTTTCGATATCGCCATTTAGCAATCTCCAATCACCTGAGCGCCAGCGATATATGCTTTGTTTTACATCGCCCACGAGTAGGTTGCTATGGCCATTGTCCATGCATTCACGGAGTAGGCTCTTGAAATTGCGCCACTGTACTATACTCGTATCCTGAAATTCGTCTATCATGATGTGCTCCAGATGTGCTCCTATCTTCTCAAAGATGAATGGCGAGTCCTCGTCCTTGACCATCTCGCTCAGCAGGGTGGGGGTGTCGCTCAGCATGAAACGCTGTTCCGCATCGTTGAGGTCTTTTGCAAAGGACTCCACATAGCGCAATAACCACACATTGTTGATATGCTCCATTGTACGCTTGGCAGACATATACTGCCTCACGTCAATTTTTCGTTGGCTCTCAGTGCGTCGCATCAGTGGGTGCAGGGTACTCATTACGAAAGCGATGATATCCTCGCGATTTTCCGTCTTCTTCGCTACCCATGTCTCGGGGTCATCCAAACCCTGCTTCATGCGCCCCTTCGTCATGTCTATCTCGCTGAATTTGCCATTGGCCATCTTGATGAAATAGCCCAAAGCACCCGTTGCCCCATAACTGAAGTCAGTGAACGATAGCTCGTGCTCCTCCACTATGCGCATCGCCTCTTCACCTATCTCGCGGTATTTCGTGTCCAGACTCTCCATAATGGCATTCATCTTGGACTTGTACTTGTTGAAGAAGTTAGGGTCTTGTGCGACCTCGTTGAGTCTCTTGCGGTGCTCTTTGTAGAAGTCCTTGAAGATATTGCCACCAAAGTCCTTGATGCCTCGGATAAAGTTCCATGACTCGCCACCTGCCATTCTCTCGTGGATATAGCCCATTACGACGTTGCGCAGTTTACCGTCATCTGCGATGGAGTCGATGAGATTGTCTATAGCCTGTTCCACTACCTGCTTGGTATTGAGTTCCACGCGCAGATTAGCATTCAGTTGCAGTTCGCGAGCCAGATTCCTCAGCACTGACTGAAAGAACGTGTCGATGGTTTGCACGCGAAAAAAGTGGTAGTTGTGTAGTAGCAGGTGAAGCGACTTTCCCGCTCGTTCAGCAATCAACCTGTCGGTATAATTGCTGCCAAGCCTCTCCTTTAGAGCCTTGACGTAAACTTGAGAAGAAGGGAAATTATTGGCGATGCCATAGAGTTGCGAGAGAATACGCATCTTCATCTCCTCTGTAGCCTTGTTGGTGAAGGTTACGGCCAGAATGCCACGGAAAGACTCCGGATTTTCTATCAGCAGACGGATATACTCTACTGCAAGAGTGAAAGTCTTTCCACTCCCCGCACTCGCCTTATATACTGTCAGTGTCTTCATCGCTTCTGCAAAGATACGAATTATTTTTGATTTTTCGTCGTTTTCTACTAAATAATGTAAAAAAAAGAGAGTATACAATTTTTTTTTGCTACCTTTGTATTCAAAATATTAACCTAAAAATGTTGAAATTTCTCTCCATCGGCAGTGGGAGTAGCGGGAATTGCTATTTTCTACAGACTGCCAGCGGCGATGCAATGCTGATAGATGCAGGCGTGGGGATACGTACGATAAAGAAATATCTGCACGAATACGGACTAAGTCTCAGTAACGTAAACCGCATACTTATAACTCACGATCATGCCGACCATATCAAGGCAGTCGGAGTGATTAGCAACGAGTATAATATACCCGTCTATGCCACCCGTGATGTGCATGGTGGCATAGAACGTAATTACTGCGTACCAAAGAAGGTGCCCAGCAATCTGTGTAAGTATGTAGAAAAGGATGCACGCGTAAAACTTGGTGATTTCTATATCACTCCATTCGCTGTGCCGCATGATAGTGCTGGTAATGTGGGCTACCGCATTGAGACAGAGGATATTACCTTCTGTCTGATGACCGACGTAGGGCATGTTACTGAGGAGATGCAGAAGTATATCGGCGAGGCCAACTATCTGGTGCTCGAGGCTAACTACGATAAGGAAATGTTATGGGGAGGCAACTACCCACAGCATCTTAAGACACGCATAGACGGACCTACGGGACACCTCTCTAATCAGGAATGTGCTGAGGCCATCGCCAACTACGCCACACAGGAACTCAAGCATGTCTGGCTGTGTCACCTCAGTGAGGAGAATAATCACCCCGTACTCGCACTTAAGACCGTGGAGCAGATACTGCGTTCCTACGGGCTCATAGCAGGTAAGGACTTCATGGTAGAAGACCTCAAGAGGAAATCACCGTCGCAATTGTTTGAATTAGTATAGAGTATAGAGTATAAAGTATAAAGTATAGAGTATAATGTGATATGAAAAGACTATTCTCAATAATGTTAACGTTAACGTTGGTGTTACCATTGTTTTCGCAGGCAAAAATAGAATTTGACAAGAATGTGCACAACTATGGCACATTCTCTGAGAGTCAACCTATACAGAAATGTGTATTCACCTTTACTAATACGGGTGACCAGCCTCTTGTCATTAACTCTGCTGTAGCATCATGCGGATGCACAGTGCCAAAATATACAAAATCGCCAATCAAACCAGGCGAAACAGGCACCATCAATGTGACTTATAACGGCAAGGGAAAATTCCCTGGACACTTCAAAAAGACCATCACCGTGCGCACTAACGGTACGCCAGAGATGGTAAGACTCTATATTGAGGGTGATATGGAAGAAGCAAAGTGAGCCTTCGTACGGAAGAAATAGCTCGAATATGCTCCGATGAGATAGGATTGGGGCAGGATGCCGTCACGGCTGCCAAACTATACAGTGACGGCAAGGAGGATGATGGTAGCTATGGTGAGAGTGTCACCAAGATACTGAGAGGACTCAATAAGGTACAGGAACTGTATAAGAAATCACCTGCTATAGAGTCTGAAAACTTTCGCAATCTCCTGCTGTCCTTTGCAGAGGATATGCGCGTCATACTCATCATGATAGCAGATCGTGTATATCAGATGAGACATCTGGGGAAAGTCAGCAACCAAGAAACGCAACGCAGAGTGAGCGAAGAAGCGAGTTATCTCTACGCACCGCTCGCACATAAACTAGGACTCTATAAACTAAAGAGCGAACTGGAGGATCTGTCGCTCAAATATCTCGAACCTGAGGCTTACAACCATATTAAAGGCAAGCTCTCCGAGACGAAGGAGGCTCGTGAAAAATACATACAAGACTTTATCACTCCTGTCAGCGAGCGCCTCGAAGCGGCAGGACTGCATTTCCATATCAAGGGACGCACAAAATCCATATATTCCATCTGGCAGAAGATGAAGAAACAGAGATGTCCGTTTGAGGGCATATATGACCTCTTTGCCATTAGAATAATCCTCGATGCAAAGGAGGAGAATGAGAAGGTAGCATGTTGGCAAACCTACGCCCTCGTCACTTCCATGTATCAGCCTAATCCCAAACGACTGCGCGACTGGCTCAGTGTGCCTAAGAGCAATGGCTATGAATCTCTCCATACCACTGTGTTGGGGCCAGAACAGCGATGGGTAGAGGTGCAAATACGTACAGAGCGAATGGACGACATCGCAGAACATGGTCTCGCTGCGCACTGGCGCTACAAGGGCGTCAAACAGTCGGGTGGAGGAATTGACCAGTGGCTTGCTGCCATACGTTCGGCTCTCGAAGCTGGTGACGATATGCAGGCGATGGATCAGTTTCGTCGTGACCTTTACGATGATGAGGTCTTCGTATTCACCCCTAAGGGCGATATCAAGAAGTTTGCAGCTGGCGCTACTGTCCTTGACTTTGCATACAATATTCATTCACGCATAGGAAACACCTGCATAGGAGCAAAAATCAATGGTAAGGCAGTGCCCATCCGCCGTCGCCTGCGCTCTGGTGATACGGTGGAGATAATGACAAGCAATCAGCAGACCCCCAAGCGCGAATGGCTCAACATCGCTACATCACCACATGCCAGGTCTAAGATTAGGAAGGCTCTCTCGGAACTTAGAAGGGAAGAGGAAGATGAGAGGATAGAGAAGAAGGAGGAGAGGGTAGAGGAAGAACATAAGGAGCATGTGTCTGCGTCAGAGTTTGTACTTCACGAAAAAACTCCTGGCGTGAGGAGATATGATGGTGAGGACGTACTCATCATCGACCGTAATGTGAAGGGTATAGACTTCTCATTGGCGAAATGTTGTCGGCCTATTTATGGCGACGATGTCTTTGGATTTGTCACTGTTAGTGGTGGTATTAAGATACATCGTATGGATTGTCCTAATGCTGCAGAATTGCGCAGACGTTTCGGTTATCGTATAGTGAAGGCTCAGTGGAGTGGTAAGGGTACAGGACAGTATGATATCTCCATCAGAGTGACAGGTAGGGATGATATTGCCATCGTTAACAATATGACATCAATAATAGCGAAGGAAGAAAATATCCTCCTTCGCTCTATCAATATCGATTCTGATGATGGCCTCTTCCGTGGGGTTCTCACCATTACTGCCAGCGATACCACAAGACTTAACTCCCTCATAAAGAAACTGAAAGGCGTTAAGGGCGTTCATACCATCACACGAATTTAAACTTTTTATGGGTGCTTAGCTTCCACATGCGGGTGCTTAGTCTTTCGGACGGATGTTCATAGCCTGAAGCTGTTCAGCAACCTCGCTGTTGATGCGCTGGCCAAACTCCTGCATGGACATAACAGCTTGTTCGCCACCGCCCTGCTGACGCATAGCGACAGTACCTTCGGCTGCTTCCTTCTCTCCTACAATTATCATGTAAGGGATGCGCTTGATTTCATTATCACGCACCTTACGGCCTATCTTTTCATTACGATTGTCCACCACAGCGCGTACGCCAACAGTAGCGAGGTACTCCTGTACCTGCTCAGCGTAATCATTGTACTTCTCGGAGATAGGCAGGATAGCCACCTGCTCTGGGGTGAGCCATAGTGGGAAGTGACCTGCGGTGTGCTCAATGAGTACGGCAGTAAAGCGCTCCATAGAACCGAATGGAGCACGGTGTATCATTACAGGACGCTGCTTGGTATTGTCTTCTGCGGTGTATTCTAGTTCGAAACGGTTTGGAAGCTGATAATCAACCTGAATAGTACCCAACTGCCAACGACGACCGATAGCATCTTTCACCATGCAGTCAAGTTTAGGACCGTAGAAAGCAGCTTCGCCAGTCTCGGTGCGAGCATTAAGACCGCGTTCTGCGCAAGCATCGATAATAGCCTGTTCTGCGGATTCCCATTGTTCATCAGTACCGATATACTTCTCCTTGTCATTAGGATCGCGCAGAGAAATCTGGAACTCTACCTGCTCATCCTTGAAACCGAAGATGGAGAATACAGCCTGTATTATGTCGAGCACGCGAAGGAACTCGCTCTTCACCTGATCCTGACGGCAGAAGATGTGAGCATCGTCCTGAGTGAAAGAGCGCACGCGTGTAAGTCCGTGAAGCTCGCCAGACTGCTCGTAGCGATATACAGTACCAAACTCTGCACAGCGGAATGGGAGTTCGCGATAAGAGCGTGGCTTAGAGGCGAATATCTCGCAGTGATGAGGACAGTTCATAGGTTTGAGCATATATTCCTCATCCTCCTCAGGGGTGTGGATAGGCTGGAAGGAGTCCTTGCCGTAGTGAGCCCAGTGACCAGAGGTGACATAGAGGTTCTTAGAACCGATATGTGGAGTGATAACCTCCTGATAGCCGAAACGCTTCTGTATGGTGCGAAGCATCTCCTGCAAGCGCAGACGCAGGTCAGTGCCCTTTGGCAACCATATTGGCAATCCTTTACCTACACGTTCAGAGAACATAAAGAGTTCCATCTCCTTGCCAATCTTGCGGTGGTCACGCTTCTTGGCCTCTTCGAGCATTACGAGGTATTCGTCAAGCATCTTCTTCTTAGGGAAGGTGATGCCATAGAGACGCTGTAGCTGTGCCTTGGAAGCATCGCCACGCCAGAAAGCACCTGCTATGCTGGTAAGTTTGATGGCTTTGATGATACCAGTGGAAACAATGTGCGGACCGCGACATAGGTCAGTGAATGCACCCTGTGTATAGGTTGTGATTGTACCATCTTCAAGGTCTTGGTCGATATGTTCTACCTTATACTCCTGACCCTGTGCAGAGAACTGTGCTATGGCATCGGCCTTAGCAACTTCCTTGCGAACAACAGCCTCATCCTTGCGAGCCAGTTCGAGCATCTTGTCTTCTATCTTCTTGAAGTCACCCTCTTTGATCATCTCGCCATCAGGCAACTGAACGTCATAGAAGAAACCATTCTCCGTAGCGGGACCGAATCCAAACTGTATGCCAGGATATAGTTCCTGCAGAGCTTCTGCGAGAAGGTGGGCAGAGGTGTGCCAGAAGGCATGCTTGCCTTCTTCATCCTCAAAACGATAGAGCGCAATAGTGGCATCGGTAGTGATAGGACGATTGAGTTCGGTAGTCTCACCATTGACACCACACGCTACTACACTACGTGCTAATGCAGGAGAGATGCTCTCTGCTATCTGTAGGCCAGTTATACCGCTTTCATATTCGCGAACTGAACCATCTGGGAAAGTGATTTTTATCATATTCTTGAATTTCTTAACTTCTTTAACTTCTTTAACTTCTTTTTCTTCTCCCACTCTGCCTTACGCTTGAGATATTCCTCATAGTGGTTTTCGAGATAGTTGTCTGCCATTATTCCTTGTATCTAGTGTAGATAATGCTGGCCCTGATGGCTCCGTAGTTCTTGTCAGAAGACTTGTCGCCAGAGTTGTAACTCTTTCTGAGTCGTGAACTTTCTAATGCCATAGAATGGCTGACCTTATTAAGCAATTTGGCAGAGCCCATAGTTGAGTAGCTAATCTCTACAGGAATCAACATAAACTTGTTCCAATCATCACCTGCCTTCCCCTCTTTATATGCTTTCCACAGAGTACTGATGAGTGAAGAGATATTGCCAAAAGTGTAACCGTTGACAGAGGATGAGAAGGAAGCGACGTACGATGTGCGACCATTGGTCACCTGTTTCTTCTCAAAGAAATTCTTGACAGAATCAGTGGGGAGAAGGAGGAGTGTGGAGGGCGCGGAGAATGTATATTCGCTGTCACTCTCTTTATTGAGTCGTGGTACAAAGATGCGGACAGTGCTGAGGGAGTCACTCTCGTGACCTTCCATGATGTCAAGAATGTTGAGTGTGAGCTGTGTATAGATAGCATTAGGACTCTTGACGTACGTGAAATCATTGACCTTGCTCCTTTCTATAAGATTATCGATGCCGTCATCGTTGATGGTAGAGTGCTGTATGCTCTCCTCTGTGCCGCTGAATACAGCAGTGAGACGATGTATGGAATCAGGTTTTGCAGAATTAGGAAACTTAGCCCTATAATATGTGGTAAGTGTGGTGGCAGTAATCTTGCTCATAGCACCTTCACCTCCAATATGCTTAAGGAAGAAACCAGGAGACAGTTGTTCAAGAAATGTTGTCTGGTTGTTATAACCGTAGTGGTAGTTGGCATTCTCATCGAGGTACTGTTTCATGAGATATGTGCCGTAGTTGGAGTATGTCTCGCCGTCACGCGATTTGTACTCGCGGTTAAGCGGTATGCTGATGTAGTGGCTACTGGAAGTAGAAGTCTTTTTAAGACCCTCTGCCACCATATTTTTAATGGAATAGGTGCGTGTCTCATTGAGCGAACCAGCATCAGTGCGCAGTAGTCCCTTAGCCTCAGGGTCGAATGAGATAGGATATTCCTCAGTTTCGCTGTACGGCTCTTTGAGTTCGCGTACGCATAGCGACATCTGTGCCAGGGAATCACCCTGATGGGATGATACGTAGAAAGTTAGCATACAGGAGTCCGCTTTGAGATACTGCATCTTCTTTGCTCGTGTTTCTTCGTCAAGATCTTTGCCTATGGGTAGCAGTGTGCCGTTGTCATCAAACACCATGATAGAGTCAATGTGTGCGAAGAGACTGACGCGATTGTAGGACTGCAGGTACTGATTAACCAATGGCACTACCTGTGTCATAAAATCGGCTTTGATATTGGAGAATGTTTCATCATCATACATCTGACCGAGGTATGCGTAGCTTGAACGTGCATTGATGGCATCAGGGTCGCCCTTGACAGACTCTGAGGCGATGTAGATCTCATTGGTATCAAACTCCATATTGTCGCTGATATCAGTGATTGAGCCACCGAGTGTGTCAGTAGAGTCATCGCATGATGCCAGCAATAGTGAGATAGCTGATATTAAGAAGAGAAATCGTTTCATTATCGTATGCTAGAGAGACTCGATGAATGCGTTGTATGATGCTGCTGAGTCGTCAGCTATGTAGTCCATAACGCGTTTTCCCTGTTCGCGGGCGTAAGATAGCGCAGGCTCATAACTGTCCGGGAGTGCTGCTATGATGCCGTCAGAGTAGTCTATGGCAATCTTGACTATGTCCGTCTCGTTCATGATATCGGAGTAGTCGTGGAGCAGGTCGGCATTAATACTATTGAAATAGAGGGCTTCTTTCTTTACTTTGTTGAAGACGGCCTCTGGTGTCTCGTTGTATATGCATGTGATAATCTTTGCCTCTGCTATTGCAGGTTCACTCTTGTAGGCTTCCCTTACAAGGATAGGCAACATGGCAGACATCCATCCATTACAGATTATGTAGTCAGGTATCCAGTGAAGTTTCTTAATGGTCTCAATGACACCACGCGCAAAGAATGCTGCGCGCTCATCATTGTCAGAGAAAGGTTTGCCTTCGGCATCAACCGTCTGTGCTTTGCGTGCGAAGAAGTCATCATTATCAATGAAATACACCTGCAACTTGGTCTGAGGTATGCTCGCTACCTTGATTATGAGTTGATGGTCATAATCGCAGATGGGAATATTGAGGCCAGAGAGGCGTATCACCTCGTGAAGTTGTCCACGACGTTCGTTGATGTTACCCCAAAGTGGCATGAAAGTACGTATCTCACAATCGTTGTCCTGCAACTTGTTAGGAATCTGCATGCCGAGCCTTGCCTGCTCTGTTTCATCTACGTAAGGAATGGTGTCCTGATTGACAAAAAGTATCTTCTTCATTGTTTTGCACAATTTATCTGTGCAAAGTTACAAAAAAATCCGTAAACTACGGGTGTTCAGACCTATAGTTTACGGATTGTTAACTTTTGTTTAGGTGTTACATAGGGATACAGCCGTGTTTCTTGGCTGGCAGAGCCTGTCGCTTGGTAGCTAGTTGAGCCAAAGCGCGACAGATGCGGAATCGTGTATTGCGAGGCTCAATTACATCATCGATGTAACCATATTTTGCAGCCTGATAAGGATTGGCAAAGAGCTCGGAATACTCAGCTTCCTTCTCAGCGAGAAATGCCTGTACATCACCACCTTCTTCTTTGACTTGCTTAGCACCTTTTGCCTGCAGTACTGCAACGGCACCAGCTGCGCCCATAACGGCAATTTCAGCAGAGGGCCATGCATAGTTGATATCTGCGCGGAGTTGTTTGCAACCCATCACGATGTGTGAGCCACCATAAGACTTACGAAGGGTGATAGTCACCTTGGGCACAGTAGCCTCACCATAAGCATATAGGAGTTTAGCACCATGCAAGATTACAGCATTGTATTCCTGACCAGTGCCAGGTAGGAACCCAGGTACATCAACAAGGCTGACAATAGGAATGTTGAAGGCGTCGCAGAAGCGTACAAAGCGAGCACCCTTACGGGATGCATTAACATCTAGTACGCCAGCATAGGCAGATGGTTGATTGGCCACGATACCAACAGACTGGCCGTTGAAGCGTGCGAAACCGATGATTATATTCTTAGCAAACCTAGGTTGAACCTCAAGGAACTCACCATCATCAACGATAGCAGAGATGACCTGATACATATCGTAAGCTTGGTTAGGATCCTCTGGGATAATTTCGTTGAGGGAGTCATCGAGGCGGTCAATAGGATCGGTGCACTCACGACGAGGCGTTTCCTGCATATTGTTGGATGGTATGTAAGACATAAGTGTCTTAATCATTTGTATGCCTTCCTCCTCGGTTTTGGCGGTGAAGTGTGTCACACCAGACTTAGAACCGTGTATAGAAGCGCCACCGAGGTGCTCTGCATCAACATCCTCGCCAGTGACGGTTTTGACTACTGCAGGACCCGTGAGGAACATATATGATGTACCCTCCATCATAAGGGTAAAGTCGGTAAGAGCAGGGGAGTAAACGGCACCACCAGCACAAGGACCATAAATCATGGAAATCTGTGGTACAACGCCAGAAGCGAGGATGTTGCGCTCGAAGATTTCACCGTAGCCAGCAAGGGCATCGATACCTTCCTGAATACGTGCACCACCAGAGTCATTGATGCCTATGACTGGAGCCCCCATTGTCATTGCCATGTCCATAACCTTGCAGATCTTTTCTGACATGGTTTTGGATAATGAACCACCATTGACGGTGAAGTCTTGTGCGAAGACGAATACAAGTCGACCATCGATGGTTCCAGAACCGACTACCACACCATCACCGAGATACTGTTTCTTTTCCATGCCGAAGTTTGTGCAACGGTGAAGCTTGAACATATCATATTCTTCGAATGAACCCTCATCGAGTAACATGTTGATACGTTCACGTGCCGTGTATTTACCTCGCTGATGTTGCTTGTCGATAGCTTTTTCACCACCGCCGAGACGAGCTTGCTCGCGGTTTTCTATCAGTTTCTTTATTTTTTCAGCTTGTACTGACATAATTTTTACAGTTGTAAAAAAGTTATAAGTTACTAGTTATTACTTCTTTGGCTCGCAGAGTTCTGTAAGGATGCCTGCGGTACACTTAGGATGCAGAAAACCAATAATCATGTTCTCCGCACCTGGCCGTGGTGTTTTGTCAATGAGGCGGATATCTTTGTTCTCACACTCTATGAGAGCCTCTGCTACACCATCTTCAACAGCGAAAGCGACGTGGTGAACACCTTTTCCACCTTTCTCTAACCACTTAGCAACAGCGGAGTCAGGAGATGTGGGCTCGAGGAGTTCCAACTTTACTTCACCAACTTTCAGGAAAGCTGTCTTCACCTTCTGGTCAGCTACCTCTTCTACAGCGTAACACTTAAGTCCGAGTACATTTTCAAAATAAGGGAGCACGGCATCGATGCTCTCCACACCTATTCCAAGGTGATCAATACGTGAAATTTTCATATTGTTTAGTTGTTTTGTCGTTTAGTTCGTGAAAAAACTGAGCAGCGTACCTGCTGCTACGGCGCTGCCTATGACGCCTGCCACATTAGGTCCCATGGCGTGCATAAGCAGGAAGTTATGGCGATCGTACTCCAGGCCGAGATTGTTGGATATACGTGCAGCCATAGGTACAGCGCTTACTCCTGCGTTACCTATGAGTGGGTTTATCTTGTTGTCTTTCGACAAGAAGAGATTCATAATTTTAACGAAAATGACACCACTCGCAGTTGCTATTATGAAGGCAAAGGCACCGATGAGGAATATCTTGATGGTGTCAAAGGTGAGAAACTCGCTAGCCTGTGTAGAACAACCAACAGTGAGACCGAGGAGTATCACAACAATATCGTTAAGTGATGTAGATGCCGTCTTAGCCAGACGATCTGTCTTGCCACTCTCCTTGAGAAGATTGCCAAAGAAAAGCATGCCAAGCAGTGGAAGTCCGGATGGTACTATAAAAGTGGTCATGAGAAGGCCAATGATGGGGAAGAGTATCTTCTCTGTTTTGGAGACCTTGCGACCAGGTTTCATGCGAATAAGACGTTCCTTTTTTGTGGTGAGCAGACGCATGATAACGGGCTGAATAACTGGCACAAGAGCCATGTAGGAGTAGGCGCAGACAGCGACTGCACCGAGGAAGTTTGGATATACCTTGCTGGATAGGAAGATTGCCGTAGGGCCATCAGCACCGCCGATGATAGCGATGCTGGCAGCCTGAGCAGGATCAAAGCCCAGAGCGAGAGCTATCATATATGCTCCGAAAATACCAAACTGTGCAGCTGCACCGATGAGTATAAGTTTGGGATTGGCAATTAGTGCGGAGAAGTCTGTCATGGCACCAATGCCAAGGAATACTAATGGTGGATACCATCCCTGTCGTACACCCTGATAGAAAATATTGAGCACAGAATTTTCTTCATAGAGACCAATCTCCAACCCTGCATCCATCTTGAATGGTATATTGCCCAAGATGATGCCCAATCCGATAGGAACGAGCAACAGAGGTTCAAAATTTTTCTTTATAGCTAGCCAGATGAAGAGTGCACCAACACCAATCATAACGATATTGCCTGCCTCTGCATTAGCAAAGCTGGTGTAATTTACGAACTCGCTGAAGTTCTGTGTTATGAATTCACTAACGCTCATTGTTCTTTATGGTTTTATGCTACGGTCACCAATACGGTACCCTCCATGACAGATTCACCGACGCCTACCATCACACTAGTGACGGTGCCTGCTGTCTCGGTCTCTATATTATTCTGCATCTTCATAGCTTCGAGCACTACGACAGTATCGCCAACTGCTACTGCATCGCCCACCTTAACATTGACGCTGGTAATCATGCCTGGTAAAGGAGAGATGACCTTTGCGCCTTCTCCAGCTTGTACCGGTTCGGTTTTACTGTCTTTCTTAGGAGCTTCGCCCTTGACTGGCACGGGGGTAGGCTTTTTGGCAGAAGGTTTTACCACCTGCTTACCTATAGAAATAGGAGTCTTCATCTCTACGTCGAAATTCACGCCGTTGACATTGACCTTGGCATGAGAGCCTTCTACTTCTACGATCTCTACCTCGTAATCTACACCTTGTATAGTATATTCGTACTTTTTCACTTTGTTTGTTTATTTTGAAATGATTGGATTATACATTGTTGATAAAATTGTGGAGTGTGAGTTGGTTGTTGAAAGTATTGTGCTCATTCCACGAAGTACGCGCTGGTTTGATGGTCAGTACACCAGATTCTACGTCATGTACATCGTCAAAGTACTGATTGAGCGCCAAGGAGATGACAGCTACATAAACTTCCTTGTCACGTCCCTTGAGTTCGATGCCCTCTTGCAGGATATTAGTTGTAATTTGACGTACCTTTTCTATCTTCTTTGCAGTGCGTACCATAGGTTTGATGGGCTGTGTCACAGCGATGCGACGACTGCGATCTGCAAACCATCCAAAGATGAGAAAGAATACATAGAGCAGTGCGAGGCATAGGAATACTACCCCCATACACATAGCTGTGAGGCCAAAACCATGAGGATCCACCTGCTGTAGGTTATCAGATAATTCTTTCATCTGCCCCCAAGCAACAATGCTCGGTAGAGCAAAAAATGCAAGTAGTGTTAAGTAACGTTTTGTTTTCATATTTCTAAGAACAGAAGAATAGCACTATCATCTGTGCAGTGAAGATACGTAGGAACATGCTCAACGGATATACCGTAGAGTAGCCGATAGATGGGGCATCCTTGCTACAACTGGCATTGGCAAAAGCCAGTGCTGGTGGGTCAGTAGTAGCACCTGCAAGCATACCCATTATGCTGAAGTAATTGAAGTTGTATTTTTTGCGGGCTATTGTACCTACTATGAGTATAGGCAGTGTAGTAATAAGGAAGCCAGTACCGACATAGAGCAGTCCGTCTCCATTAATGACGGTATCTACGAAGTTGGCACCAGCCTTTATGCCTACGCTGGCAAGGAATAATACCAAACCTATTTCACGTAGCATAAAATTGGCAGAGGTGGTGGTGTATGTCACAAGATGTACTTTATAGCCATAGCGCCCTATGAGGATGGCGACAATCAGTGGACCGCCGGCGAGACCGAGTTTCAGCGGTACTGGTATCCAGTCGAATGCAAATGGTATGCTTCCTAGGATGATGCCAAGGATAATTCCGATAAATATTGTTGCTATATTAGGATTGTCAAGACGCTTAACAGCATTACCCAGAACAGAAGATACACGATTAACCGAAACCTCGTCGCCGACTACCATAACGCGGTCACCTACCTGTAATGGTAAGTCCTGACGAGCGAAGATCTCCATACCTTGACGGGTCACACGAGTGAGGTTGACACCATAAATGCTGGCAAAATGTAGTTTAGCGGGTGTCTTTCCGTTAATCTCAGGTTTGGTGATTACGATACGGCGACTTACCAGTTGTTTGTTTTTCTCTTGTTCAGCAAATTCAGGCACGATGGTCTCTATTCCTATGAATGCTTGTACAGCATCCTTATCAGCCTCAGAACATACGACAAAAAGTTTGTCGCCTAGTTCGAGAGTTGTGGAACTTTTAGGGAAGATAAGTTCGCCGTTTCGTAGTATTCGTGAGCAAACAAAGTCTCGACGCATAAAGTCGTGCAGTTCTAGTATGGTGTGACCGGCAAGGAACTGATTTTGTACCAAAAGATGCATCAAATGTGGTATTTGTTTGAGGTCGCTCTCATGGCTCTCCAGTTCTTTCTCCTCTTCTGCCATTTTTATGCGACAGATATACCTTACCAAGATTGTTGCACCAATAATGCCGACCACACCAAGAGGATATGCGCAGGCATAGCCATTGGCGATAGCGGGAGTATTGTCGCCCATGATAGAAAGCAGGGCCTCTTGCGCAGCACCTAGACCTGGGGTGTTAGTTACAGCACCATATAGCGTGCCTACCATCATAGGTAGATTCTGTGGATTGCTGGTGTCAAAGAAGGCGAAGTAACATCCAAACATCACAGCAATGTTAAGTATTATGAGTGAGGTCGCCAGAAGATTAAGGGTTAGCCCCCCCTCCTTAAACGATGAAAAGAAGCCAGGACCTACTTGCAAGCCTATCATGAAGACAAAAAGTATAAGTCCGAAGTCTTGTACGAATGAAATGGTAGGTGTGGGAGCAGTGAATCCGAGGTGTCCAGCCAAAATACCGGCAAAGAGAACGAAGGTGACCCCAAGAGAGATACCACCAATCTTAATCTTGCCGAGGTAAACACCGACAGCAATCACCACAGCATAAAGCATAGCAATATGTGCCATACTCTCTGTGTTTGTAAAGAGATTAATTAACCAGTCCATTTATTTTTTTTAATATACGAAGCGCAAAGTTACAAAAAAAAATGAAAATAACATATATAAATAAGGAAATATTTCAAAAAAACTATCTTTTCTCAAAAACTTTCAACTTTCAACTTTCAACTTTCATTTTTTATTATTATCTTTGTCCACCATAAAAGAAATTAATACCCAAACAATATGTCAGAAACAAAAGAAAAACTATTTGGCGAGTTTCAGATTCCTACTACTCAGGAGTGGCTCGATAAGATAGAAGTAGATCTGAAGGGTGCAGACTTCCAAAAGCGCCTCGTGTGGCGCACACCAGAAGGTTTTGCCGTGCAGCCTTTCTACCGCAAGGAGAATGTTGAGCAACTTGCAACGCCTAATGCCCTTCCTGGAGAATTCCCTTTCGTTCGTGGTAACAAGAAGGACGACAATACATGGTATATCCGTCAGGAAATAGACGCGGAAGATGCTGTGGAGGCCAACAAGAAGGCTCTTGATATTCTTAACAAGGGAATTGACTCGTTGTCTTTTAACGTACCAAAGGAGAAAGTCAGTCCTGAGTACATCGAGCAACTTCTCGATGGCATATACTGCGACATCGTAGAGGTGAATTTCTCTACTTGTAAGCGCAAGAGTGTGGAACTGGCACAGATTCTAGTTGATTATTTCGAAAAGAAAGGTTACAACAAGGAGAAAGTGGTAGGTTCTCTTGACTGGGATCCTCTAGAGAAAGTGATGAATGGTAAGGAGCATGCGGAGATGATTATGCAGAACTTCGCTCCTGTCATCACCAATATACTGAAGGATTATCCTAACTTCCGTTTTGTTACTGTCAACTCTGCTTCCCTAATGAATAAGGGTGCCTATATTACTCAAGAACTGGGTTATGCCTTGGCTTGGGGTAACGAATACATGCAACAGCTTACCAGCATGGGCATTGCCCCAGAGTTGGTTGCCAGCAAGATGAAGTTTAATATGGGTATTTCTGAGAATTATTTTATGGAGATAGCCAAATTCCGTGCCGCTCGTCTGCTTTGGGCACAGATCGTAAAGCAGTATGGGGCACAAAATGAGGCATGCCAGATGTGCATCAATGCCACTACTACAGAGTATAACATGACAATTTTCGATGCTCACGTTAATTTGCTTCGTTCCCAGACAGAGACAATGTCCGCAGCTCTTGGTGGTGTACATTCTATTGTTGTTACTCCTTTTGATGCAGCGTATGAGACTCCGGATGACTTCTCTGAGCGTATAGCTCGTAATCAGCAATTGCTGCTCAAGGAAGAGTGTCACTTCAATACTGTAGTTGACCCAGGTGCAGGTTCTTATTATATAGAGGAACTTACCACCTCTATTGCTCAGGAGGCCTGGAAGATATTCTTGAAGGTGGAGGATGAGGGAGGTTTCCTTGCTGCCATCAAGGCAGGCACGGTGCAGGCAGATATAGATGCTACCAATGAAAAACGTCATACCTTAGCTGCTCAGCGCAGGGAGTTCATCCTCGGCACTAATCAGTTCCCTAATTTCAATGAGAAGTCTGATGGCAAGCACCCTCTCAACACCACTCGTTTGGCGTCAGAGTTTGAGCAGTTGCGCCTTGAAACAGAAAAGGCAGATAAGCAACCAGTTGCCTTTATGCTTACCATAGGCAACCTCGTTTGGCGTCAGGCTCGTGCACAATTCTCTACTAATTTCCTTGCCTGCGCAGGTTACAAGGTTATAGACAACCTAGGTTTCCCAACAGTGGAGGATGGTATAGATGAGGCTCTCAAGGCAGGTGCCGACATTGTGGTCATCTGTTCTTCTGATGATGAATATGCGGAATATGCTCCTGCTGCCTTCAAGTACTTGGATGGCCGTACAATGTTCGTTGTTGCTGGTGCTCCAGCTTGTGCTGAAGACCTTAAGGCTCAGGGCATAGAGCATTTTATCCACGTGAAGGTGAATCAGTTGGAGACTCTGAGAGAGTTCAATAAAATATTGAAAATAGGAGATTGAATATGGAACGTAAAGACTTTAAGAATATAGATATTTTCTCAGGTATAGAGAAGAAAGATGGTGCCCAGTGGCAGCGTGAGAATAACATACAGTATGTATGGAAGACTCCTGAACACATTGAGGTGAAGCCTGCTTACACTAAGGAAGACCTCGAGGGTATGGAGCATCTTGACTTCGTAGCAGGCATACCACCTTATCTGCGTGGTCCTTACTCTATGATGTATCCTTTCCGTCCTTGGACTATCCGTCAGTATGCTGGTTTCTCTACTGCAGAGGAATCTAATGCATTCTATCGTCGTAATCTAGCCTCTGGTCAGAAAGGCCTGTCCGTAGCCTTTGACCTTCCTACACATCGTGGTTACGACCCTGATAATATGCGAGTTGTAGGCGATGTTGGTAAGGCCGGCGTTAGTATATGTTCTGTGGAAAACATGAAGGTGCTTTTTGACGGAATACCCCTTAATAAAATGTCTGTTTCTATGACCATGAACGGTGCCGTACTGCCTATCATGGCGTTCTACATCGTGGCTGGACTGGAGCAGGGAGCAAAGCTCGAGGAGATGGCTGGCACAATACAGAACGACATCCTCAAGGAGTTCATGGTGCGTAATACCTACATCTACCCACCTGCTTTCTCCATGAAGATTATCGCCGACATCTTCGAATACACATCACAGAAGATGCCTAAGTTCAATTCTATCTCCATATCTGGCTATCATATGCAAGAGGCTGGTGCTACGGCAGACATCGAACTTGCCTACACCCTTGCTGACGGACTGGAGTATCTCCGTGCTGGTGTTAATGCTGGTATCGACATTGATGCTTTTGCTCCGCGTCTATCCTTCTTCTGGGCTATTGGCACCAATCATTTTATGGAGATTGCCAAGATGCGTGCGGGTCGTTTGTTGTGGGCTAAGATAGTGAAGAGTTTTGGAGCAAAGAATCCTAAGTCTATGGCTCTGCGTACCCACTCACAGACTTCTGGTTGGTCGCTCACAGAGCAGGACCCATTCAATAACGTAGGTCGTACCGCTATCGAGGCGATGGCTGCTGTGCTGGGTCACACTCAGTCACTCCATACAAACTCCCTCGATGAGGCTATCGCTCTGCCTACCGACTTCTCCGCTCGTATAGCTCGTAACACTCAGATATACATACAAAACGAAACCAAGGTGTGCAAGGAGATAGATCCTTGGGCTGGTTCTTACTACGTGGAATATCTCACTAACGAGTTAGTTCATAAAGCATGGGCTCTCATACAGGAGATTGAGGAACTGGGTGGTATGGCGAAAGCTATCGAGACAGGTGTGCCAAAGATGCGTATCGAGGAGGCAGCAGCCCGTACTCAAGCTCGCATCGACTCTGGTCAGCAGACCATCGTAGGTACCAATAAGTATCGTCTTGACCACGAAGATCCAATTGATATCCTCGAGGTAGATAACACTACCGTGCGTAAGCAGCAGGAGGAAAGTCTGGCTCAGCTCAAGGCAGGTCGTGATGAAGCAGCGTGCAAGGCAGCTCTGGATGCGATTACCGCTTGCGTTCAGGAGTTTGCTGATGGCAAGAAGTCAGACCAAAACCTCCTCGACCTTGCGGTTAAGGCAGCGCAAGTGCGTTGTACTTTGGGAGAAATCTCAGATGCCTGCGAGAAGGTTGTAGGACGTTATAAGGCAGTAATCAGAACTATTTCAGGCGTGTATAAAGCAGTGGCAAATCAAGACAAGGAATTTGAGAAGGCCTGCGAGCTCACACAGAAGTTTGCAGACAAGTATGGACGTCGCCCACGTATCTTCGTGGCTAAGATGGGACAGGACGGTCACGACCGCGGTGCCAAGGTGGTAGCAACGGGCTATGCCGATTGTGGTTATGACGTAGACATGGGACCACTCTTCCAGACTCCTGCCGAGGCTGCTCGTGAGGCTGTGGAGAATGACGTCAATATTATAGGAGTATCTTCTCTTGCTGCAGGTCACAAGACTCTCATCCCTCAACTCTTCGAAGAACTCAAGAAACTTGGTCGTGAGGATATTATGGTTATTGCAGGCGGAGTCATTCCTGCACAGGACTATGACTTCCTCTACAAGGCTGGTGTGGCTGCCATTTTTGGCCCTGGTACTCCTGTTGCCAAGTCTGCTATCGAAATGATGAATATCCTGCTGGATGAAGACTAACCGAATAACTGCGTCAGCAGTGGTATGGTAATCATTGAGAGCACTGTGGTGACAAATGTTACCTCTGTGATGAGCGTGGTATCTCGATTGTATGCCAGACATAGCATTGTGCCGTAGGTCGCTACAGGCATGGCTATGATGACAGTATTCAGTTCCACCACAAGTTGGGAGAACGGAGTAAAGATAAATAAAAGATAGAACACCAAAGGTATTGCCACTAGTCTGCACAGACTGGTGGCATATACTGTCTTATTACCTAGCATGGCACGTTTGGAGAGTTGCGCCATCATCGAGCCGATAATCATCAGTGCTCCTGGCACGGTGATATTACCTATCATGGTCAAAGGTCGGCTGATAGCTTCTGGTACACCTTTAATGCCCAGTGCTACGATGATGATAGAGAGGTATGCGGCGAGCATTGGGGTAGAGTAGAGCAGACGATGGTTGAAGTGCAGTTTGCGATGCTGTCCAGGCACTCTCTCGTCAGCTATCAGCATGGTGCCAATGGTGAATACGAAGAATGTGTTGGGCACATTCAGTATGGCGGCATAGAAGACCGCCTCGTGACCGAAGATGCTGGCTACTATAGGGTAGCCTATGAATCCCACATTACCAAACATCAGTGCAAAGCCTATCACTCCCTCATCGCTTGGCTTCTTTGTGAGCAGACGTGGTACGAAGAATGCCGCCACAGCAAGCACGGCGTATGTTATCGTGCTGATGAGCAGCAGTGGCAGTATCATGTCGCGCTCAGGCAGTTTCTCACCCATCGTGGATGATATGATGAGAGCAGGACAAGTGATATTGACGATGAGGGCAGAGAGTTTCTTGCCGAACGCCTCATCCATATATCCCGTCTTGCCAGCTATATAGCCTACAACAACAATTATTACCAGTGAGAGCATTACTATCATGTCTGCAATTTTTTTTATAATTGTAAAAAAAAATCTGGCCGAAGCCAGACTTAATTTCTTAATCCTTATTGGTATTCACCACGCGCTTCTCCTGAATGCGTGCTTTCTTACCAGTGAGGTTGCGCAGGTAGTAGAGCTTAGCGCGACGTACCTTACCTACTTTGTTTACCTCGATAGAGTCGATGTTAGGTGACTCGATAGGGAAGATACGCTCTACACCTACAGTGCCTGACATCTTACGTACAGTGAAGCGCTTTTTGTCTCCGTGGCCAGAGATTTTGATTACTACGCCACGATAGAGCTGGATACGCTCCTTTGAACCCTCGATAATCTTGTAAGCAACGGTTACTGTATCGCCTGCCTTGAACTCAGGGAACTTCTTACCAGTTGCAAATGCCTCTTCGGCAACTTTCATCAAATCCATTTTCTTGTAGATCTTTTAGTGTGAATGTTGTTGTTATACGCAACTTGGTCGAGGCCAGCGGTTACGGTTTCTGCTAAAAAGCGGATGCAAAGGTACAAAGAAAAGTTGAAAGTTGAAAGTTGAAAGTTGAAAGAGGAGAATGTTTTTAAAGTTTTTTAATAAAAAAGGCTGGCGTTTCACAACGACAGCCCAATCTAATATTATCAAAAAGTGCAAAGATATTGTTGTTTACATTTTTGTTATGAGACCCAGTTCGGATGCTCGGAGGAACTTCACGATATTCTGAATCTCCTTGCCATCTGGTATCTGCTGCTCTATCTGTCGGCAGACGTCCAGTATGTCGTTCTGACCGTTGAATACCAGTCGATATGCGTTTGCTATGTGGGCGATTACTTTCTCGTCCTTGCCCAACTTTGTCAGTATGGTCTTGTTGGCGCCTGCAAATTCTATAGGACTGCCAGTAGCGATGATGTATGGCGGTACGTCCTTCGTCACGAATGAGTTGGCACCTATCATTGAGGTACGTCCTATGCGTGCCTTCTCGTTGATTACCACGTTAGTAGAGAGGATGATGTCATCCTCCATGTGCACCTCTCCAGCCACCTTCGAGCCGTATCCCAGCACGTTGTCGTAGCCTACGCGCACGTCGTGGCACAGGTGTACGCCCTCCATGAAGAAGTTGCGGTTGCCTATCCACGTAGCGTGTTCATCGCCCTCTTTTGATGAGCGTGCTATGACTACGTTTTCGCGTATGATATTGTCATCACCGATGATGGTGAGGGTGTTACCGCCTCGGTAGTTGAAGTCCTGCGGTATAGCACTGATGACGGCACCCTGATGCACCCGGTTATTCTTACCCATGCGTGTACCATTCATGATGCTTGTGAAGGGGTAGATGACGCATCCGTCGCCTATCTCCACGTCTCCCTCTATGTATGCGAATGGCATGATGGTCACGTTCTTGCCTATCTTCGCTTTTGGGTCTATATATGCTTTGTCAGAAATCATAAAGCTTTAAACTTTCAACATTCAACATTCAACTTTTACTTCCTTCCTCCTCCCAGAGCGCTGTAGAGGCTTACTACGGCCTGCATCTTGTTGAAGTCATCGCTTACCTGATCGATTTGCGCATTGAGGAGTTGCTGTTGTGCAGTGAGCACTTCCAGATATGTGCTTGACCTCATGCGGTAGAGTTGCTGAGTGTAATCTACTGCTTTGGTGAGCACCTCCACGTTCTCGCGGTCTATCAGGCTCTGCTCGTTGCTGCTGTTATACTCTACGAGGGCATTGCTTACCTCAGCTCCAGCATGGAGTATCTGATGTTCCCACTCGCGGAAAGCCACCTCGTAGCTGAGTTTCGCCACCTTGAGTTGGGCGCGCAGACGACCATTCTGGAAGATAGGTTGCGTCAGTCCTCCTACGAATCTTGCGAGCCACTGTCCAGGATTGGCTATGGTACCTATGTCATTGGTGAAGGAGCCTGTGCCAGAGATGGTGATAGTGGGGTACATTTTACTGCGGGCATTCTCTACATCGTAGAAGCAGGCTGCCAAATTCATCTCTGCTGCGTGTACGTCAGGACGGTTGCGCAGCAGTGACAGTTCGGTGCCGGTAGCAAACCGTGTGGGTAGTGACTGGTCAGCCAGTTTGCCACGCTCTATGTGCTGTGCGGGCTGATCTACGAGCAGTGACAGTGATGCCTCCACTTCGCTTATCTGGCGACGCATATCCACCTTGTTTGCCTGTATATTGAGCAGTGCCGACTTTGCTGACATTACGCTCGTCTCCTTAGCTCCGCGCAGTTCTTTCTGCAACTTCATCATCTCCAGTGTATTACTGCCGATACCCTCCATTTCGGTGAGTATCTCCAACTGGCGGTCGAGCATCAGCAGGGTGTAGTAGCTGTTGGCTATCGAACAGATAAGTCTTGAGCGCACAGCCTGCTCGTTGTCCTTTGCCATCTCCAGACTCATCTGCGCACTACGTTTCTGCGAGAGGATATTGCCAAAGAGGTCGAAGGTCCAACTTGCTGACACTGGCAGGGCGTACGACTTTGACCAGTCGCCCTTGCGATTACCTGTGAGTACTTTGCTCAGCGTACCCGATGGGTTGAAGTTCACCGTGGGCAGGAATGCCAGTCGTGCTGCATGCAGAGCGGCTTCCAGTTTCTTTACATTGGCAGCGGCGGCAAACATGTCGTCGTTATTGTCCAGTCCCTGCTGTATGAGGCTCTGTAGCTGTGGGTCGGTGAATACCTCGTGCCAATCGACATCGCCGAATGTGAGGCTGTCAGCCGTCTCCGCACCACGCATGATGCCCTTAACCTCCACGTCTGCCGGACGCTCGTACTTCTTGTATAGTCCGCAACTGGAGAGTAGTGACATTGCCACTATGCCAATTATGAATTTTGCATTATGCATTATGATTTTTCTCATTTCACGTACCCTTCTTTAAAGTCCGAAATCTTTATGTCCTTTGGCGCAGCATACTGTGCCAGTTCAGCCTCGATGGATGAGTTTCCCTCATCGTCGAAGGTCAGAGGTTTCACCTTCTCCTGCAGGTACTGGAATATCACAAACAGTGCTGGCACCACGAGCACCTGACAGAAGGTACCCACGAGCATACCGCCGATAGCGGCTGCACCCAGAGTGATATAACCGTTCTCACCTACGGCGGGCGACATGACGAGGTTCAGACCTGGTATGCCAGTGATAATCAGGGGGAAGAGGCCGATAATCATTGCCAGTGCCGTCATCAGAATAGGACGCAGACGTGCTGCGGCACCCAGGATGCCCGACCATGATATCGCCATACCCAGTTTGCGACGCTCCAATGCAAACTGTACGATAAGGATGGCGTTCTTCGCCAGCAGACCCACGAGCATGATGAGCGCAATCTGCATGTAGATATCATTGTTCTTGCCAAAGAGGTTGGTGAATAGGAATGCACCAGCCAGACCGAATGGTATAGACAGAATTACTGACAGAGGCAGCAGGTATGACTCGTACTGTGCTGACAGAATGAGATATACGAATACCAAGCACAGGCCCAGGATTACTGCTGTCGAACTGCTTGACTCAGCCTCGTTTCTCGTCAGACCGGAGAATTCGTATGTGTATCCCGCAGGCAGCGTGTTGTTAGCCACCTCGTCCATTGCCTTGATACAGTCACCCGTAGAGTAACCGTCAGCAGGAGCGGCATTCACATTAATAGAGGTGAAGAGGTTGAAGCGCTCGATTACCTGCGGACCATATACCTTCTTCAGGTTTACAAATTCGCTTATGGGAGCCATATCGCCGCTTGGCGTGCGCACGAAGATATTCTTCAGCGATGCCTTGTCCTCACGCATCTTTGGGTCTGCCTGTACATACACGCGGTACAATTTACCGTATGCGTTGAAGTTTGAGGCATACAGGCCGCCGTAGTAGCCCTGCATGGTGGCCAGTACGGTAGAAGGCGCTATGCCAGACTGCTTACACTTTGCCACATCCACGTCTATCATGTACTGAGGATATGAAGAGTTGAAGGCTGTCATCACGTTGGAGAATTCAGGACGCTTCTGCAGTTCGGCGATGAAGTCCTTCGTCACGCCAAAGAACTTATCCAGCGAACCACCCGTACGATCCTGCATGGCGAAGGTCATATTGTTCGTCATGGAGAAACCAGATACCATAGGTGGCTGGAAAGCCAGTATCTGCGCACCCTTGATAATGCCCGTCTGCTTGTATATCATGCCCAGCACCATGGTAGAGTACTCCGAACGGTTACGCTCCGCGAATGGCTTCAGTTTTACGAAGAACGAACCCTGGTTCGAACCCTGACCGGCTATCAGGCTGTAGCCCGTCACCGCCATACAGTTCTCTATGGCAGGGTTGGTCTGCAGCATCTTCTGCACGGTATGCATCATCGAGTCAGTCTTCTCCAGTGATGTAGCAGGAGGCATAGATACAGATACGAAGACAGAACCAGTATCCTCGTCAGGTACCAGACCCGACTTCGTCATCATAGCCTCTGCTACGAGTGCTGCTGCACCTATTACGACGGCTATGATGGCTATCACGGGTTTGTGCACTATCGACGTCACCGCCTTCTGGTACTTGTTCTGCAACTTATCATAAGAGGTATTGAAACCCTTGAAGAATCTCTCCGTGAAGGATGACTTATGCTCGCCCTCCTTGTCGTGTGGCTTCAGCAGTATGGCACACAGGGCAGGGGAGAGGGTCAGCGCGTTGACTGCCGAGATGATGATAGACATGGCCATTGTCAGACCAAACTCACGATAGAACGTACCCGTCGTGCCGCTCATGAACGATACAGGGATGAACACCGCTGACATCACCAGTGTGATTGACACGATGGCACCGCCTATCTCCTCCATGGCATCGATAGCTGCCTTGTGGGCACTCTTGTAGCCCATGTCCAGTTTGGCGTGCACCGCCTCTACCACCACGATGGCGTCATCCACCACGATGGCGATAGCAAGCACCAGAGCCGCCAGCGTCAGCAGGTTCAGAGAGAATCCGAAGAGGTTCAGGAAGAACATTGTACCCACCAGTGATACAGGTACTGCTACCATAGGGATGATGGTGGAACGGAAGTCTTGCAGGAATATGAACACCACGATGAACACCAGCACCAGAGCCTCGAAGAGCGTCTTTACAACCTCCTCCTGCGATGCCTCGATAAACTGTGTTACGTCCATCGTGTATTTAATCTCCATGCCTGGAGGGAACGACTTCTCCAGACGTTCAACCGTCTTCTTTACGTCGTGTACCAACTGCGTAGCGTTGGAGCCAGCACGCTGCGATACCATCATCACCACGCCCGGCTTGCCGTTCATCTGCGACGATACAGAGTAGTACAGAGCACCCATCTCCACGTTTGCCACGTCCTTCACCCTGAGCACACGGCCCATGTCATCAGTCTTGATAATCATGTTGCCAAACTCCTCAGGAGTCTTCAGACGGCCAGTATATTTCAGGGCATACTCATACTGGTGGCTTGACTGCTCGCCAAACTTACCAGGTGCTGCCTCGATATTCTGCTCCGACAGTGCTGCTGTGATGTCCGTAGGTATCAGTTTCAGGTCGTGCATCTTCACTGGGTCCAGCCACAGACGCATCGTGTAGGTCTTCAGACCTATGGATTCACAGTCGCCGATACCCTCGATACGCTTCATCTCAGGGATGATGTTGATATCAGCATAGTTGGAGAGGAACTTCTCGTCGAAGCGGCCGTCGCTCGATGTCAGCGACATGATGAGCACGTTAGAGGTCTGACGCTTCTGCACCGTCACACCGGCACGAGTCACCTCGGCAGGCAGCAGTGCTGATGCCTGTGACACACGGTTCTGTACGTTCACCTGAGCCATATCGGCATTCGAACCCTGCTCAAAATACACGGTGATGCTAGCCGAACCGTCGTTAGTGGCGTTAGAGGTCATGTATGTCATGCCCTCCACACCGTTGATACTCTCCTCCAGCGGAGCCAGAACGGAGTTCTGCACCGTATTGGCATCAGCACCAGGATAGTTAGTGCGCACCACGATAGTAGGAGGCGCAATGTCCGGGTACTGCTCGATAGGCAGGGAAACCAATCCTATCAGACCGAGAAGCACCACAAAGATGGAGATCACGGTCGAGAGTACCGGTCTGTTTATAAATTTATCTAGTTTCATGATTTCAATGCTTTAGCTACAGCAAACACACCCTGGTCCTGTACTTTGCCCAGTTCCTCAGACTTCTTCAGTTTCTTCTGGTACTCAGCTTCGGTGATAGGCTTTATCTCCATGCCCTCCGTCAGTGAGTTCACGCCATCCATTACGATGCGGTCGCCCTTCTTCAGGCCAGAGGTCACGATGTAGTTCTCACCATCATCTACAGCCTCAATACCTATCTCGGTGTATTTCACCTTGTTATCCTTACCTACTACATATACGAAGTGCTTATCCTGCAGTTCGATGGTAGCCTTCTGAGGTATGATGATAGCCCCTTTAGCTACGTAAGGCACCAGTATCGTGCCCGAACCGCCGCTCTTCAGTATATGCTGAGGGTTAGGGAATGCAGCAATCATCGTCGTAGCACCCGTCACAGGGTCTATGACGCCCGATGCCTTTGTCACCTTGCCCATGCTGCCATACTCCGTGCCGTCAGCCAGTTTCAGCTTCAGCGCAGGCATCTGGGCGATAGCAGCCGTCAGCGAACCAAATTTGCGGGTATATTCTATCACGTCCTTCTCAGTCAGAGAGAAGTACACCTCCACCTGACTGCCGTTGGAGATAACCGTGAATGGGTCTTGGATGGAGGCACTCACCAGAGCACCTACCTTGTAAGGCAGAACGCCCACCACGCCATTAGCGGGACTCTTCACTGAACAGAAGCTCAGCTGATCTTTGGCAGACATCAGGTTAGCCCTTGCCTGTCCCAGTGCAGCCTGCGCATTCTCGTATTGATTCTTGCTGGACTGCAGTTCGAAGTCACCAATCACATTGGCAGCATACAACTTCTGATTATTCTCGTAAGTCAGTTTTGCAGTATTCAGCTGGCTGATAGCCGATGTCACAGCAGCCTGAGCCTGATTTACCGCTGCCCTATACGTTACGTTATCCACCTCGAAGAGCAACTGGCCGGCACTCACCGTCTGACCCTCCTTCACGTAGATTTTCGTAATAAAACCAGCCACCTTCGGACGTATCTCCACATCCTGCACACCCTTGAATGTAGCAGGGAATGTCGTCTCCATAGCAGCATTCTGAGCACCGATAGTGGCTACGACATACTCATTGTCGCCGAAATTAGGACGCTCCTGCTTTCCGCCACACGATACCAGCAACGTGGCCAGCGCCACGAATGTCATCAGTTTCTTCATTCTTATATACCTTATTTATTATTTATCTTTGCATTATCCCCACCATCAGTGAGCGATTTGAGCGTGCAAAGTTAACTAATATTTTTCATAGAAAAATCCCCCTTTCACCATTTTTACCTATCTTTTAAGCAACTTTAACAGCCTATTCGTTCCTAAAAGCTGAGTATAGAACTCATAGCGCTTGGCTTCGAACTATAAACTCTTAGCTCCTGTTTCAAATTAACTAGCAAATTTAAAAAATTAACTAGCTAATTTCGAGAATTAGCTAGTTAATTCAAAGTTGTTGCTATGCTGCTAGACTTTGTTGCTTACTGTTTAACTGAAGATGATAGTCTTGTTGTGGTAGGCGAGCACCTTGCGCTCGATGTGCTTCTTGACTGCACGGGAGAGGACTATCTTCTCCAGGTCCTTGCCCTTGAGAACGAGGGTCTCGGGGGTGTCCTTGTGGGTGATGCGTACCACGTCCTGTTCGATGATGGGGCCTGCATCCAGTTCGGTGGTCACGTAGTGACTGGTGGCACCGATAATCTTCACGCCTCGCTGGTATGCCTGATGATATGGCTTGGCGCCGATGAAGGCTGGCAGGAAGGAGTGGTGGATATTGATGATGCGGTTTGGGAACGCCTTAATCATATCCTCGGAGATTATCTGCATGTAGCGCGCCAGGACGATGAAGTTGATTTGCTTCTCCTTCATGAGCTGCATCTCTGCCTGTTCCACTTCCTGCTTGTTCGACCAGTCCTTCTTGATGGACCACACGTAATAAGGTATGTCAAACTGCTCTGCCACGTAGCGCAGGTCTTCGTGGTTGCTGACGATGCAGGGGATGTCGCACTCCAGTTCGCCTGCCTTGTATCGTGCAAGGAGGTCGTAGAGGCAGTGGCTCATCTTGCTGACGAAGAGTGCCATGCGTGGGCGCTTGTCACTGAAGTAGAGTTTGAACTCCATATCATAGCGCTGGCCGTAGAGTGTCTCGATATATTCCTCTATCTTCTCGTCGGGGATGGCGAAGCTCTCGGTGGTCCATTCCACTCGCATGAAGAAGCGGTGGTCCACGGTGTCCACATACTGGTCGAGATAGACGATGTTACCGTTGTTGGCGGTGATGAATCGTGTCATCTCCGTTATGATGCCCTGCTTGTCGGGGCAGTGTAGTAGTAGTATTGCTGTTTTGTCCATTATCCGTAAATTTTTGCAAAGGTACTAAAAAAAGTTGAAAGTTGAAAGTTGAAAGGTTAAAGTTTAAAAATTTCTTTTTCTATCTCAATAATTCTCTCTACTTTTGCATGAGTTACGGAAAAAGCTATGCGCTCACTTCTAAAGACCATATCAGCGGTCATGCTGGGAACGGTGTTTACAGCCTGCACCAACTACAACATTCAGGGTTCGTCAGACCTGCAGAATGCTGACGGCCGCATGTTGTACCTGAAGGATATGGTGGACGACAAGATAGTGAATCTGGACTCATGCGATATGGTGCACGGCAAGTTCTCATTCAAGGGGTCGCTTGACTCGGTGCGCATCGTGACGCTCTGCATTGATGAGCAGCCTATCCTGCCTGTAGTACTGGAGGACGGTGATATACAGGTAGCGCTCAACCTGCAGAAGCAGACGTGCACGGGCACTCCAATGAATGATACGCTGAATGTCTTTACAATGCGCTACCGCAAGATAACGGAGCAGCTGGAGGACTTGGCGCATCAGCAGAGTCAGGCTATCATGAATGGCGAGGATGTGGATGAGGTAAACCGCCGTCTGGCGGAGCGAGAGGCGCAACTGATGATGGAGGAGGACAAGCTGGTATCGACCTTCATAACGGAGAATTTCGACAACTGTCTGGGTCCGTATATTTTCAAGATAGCTACGAGCTCCTACGAATTTCCTATACTCACCACCTGGATTGAGGTGCTGATGACCAAGGCTACGGAGCGCTTCAAGAATGACCCATACGTGAAGGAGTATATGGAAGCAGCGAATCATAATCGTGATATAATGGTGGGGGTGAAGAACTAAGGGATGCTATTAATAAAAGGTGGAATAATAGTTAACGAGGGTCGGCAGATGAAGGCCGACCTTGTTGTTGATGGGGATAGGATAAGGGAGATACCCCCCTCCGTCTCCCCCCAAGGGGGAGAGACCGTCATCGACGCAGAGGGTTGCTACGTCCTACCTGGCGTCATCGACTCCCACGTGCACTTCCGTGAGCCTGGTCTGATGCACAAGGCTGATATGGAGACGGAGAGCAGGGCTGCTGCTTGGGGTGGGGTGACGAGCGTCTTTGAGATGCCTAACACCAAACCGCAGACGACGACTATCGAGGCGCTTCGCGAGAAACAGGAATTGGCGAAGGGCCGCATGCACGTGAACTATGCCTTCTTCCCTGGTGCTACGAATGACAACCTCGACGAACTCCGCAAACTGGACGTCCATGAGGTGCCTGGTATAAAACTCTTTATGGGTTCCTCCACGGGCAATATGCTGGTGGATAGGGAGGAGGCACTGGACGGCATCTTTGCTTTGGTCAAGGAACTCGATCTGCCTCTGATGGCGCACTGTGAGGATACAGAGATTATCAATCACAATATGGCACGCGTAAAGGAGGAACTGGGCATGGACGACCCACCCATTCAGTATCACCCCTTCATTCGTTCGGAGGAAGCCTGCTATCGCAGTTCGCTGCTGGGTGTGCGACTGGCTAAGAAGCACGGTACACGATTCCATATTGCCCACATCACTACAGCGAGAGAACTCGAACTCCTTGGTGACAATATCACTGGTGAGGCTACAGTAGCTCACCTGCTTTTCTCCCGTGAGGACTACGATACACTCGGTGCCTTCATCAAGTGTAATCCCGCTGTCAAGACGCTGAATGATAGGGATGCCTTGCGCAACGCTCTTTCAACTTTCAACTATCAACTATCAACTATCAGCACCGACCACGCCCCACATACGTTGGAAGAGAAGCAGGGTGGAGCAGCGAAGGCAATGTCGGGTATGCCGATGGTGCAGTTCTCGCTGGTCAGCATGCTTAGCCTAGTGGACAAGGAGGTGCTGACGATAGAGCGCCTTGTGGAACTGATGTGCCACAATCCAGCGCGACTTTTCGGAGTCAGCGAGCGCGGTTTCCTGCGTCCAGGGTATAAGGCGGATATTGCTATTGTAAGGAAAGGAGAGGCTTGGACCGTGACCAAGGATATTATACAGAGTAAGTGTGGATGGAGTCCGCTGGAGGGCAAAACCTTTAACTGGAAGGTTGAAAAGACTTTAGTCAACGGTCAAATAGCTTATAGCAATTCTCTCACCTCTGACCTCTCACCTCTGACCTCTATATATGGCCAGCCTATTAAATTTCGCATATAAGATATATCAGTGCATCGTGCTGGCACCCGTCGTGGTATTGGCGTCGGCATGGGCTGGCACCACTATGGCAGTGATGTGCCGCTATATGCCCAATCCTGATTGGTGGGGCTCCTTTGCCTCCCGCTGGTGGGCGAAGATAATCATGCGAGCCTCGCTGTTGCCAGTAAAGGTCGAAGGAAAACTCCCCCTCTTTGGGAGGGGGTTGGGGGGAGGTTGTATCTACGTTGCCAACCACCAAGGGGCGTACGATATATTCTTGGTGTGTGGATATCTGGGCGCTGAGATAAGGTGGATGCTGAAGAAAGAATTGGAGAAAGTTCCCTTCCTCGGCATCGGTTGCAAGAGGGCAGGATATATCTACGTGGATAAGAGTTCAAGGGCTGCAGTGAAGCACACCTACCAACAGGCAGAGAAGGCTCTGGAAGGTGGTGCGTCGCTGATGGTATTCCCAGAGGGCGCGAGGACCAGAGATGGCAAGATGCAACCCTTCAAAAGGGGTGCCTTCACTCTGGCCGACGAACTGCAGTTGCCCGTTGTACCACTGACCATCAAAGGTTCCTATGAGGTATTGCCACGCCATAGGGACGGAAAGTTTATCACGTGGCACCCGCTGACCCTCACAATACATGAGCCTATCTATCCGATAGGTAAGGGTCGGGAAAATATCGAATACCTTATGAAAGAGAGTTACGAGGTTATCTCCCGCTCTGTTTGATCATCTCTGCCACATCATCACAGAAACGGTGGTTAGCGAGCATCTCATCGATTGTGATATGCATGCGATAGCGCCAGTAGTGATTAGGGTTGGCAGGGATATTGATGCGCTCGGCTGAGGCATCAGCGAGGCGGAGTTCGTCGCTGATAGCCAACCAGTCCTGCAGCGATAGAATGCAGAGCATGGACTCTGACTGTAGATTTCGCAGCATAATGTCGCGCGCCAGCCATGCAGGGAGTGGGTGAGGGGCTTCGTCACGACGACCGAGTATAGTAGAGTAGTACTCCTGTGCTCTGTCATAGTCTTCATCCCACCACATACGCAGGGTAGGCATGTCATGGCTGTCTATGGTACATACACTGCGGTAAGGATAGCGCTCAGGATGACCGAAGCGCTGGCCGTACTCCTTAGGCATACTCTGCACCTCAAGGGAGAGAATGCGAAGGTCATTGAGGACGGTAGGCACGCACTGAGGTATCATACCGAGGTCCTCAGCACAGACGAGCATACGAGTGGCCTCAATGAGACGAGGGAGTTTCTTCATAGCCTGCTCCTGCCAGAAGTGGTCGTTGCGGTGATAGAAGAAATCATCATACAGACGGTTGAAACGCTGTTTCTCGTCTTCCGAAAGTGACTGATAGCAAGGGGTGCGATGCGCAGCGATGAAGGGATGGTAGAGTTCTGGATTCTTGTGGTCCCTAAGGAAGAGCTCTTCCCTCAGTTCTACACCATAGCCAGCAATCTCTTCTTTGGAGAGAGCGAGGGCTGGCTGGAACTGTCCGCGGATGCCACTCGTATCGGGCATTGGAACCTCCCAGATGCGGAAGAAACCTAAGACGTGGTCAATGCGGTAGGCATCAAAATACTTCTGCATATTCTGGAAACGGCGCACCCACCACTGGCAGTCGTCCTTGAGGATGTTGTCCCAGTTGTAGGTAGGGAAGCCCCAGTTCTGACCTTCTGTAGAGAAGTCATCTGGTGGTGCTCCTGCCTGTCCGTTGAGATTGAAGTATTGGGGTTCCTGCCACACATCACAACCGTTGCGCTGCACGCCTATGGGTATGTCGCCCTTGAGGATGATATTCTTAGAACGCGCATACTCGTGTGCACTCTTCATCTGGCAAGCCAGCACGTATTGGATGTAGTAGTATTTCTGAGGTGAGAGGTCTTTGCTGTGCAAAGCGGCAGAGCCGAGCGGAGAGGTGAGAGGTGAGAGTTTTTTGTCGCGATTTACGCAGAACTCTGCGTAAGGCACGAGCCATCGTTCCTCCTCATTGAACCACTGTCGGAAATCCTCAGAAGCGAGAACTTCCTTACCTTCCTGCTTGAAGAGTAGTTCCAGATACTCCTCCTTGGCCTGTATCATACGTTCATAATCGATGCTCTGGAGTTGGTTGAGCTGACGACGTACTGTCTCCAGTTCCTTTGCCTTCTTCTTGTCTTTAAGGGGAGGTAATTGGCGGAAATCTACATACTGCGGATGCAATGCGAAAATGGAGATGCAGGAGTAGGGGTAGGAATCCTTCCACGTATGATATACCGTAGTGTCGTTGATAGGCAGCACCTGAAGCACACGCTGATTGGTGTCGGCTACCCAGTCTATCATACGCTTGAGGTCACCGAAGTCGCCTACTCCGAAACTGCCCTCTGTTCTCAGGGAGAAGACGGGAATGAGAGTGCCAGCTACCTTCACGTTCCATATCTTGAAGAATGCTTGTGACAGTTCATATTCCACCACCTCACCTTGCTTGAGTCTTGGAACGTGGAGACGTCGGTTGTCCTCGGTTTCCCACAAGTCCTCACCGCCTACTGCGACAAATTTAAAGTCAATGTCCTGGTCAGCTAGGTATTCGGCACTGACTTCACAGACCCACTCATTAGGAGCCTGTTCGGTACAGGGAATGGCACGCCCCAGGTCCCATTCACCCAACACAGGATGACCTCCTATCATGACCAATCTCTCGTAGCTACGCAACTGCGGAGCCCTGACCTTGAGGCGTATGGAGCAGGGATTATCCCTGAGATAGCCCTCGCGCCTCTCTCTGCGATTGATACACTCGGTGAAGGCCGATGAGTAGAGATAGGAGTCATGGGGAATGAAAATCCATGTGTCCCAGGTGGTGTAGCGGTTGACGCCATTTCTGCCCACCTGTATCATGTGAGCCTGTGTAGTCCATTCTTTGTTTATCTCACAGTCCCCATTCTTAACTGAGTAGTAGTAGCGTAACTGTGAACTGTGAACTATGAATTGTGAACTGCACTGCCACAGTTCGTAGTCCACATTATCCATGCGCAGAGAACGCACAGAGCCATCTTCCTGCTCGATGTTCACAAACAGGTTTTCGCCCTGCTGAGCCCCGTAGTGTATGTTGAACTGGATGGTCATAGTTTATGCATTATATATCAGCCATGAATAGTAAGCGGTGATGCAAAGCACCATAAACGCTCCTTCACTGCGTGTGAGTGTGAGTTTCTCTTTGCCAAAAGAGCAGAGCATATAGAATAGCACAGAACCAAAGAGAAGGAAGGCGATGTCAATATGAGATACACCACCAATACCAAGAGGCAGTATGGTGGAGCAGGTGCCCAGGACAAAGAACACGTTGAAGACGGCACTGCCAACGAGATTGCCCAAGGCAAGGCCAGTGTCACCCTTCTTTGCTGCCATTATTGATGCTGCTAACTCAGGCGTTGAAGTGCCTATGCTGACAACGGTGAGGGCTATGACGGCATCACTTATTCCGATGGCTCTAGCCATGCCCGTT
This sequence comes from uncultured Prevotella sp., assembly GCA_905233245.1. Lineage (GTDB taxonomy): Bacteria > Bacteroidota > Bacteroidia > Bacteroidales > Bacteroidaceae > Prevotella. Next base: position 14,239 of record CAJODK010000002.1, on the reverse strand, counting down.
GCTCCGTCAACAATCCAGTCGGCTCCAAAGATAAGACCGGCAAGTCCTGCGATGAAAAGTAGAGAAGACTTGAGGAGAGAGTAGGAAGCCCCTTCTTCTTTGGTAGGAACAGAGGACGTGTTGGTTATAGAAAAAGTGTAAGACATGAAGATAGCAAACATGCAGAGCATGAGCAAACCTTCATTACGACTTATGACGCCCTCGCCACTTGAATTGAGTATGGGGTCGAGAGCCGTGATGGCTATGACTACACTCGAAAGTATTACGAAGGGTACGTCATACCTTACGTTACTTCTCTCTACCTTTATGGGATAGATTACCGCCGTAATACCCATGATACCCAGGATATTAAAGATATTACTACCTACAATATTGCCAAGTGCCATATCACAGTTGCCATGAACGGCTGATACCACACTGACCACAAATTCAGGTGCGCTACTACCAAATGCCACAACGGTAAGACCTATCATAAGAGAGGACACGCCAAAGTGAGACGCCATTTTGGATGCACCATCAGTAAGCCAGTCGGCTCCCTTGATGATTACCACCAAACCAGCGAGAAAGAGAAGTATATCAAGTAGAATTGGCATGGCGGTTACTTAAACTTCGCAAAGAAATCGTTGCCCTTATCATCAACGAGGATGAAGGCGGGGAAGTTCTCAACACGGATTTTCCAGATAGCCTCCATACCGAGTTCAGGATACTCCACACACTCGATACTCTTGATATTGCTGGACGAAAGGTAAGCAGCAGGGCCGCCGATAGAGCCCAGATAGAATCCGCCATGCTTCTTGCAGGCATCGGTAACGACCTGTGTGCGGTTGCCCTTGGCAATCATCACAAGCGAACCGCCATTGTCCTGAAACTCATCAGTATATGGGTCCATGCGGTTGGCTGTAGTTGGTCCCATAGAACCGCAAGGCATACCCTGTGGCGTCTTGGCAGGTCCGGCATAGAGGATAGGATGATTCTTGAAGTAGTCAGGCATTCCCTCACCGGCATCGAGACGTGCCTTAATCTTGGCATGAGCGATGTCACGAGCCACGATGATAGTGCCATTGAGACTTACGCGGGTAGAGACAGGGTACTTTGAGAGTTCCTTGCACACCTCGCTGATAGGCTGATCCAGGTTTATCTGTATGGCATCACCCTCACCAGCCTGACGCAGTGCCTCTGGGATGAGTTCGTATGGTTTGTCGTCCATCTTCTCCACAAAGACGCCGTCCTTGGTTATCTTAGCCTTGATATTGCGGTCGGCAGAGCATGATACACCAAGACCGATAGGGCAAGAGGCACCATGACGAGGCAGACGAACGACACGTATATCGTGTGCGAAAGCAGTGCCTCCAAACTGTGCTCCGAAGCCTATCTTCTTAGCCTCTTCCAGGAGTTGTTTCTCCAGTTCTATATCGCGGAAAGCGCGTCCCGTCTCATCTCCCGTGGTAGGGAGGGTGTCGTAGAACTTAGTAGAAGCCAGTTTGACGGTCAGCAGGTTTTTCTCCGCTGATGTGCCACCAATTACGAAAGCGATGTGGTAAGGAGGACAGGCTGCAGTACCGAGTGACTTCATCTTCTCTACGAGGAAAGGTACCAGCGTGCCTGGATTCTGTATTCTGGCCTTGGTCTCCTGATAGAGGTATGTCTTATTTGCAGAACCTCCGCCCTTTACTACGCAGAGGAAACGGTACTCCATACCCAGAGTCGCCTCGATGTCAATCTGTGCAGGCAGGTTGCAGCGGGTGTTCACCTCGTTGTACATATCCAAAGGAGCATTCTGCGAATAGCGCAGATTGTCCTCTGTATAGGTGTTATAGACACCCTTGGCGAGTGCTTCCTCATCCTCAAAACCTGTCCACACCTGCTGACCTTTCTCACCATGTATGATGGCTGTACCCGTATCCTGACAGAAAGGCAACTGTCCCTTGCAAGCCACTTCAGCATTGCGTAGCATAGTGAGTGCCACGTATTTATCGTTGTCAGAAGCTTCGGGAGATGAGAGGATAGAGGCTACCTTCTCATTATGCTCACGACGGAGCATGAAGTTGACATCGTGGAACGCCTGAGTAGCAAGCAACTCAAGCGCTTCCTTTGAAACTTTCAACACTGGTGTGCCCTCAAAATCACCAAGGGTTATACCTTCTTTGGAAATAAGACGATATTCTGTCTTATCCTCGCCAAGCTGGAACATTGGCGCATATTTGAATTCTACGTTTGCCATACAAGATGCAAAGGTAGTAAAAAAAATGTATAACCAAGAATTAAGTGCGAATAATTTTGTAAAAAACTTCGATTACACTTTATCAAGCAAACCGTTCTTCCAGTCGTAGAGAGCAGTTTCCTTAATTTTTACATGCAGTTTCTTACCGGTTGCGTTGCGTGGTATCTGTTTCACGATGCGATAGAAGCGTGGACGCTTGAAGTTGGCAATGTCAGGACTCTGCTTGCAGTATTCATCGAGCTCCTCGGGAGTGATGCTATCGTCTGCGGGCACTATGTATGCTGTTACGAGCTGTCCGCGAATCTTGTCGGGTACTGAGGTCACGATGCAGTCCTTCACCTTTGGATTCTGGCTGAGCACAGCCTCTATCTCCGTTGGATAGATATTTTCGCCAGAGGATATAATCATATCGTCCTTTCGGCTTACGATGGTGATGTAGCCATACTCGTCCCAGGTGGCAAGGTCATTGGTATAGATGAAGTCCTTGTAATACTTGTTCTCCGTCTCTTCTGGCTTATTGTGGTACATGTATGGCGACTTAGCTGGCGAGCAGATTATTACCTCGCCCACCTCCATACTGTCTTGCTTCACCATGTCATCTGGTTCTGCCTTATGGTCGTCATAAATCTTCACGACCCTCACGTCATCATCCACGCAAGAGCGGCCAGCGCTACCTGCATTATCTGGCAGGTCGAATGGACGGAGGAAGGTATTCCAAAGTGTCTCGGTAGTGCCATAGCCGTTATAGATGTTTGGCGTGAGCACTCTCTGATAACGTATGCATGCTGCACGCTCCAGCGGACTACCCATAGTGACGATGCCTTTCAGTGTAGAAAGGTCATAGCCGCCCTGCTCCTGCTTGTCAGCCAGTTCCTCAAGCACTGTTGGCACACCCACGATAAAGGTGATGCCGTAGCGATAAACATATTTCAGGGCGCGCAGAGGGTCAAACTTGCCCATCACCACCATCGATGCTCCTGCATAGAGGGCAGGGCAGGGACCAGCGCAGTGCAGTCCGCCACGGTGAAACCAAGGCGTAGTGTTCATGGTGATGTCGCGACTGCTCATAGGGAAGTGCATTATGATGTCATGGGCGGAGAGCACCTCGTTGATGCTGGTTATGCCCACGCCTTTGGGTCTGCCAGTGGTGCCACTGGTATAGAGACGTACCGTTTCGTCATAGATGTTATAAGGCGTATTGATGACGGGCTCTGTGTCTGAGCCATTAATTACGTAGTCGCTGTAGCGCAGTACTCCATCCACCTCATTGTCGCTTGTAGTGATTATGCGTCTAGGCTTGTGCTGGGAGCGCTTAACGGCATCGAGCACGCTCTGTACCTTTGATTCGCACACTATTACGGCAAAGGGCTTCGAATCTTCTATATTATATGCCATCTCGCCTGTACTTATACGATAGCTCACAGGACAGCATACGCACTGCATCTTGTGACAAGCCACATAGGCAAAGACAAACTCTGGACAGTTAAGCATTTGCAGCATCACTACATCGCCCTTCGCTACGCCATCTTTCTTGAGAGCGTTGCACAGACGGTTTACCTCCTTGTTTACCTCGGAGTAGGTCCACTTACGCCCTGACTCAGGGTCTACCATTGCCTGCTTGCCAGAAAGACGTCTTACGTTGCGCATAAAACCCTCTATCCATGTGTAGCGACTTTCGAATATTTCCTTGAAGTTTGCCATAATGAAATCTCTTTATACTTTGTATTGTTTAAACATTAATCTAATCTTTCTCAAACTCCTCTACTTTTCTCCTGAATTCGGAGTCTATCTCGACAGAGACGTTTGTATTGGTGTCCATCATAACCATTACGGTTTTACAAACGCATTTTACTTGCTCCGTACGTTCGTTGACTGCTCTCTGCATAAGTGTGAAGCTTTTTGTGCCTATCTTTACTATAGATGTGTCGATTACTATCTCATCAGGAAAGAGAACTGGTGACATGAAGTTTGCTTCAATGTGAACTACCACAGGTGCCATTCTGTCGAATATATCAGTGCCCACTACGTCATGGAAATAACGCGTCTTGCACATATCAAAGAGAGAGAAATACACTGAGTTGTTGACGTGACCGAATCTGTCAACGTCTGAAAATCTCAACTGTGCCGGCATTCTGTGGCGATATATATGTTGCTCTTCGTAAATCACACTTGCAAAGGTATTTATAGCTGCAAGAATAGCAATAAAAAACGTTTCGGCAAAAAGCCGAAACGTAGTTTTTGGGGATTGAACCGTCGCTCATTTGCACATTCTCATTGTGTTGTGTGCACCCCATTTATCCATTTGTGAACAATGTTCTTTTTGTCGCGGCTTATTATTATTATGGGATTCCTTACTCCTTCTTTCAGTAGTAGTTTCTCCTTGCCGTTGATGTCGCGCTCCAGAGTGTCTATTTCGCTTATCGGTACTATGTATTTACGGTTCACGCGCATAAAACGATGTGGGTCCAATTGCTTGGCAGTATCTGTAAGCGACATGCCTATTTCAAACGAAGTGCTGTCGTGTAGCACCATATAGGTATTCTTGCCTTCTGATACAAAGTAACGCACCTCCTCAATGGCTATCACTCTTTCTCCGCTGAATGTGTTGACGGTGAAGTGCTTGCGATACCCCATCTGCTCTTTTACCAGTGATTTCCATTCCAGTCGGTCTATGTCAGTTATCAGTCTGGTGCAGGACTTTCTTATGGCCCCACACAGTGTTTCCTCTGTTATAGGTTTAAGCAGATACGAAAGACTATTATAGCCAAAGGCATGCATGGCATAGTCTTCGGTGTCGGATATGAATATCACAGGCACGTCGTCAGGTGCCTTATTGAGAGCCTCAAAGCAGAGTCCGTCCTTCAGTTGTATATCTGCTATGATGAGGTCTATCCATTCCCTTCTGGCAGTGAAGAATATTTTTCCACGCTTTACCGTTGACAATGGACCTATGATGTTGGCATCAGGCACTATTGTGTCGAGCATTTCGCACAACTGGTGATACACAAATATGTCATCTTCTAAAATCAGAATGTTCATTCTGGGAAGATGTCATTGAGGGTTAAGCGGCGGATATTCTGGAACCCGCTGAGAGCACCCGACTGAAGGATTTCGTCCTCCTTGCCAAGTATGGCATAGCGCAGAGGCTTGCCCTTGATATACTGTTGTTCGAAGCGCACGAGATCCTGCAGCGTGAGGGTAGGAATCTTCTCCCACAGCAGGCGATTGATGTCATAGTCTATACCAAGATACTTAGCGCCGAGGTAACTGGCAAGAACACCCATCTTGGTAGTGCGGGCGGCAGCGATAGTCTTGATAAGGCTCTGCTGTGCCGTATTGAAGAGGTTAGGAGATTCTGGCAGCGTGTCGGTGATTTGCTTGAAGACTGTGATGCATTCAGCCAACTTGTCATTCTGCGAGATGATATGCTCCTGATAGTACTCTGTCTCATCCTTGCGGCTTGGTACTGCATAGGTAGCCGAGGCATTGTATGCCAGACCGCGAGCCTCACGCAGTTCCTGGAATACGATGGCATTCATCGAACCTCCGAAATACTCGTTGAAGAGTGCCACGAGAGGCATATTATCGATATTGAGAGGCAGATTCTCATTGTGTATCATGCGCATGTTGAGGTTCTTGGCATCATAAGGAGCGATGATGACCTCGTCCTGAGTGGTGAGTTGTCGGGTGCGCACTTTGTTGACAGGCTCCTTAAGATTCTTAAGTTTCTTATAGTCTTTAACGACCTTGAGCACTTCCTTTGCAGAAGCAGGTCCCCAGTAGAGCACTGTAGCAGGCATACTCCAAACCTCTTGGATTAGTTTTGTATATACCTCAGGGTTGGTAGCCTTGAGTTCACTGATGGATGCCACATCTTTCAGCGGGGTGTCCTCGCCATACATTGCGTAGGACACGAGAGCGCTGTAGCAGGCTTTCTGATTTGTGCGTACTTCCCTGCGGCTTTTCTGCACTTGCTGTATGTACTTATTATATACGGCAGTGTCAGCCTGGAGTCCCGTGATGACCTCATTGAGCATCTTGAGTGCCTTAGGCATATTCTCCTGCAGACCAGAGAGTGAGAATGTGATATTCTTGGCACCTACCGCAAACGAGTAGTTGCAGGCGATGTCATAGAATTTACGCTTTATCTGGTCGAGGGTTTGTTTCTTGGTGCCGATGAGTTCGAAATAGCTGTTAGCTACGGAGTAGCGACGGTCGGCATTAGAGCCAAACTCATAGCGGAACTGCAGAGAGAAGCGGTCGTCCTTCTCGTTCTGCTTGTAGAGCAGTTCCTTATTCTGAGAGCCTGAGATAGGCACTATCGTCATATCCTTCTCATAGTCCACAAACTGCGGATGGATAGGCTCCACCTCCACTTTGAGGAAATTCTTGAGGAAGTCACTCTGCATATCGCGATTGCTTGGTATGGCAGTGATGGCAGGTTTTTCAATCTTTACGATAGTGGTATCCTCGCCCTTGCGCTTGTACACACAGACGTATCCATCGCTGAGATGCTCCTTTGCCCATGCCGTAATCTCGCTCTTGGTGAGTTTGTCGATGCGGTCCAGTTGCTCTATGTGTTGTTGCCAAGGAGTGCCCGTGATATAGCAGTCCACCATCTGGCTGACGCGTGATTCATTGCTGTCGAAGGCTGTCAGCTGAGCCAGACGCTCGTTGGTGACGATGCTGCGGACGAGGCTCTCATCCCATTCGCCGTTTTTGAGTTTGTTGAGTTCGTCGAGCATCAGCTGCTTCACTTCCTCGAGTGTCTGTCCTTCATTGGGAGTACCCTTCAGAATAAACATGCTGTAGTCCTTCAGGTCCCATATGCCAGAACCTACACCCATAACCTTCATCTTTTGGTCGAGGTCCACATCCAGAAGACCTACCTTGCCATTAGAGAGCAGCATATCTACCATAGAGATGGTGTCATTCTGCAGGGAAGAGGCTCCCTTGAGGCGCCAGCCCAGCATGACGTGCTCAGTCTCCTGTCCCATCACGGTAGTATCCTGTGGTGCAGTGATGCGAGGCAGCTCAGGGTACGATGGCGGGGTGATGTTATTGCCTGGCTTCCAAGTGCCGAAGTATTTCTTTATCATAGCTACAGTCTGCTCTGGGTCAAGGTCGCCAGCCATGCAGATAGCTATGTTATTTGGCACGTAGTAGCGGTTGTAGTAGTTGCGTATGTTCACCTGAGAAGGGTTCTTCAGATGCTCCTGTGTACCGATGGTGGTCTGCATGCCGTAGGGGTGAGTTGGGAAGAGTTTCTTCAGCATAGCCTCGTTGGACTTACGGCCGTCCTTCGTCATGGTGATATTCTTCTCCTCATACACAGCCTCCAGTTCGGTGTGGAAACCACGCATGACGAGATTCTGGAATCTGTCGCCCTGCACCATGCACCAGCGTTCCAGTTCGTTGGCGGGGATATTCTCCACGTAGCAGGTCACGTCATAAGAGGTGTAGGCATTCGTCCCCGTACTTCCTATGGCCGACATCATCTTGTCGTATTCGTTAGGGATATTGTACTTCGCTGCCAATTGTGACACAGAGTCTATCTCGTGGTACTTAGCCTTACGTTCAGCAGGGTCGGTCAGTTTGCGATATTCCTCATACAAATCGCTGATTTTATTGAGCAGGGGTTCCTCGGCGGCATAGTTGGATGTGCCAAACTGCTTGGAACCCTTAAACATCAGGTGCTCCAGATAATGTGCCAGCCCCGTTGTCTCTGCAGGGTCGTTGCGCGAACCTGTATTGACGGCTATGTGGGCAGTGATGCGTGGTTTCTCCTTGTTGACGGAGAGGAATACCTTCAGGCCGTTGTCTAGGGTGTAGGTCTGGAGGTCGATAGGATCGTTGGTGGCAGCTTCCAAATTGACGATTGACAATTGACAATTGACAATGATAGCTGCGGTGAGTATTCTAAGAAGTCTCATATAAAATCTTTAACGTTTTATTCCTATTTAATAGAGTTTAAGAATTCTGCTATCTGGTCTTCGCTGACATCTCCGAGGTCGTATTCCCGTTCGGCATCCATTCTGATGGCGTTGAGCCATTCCTCGTGTGCCATATCCGTTTCTGAGTCATTACCGCTGATGCCCTTCCACTGGTCGTAGCTGTCATAGATATCATGGAAACGGCTTTCGAGGGTTTCGATGTTGGTGATGTCATCGTTCATGATGTCTTCCTTTATCTGTTCCACCGCTTCCGTTGGCGCCAGGAGTCCGAGCAGGTCAGTCCAGTCACCGATGCTGGCGGCATTGCCATACATGCGCAGAGCGTGTTGGTAGTATTCTATTCCGTGCTGCAGGGCGGGAGCCTTGATACGAAATCCCTTGCCCATGTATTCCTTTGCGTCGTAGCCCTGCTCATCCTGCAGGTCGGTGAGATATTCTATGCCTGCCTTCACCTGTTCTATGATATATGGTGACAGCCAGTCGTATGTGATGAGCGACCTGCGGGCATCCATAGCACGCTTGTCGCGCTTAGGCCATTTTATCACGTCTCGGTATGTACCTACGGTGCATAGGTTCTTGCCGGGCATCACGTAGGTATGCTTTCCGTCTGCTATGATGTAGGAGAAGGGTAGGGAGGTGGTGTCAGGGTGTGTCTGCACCTTGCCCATCACCATTGTGAATGCTCCGATATGTGCCGGCCACAGGATATGTGCTCCGCTGGCAGTCTTCGAACCGCGTTCCATGCGACCGTAGTGTATAGGTCCCATCTTGTAGGCGTGGTTGGAGAAGTTGGTGCCCGAACCTGCATTATAGAAGGAGTATTCACCACCTATGAGGAGTGAGGACTTGTGGTGGCTCACGGAGAATGGACCGCAGAGTGCTGCACAACTTTCTCCGTTGTCCATGTGTGAATTGGCAAAGAAGAGCGATGCCTCACTGGTGAAGCCTCTTCCTATGTGGCACGCCTCGCCCACGAAACTGTCGTACAGCTTCGCACCATCCACTATCGTAGCACCTGCCTGTACTATGGTATTCTCCATTATGACGTCGTCGCCCACGTATATTGCGGCATTTGGCGTTGAGGAGAGCGTACAGTCTATGAGTCGGGAAGCGCCACTCAGTTCGCTGCCGTCGCCAATGCTTACGTTGGTCAGTTCGCGGCAGTCCATGATGGTCACGTCATTGCCTATCACCGTGCATTCTGGTTTTGCCTTGCGCGCGTATGAGGATGCCATATCTCGCAGTTTGGCAAAGAATTCGTTATCCTCGTTCTCTGCAGTACTAATCATCAGAGCTGCCATCTGCGATGTCAGTCCGCTGTATATCACTACATTACCGTCTCCGGCTTCGTTCTTTACGCTTATCTGATTGTTCTCGCCGAAGGTTGCCCCGTCAGTGGTGCGTATGATGCCTACGTTGCACATTCTCACTCCTCTGCCGATGCGCACATCGCCGTCGAAACTGACATTGCGCAGGTCATTGGCTGCGAAGTCGTCATCTACCATCAATTGAGTCCATGAGGTACTTCTGCATCCCTGCTCTTCCAGTATCTCAATCTCGTTCAGTGTTAGGTTTCTGTAGCTCATAGTTATTCTGGTTTAGTCCATAGAAAATCGTTATAGGGGTACTTCTGCACATGCAGTTCCCTTACTTTTTTGTATAGTGTATCTTTAAATTCGTCGATATTCTCCTTCTCCCTTGCCGAGATGAAGAGGCAGTCCACGTTCCCGTTCCCGTTATCGTTCCCGTTAAGTTTCGCCATCCACGTCTGCTTCAGTTCTTCGAGCGATATCTCGTTTTTCTTCACTGGTGTCAGGTCGTCCTCTTCCTTCTCGTTCCATGTATAGGCGTCTATCTTGTTGAAGACTATCATGTATGGTTTGTCGGCACATCCCAGGTCGCCGAGTGTCTTCTCCACCACCTTGATTTGTTCTTCGAAGTCAGGATGGCTGATATCCACCACATGCACCAGCAGGTCGGCCTCGCGAGTCTCGTCCAGTGTGGATTTGAAGGAATCGACAAGGTCTGTGGGCAGTTTTCTGATGAATCCTACCGTATCTGCCAACAGGAAGGGGAGATTTTCTATCACTACCTTCCTGACCGTAGTGTCGAGCGTGGCGAAGAGTTTGTTCTCTGCAAACACCTCACTCTTGGCCAGCATATTCATGATGGTCGATTTGCCTACGTTGGTATATCCCACGAGTGCCACGCGTATCAGTCGTCCACGGTTCTTTCTCTGTGTGGTCTTTTGCTTGTCTATCTCTGCGAGGCGCTCTTTCAGGAGTGACATGCGATTGAGGATGATACGGCGGTCCATCTCCAACTGTGTCTCACCCGGACCGCGCAGTCCTACCGAACCCTTGCCGCCGCCACTACCTGAACCGCCGCCCTGACGCTCCAGGTGCGTCCACAGTCTCTGCAGGCGAGGGAGCATATAGCGGTATTGCGCCAGTTCCACCTGTGTCTTGGCATTTGCCGTCTGCGCTCTCATGGCGAAGATGTCGAGGATGAGGCTTGTACGGTCGAGTATCTTCACCTTCAGTTCCTGTTCTATGTTGCGTATCTGCTTGGCAGAGAGTTCATCGTCAAAGATGACCATACCAACAGGCTGTGGCCCGTCGCCCTCCTCAGGGTAGTGCAGTTCTTCCTGCCATTCGTCATAGGCCTTCTCCTGAGCCTCGATATAGTCGCGTATCTCCTCCAGTTTGCCTTTGCCCACGTAGGTCACGCTCGAAGGACCGTTCACTCTCTGGGTGAATCGCTTGATAGTCACGGCGCCGGCAGTATCTGCAAGGAATTCCAGTTCGTCCAGGTATTCCTTGGTCTTTGCCTCGTCCTGCTGTGGGGTGATGAGTCCCACGAGCACGGCAGTTTCTGCTTTCGCTTCTGATATTACAAACTCACGCATATATCTTGCAAAGATAGTAATAAAAGTTGAAAGTTGAAAGTTGAAGGTTGAAAGTTTCCTTAACTTTTATATCTTTTACAACTTTTAACGTTCACCTTGCACACATCGCTTCCTTCTGTGTATTCTTATGATATCGCTCCCCAGTTCACTACGATGTCGCGTAGCTCACGGAGTCTGTTCCACAATAGCGAGTGCTCAGGCAGGTTGCAGTCGGGGTCGCGGTCTATTATCTTCTGCGCCTCGTCACGCGCCATCTGTACCAGTTGGCCGTCGGTAGCGATGTTGGCTATCTTCAGGTCGAATGCCATACCGCTCTGCTGGGTGCCTTCCAGGTCGCCGGGCCCGCGGAGTTTCAGGTCTGCTTCGGCTATCTGGAAACCGTCGTTGGTCTCACACATGATGTCGAGTCTCTTTTTCGTCTCCTTGGAGAGTTCGTAGTCGCTCACGAGTATGCAGTACGACTGGTCTGCGCCGCGTCCCACGCGTCCTCTGAGCTGATGCAGTTGTGACAGGCCGAATCGCTGTGCCTCCATGATAATCATCACGCTGGCATTGGGCACGTTGACGCCTACCTCGATGACTGTCGTAGCCACGAGCATCTGCGTCTCGCCACGGGCGAATCGCTGCATCTCCTCTTCCTTCTCTGCCGCCTTCATCTTGCCGTGCACCTTGCTCAGGCGGTAGTTGGGGAATACTTCCTGCAGGTGGGCGAATCCTGCCTCCAGGTCCTGCAGGTCCATCTTCTCGCTTTCCGTGATGAGGGGATATACCACGTATATCTGCCTGCCCTTTGCCACCTCTTTGCGAATGCCCTCGTAGAGGCTGACCATCTGATTCTCATACTTATGAATCGTCACGATGGGTTTTCTGCCTGGTGGCAGTTCGTCGATGACACTCACGTCCAGGTCGCCGTATATCGTCATTGCCAGCGTGCGCGGTATTGGTGTGGCTGTCATTACGAGCACGTGGGGAGGATTGTCGTTCTTGTTCCACAGTTTTGCCCTCTGCGCTACGCCGAATCGGTGCTGCTCATCGATGACGGCAAGTCCCAGGTTGCTGAATTGCACATTGTCCTCTATGATGGCGTGTGTGCCCACGAGTATCTTCACCTCGCCGTTCTTCAGCCCCTCCATCACGCTCTCCCTGCGCTTGCCCTTCACGATTCCCGTGAGGAGTTCCACTCTGACAGGCAGTCCCTTCAGAAATTCTTTTATCGTCTCCAGATGCTGCTCCGCGAGTATCTCCGTAGGAGCCATCATGCATGCCTGAAAACCATTGTCCACGGCTATCAGCATCGCCATCAGCGCCACGAGAGTCTTTCCCGAACCCACATCGCCCTGTATCAGACGGTTCATCTGCCTTCCGGTGTTCATGTCCCTGTGTATCTCGTGCATCACCCTCTTCTGGGCGCCTGTGAGTTCGAAGGGTAGATTCTTATTGTAGAAGTCATAGAATGCCTCACCTACCTTTGGCAGTAGGTAGCCCTTGTATTTCCTGCGGTTATTGGCGGTGTAGCGCAGGATGTTGAGTTGCACGTAGAAGAGCTCCTCAAATTTCAGTCGTTCCCTTGCATGCTGCAGTTCGTACTGATCCTGCGGGTAGTGTATAGCCCTCATCGCCTGGTCGCGGCTCATGAGGTGCAGAGGTCTGGTGATAAATTCGGGCAGCGTCTCGGGTAGGGCAGGGAGTTTCGATATCAGGGTCTTGGTGAACTTCTCTATCATCTTGCTCGACATCCCCATCTTCTTCATCTTCTCCGTCGTGTTGTAGTAGGGCTGCATCCTGCCTCTCACCATATCCCCTGAAGGGAGAGCGGTCGGGTGGGGGTCTTCCATCTCCGGATGGCTCACCTGAAAGCGCCCGTTGAAGACCGTCGGACGGCCGAACACGATGTATTCCTTGCCCACCTTGTAGTTCTTCATGACATACTGCGCACCTGAGAACCACACCAGATCCATCACCCCCGTGCCGTCTCCCAGGTGTGCTACGATGCGCTTCTTGCGGGGCCCCATCGGAAAGGTCTCAAAGGACAGTATCTCTCCCCTTACCTGTACGAAGGGCATCTCCCGTGTCAGCTCCCTGATGCAGTACACTTTCGTCCTGTCCACATGCTTGTACGGGTAGTACTCCAGTAGGTCGCGAAACGACTTGATATTCAGCTCCTTGCTGAGTATCTCTTGACGTTGTGGTCCAACCCCCGTCAGGTACTTTATGTCTTGGTCAAGCAGGTTCATCTTAGAAGTGCTTCTGCGATTTTCAGGTCAAAAGGTGTGGTGATTTTCACATTCTCGCGGTTGCCCTCCACCATCACGATATTTCTGCCGTAGCTCTCCACCACCGAGGCATCATCCGTGAATGCCTCCGTATAGGGTTGTCTGTATGCCTGCTTCAGCAGTTGTATGTTAAAGACCTGCGGCGTCTGCACCACTCGGTAGTTGTCCCTGAAGACATTCCTGCCCTCAGAGATATCCCTCAGCGTCTCCACCACCGATGTCACGGGTATCACGGCCTTCTCCTCTCGTGCCGTCTCGTAGCAGCGGCGTATCACCTCCGTGCTCACGAATGGTCTCACTCCGTCATGCACGCCCACTACGCCCTCGGCAGTGTCGGGGATGAGGCGCAGACCGTTGAGCACCGAGTGAAACCGTGTCTCACCGCCGTCAGCCAGCATATAGTCACCTTCCCGTATGTTGCACCTTTGTTGCAACTCCTCCCAGTACTCCTGCTGACTCTTGGGCAGCACGAGGATAATACGCACCTCAGGCAGAGCCTCGCGGAATCTCTCCATGGTGCGCACCAATACAGGCCTGCCGCCTATCGGTAAAAACTGCTTAGGCACCTCACCGCCCATGCGCAGACCCTTGCCGCCAGCCACTATTATCACGTAGTCCATATCGTGTGGTCCTTTTTTTTTGACTACAAAGGTACTAAAAGTTATATATATAAATAATGTATAGAAAGGCAGAAAAAAATATTTTGAAAAAAAACCTTAAAACATTTTGTCAGTTTCAGGAAAAGTATTACCTTTGCACTCGCTTTCGCTCAAAAATGGGGTGTGAGCCTAGTTCTTTGACAGATTTACATGAGACAGTAGTAGTACAAGAAGCTATCAATTTCTTTTGGTTAAGAGACTTCTTATTTAAATCTACGGATACA
>CAJODK010000001.1 GCA_905233245.1 uncultured Prevotella sp. | reverse complement strand
GTAGTGACATTCCATGGAACTCGCCATCGTAGAACTTGTATGCAAGAGAGTCCCCGATGGTAACACCTTTCATCTGCGCTTTGCTTCGTTCTTGCAGCTGTAAGGGTCGTCCTAATATGATTATATCTTTCGTTTTAACCATTCTGCTTCATTTTAATATACCATTAAAACGATGCAAAAGTATTAAAATAATCTGATATAACCAAAGGCTTTCCCATTTATTTTGCTTTGTGCATCAAAAATCGGATATTTTATGTTTTGAATGACTCTATAATCTGATGGTCTTTCCTCGAAACTGCTTTGCCTTCAGTTCTTGCAGCCCAAGATAATTGTAGATAGTACTTCGGCAAACGCCCAGAAGCTCTGCAGCCTCTGTAGGAGACAGAAACTGTTTGTCTTTCAGCGTGTCATTGAACTGCTTCTTCTCATCAACTCTTCTTGATAAGGTACTCAAATCGATAGTGCTGTCGGGAGGTGTGCACTTGCCTGATTGCGCATTTCTCTTGTACCTATAAGCCTGATTGCAACATTTACTGCTGCAAAACCTTGCTGTGACCATCTGACCAATGAAGGTTTTATGACACCATTCGCATTTCTTTTTCCATATGTCCTATTTTGTATGTTATTATTCCTGTTTTCTGTCCAACTCTGTCCAAGTCTGTCTAAATGTGTCCAAATGTGTCCAATGTGTGCCACGTGAGGACATCGTTTAGCAATCCAATGGTGTCCAACGTGTGTCAGTCGGAGACATTGAGTGAGCATGTGCCAACGTTAGGATTTTCCCAAACGTACAAATAACGTACAAAAATGAGCGAAAAAAATATCATCAACGATTAACGCTGATGATATGGCGAGTGTGGAATTGCTTGAAAATAAACGATTTAGTTATATCGAGTAATATCGAGTGATGACCGTTAATCGTATTCTATTTTCCCACGCAGAAGTGGGAGAAGATATTGTTGAGAGTTTCTTGTGGGGTAATCTCGCCTCCTGTGATGCTTGCCAGTTCGGAGAGCGTTAGGCGCAGGTCTTCGGCTAGGAGGTCGCCAGGAAGATTTTCGCTGAGGCCTGTGATGACTCGCGCGAGGTGCACAAGAGAGCGCTGCAGTGCGTCGTAATGGCGAGCAGAGGTAAGTACAATGTCTGAGTCTGATATCTGTGGTGCTGCTGCCAGCAACTGTCTGCGCAGGCTATCAAGTCCCACGCCAAACTTGGCCTGAAAAGTTTCCGTCTTATTTTCGATACGAATGACTGTCTGCCATTCGTGAATGTCGAGGGCAGGATAGGGTACACCAGGTTCTGTCACTGCGATGATAATGCGTGCCCGCTGAACTGCAGAGAGGGAACGCTCTATGCCAAGCGACTCTATGCGGTCGTCTGTATGGCGGATACCTGCGGTGTCTATGAAACGGAAGGTGATGCCATCAATATTGATAGTATCTTCGATGGTATCGCGGGTGGTGCCCTGAATATCACTTACAAGGGCTCGTTCTTCACCTAGTAAGGCGTTGAGTAATGTACTTTTACCTACGTTTGGCGCTCCGACGATAGCTACAGGGATGCCGTTCTTGAGCGCATTGCCTGTCTCAAAGGACTTTGTCAGTTGGGTGATATGCTGGGTTATTTCGCGGGTGAGGGCAAGCAGTTCGGAGCGGTCAGCAAACTCCAGGTCTTCGTGGTCGGAGAAATCAAGTTCCAATTCGAGGAGCGAAGTGAGATGAAGCAGTTGCTCACGAAGTTCTGCCAGACGAGTGGAGATGCCGCCCCGCAGTTGGCTCATAGCGATGCGATGTGTGGATTGATTATCGGAGGCTATTAGGTCGGCAACTGCCTCGGCCTGTGTGAGGTCCAATTTGCCGTTGAGGTATGCCCGCTTAGTGAATTCGCCGGGTTCGGCCATACGACAACCATGCATACAGAGCAGTTCTAGTATCTTATTAACGATATAGCGCGAGCCATGGCATGAGATTTCCACGCTGTCCTCTCCTGTATAGGAGTGGGGTGCGCGAAAGACGGTGACGATGACTTCGTCGATGATGGAAGTTCCGTCGGTGATGCGAGTGAAGTGAGCGGTGTGCGTTGCGACAGAGTCGCAACAAAGCGTGCAGAGGGCGCTGACGGCATCAAAGGCCTGAGGACCGCTGACACGAACGACGGCTATGGCTCCACCGATGGCGGTGGCAGGGGCACAGATGGTCATATGCGGGCGAGTACGAGGGTTATGAGATTGTCAATGGTGCTCTTGTATTCGGTGTTCATCTCCTTGGCATAGCGATTGGCAACTACCATGCAGCAGGTCATTGCCTTGTGACCGAGCAGTGCGGCGAGACCGGCGAGAGCTGAGGACTCCATCTCGAAGTTGCATATCTTGAGTCCGTCAAATTCGAAACTCTCCACCTTCTTGTTTTGGTCGGGGTCTTGCAGTTGTAGGCGAACCACGCGTCCCTGCGGACCATAGAAACCACCACATGCCGCTGTGATGCCACGTACCATATCGTCTCCCGAAATGCGGTTGATGAGTTCTGGATTGGCCACGGCAACGTAAGGAGCGCCCTTCTTAGATGACCATCCCATGTGCTTGGTGAAGGCCTCTTCCGTAGCGAGGTCGCAAACCTCGTCGCGCCCAGCATAGTAATTGAGCAGGCCATCGAAACCGATGCTCTTGACGCTGGCGATGAAAGAACCGAGTGGGGTAAATGGCTGAAGTCCACCGCAGGTGCCTAGACGCACAAGGGTGAGCGAGGTGTGCTCGGGCTTCACTTCACGTGTTTCAAGGTCGATATTGGCGAGGGCATCTAGTTCGTTCATCACGATGTCAATATTGTCGCATCCTATGCCAGTAGAGGTGCAGGAGATGCGCTTGCCCTGATATGTTCCGGTGATGGTGTGAAACTCTCGCGACTGTATGTCACACTCTATTGTATCGAAGTGCGCTGCTACGGTCTTGACGCGGTCTTGGTCGCCCACGAGGATTATTTTCTCTGCCAGATATTCTGGGCGCAGATGCAGATGGAATACACTACCATCAGCATTGATGGGGAATTCGGAAGGTGCTATCATATTCTATATGTTCCAAAAATAAAGCATTGGCAGGCATGGATTCTCCAGCCTTAGTGCGCTGTCGGATCTCTATTGTCTGACGAAATTCTTCTATTGTCATGCGTCCTCGTCCTACCTCTATCAGAGTGCCTACTACAGCCCTTACCATATTGCGGAGGAAACGGTTGGCGGAAATGCGAAAATACCAGTTTTTGCCCTCCTGTATCCACTGTGCTTCGGTCACGTCACAAAGAGTCGTCTTGACATCTGTATGGCTTTTACAGAAAGCGGCAAAGTTTTGATACCCAATAAGAAGCTGTGCTGCATTATTCATTTTGTTGAAGTCCAGGGTGTAAGGACACAACCATGAATAATGGCGGGAGAAAGGATTGCGCTCTGTACTAATGTAGTAATGGTAAGTACGCTTGCAAGCAGAGAAACGAGCATGCATATCCTCGCTAACGGGTTCTACCTTATAGATAGTGATATCAGGTGGCAGCATGCGGTTGAGTTTGTATGCCAGCTGGTTAGGGTTAAGGTTAACGTTAGGGTTAACGTCGAAATGCGCCACCATGTGTCGGGCATGCACTCCAGCATCAGTACGTCCTGCCCCCACGATGTCTGTTGGTATGCGGAGCAGGGTAGAGAGACATCTCTCTATCTCCCCCTCAACGCTGATGCCGTTTGGCTGTATTTGCCAACCGTGATAACGTGTTCCATCGTATGCCAAGTGCATAAAAAACCTCATTTCTAGTCGCAAAGGTACGAAAAAAAACACTTTGTGACAAAATATAAATCAATTATTTGTCACTTTTTTGTCCAAAAATCGTTAGAAGTGTTCTAAATTTAGAAATATTTTTTATAATTTTGCACCATAAACACATTGAATAAAATGAAAAAAGACATTATGAAGCCCGACTATATCTTTGAGTCAAGCTGGGAAGTCTGTAACAAGGTGGGCGGTATCTACACGGTGTTATCTACCCGTGCCAAGACCTTACAAGATACTATGCCCGATCACCTATTCTTCATAGGCCCTGACTGTTGGGGTGAGAAGCAGAGCCCTTTCTTCAAGCAGGATGACGCTCTCCTTGCAGACTGGCAAGAGCAGGCTCGGAAAGAGGGTTTGAACGTAAAAGTAGGACGCTGGGACATACCAGGACAGCCTATCTCAATACTCGTTGACTTTAAACCATATTTTGCAGAGAAAGACACTATCTACGCAAAACTTTGGGAATATTTTCAGGTAGATTCGCTCCATGCCTATGGAGACTACGATGAGGCTAGCATGTTCTCATACGCAGCGGGACTGGTGGTGGAATCACTTTATAACTATATGAAGCTCGCTGATAAGAAGGTCATCTATCACGCCAATGAGTGGATGACAGGTCTCGGTGCCCTCTATATCAAGCATCAGATACCAGCTATCGGTACTGTCTTCACCACTCACGCTACTTCTATAGGACGTTCTATCGCTGGTAATAACAAGCCTCTGTACGAATACCTCTGGGCATATAATGGTGACCAGATGGCAGAAGAACTCAATATGCAGTCTAAGCATTCCATAGAGAAGCAAACCGCATATCACGTAGATTGCTTCACCACAGTTTCTGACATTACAGCTAAGGAGTGTGAGGAACTGATAAAGCCTGTTGACGTGGTACTGCCAAATGGTTTTGAGGATGACTTTGTACCTAAGGGGGCTAAGTTTACTGCTGCACGCAAGGCTGCCAGAAAAGAGGTGTTGCGCTTGGCAAATGCCCTGACTGGTTGTCAGTTTGATGATGATACACTCATTATTGGCACCTCTGGTCGTTATGAGTTCCGCAACAAGGGTATCGATGTATTCATTGAGGCTATGAACCGCCTGAACTACGACTCAAGGCTTAATCGTCAGGTTTTGGCATTTGTAGAGGTTCCTGCATGGGTAGGTGAGGCACGTGAAGACCTTAAGGAGCGTATGGCTGATAAGAAGAAGGTGTATGACACTCCTCTAAACAGTCCTGTGATAACCCACTTGCTCCACAATTTCTATGAGGATCGAGTGCTGGGCATGCTGAACAACCTGAATATGCATAACAGCAAGGAAGACAAGGTGAAGGTTATCTTTGTACCTTGTTATCTTAATGGTGATGACGGCATTCTCAATATGAAGTATTACGACACCCTTATAGCAAAGGATATTACGGTATATCCTTCATACTACGAGCCATGGGGATATACTCCGTTGGAGTCAGTAGCCTTCAAAATACCTTGCATCACTACCGACCTTGCCGGTTTCGGACTTTGGGCTAATAGTGTGAAGGGTGCATACTCTGAGATAGAAGAAGGCGTGAAGACCATCCACCGCACAGACTACAACTATGATGAGGTAGCAGACGCTATCAAGGATACCGTAATAAAGTATTCAGCCCTCGCTCCGGCAGAGGTTAAGAAGGCTCGCAACGCAGCAGAGAAATTGTCTAAGAAGGCTCTGTGGTCAGAGTTTATCAAGTACTACTACGAAGCATACGATATTGCACTGAGAAAAGCATTAGATATTAAAGATTGAAAATTAAAAATTAAGTATTAAATAAAGGATAATAAAGATTATGAAGATTAAAGCAGATTATGTAAATACTCCAATCTGGAAAGAATTTAACGTAAAGTCAACACTTCCAAAGGAGTTGGAGTGCCTTGACGAGATTGCACACAACATGTGGTGGGTATGGAACGAGGACGCTCGCGACCTCTTCCGCTCTCTCGACCCTAATGATGAAGTGGGACGCAACCCAGTGGCACTCCTCGAGAGCCTGTCATATCAGCGTAAGCAGGAAATCGTCAAGGATAAGGCTATCATGGAAAAGGTCAAGGCTGTATATCAGCATTTCAAGGACTATATGAACGTGAAGCCCGATACCAAGCGCCCTTCTGTGGCATACTTCTCTATGGAGTTTGGTATCCACAACTCTCTGAAGATTTACTCAGGCGGTCTGGGTATGCTTGCAGGTGACTATATCAAGGAGGCATCTGACTCCAATGTGGATATGTGCGGTATTGGTTTCCTCTATCGTTTCGGCTACTTCAAGCAGAGTCTCTCAATGGATGGTCAGCAGATAGCCAACTACGAAGCACAGAACTTCAACTCTCTGCCTATCGTTAAGGCTCTTGATGAGGAAGGCAATCAGGTGGTTGTTGACGTGCCTTACATGAATTATGTGGTACACGCGCTCGTATGGCAGGTAAATGTTGGTCGTGTAAAACTCTATCTGCTCGACACCGATAATGAAATGAACTCTGAGTTTGACCGTTCTATTACCCATGCTCTTTATGGTGGCGACTGGGAGAACCGTCTGAAGCAGGAGATACTGCTCGGTATCGGTGGTATGCTTATGCTCAAGAAACTGGGCATCAAGAAGCAGGTATATCACTGCAATGAAGGTCATGCAGCACTCTGCAATCTGCATCGTCTCATAGAATACATCAATGAAGACGGACTGACATTCAATCAGGCGATGGAGGTAGTGCGTGCATCTTCTCTCTATACCGTACACACTCCAGTGCCAGCAGGTCACGACTACTTCGACAAGGACCTCTTCGGCAAGTACATGGGTGGCTACCCACAGATGCTGGGTATCTCATGGAAGGAGTTCATCGGTATGGGTCGCACTAATCCAGAAGACGACAACGAGCGCTTCTGTATGTCAACCTTCGCCTGCAACACCTGTCAGGAAGTCAACGGAGTATCTAAGCTCCATGGTTGGGTATCTCAGAAGATGTTCTCAGGCATTTGGAACGGTTACTACCCAGAGGAGAACCACGTAGGTTATGTTACCAATGGTGTACACTTCCCTTCATGGGTGGCTTCAGAGTGGCTCAACCTCTACAATAAGTACCTCAAGACTGGTTTCTATCAGGATCAGTCAAACGAAGAACTGTGGCACGGCATTTACGACTGTCCTGACGCAGAGATATGGGGTACCCGCAAGGCTCTGAAGAATAAGCTTGTAACATACATTCGCGAGAAGTTCACCGAGAGCTGGCTCAAGAATCAGGGTGACCCTGCACGCGTAGTATCACTCCTGGAGCGCATCAATCCTGACGCTTTGATGATAGGATTCTGTCGTCGTTTCGCTACTTACAAGCGTGCTCACCTGCTCTTCACCGACCTGGAGCGTCTTTCTAAGATTGTGAATAACCCAGAGAAGCCAGTACTCTTCTTCTTCTCAGGTAAGGCACACCCAGCTGACGGTGCAGGTCAGGGACTTATCAAGCGTATCTACGAGATAAGTCAGCGTCCTGAGTTCCTCGGCAAGATTATCTTCCTTGAGGACTACGACTTCCAGCTTGCTCGTCGTCTGGTATCAGGCGTTGATATCTGGATGAACACACCTACACGTCCTCTTGAGGCATCAGGTACATCAGGTGAGAAGGCAGAGATGAATGGTGTAGTAAACCTCTCTGTACTTGACGGATGGTGGGTAGAAGGCTACCGTAAGGGTGCTGGTTGGGCTCTCAAGCAGGAGCGCACATACGAGAATCAGGGTTATCAGGATCAGCTCGACGCTACCACCATATACAATATGCTGGAGAACGAAATCGTACCTCTCTACTACGATAAGGACAAGGACGGCATGTCAAAGGACTGGATACAGGTAATCAAGAACTCAATCGCTACCATCGCTCCTCACTATACGATGAAGCGTCAACTCGACGACTACTACGCTAAGTTCTATAACAAACTGGCAAAGCGCAGTGCTGAAATCAATGCCAAAGACTACCAGCTGGCCAAGGATATCGCATCATGGAAGGAGAACGTGGCAGAGCGTTGGGACAGCATCAAGGTTATTTCATCTGAGAGCACACCAATCACCGATGGTGCTGAGACAGGTAAGGAGTACGTCATCCGCTACGTTATTGACGAGCAGGGCCTGAACGATGCAGTAGGTCTCGAACTCGTAACTCTGAAGAACGACCAGCAGGGTAGTGACCACGTGCTCAGCAATGTGTATCCATTCAAGATGGTAAAGCAGGATGGCAACCTCTACACCTTCGAGTGTAAGGAGACACCTGACCAGGCAGGCAATTACAAGGCATGTATCCGCATGTTCCCAAAGAACGACCTGCTGCCTCACCGTCAGGACTTCTGTTACATCAAGTGGCTCGACTAAAACCACTTATCTATAAATTTTACTAAACAAAAACATTATGAAAAAGAAATTCATTTGCACCGTTTGCGGTTATGTGTACGAGGGTACAGAGCCCCCAGCACAGTGTCCACAGTGTAAGGTTCCAGCTTCTAAGTTCAAGGAACTTGAGGAGCAGACTGGCGCTATCCAGTTTGTTCAGGAGCATGTCATCGGTATCGCCAAGGAATATGGCGTTGATGCTGAGATGATCAAGGACCTGAATGCTCACTTCAATGGTGAGTGCACTGAGGTAGGTATGTATCTGGCTATGTCACGTCAGGCTGACCGTGAGGGTTATCCAGAGGTTGCTGACGCTTTCAAGCGCTATGCTTGGGAGGAGGCAGAGCATGCTGCTAAGTTTGCAGAACTCCTCGGCGACGTGGTATGGGATACCAAGACCAATCTGGAGAAGCGTATGAATGCAGAGGCTGGCGCTTGCGAGGATAAGTTCCGCATTGCCAAGAATGCTAAGGCTAATAACTGGGATGCTATCCATGACACAGTTCATGAGATGGCCAAGGATGAAGCTCGTCATGGTAAAGGCTTCGAAGGTCTCTATAATCGCTACTTTAAGTAGTGTAATACTCTTTACAATCATCGCCCTTACTATTCGCACTTGCAGTAGTGAGGGCGATGCTTCTGTTGCTTATAATCAACACCCCACAGTGTCCATTGATACTGCATTTCAAAGTCGTATAGACTCCTTCGTGACTCATGTGCCTCATGTCGGCACTCTCGGTATGATGGTCTATGATGCTACGGCTCAGCGTGTGGTTTACAGTTATAATGCTGATGCAATGATGAGTCCCGCTTCGTGCATGAAACTCCTCACCTGCATCACGGCACTTAGGAAATTCGGCAAGTCTGTAGTTCATCGCACCCGACTTTATACCTCTGGTACCATGCATGGCGACACACTCGTGGGCAATGTCACCCTTAAGACGCAGTTTGACCCGCTTTTTATTCGCGACAGTCTCTATGTTCTCACAGACGCCTTAGGTGAGAAAGGAATACACCACCTTCGTGGCAAGGTAGTGCTTGATATGGCAGACTATCTGCCTATGCAACATGAGGAGCACTGGACTCCTGGCGACCTTCGCGTGCAATATCTTGGTTTGCCTTTCCTTGGTGGTTACCGCCTTCGTCGTGAGATGCTCTACGCTCTCGCTCGTCTTGGCATTGCCGTACAGCAGAAGAATATAGTGTTTGGTCGTTTGAATTACAATGAGTCCAAACTTCTTTCTGAGATGCGCACTCCTATGCACTCCTCCATAGAGAAGGCAATGAAAAACTCCTCAAATATCAATGCTGAGGCTCTGCTGTATCCTCTCGGATATACCGTGAGCAACAAGGGGCATTTCCGTGAGAATGGCGTCAAGGTGCTTCGTGCTTTCATCAGTCAGGAACTTAAGATGAACCCCTCCTCCTGTGCTGTGATAGAGGATGGTTGCGGTCTCTGTCCCAACGACAAACTGACGGCACGTCTTCTCGTGACATTACTCAACTATGCCTATCAGCATAAGTACATCTTTGAGGAGATTTACACAACACTTCCTCTATCAGGCATCGATGGTACCTTGCATGATAGGATGACAAAACCGCATGTTCGTGAGAAGATTAAGGCCAAGACAGGCACTCTGACTCGTGAGGAAGGTATTAGTTCTTTGGCTGGCTACTGCAAGAGTGATGATGGCCACACGATTATTTTTGCTATCATCAATAATGCCTGC
The DNA here is from genome assembly GCA_905233245.1 of uncultured Prevotella sp. Taxonomy (GTDB): domain Bacteria; phylum Bacteroidota; class Bacteroidia; order Bacteroidales; family Bacteroidaceae; genus Prevotella. The sequence continues at coordinate 228,752 of CAJODK010000001.1, read as the reverse complement.
CCTGTCATGGATGGTCGTTGGTGGCAGGATAAGTTATGGCATAGCGTGCTGCCTCGATGATGTCATCCAACCCCTTCTGGCGCATCTCTTCCGTTAGATTTACCATTATATCTGGCTTTATGCCAAACTCCGTGCATCCTTTCTCTGTGTCATACATAGGACAAGCAGACAGGCGCACAGCCCATCCGTTTGGCAGTTCGTTGGAGTAGGGTAGTCCTGACCCGCCGCCAGTCTTGTCACCTACTATGGTGATACCACCACGACTCTTCGCGATGGCCTTCATATACTTTACAAATTCATTTGCTGCGCTATATACGCTGCGGTTGGTCAGCACGCATACGGGGTGCTGTGTCCATCTCATGCCCGATGATGTTCTGAGGCGTGTCTCCTCCCATTCTCCCAGGTCGTAGTGCCCCTTGCCGGTCTTGTGGCGCATGTAGCCTACGGTGATATCGGCATCTGTAAATCGTGCTGCCAGTTTCTTAGCCTCACTGAGTTTGCCACCACCATTATTCCTTACGTCGATAATGATTCCTGAGCAGGGTTTCAGGTATAAGAGTACCTCGTCAATATTGCCGTTACCGAGTTCATTCTCGAATGTTCCAATATAGACATATCCTATATTGTCATCCAGTATCTTGTATATCATGCCCGACGTTATCTTGTACTCCGTGCTCTTGCCCAGATACTGTCGTTGTAGTTCCTCGCTGAAGTTGAGAGGGTAGTCGTCCTTCCACGACCAACTCCTTGAGAAGTCGGCTGCAGAAGAGAGGTTGACGTGACCATCCTTGAGAGTGGCGAGCATGCCAGCCATCAGTTCAAACTGTTGACTCTTCGTCATTCCTTCGTTCACCTGTGCTGCGTACTCTTTGTGTATATCATCCCAATTGACGCCCAGTTCCGCCTCTTTCTCAGGGAAGAAGCAGTAGTGCTCATCCATCACCTGCCACAAAGCCTCCAGATTACCAGCCACGCTGTTGCTGTGCTCATCTACGTCAACGCAGGAAGTTAACGTCCCCGTTAGCGTTAACGTTAGGGTTAAGGTTATGGTTAGGGTTAAATATCTCATCTTGTAATTGTTACGCCGAGCACCACGTGGTTAGACCACTGATGTTGCTTGAGGTTATTGGGAGTAGCTTGTCTGATGTCGCCCAGATATCCTATGCGCAGGGCTGTTCGCTCTGCCACAGGAATGTCCAGTGACAGTTGGTGGCGCAATTGGAATGTTGCTATTGAGGTAAACACCACGTTGTGGTCGTAGTTGCCCTCGTTGAATATCTCGTAGTATGACTGGCCGTAGTTGGGTGAGAACATCAGTCCTACCAGTGGCACTCTCGCCTGATATGTCAGCCTCATGTTCTTGTTCCACAGACGGAAAGTATATCTCGCCATCACCTGAGGACCGATATTTGCTGAGGCATAGCCTTGTGCGGGGTTGTTGGCAGAGTTTCTGGTGTTGTAGGCGAAACCGAGGTCGATGTTCCCAAATAATCCAGCATACATCTTCACCTTGTCATTTATCGTCCATCTATACATCGCTGTGTATGCGAAGTCGTAGTGACCAGAGAGGCAGTTGGCGTTATCAGCACGATTGTGTGTATTGGCGAAGGCACCCTCGTGAGAGAGCATATAGGTCAGGGGATGCTTCTTGCTGTCTCTCACCACGTCAGAGATGAATCGCCATTCAGGACCTCGATACTTCTCCTGTGAGAGATAGGTGTCGAGTTGGTTGAGGTGGCCTATCGACAGTTGTGTGGAGACAAGCCGCTCTTGACAATTGATAATTGACAATTGACAATTGAAAAATAAAAAAAGCAAAAGAATCACCCCCAGCCCCTCTCTAAGAGCGAGGGGAGTCATTACCTTTTTTATTTTGTGTATTATTCTACGCATCAACTTACAACCTCCCCTCTCTAAGCAGAGAGGGGCTGGGGGTGAGTCTCTCAAAATAATCGTTGCTGCCCTGTCAGTTCGTCGATTACCTCCTGTTGTGACTTGCCAGCATCGGGGTCTAGGTTTTCATCTCCCTTGTTTTCATCGTTTTCGCTGTTATCGTCAGCGTTAACCTCAGGGAAACGTGTAGGTTCCAGTTCCTCCACCTTCTCCACATTGAATGTCGAGATGCGCTTGCCCTTCGCCTTGAATCCCTTGACACCCACAAACTCCTCGCAGTCTATCTCCTGCGGTTCGTGGAATGCGTCATTGCCTCCGAATGTCACTTTGATGCGTGGGAATGGTGTGTCTGTCAGGAGTAGCAGTTTGCTGTCTGCATTCTCACCGATGTAGTTGCGGTGGTTCTTGATAGCCTCCATTTCGAAGCGCTTGAGATAGGCAAATCCATTGTTGTCGGCATCCAGTATGACTGCCGTCCATGGTTTGTGCTCATCCCATTTCTCGATGCGTGTGATATTCTGCTCGAAGTGGTTGGATGGGTCTGCTGTAGTGATGTAGAAGTCGCCATTGTCGAGCACTACGAGCAGGGAGTCCGTATCGCTGAATTTGCCCAGTGACTCACCGTGACTGTCGTAATTAAGACGGTTGACGTCAGCATCCCACCATATCTCGCGTCCGCCCAGCGTAGAGTGGCCGTGTGACTTGAGGCCTATCTTGTGTATTGGGTTCTTTGACAGCAGATTACCCTTCGAAGCCTTGCCCTTGACATCGAGTATGGAGAAGTCGTAGTCGAAGAATATCTTCTTAATCTTCGGTCCTGGTTCGAGGGTCACCTTGATAATCTCTGCTTCGCCGTTGGGGTTGGCGGTGAAGTATAGCACTCGTGAACCATGAGTGCCCTGTGTGAGGTCGTACTCTCTGTCGCGTGTGCTGGAGTCCACGCAGAATCGCTTTACGAAGTAGCGTCCCTGTTTGCCGTCACGATATACGCAGTTGTAGATGGTGCGCTTGTCGCCCTTCTTCCACACCTGCAGGTGCAGCACGTTCTTGCCCACGTCTATCTTGTCTGCCACGCGGAGCACCTTGTACCTACCGTCGCGATAGAAGATGATGATATCGTCGATGTCAGAGCAGTTGCACACGTACTCAGCCTTCTTCAGCCCTGTACCGATGAATCCCTCCTGACGGTCAATGTAGAGTTTCTGGTTGGCCTCTACCACCTTCGTTGCCATGATGGTGTCAAAATTGCGTATCTCCGTCAGTCGTGGGTGCTCTGCACCGTACTTCTGCTTCAGGTGCTCGTACCATTCGCAGGTGATGTCCACCATCCTGCCCAGGTCACGCTCTATCTCGGCTATCTCTGCCTGTATCTTGGCTATGAGTTCGTCGGCCTGGTCTTTCGAGAATTTCAGGATGCGCTTCATCCTTATCTCCATCAGTCGGAGGATGTCTTCCTTCCTCACCTCGCGCACCAACTGTGGGTAGTACGGTGTGAGTCGCTCGTCGATGTGCTCGCAGGCAGCATCCATAGAGGCGGCATTCTCGTATTTCTTGTCCTTGTATATGCGCTCCTCTATGAATATCTTCTCCAGAGAGCAGTAGAAGAGTTGTTCGAGGAGTTCCTCACGGCGTATCTCCAGTTCTCTCCTCAGCAGTGCCATTGTCTGCTCTGCGCTGTATGCGAGGACGTCCTTGACGGAGAGGAACTGCGGTTTCCTGTCCTTGATGACGCAGCAGTTTGGTGAGATGCTCACCTCGCAGTCGGTGAATGCATAGAGGGCGTCGATGGTCTTGTCTGACGATACGCCAGGGGCCAGATGCACGAGTATCTCCACGTTGGCTGCCGTGAGGTCTTCCACCTTGCGCACCTTTATCTTGCCCTTCTCCACAGCCTTGGTGATAGACTCGATGAGTGTCTCCGAGGTCTTGGAGAATGGTATATCCCTGATGACGAGTGTTTTCTGGTCCACCTTCTCTATCTTAGCGCGCACCTTGATGCTGCCGCCTCTCTGCCCGTCGTTGTACCTACTGACGTCGATGGAGCCGCCGGTGGGGAAGTCTGGATAGAGCACGTAGTCCTCACCACGCAGATACTTGATGGCGGCATCGCATATCTCGTTGAAGTTGTGAGGCATAATCTTCGAATTCAGACCTACGGCAATGCCCTCTACACCTTGTGCCAGCAGCAGCGGAAACTTCACTGGCAGGGTGATGGGTTCCTTGTTGCGTCCGTCGTATGACATCTGCCACTCCGTCGTCTTGGGATTGAAGACAGTCTCCAGGGCAAACTTGCTGAGTCTGGCCTCGATGTATCGCGGCGCAGCAGCAGAGGAGCCCGTCAGGATGTTACCCCAGTTGCCCTGAGTGTCGATGAGCAGTTCCTTCTGTCCCATGCCCACCAGGGCGTCGCCGATAGAGGCATCACCATGAGGGTGAAACTGCATCGTGTGTCCCACGATGTTCGCCACCTTGTTGTACCTGCCGTCATCCATGCGCTTCATGGAGTGCAGTATGCGTCGCTGTACTGGCTTCAGACCGTCCTCGATATGAGGCACGGCACGCTCCAGTATCACGTATGAGGCGTAGTCCAGAAACCAGTTCTGGTACATGCCACTCAGATGATGTACTACGGATGCGTCGAAACGATTAACGGGACGGTAGTCCGTTGACCCCGTCTCGTTATCTATCTCTTCTATATTAGGATTTAGGTCTTTTTCTTCGTCCATTATTACTTTTGTTTCGTCTTGAAACTCTTCATGTAAATATCGAATATCAGCGTGCTATATGCCTGTACGCTACCCGTCTCCGACCCCTTGTAGCCCAGCGTATAGGGTACATATACTCTCCAGCGGTCCTTAGCGTGCATGTGGAGTAGGGCAGTGGTGACGCCTTCCACCAGCGATGACGGCACCATAGTGGTGAATGTCGCATACTCTGCATCGAAGGACGGTCCGTACCACATGGTGTCAAACTGGTATCCAACCCTTATCTGGTCTTCCTCAGGCAGTGCGATGTCATCGATGTCGTTGTATGACTTCGAGGGCATCATGTTGCCCCTGTATGACAGAGTGCAACTGTCGCTATGCATAGGGCTTGTCTGCTCAACAAACTCGTTCTCATCCAGTTTGTACACGATGATATAGTTCTGGTGGTTCTCAGCATTATTCTTGGAGTACGACATTATCTTCATCCATCTCGTGCTGCCAGCCTCTATCTCCGTTGTCGCCTTCTGGTATATCTCCTCGAAGTATGTATCGTTCCTCGACTTCCAGTTGTAGTACTCGCTGTTAGGGTTCTCACCGTCGTCCTTGGAGCAAGAGGCTAAGGTAATGAAGAGTGAAGAATGAAGAATGAAGAATAACAGACTCACCCCCAGCCCCTCTCTTAGAGCGAGGGGAGTCATTACCTTCTTTATTTTGTTTATTATTTTATGCATCTTATGCCAGTTTCTTCAGCAATGAAGTAATCGTCACCTGATCCTCGATGATGTCACGCAGCTCGCTGATAGCGACGCGCTTCTGCTCCATGGTGTCACGATAGCGCAGGGTGACGGTGTTGTCCTCCAGAGTCTGTTGGTCCACGGTGACGCAGAATGGTGTGCCGATGGCATCCTGACGACGGTAGCGCTTGCCTATCTGGTCCTTCTCCTCGTACTTGCAGTTGAAGTGGAACTTCAGGTCATTCATTATCTCCATAGCCTTCTCTGGCAGGCCGTCCTTCTTGGTCAGAGGGAATATGGCGAGCTTCACAGGAGCGATGGCGGGAGGTAGGTGCAGCACGGTACGTGTCTCACCGTTCTCCAGCTTCTCCTCCTCGTATGAGTGGCACATGATAGAGAGGAACATGCGGTCCACACCGATAGAGGTCTCGATGACGTACGGAGTGTATGACTCGTTCACTTCTGGGTCGAAGTACTTTATCTGCTTGCCAGAGAACTTCTCATGCTGAGAGAGGTCAAAGTTGGTACGGGAGTGGATACCCTCCACCTCCTTGAATCCGAATGGCATGCGGAACTCGATGTCGGTAGCGGCGTTGGCATAGTGAGCCAGCTTGTCATGGTCGTGGAAACGGTAGTTCTCCGCTCCGAAGCCCAGGTTCTGGTGCCACTTCATGCGAGTCTCCTTCCACTTGGCAAACCAGTCCAGCTCAGTGCCAGGCTTGATGAAGAACTGCATCTCCATCTGCTCAAACTCCCTCATGCGGAAGATGAACTGGCGAGCTACTATCTCATTGCGGAAAGCCTTACCTATCTGTGCTATGCCGAATGGTATCTTCATGCGGCCTGTCTTCTGCACGTTGAGGTAATTGACGAAGATACCCTGAGCAGTCTCCGGACGCAGATATATCTTCATCGAGCTGTCAGCGCTTGCACCCATCTCCGTAGAGAACATCAGGTTAAACTGCCTTACGTCGGTCCAGTTTCTCGTGCCAGAGATAGGACATACTATATCCTCGTCCAGGATTATCTGCTTCAGCATCTCCATGTCCATCTTGTTCATCGCCTCAGAATAACGAGCGTGCAGGTCGTCAAACTTCTTCTGGTTCTCCTGCACTCTGGGGTTGGTCTCGCGGAACTGCTTCTCGTCAAACGAGTCGCCGAATCTCTTCTGCGCCTTCTGTATCTCCTTGGCTATTTTGTCCTCGTACTTTGCCATCTGTTCCTCGATGAGCACGTCAGCACGATAGCGCTTCTTGGAGTCGCGGTTGTCGATGAGAGGGTCATTGAAAGCATCCACGTGACCAGAGGCCTTCCATATTGTAGGGTGCATGAAGATAGCAGAGTCGATGCCCACGATATTGTCGTGCAGCAATACCATAGACTGCCACCAGTACTGCTTGATGTTGTTCTTCATCTCCACACCGTTCTGTGCGTAGTCATACACTGCGCCCAGACCGTCATATATCTCGCTTGAAGGGAATACGAAACCATACTCCTTGCAGTGACTCACGATTTTCTTGAATACGTCTTCTTGTTGTGCCATTTTACTCTATACTTTTAAACTTAGTCTATTTAGCATGCAAAGTTACAAAAAATAATTAACATTCCGCCCTTCATACGCAAGTTTTTTCAATATTTTCACCTCTTTTTGTAAATGCAAGGGGAAATTCTATTGCTTAGCAACTCCATGTTATAGCACTGAAAGTCCGTGCTATTGCTAAGCAACGGGAAATCCATTTCTCAACTTGTCAATTAGTCAAAAAGTCATTTTGTCATTTTGTAAATCCTCCTGCGCACTAACGCGCATTATATATAATTAATAACTAACTATTATCTTTCTTTATAATATGGTTTTCTTCTTTCTTTTTCTTCTTTCTTCCTTCTTCTTAAAAATGCAATTGGAATCGTAAATTTAACATTTTGACATTTTGACATTTTGACTTTTTGAATTTCTATCCCGCAATTCGAGTATGACGGTCATCTTCAACTGCACCAGTCTGACGAGACTGGATGTCAACAACTTTGGCATCAGCAAACTGACCAACACCTCAGCGATACTTCAAGGCTAATACCAGCACGCTGAGGGCTGGCGTACCATACATTTTACCTCTTTTTATATACAATAAGGGTTGGTACAGGACGTACCAACCCGAATAATGATTTCGCTAAAGAAAATCTAAAATCTAAAAATACGCGAAATCTTATAATCTGTGGGCGCAAAGTTAAACATAATTGTTGGTATTTGCAAGAAAAAAATGACAAAAGAGTGATTTTTATCAAAAAAAATTTGCTGAATAAAAAAAAATCACTAAATTTGCAGTCACTAATGTTTTTAAGCTAATAACTTTAAACACTAATATATTATGTCGCAGATTATCGGTCATATCTCGCAGATTATCGGTCCTGTAGTCGATGTTTACTTCGATACTGAGGGCCAGGATGCGGAGAAAGTGCTACCAAAAATTCATGATGCTCTAAAAGTAAAGTGCGCGGACGGGCGCGATGTAATCATCGAGGTGCAGCATCACATCGGTGAGGACACGGTGCGTACGGTCGCTATGGACAATACTGACGGACTGCAGCGCGGTCTGGAGGTGACACCGCTGGGCGGACCTATCAGTATGCCATCGGGTGAGCAGATGAAGGGCAGAATGCTCAACGTAATCGGTCAGCCTATCGATGGCATGGCTCCTCTGGCTATGGACAATCCTTATCCTATCCACCGCGAGGCGCCTAAGTATGAGGAACTCTCTACCACCAAGGAGATGCTGCCAACGGGTATCAAGGTCATTGACCTGCTGGAGCCTTACATGAAGGGTGGTAAGATTGGACTCTTCGGTGGTGCCGGCGTAGGTAAGACGGTGCTCATCATGGAGCTTATCAACAATATCGCCAAGGGCGGTAACAACGGCTTCTCAGTGTTCGCCGGAGTGGGTGAGCGTACCCGTGAGGGTAACGACCTGATCCGTGAGATGATTGAGAGTGGCGTTATCAAGTATGGTGATAAGTTTAAGGAGGCTATGGCCGAGGGCAAGTGGGACCTCTCACTCGTGGACCCGGAGGAACTGAAGAAGTCACAGGCTACGCTGGTGTATGGCCAGATGAATGAGCCGCCTGGCGCACGTGCCTCAGTGGCTCTGTCAGGTCTGACGGTGGCAGAGGAGTTCCGTGACCAGGGTGGTGACATCCTCTTCTTCATCGACAATATCTTCCGTTTCACTCAGGCTGGTTCAGAGGTGTCAGCTCTGCTGGGACGTATGTCATCAGCCGTAGGTTATCAGCCTACACTGGCATCGGAGATGGGTACCATGCAGGAGCGTATCACCTCAACGAAGACGGGTTCCATCACATCGGTACAGGCTGTATATGTGCCTGCCGACGACCTGACTGACCCTGCTCCGGCTACTACCTTCACTCATCTGGACGCTACGACGGAGCTGTCACGTAACATCGCACAGCTGGGTATCTATCCTGCTGTGGACCCACTGGGCAGTACCTCGCGTATCCTTGACCCGCTGGTGGTAGGCAAAGCTCACTATGAGTGTGCTCAGAGAGTGAAGCAGATACTGCAGAAGTATAAGGAACTGCAGGACATCATCTCCATCCTCGGTATGGACGAACTCTCGGACGATGATAAGCTGACGGTAAACCGCGCCCGCCGTGTGCAGCGCTACCTCTCACAGCCATTCGCCGTTGCTGAGCAGTTTACCGGCGTGAAGGGTGAGATGGTGAGCATCGAGGATACCATCAAGGGCTTCAACATGATTCTTGACGGTGAGCTCGATGACCTGCCAGAGCAGGCCTTCCTCAATGTCGGCACCATAGAGCAGGCTATAGAGAAGGGTAAGAAACTGATGGCACAGGCTAATGCTTAACCTTAACGTTAACGTTAACGATAACTCGAAATGCTGAAACTAAAGATAGTATCACCAGAGAAAGTGCTCTATGAGGGCGAGGCAACCAGCGTGAAAGTACCTGGTGTGCTCGGCGGAATGGAGATACTGCAGAATCATGCTCCGCTCATCTCTGCGCTGACTACAGGCAAGGTGGCATACACCAATGCCGAGGGTACGCAGGAGATACAGGTGGCTGGCGGATTCGTAGAAGTGCTGCATAATGACGTGTCGCTCTGCATAGAGCGTACAAGCGAATAGACGGCAATGACGGCGTGGATAGTATTTGCTCTCATCTTCTACACCTTATTAATATACGCATGGGTGAAAGGTCTGGGGGCAGTACAGAGATACCAACCGGAGAAGGCGGTGACCTTCTACTTCATAATGGCGGCCATACGATTCACAATGGCGCTGACGGTGGTGGCTTTCTACATGCTGTTTGCACGGCATACGCAGGAGGAGGCGGTGACATTCTGCCTAATCTTCACACTGATGTACGTGGCAATGGTGATTATCTCGATAATGCTAAAACATTGATTTCGCAATATGAATAAGCTGAAACACATACTCTCCCTGACGCTCCTGCTGCTCTGCTTCATGCCTGCGATGGCAAACGAAGAAGGTGGTAAGGTGGATGTCAATGGTACTGTGCTGGGACATATCAAGGACTCCTACGAATGGCACATCTACGGCAGTCATGAGAATGCTGTAGCCATTCCGCTGCCCGTGATAGTCCACAGTTCGACAGGGTGGCATACCTTCCTCAGTGACAAGATACTGGAGGGCAAGGTATATGAAGGCCTGACAATAGCAGAGGAGGGACCCAATGCCGGCAAGATAGTAGAGAAGCTGGGCAACGTGGAGCAGAGCGTCTTCGATATCAGTATCACGAAGACCGTCTGTGTGCTCTTCATAGACTCTGCACTACTGTTGTTAATAGTCTTGCTCTCAGCACGTTGGTATAAGAATCGTAAACCAAGTGATGAAGCGCCGAAGGGCTTTGTGGGCTTCATAGAGATGCTCGTGATGTATGTGGTGGACAATATGATAAAGCCAAGCATAGGCAAGGGATATGAGAAGTATGCTCCGTATCTGCTGACCTGCTTCTTCTTTATCTTTACAGCCAACGTACTGGGCATCATCCCATTCCCACCATTCGGCGGCAACCTGACAGGCAACATCGCCTGCACTTTCTTTCTGGCGTTCTGCACATTCGTCATCACACAGTTCTCGGGCTCAAAGCACTATTGGAAGGAAATATTCTGGCCAGAGGTGCCGCTGGCACTGAAGGCTATCCCGCTGATGCCACTCATCGAGTTTGTGGGTATCTTCACTAAGCCATTCGCTCTGATGATCCGACTTTTCGCCAATATGATGGCAGGTCACGCTATAGCACTCTCCATCACCTGCGTCATCTTCGTGGCAGCAACGATGGGCTACGGTATGCTGGCAGGCCTGGGCGCAGTGAGTATGCTGATGAGCGTATTCATGCTAACCCTGGAGTGCTTGGTATGCTTCATTCAGGCGATGGTATTCACACAGCTCTCAGCCACATTCATCGGACTGGCGAGGGCGCATGAGGAGTAAATACAAATAATAATTCATAACTAAAATTTTAAAACTATGATTTCTATGATTTTGGCAGCTGAAGCAGCTGCAGGTATTGCAAAGTTGGGCGCTGGTCTCGGCGCAGGTCTCGCAGCTATCGGTGCAGGTATCGGTATTGGTAAGATTGGCGGTAGCGCCATGGACGCTATGGCTCGTCAGCCAGAGGTGATGAACAAACTGTTTACCAACATGATTGTTGCAGCGGCTCTGATCGAGGGTGTTGCTCTCTTCGGTGCCGTTATCGCTCTGCTCTGCTCTTTCTAATAACTAAAAAGAAAACTCTATACAGCGTATGGATTTGTTGATTCCTAGTACTGGTCTGCTCTTCTGGATGTGCATCACATTCTTCATTGTGCTTGCACTGCTCTGGAAGTTTGGCTTCCCGGCTATCGTGACGATGGTCAACGAGCGCAAGGCGTTCATTGACGACAGTCTCAAGAAAGCACAGGAGGCTAATGAGCGATTGGCCAATATACAGAAAGAAGGTGAGTCCATCCTGCGTGAGGCTCGCGAAAAGCAGAACACCCTGCTCAAGGAGGCTACTGCTACGCGAGACGCCATTGTCGAGAAGGCACAGACACAGGCAAAGGACGAGGCAGCACGCCTCATAGCCGATGCCAAGGCGCAGATAAGTGCTGAGAAAGCAACAGCACTGCGAGAGATACGTGCGGAGATGGCACAGCTCTCTGTCATGGTGGCCGAGAAGGTGATTCGCAAGAATCTCTCTGACGACAAGGCGCAGATGGAACTCATAGACAAGTTGCTGGACGAGGTTTCTGTTGACAAGAAGTAGTAACACTTATGGATTTAGGAGTTATATCAGTAAGGTATGCCCGTGCGCTGCTCAAATGCAGCGTGGAGTCGAAGGTGGAAGACAAGGTGTATCAGGAGATGCAGACTCTCGCAGAGAGCTACATCAAGGTACCTGAACTGCGTCGCGCCATCGACAATCCTATGATAGCCCGCGAGCAGAAAGCGGAGCTCTTGAAGGTTGCTGCGGGAGGTAAGGTGAGCAAGGTCACTGAGCGCTTCATCTCACTCGTGCTCGATGAGATGAGAGAGAAGACCGTGCAGTTTATCGCCAATGCTTACGTCACCCTGTATCGTCAACAGAAGAAGATTACTCGTGGTAAACTCACCACCGCAGTACCCGTATCAGCTGCTATGGAGCAGAAGATGCGCAAGATGGTGGAGAGCCGTACCAACGGCACGGTGGAATTCTCTACGGAGGTGAATCCCGACATCATGGGAGGCTTCGTGCTCGAGTACGATACCTACCGCATGGACACCTCAGTGAAGTCGCAGCTCAATAATATTCTAAAACAGTTAAACTAAGTAACAATGTCAGATAAAATCAAACCAAGTGAAGTCTCTCAGGTGTTGCTCGACCAACTGAAGGGCGTATCCTCGTCAGCCAACTTTGATGAGGTGGGCACCGTACTGACGGTCGGTGACGGTGTGGCACGTATCTACGGTCTGCGTAATGCTGAGGCAAGCGAACTGCTCGAGTTCGAGAACGGCACTATGGCAATCGTGATGAATCTTGAGGAGGACAATGTTGGTTGTATTCTCCTCGGTCCTACCAGCGGCATCAAGGAGGGACAGGTAGTGAAGCGTACCAAGCGTATCGCTTCAATACGAGTAAACGATAAAATGCTCGGCCGTGTCATCAATCCTCTGGGACAGGCTATCGACGGTGGTGGCGACATAGACCTTACCGATGCATTCGAGATGCCTCTCGACCGTAAGGCACCAGGCGTTATCTACCGTCAGCCAGTAAAGGAACCACTGCAGACTGGTCTCAAGGCGGTGGACTCTATGATTCCTATCGGCCGTGGTCAGCGTGAGCTCATCATCGGTGACCGCCAGACGGGTAAGACGGCTATCGCTGTTGATACCATCATCAACCAAAAGCCACTCTACGAGGCAGGCAAGCCAGTATATTGTATATATGTAGCCATCGGACAGAAGGCCTCTACCGTAGCTGCCCTGGTACAGAACCTCAAGGAGCGCGGCGCTATGCCTTACACCATCGTAGTGGCTGCTACAGCCAGTGACCCTGCTGCCATGCAGTACTACGCACCATTTGCTGGTGCTGCCATCGGCGAGTACTTCCGTGACCGTGGTGAGCATGCCCTCGTAGTGTATGATGACCTGTCAAAGCAGGCTGTGGCATATCGTGAGGTATCACTGATTCTGCGCCGCCCGTCAGGACGTGAGGCATATCCGGGTGATGTATTCTACCTGCACTCTCGTCTGTTGGAGCGTGCTGCCAAGATTAATGAGCAGCAGGAAGTGGCTGAGCAGATGAACGACCTGCCAGCATGTCTCAAGGGCAAGGTAAAGGGCGGCGGTTCGCTGACGGCTCTGCCTATCATCGAGACACAGGCTGGTGACGTATCGGCATACATTCCTACCAACGTGATTTCCATCACCGACGGACAGATATACCTGGAGTCAGACCTCTTCAACCAGGGCTTCCGTCCGGCTATCAACGTGGGTATCTCCGTATCCCGTGTGGGTGGTTCGGCACAGATCAAGTCTATGAAGAAGGTGGCTGGTACGCTGAAGATAGACCAGGCACAGTACCGTGAGTTGGAGGCATTCTCTAAGTTCTCCAGCGATATGGATGCCGTAACAGCCATGACCATAGACCGTGGTCGTAAGAATAACCAATTGCTTATCCAGCCTCAGTACAGTCCAATGCCAGTAGGTGAGCAGATAGCCATCCTATACTGTGGCACCAACGGCTTGCTGAAGGATGTCCCAGTAGAGAAGGTGCGTGAGTGTCAGGATGCATTCCTCGAGACCATGCGCAATCAGCATCAGGATGTGCTCGACCTTCTTGGCTCAGGCAAGATAGACGATGCAGCAACTGACGTTATAGCTGAGACTATGGCTAACGTTTCAGAAAGCTACAAGTAATGGCAAGTTTAAAAGAAATAAAAAACCGCATCACGTCAGTGCAGAACACTCGTAAGATTACGAGTGCCATGAAGATGGTGGCTTCCAGTAAGCTGCGTCATGCACAGCAGATGATAGAGAATATGCTCCCATACGAGGGTATGCTGGAGAAGATTCTCAAGACATTTCTTGCCAGCGACGTTGATGCGAAGGGTAGCATTACTCAGGCCCGACCCGTCAGGAAGGTTGCCATACTCGCCTTCACAAGTAATTCAAGTCTTTGTGGAGGATTTAACGCTAACGTGCTGAAACTCTTGCGGAAAACCGTTGAAGAATATCAGCAGAGTGGGGTAGAGATGGTGGTATATCCTATCGGTCGTAAGGTAGCTGAAGTAGTGGATAAGGTGGGGCTGCAGTCAGCAGGTGACTTCATGCAGCTCGCTGATAAGCCAAACTCCATCGAATGTGCGGAGATAGGGCGTCAGTTGCAGAAGGATTTTGACGAGGGCGCAATAGACAAGGTGGTGATGATATACCACCACTTCAAGAGTGCCGGCAGCCAGATACTGCAAAACAAGACCTTGCTGCCTATCGACATAGAGTCAGCGATGGACTACGACCACTTCCGCGACCTGAAGAGTGTGGTGGCATCAGAAGAAGCTACCCGCTATCTGCAGGAGCATCAGAAGGATAAGGCCTACGAGAACGAGAGAGGCACTGCGCTCAACGACAACTTCATCGTGGAGCCTGATATGCAGACGGTGCTCTCCCAGCTTGTTCCCCGCTACGTTAATCTGATGATTTACACAGCTCTGCTTGACAGCAATGCCTCTGAGCATGCAGCACGAATGGTGGCCATGCAGGCTGCTACTGATAATGCTGACGAACTGCTCCGTACGCTCAACTTACAGTACAACAAGTTGCGTCAGCAGTCTATCACCAATGAGCTGCTCGATATCGCCAGAGGTTCAGCTAGCTAATGATATATGTAGGAACTTGAATGCTCGCTATAGGGTGCTCAAGTTCCTATATTCTTTTAGGTCAAAGTTTAAAGAATATTAAAAGTTTGCCTTAGATGTAATCTCTGCTTTGCAATTTGAGAATATTTTCATAACTTTGTAACCTATATAATATATGGAAGACTTTTATCGCACACACAGATATCTCGTAGAGCACTGCAATGCTCCCGTGCGTCGCACGCTGTTGGATGAGATAGACTGGAGCGCGAGGATGATTGGTATAAAGGGCACCCGATGTGTCGGCAAGACAACATTCCTGCTGCAATACGCCAAGGAGAAGTTTGGTTCGGAAGACAGAAAATGTCTGTACGTCAACATGAATAACTTCTACTTTCAGGGAAGGGGAATTGCAGACTTCGCCGGTGAGTTCTATAAGCAGGGCGGTAGGGTGTTGCTCATAGATCAGGTATATAAACAGTCTGACTGGAGCCGTGAGCTTAGAAGATGCTATGACCTGTACCCCAAACTCAAGATAGTCTTCACGGGGTCCAGCGTGATGCGCCTCAAGAGAGAGAACCCAGAGCTCTGTGACATAGTGAAAAGCTACAACCTGCGAGGATTCTCGTTCAGGGAATACCTCAATCTGAAGACAGGAAATAAATTCCGATGGGTATCGCTCGACGCCCTGCTGGCCAACAGAGAGCAGATAATGCGTGAGATACTCAGCAAGGTAGATCCTCAACCGTACTTCCGAGAGTACATAAAGCACGGTTTCTATCCACTCTTCAGAGAGGGCGATGACTTCTCCAATAACCTGCTGAAGTCCATGAATATGATGACAGAGGTGGATATCCTGCTCATCAAGCAGATAGAACTCAAGTACCTGCCTAAGATAAAGAAACTCTTCTACATGCTCGCAGTGGCAGGACCGCAGGCACCTAACGTGAGCAGGCTGGCAGGGGAGATAGAGACCAGTCGTGCTACAGTGATGAACTACATCAAGTACTTGGCTGACGCACGTCTCATCAATATCATCTATCCCGTAGGACAGAAGTTTCCGAAGAAGCCCTCTAAGGTGATGCTCCACAATCCGAACCTCTATCAGGCTATATATCCCATAGCCTTCGACGAACAGACACAGATGGAGACCTTTTTCGTCAATACGATGTGGAAAGACCATAAGGTCAATCAGAAGAGCAGGGAACAGAGCTATACCATCGACGGTCTGAGGACTTTTCGCATTACCAGCGATACCAGGTCGGGCAGGGAGCGACGCACGATATACTGTCAATACACAGACAATAGCATGCACGACAATGTCATACCACTATGGTTGCTCGGCTTTCTATATTGAAGATTAAACATTAAACACTATACAATTTTTATTTATAACTTATCTTAATAACAACAATGGCTAAAGAAAAAAAGTTTATCACTTGTGATGGTAACGAAGCTGCTGCTCACGTGAGCTATATGTTCTCAGAGGTAGCTGCCATTTACCCTATCACCCCGTCATCTCCTATGGCGGAGCACACTGATGACTGGGCTGCACGTGGTCGCAAGAACATGTGGGGTCAGACAGTTCTTGTACAGGAAATGCAGTCAGAGGGTGGTGCTGCTGGTGCAGTACACGGTTCTCTGCAGGCTGGTGCTCTCACCACGACCTTCACTGCTTCTCAGGGTCTTCTCCTGATGATTCCTAACATGTACAAGATTGCAGGTGAGCTTCTGCCATGTGTATTTGACGTATCTGCTCGTACACTGGCTTCTCATTCACTCTGTATCTTCGGTGACCACCAGGACGTTATGGCTTGTCGTCAGACTGGCTTCGCTATGTTCTGCTCTGGTTCTGTACAGGAGGTTATGGACCTTACAGCTGTTCCTCACCTCGCTACTCTGGAAACCAAGGTGCCATTCATCAACTTCTTTGATGGTTTCCGTACCTCTCATGAGTACCACAAGATTGAGGTAATGGACATGGAGGACATCAAGGCTATCACACCACAGGAGTACGTTAAGGAGTTCCGTGACCGCGCACTCACTCCAGAGCGTCCTGTTACACGTGGTACCGCTGAGAATCCAGAGACATTCTTCACACACCGTGAGGCTTGCAACGCATACTACGATGCTATCCCTGACGTAACTGAGAAGTACCTCGCTGAAATCTCTAAGATTACAGGTCGTGAGTACCATAACTTCAACTACTATGGTGCTAAGGATGCTGAGAACGTAATCATCCTGATGGGTTCTGCTACAGAGGCAGCTCGTGAGGCTATCGACTATCTCGTTGCTGAGGGTCAGAAGGTAGGTATGATTGCTGTTCACCTCTATCGTCCATTCTCTGTAGAGTACCTGATGAAGGCTGTTCCTAAGACTTGCAAGAAGATTGCTGTTCTTGACCGTACCAAGGAGCCAGGTGCTGAGGGTGAGCCTCTGTATCTCGACGTTAAGTCTGCATTCTATGATGTAGAGAAGCGTCCTCTCATCGTAGGTGGTCGCTATGGCCTGGGTTCTTCTGACGTTACCCCAGCTATGATTATCTCTGTATTCAACAACCTCGCACTCCCACAGCCAAAGAACCACTTCACTGTTGGTATCGTTGATGACGTTACTAACCTCTCACTCGAGAAGGTAGAGGAAATCGCTCTCGGTGGCAAGTCAACTCAGGAGTGTAAGTTCTTCGGTCTGGGTGCTGATGGTACCGTTGGTGCTAACAAGAACTCTGTTAAGATTATTGGTGAGAACACTGACAAGTACTGTCAGGCATACTTCTCTTATGACTCTAAGAAGTCTGGTGGTTTCACCTGTTCACACCTCCGTTTCGGTGATGAGCCAATCCGTTCTACATACCAGATTACTACACCTAACTTCGTGGCATGTCACGTACAGGCTTACCTGAACATGTACGACGTTACACGTGGTATCCGTGAGAATGGTTCATTCCTGCTCAACACTATCTTCGACGGTGAGGAACTCGTAAACTTTATCCCTAACAAGGTAAAGCGCGTATTCGCTCAGAAGAATATTAAGGTTTACTACATCAACGCTACCAAGATCGCACAGGAGATTGGTCTGGGCAACCGTACCAACACCATCCTGCAGTCTGCATTCTTCCGTATCTCTGAGGTTATCCCAGTAGATCTTGCTGTAGAGCAGATGAAGGCTTTCGCTAAGAAGTCTTACGGTAAGAAGGGTGACGATGTTGTTAACATGAACTATCAGGCAGTTGACCGTGGTGGCGAGTACAAGCAGCTCACCGTTGATCCAGCATGGGCTAACCTGCCAGACGACGCTCCAAAGGCTGACGATGCACCAGCATTCGTTAAGGAGCTAGTTCGTCCTATCAACGCTCAGTTGGGTATCGACCTCAAGGTTTCTGACTTCGTTCGTCACAATACCGTTGACGGTACATGGATGAACGGCACAGCAGCTTACGAGAAGCGTGGCGTAGAGGCATTTGTACCAGTATGGAACGTTGAGAACTGTATCCAGTGTAACAAGTGTTCATACGTTTGTCCTCACGCAGCTATCCGTCCATTCGTTCTCACTGACGAGGAGCTCAATGGCTTCAATGGCGAGACTCAGGAGGTTAAGGCTCCAGCAGCTATGAAGGGCATGCACTTCGTTATCGAGCCATCTCCACTGGATTGTCTTGGTTGCGGCAACTGTGTTGACGTATGTCCAGGCAAGAAGGGTGAGAAGGCTCTGAAGATGGTTCCTTACAACCCAGATGCACAGGAGATGATTGACCTCGCAGCAGGTTGGGATTACCTCGTAAAGAATGTTAAGACCAAGCAGGAGCTTGTTGACATCAAGGCTAGTCCAAAGAACTCTCAGTTCGCTACTCCTCTGTTCGAGTTCTCAGGTGCTTGCTCTGGTTGTGGTGAGACACCTTACGTTAAGCTCATCTCACAGCTCTTCGGTGACCGTGAGGTAATCGCTAACGCTACAGGTTGTTCTTCTATCTACTCAGCATCTATCCCATCTACTCCTTACACTACCAACGAGAAGGGTCAGGGTCCTGCATTCGACAACTCACTGTTCGAGGACTTCTGTGAATTCGGTCTTGGTATGGTAATCGGTAACAAGAAGATGAAGGAGCGTGTTGCAATGCTTCTCCAGAAGGTTGTTGACGAGAAGATGGGTTCTGCAGAGTATCAGGCAGCAGCAGCAGAATGGATTGAGAAGAAGGAAGATGCAGACGAGACAAAGCGTCTGGCAGCTATCCTCAAGCCAGAGATTGCTAAGGGTGCTGCAGAGGGTTGCCCAGTATGCACTGAGCTGAAGACTCTCGACCACTACCTCATCAAGCGTTCTCAGTGGATTATCGGTGGTGACGGTGCTTCTTATGATATCGGTTACGGCGGTCTCGACCACGTACTTGCATCTGGCGAAGACCTCAACATCTTCGTTATCGATACTGAGGTTTACTCTAACACTGGTGGTCAGGCTTCTAAGGCTACACCTCTCGGTGCTATCGCACAGTTTGCTGCACAGGGTAAGCGTATCAAGAAGAAGGATCTCGGTATGATTGCTACTACTTACGGTTATGTTTACGTAGCACAGGTTGCTATGGGTGCTGACAATGCTCAGTGTCTGAAGGCATTCCGCGAGGCAGAGGCATACCACGGACCATCACTCGTTATTGCTTATGCTCCATGTATCAACCACGGTCTGAAGATCAAGGGTGGCATGGGTCGCTCACAGGAAGAGGAGCGTCGCGCTGTAGAGTGCGGTTACTGGCATCTGTGGCGTTACAACCCAGAACTGGCAGAGCAGGGTCAGAACCCATTCTCACTCGACTCTAAGGAGCCACAGTGGGATAAGTTCCAGGACTTCCTCATGGGTGAGGTACGTTACCTCTCTGTTAAGAAGGCTTACCCAGACGAGGCTGACGAGCTCTTCGCTGAGGCACAGAAGATGGCACAGCGTCGCTATCAGTCTTACGTTCGCCAGACTAAGATGGACTGGTCTGAGTAAAACTCTGACACTCGCTGAGTCCACTGTGACTCGCAGTATAAATAAAAGCGGGGCGTTGCAATTGCAGCGCCCCGTTTTGTTTATTGTTTATTTGTTATTGTTTTTTTATCTTTGTTACATTAAGGTTATGCCAGTTCTAACTGCATATTATTCTCCTTGGCCAAACGGCGAAGGTTGATGAGTGCGTAGCGCATGCGTCCCAGACTGGTATTGATGCTTACACCAGTAACTTTGGCAATCTCCTTGAAAGACATATTGCGGTAGTAGCGCATCATGACAACCTCCCTCTGAGGTTCGGGGAGAAAGTCTATCATAGCCTTTACGTCAGATAGCACCTGAGCATTTGCGAGCAGGTCCTCACGGCTTGTCTCCATCAGCTCGCGGTCACTCATGGAGGCAATATCGAAATCACTACCAAGATCAACTATCTGTTTGCTCTTCTGACGGCGGTACCAGTCCATGATAGCATTGTGAGCAATACGGATAAGCCATGCATTAAACTTACCGGTAGGGGAGTAACGCCTCATCTGGAGGTTGGTGATAGCCTTCAGGAAGGTCTCTTGGAAGATGTCATTGGCAACTTCCTGATTGTGTACGATAAAAATAATATAGGAGAAGAGTCCAGTTTGCGTTCGAGAGAGTAACTCATCGAACGCACGATTATTGCCTTCTACATACTCCATAGCCAACTCTTCGTCGGTCATCTGGGATAGTCTGTTCATTTTCTTAAACGTTTTGGTTTTAAGTAAATGTTCTTTTCTATAGGCAATAATGTTTAGTTAGTACTTGTTTGATGTCATTCTCAAAATCTCGGCAAAGATACGAAGAAAAATAAAATTTAAAGATTAAAAATAAAAAATTAACCTATGTTTTAGTTCTTTTTAACAATATCGGTGCAATATCTCTATTCTATTCTGCAATTTGCCTCATCAACGTCAGGAATACTGAGGATACTATTGAGAATTGTTTTAATCTCTGAATAGCCATGTACGAAGAATGTAACCTGACAGGTGACGATGTCATCTTCGGTCTTCGTGTTGAGGGAATCAATGGAGAGTTGTAGTTTATTGGATATACTATCGATGATGTCCAGTAAGAGGTGCTGTCTATCCACTGCCTTTGCCGTGATAATGGCAGGGAATACGTTGTTTGGGTCTTCGCAATAATCTACAGCCACGATACTGTCGCCTTGCTGTGATGCCAGACTGATAGCCTCGGAACAGTCACGTCGGTGTACCATGACCTGACCGTCTGGAAGTGTGAAACCGATAACCTCCTCGCCAGGGATAGGATGACAATATGGACAGCGAATGTACTTCGGTTTGTCCAATTTGTCGAGGTACATGTGAATATGTCGTAGTGCCTTGTAGGACTTAGCGGAATTACGCCAACTCTCCTGCGGCCATGTATCTGGGGCAGTGCCTATCTCTACGCAGTCACCGCGCTTCAGACGTGTGCGCACTGAGGCCAGATGGCCGTTTATCTTTGCGTATTTTGCGTGCATACCGATGTCGGTGTGTATATTGAAGGCGAAATCGATTGCAGTAGAGTTCTTTGGCAGCAGTATGGCCTTGCCGTCAGGAGTATAGACCTGGATGTCGTCGTTGTAGAAGGTGGCACGAACTGACTGCATGAAGAAATTGTTGCTGGGGTCTCGCTCTGAGTTTTCTGCAACATCCTTGAGCAGCGAGCGGAAGTCACGCAACCACATGCGTATATCTATCTCTCTGGAGCCACTGTCGAAGAGGTATCCGAGCTGCGTCTTCTTGTTCATACGCTCAGACTGTATATGCACCTCCTCCCATACGCCGTAGTCAGAAAGCAATTGTGTGTGGAAAGCCTGGTAGCCGTTCTGCTTGGGCAGGTCGATGTAGTTGATGATGGAGTTGGGGCGTTCCTTGAATTTGTCTGTCAGGAGGGAGTATATCTTGAGCACCATATTCTTATCTGACATATAGATATCGCTGGGGAATATGATGCGAGTGAAATGGCGACACTCTAAGTGTTCATAATCCTCGTCCTGAGTTTTCATCTTGCGCCAGATATTGTATGGTTGCTTATACTTAATCTCCCGCGTGTACTTTATGCCATTGCTCTGAAGTATCTCATCGAGGGCGCTGTTGAATTTTGCCATTCGTGTCTCATCTAGTTTTTTGTCTTTCTCGATGAGTTCCTGTATCTTGTAGTACCACTGTGGGCAACGGTAACGGAAGGAGAGATTTTCAAGTTCTATCTTGATGGTGTACAATCCGAGGCGATTGGCCAATGGCGCATAGAAGTAGTCTGTCTCACCAGCTATTTTCATCTGTTTGTCAGGGCGCATGGAGTCCAGAGTACGCATATTGTGCAGGCGGTCTGCGAGTTTTATGAGTACGGCACGGATGTCATTGTGCAGGGAGTCGAGCATCTGCTTGAAGTTGTCTATCTGCTTAGACATCTCGTAGCTCTGTTTCTTCTGCTTAGTGACTACGCTCACAAGAAATGCCACGTCTTCGCCAAAGAGTTCGCGGATGTGCTCTATTGTTGTAGGAGTGTCCTCCACCACATCATGCAGGAAGGCGGCACAGACACATGGACAGTCCAACTGCAGTTCGCTGGCCACAATGTGCGCCACGGCGATGGGATGTATGATATATGGTTCGCCAGTCTTGCGACGTTGTTCGCGGTGAGCTTCACGTGCGTAGCGGAATGCATCCTCGATGAGTTGCATCTCCTCCAATGTCGAACGTTTCTCCATAGCAGAGAATACTTCCTGAGCACGACGCGTGATTTCTTCCTCGCTGATTTGGTAGCGAGTGGCATCTGTGTTTGTTTCCTGTGGTTTCATAGACAATCTTTTTAAGACGATTCGGGTACAAAGGTAGGTAAAAAAAAGTTAACTGCCAAATTTATTGCCAAATAATTTCATCTACGGGCACATCATGAGTTTTGTGAGGTATGCTGTCAACGATTTGGAAAGGGAAGCAAAGGGCGATTTTATAGGGGTGAGAGGTGAACGTTTTCAGTATTCTGTCGTAGTAACCCTTGCCACGGCCAAGACGGTTGCCAGCCTTGTCAAAGGCGAGACCAGGGATTATGATAACGTCAACTGGAACAGGGACAGGAAGGGGAACAGTGTTCGGTTCCTGTATGCCGTAGGCTCCTGGTGAGAGGGTGTCAGGTCCCTGATATTCGTGGATGGTCATCTCTGTGTCAGAAACCACCTTCGGCAGGAGGATGCGCTTTCCCTGACTATAGAGAATGTTGATGAGGGAGTGGGTGCAAACCTCCGATGGCAGAGAGTAGTAGAGTAGGATAGTGTCGGCTTCCTTTACACGGGGGTGCTCCAAGACTCTGTTTATAACGGGAAGCGAGAGTGCTTCCAGTCCTGATGTGGAATACTCTCGCAACTTATCCTTGATATATGTACGTAACTCAGATTTCGTCATTTTTCAAATACCTTCAGCGCTGCCTTGATAGCCTCGTCAGTCTGGTTGAGGTACTCTGTCCACGCCTCTTCATTGAGCATATTGTATATGATGCGCGAATTGATATATCTCTCCAGCAACTTATATGAACGCTGTATCATGAGGTTACGACGCTGCAGACCATGCTGGTCGGCGTAAGTGGCAAACTTGTCCACGGTATTCTGCTTTACAAGGTAGTCTGCCAATTCTTGCATCTCACGGAATGAATTCAATTTAAGGCGATTATCATCTGTATATGTGAATGCAAACTGCATTATTAGTCCCGTCATCACAGCCTTGCGGTAGTACGATGTGACGCCAGTAGAGTCCTCTGCGATGAATATGTCAGGTGTGATGCCACCACCGCCATATACTGTGCGCCCACCGATGGTGTGGTATGCAGGACCGTCGTGCTTGATGCTGTCCTTAGAGAAGAATTCACCATGCTGATAGCGCTCCTTGATATCCAGTTCGTATTCCTCATTGTCCCCGGCGGAGTAGGGTTTCTGTATGCAACGTCCTGACGGAGTGTAGTAGCGTGCTATGGTGAGGCGTACCATGGAGCCGTCGGGGAATGCTATCTGTTGCTGCACCAATCCCTTACCAAAGGAACGGCGACCTACTATCGTGGCACGATCATTGTCCTGCATTGCGCCAGCGAATATCTCACTTGCTGAGGCAGAATTCTCGTTTATCAGCACCACCATAGGCATATGCTGGTAAGAGCCACGACCATCACTCTTGTAGTTTTGGCGGGCAGACTTGCGTCCCTCGGTATATACTATCAGCCTGTCCTTAGGCAGGAACTCGTTGGCCATCTGTACGGCAGACTCCAGATAACCACCAGTATTGTCTCGCAAATCGATGACGAGGTTATCGAAACCCTCCTGAGCCAATTCTGCCAGTGCTACGAGCATCTCTGCGTATGTCTGCTCACCGAAGTTCTTGATGCGCATGTAGCCGGTCTTCTCATCGAGCATATAGGTAGCAGTTACACTCTTGGTTTTCACTTCACCGCGAGTGATGGTGATATCCTTGATGTCCTTGGCGCCATAGCGTTTGATGCCTACTGTCACAGTGGATTCGTTAGGACCCTTCAGACGACGCATTGCTTCCTCCGAGGTGCATTCCTTGCCCACGAATGTTTTTCCGTCAATCCTGACAATCTTGTCGCCAGCCAGCAGTCCGGCCTTATGGGCAGGTCCCGCAGGGAGAACGTTCTGTACGAGTATGGTATCATTATTGATGACAAATTCTATGCCGATGCCGTAGAATGACCCTTTCAGGTCATCGCTTGCCATCTCAGCATCTTTGGCAGGTATATAGACGGAGTGGGGGTCTAGTTCTGCCAGTATCTTTGGCATAGCCTTCTCCACGAGGTCATTGATATTGACGGTATCTACGTACTGGTCATCGATGATGTGCAGCAGATTGTTGAGTTTGTTGCTACCTGAATTTATTATGTTAAGTCTATTGCCAGAGAAGTGATTGGCATAGAATGTGCCTATCACAATACCGATTATGATGCACAATGCCATAATCAGTGGCATATATCTGTTTTTACTATCCATCTACCTCTACCAGATTTACTTCTATATTAGCACGTTTGAGTAGCTTGATGCCATCATCCAGACGATAGTTTTCGCCGTATATAACACGCTTGATGCCAGCCTGTATGATGAGTTTTGCGCACTCCAGACATGGTGATGCTGTGACGTAGAGTGTCGAGCCCTCACTATTGTTGTGGCTGCGTGCCAGTTTGGTTATGGCATTGGCTTCAGCGTGGAGTACGTAAGGAAATGATACGTTGTTTTCTTCACAGACATTCTCAAAACCACTTGGTGTTCCATTGTATCCATCGCTGATGATGCGCTGGTCTTTCACCACCAGAGCACCTACCTGCCTGCGTTTGCAGTAGCTGTTCTCTGCCCAGATGCGAGCCATTCTCAGGTATCGCCTGTCTAATAGTTCTTGTTTGGTCATTTTATGCCGTTTCTTTCTAATAATGCGTCGATAGTAGGCTCTGAGCCTTTGAAATTCTTGTATAGCGTCATGGGATGCTGCGTGCCGCCCTTAGAGAGTATGCAGTCACGGAATCGCTGTGCCGTCTCGGGATTGAAGACACCCTCTTTCTTGAATACAGCGAAGGCGTCAGCATCGAGCACCTCAGCCCACTTATAGCTGTAGTAGCCCGCAGAATAACCACCCGCCATGATATGTGAGAACTGCACGGTCATACACGTGTCAGGCAACTGATTGCCAATGATTGCCTCCTTCCATGCCTCTTTCTCAAATGGTATGATATCATCGGTAAACTCCTCTTTCTTGGTATAGTATGCCATATCGAGCAGTCCGAAACTGACTTGGCGGAGACATGCACCAGCTACGTTGAAATTGCGACTGGCGATGACGCGGTCTATCAGTTCGTCGGGCATTACTTCACCAGTCTCGTAGTGGAAGGCAAAGGTGTGTAGGAATTCTTTCTCCAGAGCGAAGTTTTCCATAAACTGCGAAGGAAGTTCTACGAAATCCCACCATACGCTGGTGCCTGACAGAGACTCAAAGCGTGTGTTGGCAAACATGCCGTGCAGTGAGTGTCCGAATTCATGCAAGAACGTTTCCACCTCGCCCAATGTAAGCAGCGCAGGTTTCTCTGCGGTTGGTTTGGTGAGGTTCATCACCACGCTGACGTGAGGTCGTATATTTTCGCCACGCTGGTTGATGCACTGTCCCTTGTACTCCGTCATCCACGCTCCGCCCTGTTTGCCCTTGCGTGGGTGGAAGTCAGCATAGAATACTGCGAGATACTTGCCATCCTTGTCAAAAACCTCGTAGGCCTTGACATCAGGATGATATACGGGGATATCCTTGTTTTCCTTGAAGGTGATGCCGTAGAGACGTGTAGCCAGACCGAAGACTCCCTTGATTACGTTCTTCAGTTCTAGATAGGGGCGTAGCATCTCTGAGTCTATATTGTACTTCTCCAGTTGCAGTTTGTTAGAGTAGTATGCACTGTCCCAGGGCATCAGTTTGAAGTCCTCGCCCTCCAGTTTTTTTGCAAATGCGCGCAGTTCGTCACGCTCCTTTATGGCTGTGGGCTTATAGGCCTCTATAAGTTGGTGGAGCAGTTTATATACATTCTCGGCATTTCCCGCCATGCGTTTCTTGAGCACGTAGTCAGCGTATGTCTCGTAGCCCAGCAGTTGTGCCAGTTTGCGGCGCAGATTGATGAGACGCTTGCAAATCTCTATATTGTTGTACTCATTGTCGTGCGTACACTCGGTATTGCGAGCCATGTACAGTTTCTCGCGCAGTGCTCTGTTCTCAGCGTACTGCATGAAGGGGCCGTAGGAAGGACTGTCGAGGGTTATCACATAGCCGTCCTTGCCATGCTCCTTGGCCGTTTCCTTTGCTGCCTGTATCTGTGTCTCTGGGAGTCCCTTGAGATCTGCCTCGTCGGTGATGTGCAGTGTGAAGGCCTTATTCTCCTTAAGCACGTTCTGCGAGAATTGCAGTGAGAGCATGCCAGCCTCCTCCGTCAACTGTCTCAGGCGGTCTTTACCCTCCTTGTCGAGCAGGGCACCAGAGCGTACGAATCCGTCGTAGGTTTTCTCCAGCAGTGTCTGCTCTTCGTCTGTCAGTGGGCCGTGGTGCTCATAGACGTATTTGATGCGCTCGAACAGTTTGGGATTGAGTGATACGTCGTTCTCGTGCTTCGTGAGCAGGGGCTGCATCTTCTCTGCCAGGTCGTCCATGTCATCGTTGGTCTCTGCAGAGAGCAGGTTGAAGAATACTGTCGAAACATTGTCCAGCAGAGAATAGTATCTCTCCTTCTCGTCGTCGTAGTCTATGGCGATAGTATTCTGGAATGTAGGCTCGTCGGGATTGTTGATGATATTCTCCAGTTCCTCATCATCACGCTTGATGCCCTCGAGGAATGCCTCCTCGTAGTGCTCCAGTCGTATCTTGTCAAACGGCGCGCAGTCGTGTGGTGTGTTATATTTTTCGAAGAAAGGATTTGTCATAGCAGTTGTAGTGCAGGGATTTCTATTATGCCTCTCTTGAGGATGATGCGTTCCTGGTGTGCCAGTTGGTTGAGTGCTATGGAGACCTCCAGACGGCTGCAACCCAGTTCCATGGACAATCGGTTCATCGTGATGTACAGTTTCTTGCTGCCAGCAGGATAGAGCACTCTGTCCTTGACAAACTTTACCACCCTCTGTTTCAGGTCTGCTGGGCAAGCCTTCCATGGGTTGTGCTCTGTCTGCTGTGCCTTGCGGCAGAGCATGTTGATGTAGTTGAGTCTTACGATGAGATATTGGTCTATAAGTTCGTGCAGGCTCTCCTTGCTGATGACCAGTGCCTCGCAGGCTGTAGCAGCGCTGTAAGAGGTGCGGAAACGCTGCTCCATACCAAAGAGTTTCTCAGGCTCTATGCAGTGTACGGCATGCAGAGTCTCGGTGAGGCGGTATGACTTGTCGTCAGCCACCGTCTCTGTTTCTATGTCACCGTTTGTGAGGATTATCAGTTCCTTGCACGGAGAGTCTGCCTGTGCTATTACAGAGCCTTTCTTGTGGTGGTGCAGGGCAAAAACGGTATTGTCGGCAATCTCGCTCAGCTCCTTGTCCGTCAGACCTATGAAGAGTGGCAGATGCGTTATTATATCTTTCTTTATAGCCATATCCTACTTTATATTAAGTTTCTTGCTGATGTCTTGCTTTGTCGTGCCCTTGTCGTCATATATCAGTATGTACTGCATGTCCTGACGATCGCTCAGTATCTCCAGGCTCTTGTCTCTGCCCATCGTCATGAATCCTGTGGCGAAGGCGTCGGCCTCGGCACATGTGGGAGCCACGATTGTAGCTGACAGCATACCACTCTCTGCAGGGTATCCAGTCTTCGGATTTATGGTATGAGCATACTTGTGTCCATCCTTTATGTAGTAGTTGCGGTAATTGCCTGATGTTGCTAAAGCACAGTCTGTTATGCTCAGTACCATCTGCATCTCACTATTCACGGAGAGGGAGTCATCCACAGGTTTTGTGACGCCTATGCTCCATGTCTTACCGCGTGAATTCTTTCCCTTGGCTACTATCTCTCCTCCCACTTCCACGAGGTAGTTCTTCACCCCATTTCGTGCTAGCATTTCGCCCACCTTATCTACAGCATATCCCTTGGCGATGGCTGAGCAGTCCAGCATTATGCGATGGTCATCCTTCACTATGTGCCTGCCCTCCAGTCTTACTTTATCGAGGCCTATTATCTGCCTCAGACTGTCCACCTCGCTGTCTGTAGGGAAGTGTCCTTCCTTGAAACCGAATCCCCAAACATTGACCAGTGGTGCTACGGTGATGTCAAAGGCACCGTCAGTGGCCTTATGTACCTTCTTGGCGAGGGTGAATACTTCGATGAAGTAGTCGTTGACCTCCACGGGGCGGTTCTCGTTGACAGCCGTGATGATACTCTCCTTATTGAACGGCGAGAGTGAGTAATCTACGGAGTCAAAGACAGCCTTGATTTCAGCTTCCAGTGCTTTGTCGCTCTCGTAGGTGATATTGTACGACGTGCCGAATACCAGTCCTGACGCCGTCTTGTAGCTCATAGCTCCCTCGCCACCTTTCTTCATGGAGATGACGGCTACGAGTGCTATCACTATTATCGGCAGTATTATTGCTGTTGTCTTCTTGCTCATAGTTCCAGTCCTATATTAAAGGTGCCCCCGACGGAATTTCCCTGTTTGCCGAAGCCCGGGATATACCACAGGTCACCTGATGAACCCTCCTTGGACGAGAGTTTCAGTTTGTATCTTATGCTCCATCCCAGATGCAGCGGTCCCCATATCTTGGCATCCACTCCGAAGAGTACCTCTGTCCAGTGGTAGTTGCAGTTCTCCTTGATGGAGTAGGAGGTCTTGTTGCCCCATACGGGATCTGTCGGTTCGGCATCCACCTCGAAGTCAAACTTGGAGAAGGCGTACCTCACGCCCAGCAGTATGCGGTATATGTCCTGCTTGTTCTTGGCTATGTTGTAGTCGCATCCCAGACGGAAGTATGGCGCACTTGATTTGGCGTGTATTGTGGTAATCTCGTCACGGTCATGCTCGCTCATACCATAGCCCATCTCGAATGTGGGGAAGAACTTGTTCTTCAGGCTCACCCTTACAGCTCCCTCATATTCGCCGTAGTCGCTTGCCATCTTCATTACGGTGCCTGCCAGATTGTATGACACCTGTACGCCGCACAGCAGAGGCACTGTGTCCTTGGGTTGCTCCACGATACGCTTCTGGGCGCAGGCGTTATTGACAATTGACAGATTGCAATTGACAATTATGATTGCTGCTATGTATCTGAGTATTCTCACTTCTTCAACGTTACTATGACGTTCACCCTGCCTTCGTTCGTTACCTTGGTATTCTTTACCTCCATGTCCTCGATGAAGTTTGATGTCACCTGCAGGTCCTCTATCGTGTGGTTGTAGCGTGGTGCGCAGTCCACATCCTCGAAGTATGGCGAGTTGGTTTTCGTGATGGTCATAATGTCTGTGACATCCGTTCCTGTACCGCCTACTGTTGTGGTATCCTTCATGTTGAGGTAGTATTCCACCTCGCTGCCGTCGTAGGGCATAGGCAGTGAGAATGATGTCGTCTTGCCTTGCAGATTGATGATGGTGGTGTCGTTGTCATCTATGCTGCGAGTCACTATCACTGAGAAGCAGTACGGTATCGTGTCGGTCTCGCCATCCTCCGTCTGTACGGAGAAGTTGCAGGTCACCCTGCCGTTGACAGAGCAATCTACGGAAGTGCAACCTACAGCGGTAAGGCCTAAGATGAGTATGTATAGCAGGTGCTTCACCTTTATATCATCTTTTCTATCTGATACTCATTCCTGCCCTGTGACGAACGGCTTACCAGGTCGGCTACGAAACCGGCCAGGAACAACTGCGTACCGATAATCATCATTGTCAGTGAGATGTAGAAGTAAGGCATGTCCGTCACCAGTCGGGCGGGTATGCCGGCATGCAGAGCCCAGAGTTTCTGAATGCCGATGACGCAGGCTGCTACGAAACCGATGAAGAACATCAGTGAACCCAGGAATCCGAAGACGTGCATAGGCTTCCTGCCAAAGGAGCTGAGGAACCACAGCGTGATGAGGTCCAGATAACCATTGACGAAACGGTTCCATCCCATGAACTTCGACTTGCCGAATTTCCTTGCCTGATGGTGCACGCGCTTCTCCACTATCTTGTCGAATCCCGCATTCTTAGCCAGGTAAGGCATGTAGCGGTGCATCTCGCCATACACCTCGATATTCTTCACTACGTCCAGGCGGTACGCCTTCAGTCCGCAGTTGAAGTCATGCAGATTGTGTATGCCGCTCACTTTTCGTGCAGTAGCGTTAAAGAGCTTTGTCGGTATAGTCTTCGACAGCGGGTCGCCCTCGCTGCGGTTCATCTTGTAGCCGCTCACCAGGTCGTTGCCATCCACCTTTATCATGCGATACAGTTCTGGTATCTCGTCAGGCGAGTCCTGCAGGTCAGCATCCATGGTGATTACCACGTCACCCTTCGCCACCTCGAAACCGCAGTACAGGGCGGGTGACTTGCCGTAGTTGCGACGAAACTTGATGCCGTGCACCTCAGGATTCTCCTTTGCCAGCCCCTCTATCACCTCCCACGAATGGTCGGTAGAGCCGTCATTGACAAAGATTACTTCGTACGTAAACTTGTTCTCCGTCATCACCCGCTTTATCCATGCATAAAGTTCGGGGATGGATTCCTCCTCATTGTACAGAGGTATTACTACTGATATATCCATTTTTCTTAACTTTTTTACCCAGTATAGCCAGCAGCGCAGCATGTATCATCGCTATCACGATGCCCTCAAAGAATACGCTGAAGGCAAAGTCTATAGGTCTCGACTGAGCCACCATCTGCAGTTGCTCTTCTATCTCCTTGGGACTCATGCCCGCATCCGTGAATGCCTGCTGCACCTCAGGCAACTTGATGTTTTGCATCAGTGTGCCAAACAGCGCTCCGTCGTCTATGAAGTAGAAATACACGAACGTCGCCGCCGCTATTATCAGCGAAGCATATACCATAGTGAATGCTATGAAGGCAAAAGCCCTCTTGTACGAGATGCTACCCTGCAGCACCCTGTCGCGGTAGTGCTTCAGCATCCAGAACACCACGAACGGCGTGGATAGCGTCCCCAGGAAAAATCCCATCTGCCACTGCGCATTCGTCATGCTCCCTATGAAGCACGCCATCGCAGCAATCCATATCAGGCCCAGTATCAGACCATCCTGCCTGGCATAGGCCTTCAGTTGTATATATTCTGTCGGTGTAATCATAAATCCCTGCAAAGGTAGTAAAAAAAGTTGAAAGTTGAAAGTTGAAAGTTGAAAGTTTTAATTATTTAGCCTTTTAAATCTTAAAAAACTCAAAAAACCTTCGTCAACTTATAACTTACAACTTGTAACTCATAACTTTTTTATTACCTTTGCACCCGCAAAAAAAGATACGGGCAGTCCTGTACGACCAGCTCCCTCGGAATCCTCCAGGATGGGAACATAGCAAAGGTACTTCGATATAGTAAGCTGCCCACCCGCCTCTTTAGCTCAGTTGGCCAGAGCACGTGATTTGTAATCTCGGGGTCGTTGGTTCGAATCCGACAAGAGGCTCTCCCTTCATCAGCAGAGAAAGTTGGAATCTCCACTTTTTCTGCTTTTTTTAAAATATAAAAGAAAAAACGCCCTTGCTAAGTAATAGTCTGCCCTAGCTTAGCAAGGGCGCGCTATTGCTATGCTAGGGCATTTTGTTGCTCTGCTTCTGGTGGAGGCTCGGCGGGGGTGTGTGGTCATATTGTCAAATGTCATATTGTCAAATTCATTTTCGCATGGTCAAATAAGGCACTATTAAATAAGTATATATATACTTATTTAATAGTGAGCCGAAACGGGCTTTTCTTTTTCACTTTTGACAATTTGACAATGACAATCTTGACAACAGGACTGTGTGCTAAAAGGCGAGGTCGAAGAGGATGGTAGTGGGGGCGGAATCGGAGTGACAAATGTAGTGGAATCGGTAGCCTGACTCGACGTAAGTACGCATTGAAGTAGAATGTTTAATACCGTTGCGTAACGTGTTGGTTATCCGTTCTTTATTAAGTGCTACAATTTCTTTATCGTCAAGCAAGTCACAGAGGGAACAGTGGTATGTAAAGGTGTGACGGGAGGCATCGAAAGTGATGCTGTCGGTACGGATGTAATTGATGGCTGGAGTGGGGCAGTAGCGACGATTGTACTCGCGAACGTCCTGCTCTGCTTTTTCGTCGAGAGTCTGACGGGACTGGCAAGAGAAGAATAACGATACGCAAGCGAGGCTTGCTACGATACACTGCGCTACGATACACTGCGCTACGATACACTGCGCTACGATGACTTTTTTTAGTGAAAAACGCTTCATAGGTGCAAAGGTAATAAAAAAAGTTCACTTGATATTTGTCAGTTTGAAAAAAATATTGTAAATTTGCAAATTGAAGATTTTCACAATGGAGAATATACGCAATTTTTGCATAATAGCTCATATAGATCACGGCAAGAGTACCCTTGCTGACAGACTGCTGGAATATACCAATACGATACAGATAACGGAGGGGCAGATGCTGGATGATATGGACCTCGAAAAGGAGAGGGGCATAACCATCAAGAGCCATGCCATACAGATGGCGTATGAGGCGGGAAATGACAAGTATCGCCTGAATCTGATAGACACTCCGGGACACGTGGATTTCTCGTACGAGGTGAGCAGGAGTATAGCGGCTTGTGAGGGTGCACTGCTGGTGGTGGATGCCACGCAGGGCGTGCAGGCACAGACGATATCCAACCTCTATATGGCCATAGAGCATGACCTGGAGATAATCCCTGTAATCAATAAGATAGACATGCCCGCAGCGATGCCTGACGAGGTGGAGGATGAGATAATAGAACTCATAGGTTGTGACCGCAGCGACATCATAAGGGCAAGCGGAAAGACCGGTGAGGGCGTGGAGGAGATACTACAGGCGATAGTGGAGCGCATACCGGCTCCGAAGGGCAATCCGGAGGCTCCGCTGCAGGCGCTGATATTCGACTCGGTATTCAATTCCTTCCGCGGCATCATCGCTTACTTCAAGATAGAGAACGGCTCGATAAAGAAGGGCGACAAGGTGAAATTCTTCAATACGGGCATGGAATACACCGCCGACGAGGTGGGCGTGCTGAAGATGGATATGGTGCCACGCAACGAGATGACCACAGGCGAAGTGGGATATATCATCTCGGGTATCAAGGACGCCAAGGAGGTGAAGGTGGGCGACACGATAACGCACACAGCTCGTCCCTGCCAGAAGGCTATCGAGGGATTCCAGGAGGTGAAGCCGATGGTGTTCGCCGGCGTGTACCCAATAGACCCTACGGACTACGAAAACCTGCGCGCCTCGCTGGAGAAACTGCAGTTGAACGATGCTTCGCTGACCTTCCAGCCAGAGTCGTCGGTGGCACTGGGATTCGGTTTCCGATGCGGATTCCTCGGACTGCTCCACATGGAGATAGTACAGGAGAGGCTGGACAGAGAGTTCAATATGGATGTTATCACCACCGTGCCCAACGTATCATATATGGTGTATGACAAGCAGGGTGGCAGCAAAGAGGTGCACAACCCATCAGGACTGCCCGACCCAACGCTCATAGACCATATCGAGGAACCATACATCAGGGCAACAATCATCACGGATGCCAACTACATAGGTCCTATCATGAAACTATGTCTGGACAAGCGTGGCGAACTGATAAACCAGGAGTACGTGAGCGGAAATCGCGTAGAACTGCACTTCTACATACCGCTGGGCGAGATAGTGATAGACTTCTACGACAAACTGAAGAGCATATCGAAGGGTTACGCATCATTCGACTACCACATAGACTCATTCCGTCCGTCGAAACTGATAAAACTCGACATACTGCTCAACGGCGAACCAGTGGATGCTCTCTCCACCCTGACGCACAACGACAATGCAGTGACATTCGGTCGCAGGATGTGTGAGAAGCTCAAAGAGCTCATCCCACGTCAGCAGTTTGACATAGCCATACAGGCCGCTATCGGTTCGAAGATAATAGCCCGCGAGACCGTGAAACAGGTACGCAAGGATGTGACCGCCAAGTGTTACGGCGGTGACGTGAGCCGTAAGCGCAAACTGCTGGAGAAACAGAAGCGCGGTAAGAAGCGCATGAAGCAGATAGGCAATGTGGAGGTGCCACAGAAGGCTTTCCTCGCAGTGCTGAAGTTGGATTAAAAAAATAAAAGCCAAAATAACAAAACCTACCCTAAAAGATGAAAGAACCTGCAATCCCAACAAGAGACATCGCACGTGAACTGTCACGTCGATTCAGTACTATGACGCACGAGGAGATAGACATCCTCGAGGACCTCATCATACCGATGAAGGTGAAGAAGGGCAGCGAGATACTCTCACACGGTGAAGTGTCAGAGTACATCTACTACCTGCACTCTGGCTTGATACGTCAATATTATTATAAGAACGGAAAGGAGATGACCAGCAACCTCGCTGTCGATGGTTCTATATTCATGAGCATAGAGAGCCTCTTCAGAGAATCACCATCCACAGAGGTGATAGAAGCATTGGAGACATGCCATATCTATGCTCTGCCAAAGCGCAGACTGGAGAATGTGGCTCTGCACACTCAGAATATACAGATACTATACCGCAAGATACTCGAAGAGGCGCTCATCGAGGCACAGGCGCATGCTGACCTGGTACGATTTGAGACGGCGCAGGATCGCTACCGCCGTATCTGCAAGCAGATGCCTAAGGTGGTACTGAGAGCTCCGTTGGTGTTCATCGCTTCCTTCCTGGAGATGACACCAGAGACGCTGTCACGCGTGCGTTCTTCGACACTGATAGATTAAAAAAAAGGTTTGGGCATTTGCTCAAACCTTTTTCTTTAACTTCTTAATTTCTTAACTTCTTATCTTCTTTAACTTCTTAAAGAGTCACTCCATTCTTGAATATAGAAATTTCACGATAGCCGTTCTTTTCGTTGTTGGCCTTCTCACCAGACGCTACGGCAAGTACCTTGTCGATAAACTCAGGTACAAGTTCCTTCATCGTCTTACCGCCATCCACCAACTGACCGGCATTGAAGTCTATCCAGTTCTTCTTGCGGTTGTAGAGGTTGGAGTTGGTGGAAATCTTCATAGTAGGAACGAAGGTGCCGAATGGCGTACCACGACCAGTGGTGAAGAGCACCATGTGGCAACCAGCGCTTGCCAGAGCAGTAGAAGCTACGAGGTCGTTGCCAGGAGCAGAGAGCAGGTTGAGACCCGTGGTCTGCAGACGGTCACCATACTCCAGTACGCCACTGACAGGGGCACGGCCACACTTCTGTGTACAACCCAGTGCCTTATCCTCCAGCGTAGAGATACCGCCGGCCTTATTGCCTGGTGATGGATTCTCGCCGACTGGCTCTCCGTGAGAGAGGAAGTAGTTCTTGAAGTTATTGATGAGCGAAACGGTCTGCTCGAAGAGCTCAGGTGTCTCACAACGGTTCATAAGGATTGTCTCAGCGCCAAACATCTCAGGCACCTCGGTCAGGATACTTGTGCCACCCTGTGCTACGAGCCAGTCAGAGAACTCACCCTCCAGAGGGTTGGCAGTAATACCAGAGAATCCGTCAGAGCCGCCACACTTCAGACCTACGCGGAGTTTGCTTACTGGCACCTCCTCGCGCACGTCCTGCTTAGCCTGCTGATAGAGCGAGCGCAGTATCTCCATACCTGCCTCTACCTCATCGCCATCCACCTCCTGGGTAATGAGCAGTTTGATGCGGTCCTTGTCGTAGTCCCCCAGCATCTTCATGAATTCATGAGGCTGATTGTTCTCGCATCCCAGTGACAGAACGAGCACACCGCCAGCATTTGGATGCAGCACGATGTCGCGCAGTATCTTGCGAGTAGTTTCGTGGTCCTCAGAGAGCTGTGAGCAACCAAAGTTGTGGTGCCAAGCGTGAACGGCATCAATGCCCTCCAGTTTGGTCTCCTCTTCCAGGCGCTTCACCATCTCCTCTGCTATGCCGTTGACACAACCTACTGTTGGCACTACCCATATTTCATTGCGCACGCCGACCTCGCCATTCTTACGCTTGTAAGCCATGAAGGTGCGATTCTCCTTAGCGATAGAGAGTTTCTCGTTGACGGGCTGGTAGGTGTATTCCAGTGTGCCAGCAAGATTGGTCTTCAGATTATTCTCGTTGACCCATGCGCCAGCCTTGAGGTCTTGCTTGGCATGGCCGATAGGGTAACCATACTTGATGATATTCTCGCCCTCTTTCTTGTCAGCGAGCAGTACCTTGTGACCTGCAGGTGTATCCTCCAGCAGAGTGATATCCTTGCCGTCAACGTTGATTACTGTACCCTTGGTCATAGGCTGCAAGCATACTACTACGCTGTCAGCGGGGTTGATTTTCAGAAAAGTCTGTTCCATAGTTTAGGTTTCTTTTTTAGTTCTTATGTTTTTGTTTTTAAATCTGCGTTCTGCGATAGAAGTCCACATTCTCCTTCGACAGTATTTCGATAGGCATATAGTTGACAGGAGTGATATTCTTCTTCAGTATGGTGTAGCGCACGAGGGCATCCACGCTGGAATAACCCTGCTGGTAGCCGTGCTGTGCTATGAGGAATGAAATGCTGCCTTTGCGGATGCACTCAGCATTTTTCGCCACCATATCATATCCCATAATCTGCACCTTGTCGGAACGCTTCGTCTTAGAGAGAAATTCGCCTACGATGTGTGCCTTCGAACTCATCGTGATGCAGTGGTGTGTCTCAGGATGCGCACTGAAGTACTGCTCCATGAGCGCGGTGTGCTGCTTCTTGTTTTGTGCCAGCGATAGATCCAGAGTGTTAATCTTTATATTGGGGAAACGCTCCTTCATGTAGTGCATAAAGCCTACCTCTCGGTTCTCCTGCTGCTTTGATGGCAGTCGCTCACCGTCCACCGTCTGCTTTACCAACAGCACTTCCTTCTCCTGTGCGGCCAACAGCATCAGCATCTTCGCTGCGAAATATCCACTGGCGAAAGAGTCCTGGCCATAGAAAGCCAGAGGCTTCAGGTCGGGCAGATAGGAGTCCAGCAGAATGAATGGTATCTCCTCCTTGTGCAGAATGTCAGTGAACACCTTGGTAGTTTCAAAGCGCGTAGGGACTATTATTACGCCGTCGGGATTCTCCTTGAGTATTGCCTTGTACTGTTCGGTAAATGATTTGTCGTCCAGTCGCTTGTAGTACTTTATATTTATATGTACGTGAAAGTCGCGTCTCGTGTCGCAGCATTTCTTCTGGCCTTCCTCCACTTCCTGCCAGTATGCCTCACTTTCATGCTTC
The DNA here is from genome assembly GCA_905233245.1 of uncultured Prevotella sp. Taxonomy (GTDB): domain Bacteria; phylum Bacteroidota; class Bacteroidia; order Bacteroidales; family Bacteroidaceae; genus Prevotella. The sequence goes on along the minus strand of CAJODK010000001.1, from coordinate 191,191 downwards.
GGTATGAGGCAGAAGAAGTCATAACGGCGGGTGTTGGCCAGTGCACTGGCGTACATGTTCGGTTCGAAGTTTATTTCCTTCAGTACCTTATTTACCTTCTCCAAGGATTTCTTTGATACGTTCGGACGGTTGTGGATTACTCTGTCAACGGTTCCTGTCGATACACCAGCTCTCTCCGCAATGTCCTTAATCGTTAATCTTTCGTACGGCATTTTTTTTGTTTGTATATCCCTAAGTGTTTTATTGAGCTATCAACGTGCAAATGTAATAAAAAAATCTTAATTGTGCGAACACACAGCCGATTTTTTTGCAAAAATAGTACAAAAAAGTCATTTTTTCGAAGAAATCCTTTGTAATTTGCAAAAAACTTGCTAAATTTGTGGCTACGAAAAACTATAACTGAAATAAAAACAATTTGTTTTAAACATTTTAATTATTCAAAAACAATGGCAAAAGTAGTAACTTTGGGCGAGATTATGCTCCGCCTTTCTCCTAACGGTCAGGACCGTTTTATTCAGACAGACATCTTCCGTATCATCCCTGGTGGTGGTGAGGCTAATGTAGCTGTAAGCTGTGCCAACTATGGTCACGACGCTTACCTCGTAACCAAGCTCCCAGCTCATGAAATCGGTCAGATTGCAGTTAATTCACTTCGTCGCTATGGCGTTAACACCAAGTTCATCGCTCGTGGTGGTGACCGTGTAGGTCTGTACTACTGTGAGACTGGTGCTTCTATGCGTCCATCTAAGGTTATCTATGATCGTGCTAACTCTGCTATCGCTGAGGCTGATCCATCAGACTTCGATTTTGATGCTATCATGGAAGGTGCTGACTGGTTCCACTGGTCTGGTATCACTCCAGCTATCTCCGACAAGGCTGCAGAGCTCACCAAGTTGGCTTGTGAGGCTGCTAAGCGTCATGGTGTGACAGTATCTGTTGACCTCAACTTCCGCAAGAAGCTCTGGACTTCAGAGAAGGCTATCTCTATCATGCGTCCTCTGATGCAGTACGTTGACGTATGTATCGGTAACGAGGAGGATGCAGAGCTCTGTCTGGGCTTCAAGCCTGAGGCTGACGTAGAGGGTGGCGAGACTAACGCTGCTGGCTACGAGGGCATCTTCAAGCAGATGAAGGAAGAGTTCGGCTTCAAGTACGTTGTTTCTACTCTCCGTGAGTCTTTCTCTGCTACATTCAACGGCTGGAAGGCTCTTATCTACGATGGTAAGGAGTTCTATCAGTCTAAGCGTTATGAGATCAACCCAATCATCGACCGCGTAGGTGGTGGTGACTCTTTCTCAGGTGGTCTTATCCATGGTCTGCTGACTAAGCCTACTCAGGGCGAAGCTCTCGAGTTTGCTGTTGCAGCATCTGCTCTCAAGCACACTATCAATGGTGACTACAACCTCGTAGGTATCTCTGAGGTAGAGTCTCTCGCTGGTGGTAACGCTAACGGCCGCGTACAGCGCTAAATTGTAAATTGTAAATTGTCTAATAGTAAATTAGAATGGCAAAATTTGATAAATTCCAGGTGATGGAGAAAATCGCCGAGGCACCTATGGTTCCTGTTTTCTACAATAAGGACGTTGAAGTTTGTAAGAACGTAATCAAGGCATGCTACGAGGGTGGTGTACGCGCTTTCGAGTTCACTAACCGTGGCGACTTCGCTCATGAGGTGTTTGGTCAGCTTGCTAAGTGGGCTGACAAGGAGTGCCCAGAACTGGCTCTCGGTATCGGTTCTGTGGTAGATGCTCCTACAGCAGCTCTCTATCTGCAGTTGGGTGCCAACTTCGTCGTTGGTCCTCTCTTCAACCCTGACATCGCTGTTGTCTGCAACCGTCGTTGCGTGACATACTGCCCAGGCTGCCTCACACCATCAGAGATTGGTAAGGCACAGGAGGTAGGTTGCGACTTCACAAAGGTATTCCCTGGTGATGTTGTAGGTCCTAACCTTATCAAGGGTATGATGGCTCCAATGCCTTGGTCTAAGATTATGGTAACCGGTGGTGTAGCTCCAGAGAAGGAGAACCTCGAAAAGTGGTTCAAGGCTGGCGTTTACTGCGTTGGTATGGGTTCTAAACTCTTCCCATCTGACAAGGTTAAGGCTGGTGACTGGAAGTACGTTACTGACAAGTGTAAGGAAGCTCTCGGCTACTGTGCTGCAGCTCGTGCATAAATGTTTTCTCTAAACACTTCTATATCAAGAGACTCTGCATGGCTTCGTGCCATGTGGGGTCTTCTTCTTTTTTTTCTATTGCTTATGTCGTGCTCTCGCAGCTCTGAGAACGGCGACATACAGAGACTCTCTCAGGAGGTATATGCTATGAGGCAATGCCAGCAGAGAGCGGACAATCTTAATTTCTATCTACACAAATATCAGGCAGACAAACTGCTGCAAAAATATGATGCTAAAGACACCAATGCAGCACTCCGAACGGCTCGCGTGAGATACTCCATCGTCTATGCAGACTATCTTATGCAGATAGGCAGTCGCAATGATGCTATTGCTGTTCTTGACAGCCTTGCTTCTTTAGATTATCTTAAAAATGACACTTTGCTGTGGCTCAACTATTTATCACATCAGGGCGAAGTAAATTATTTCCCCTATGCCATACAGCGCCACAGACAGAATATAGAGCGAGGATATGATTGTCTTGTGCAGTGTTATATCTTCTCCACTCGCAATCACATAGACCTCTATCAGGCTGTTTCCATGCAGCACCTTAGTCGCTATCTGCTCAATGACAGCATTCGTGAGATAGCACGACAATTTGACCCCGCATCACTCCGTTACCTCAATGAGGATGGTGTTGCTGACTCGCTGCTGGCCGGCAATCTGGCACAGCGAGCACTCAATATACTACTGCAACAAAGAAACTACAGTCTTACTGCCAATGCATGGCGCAACCTCGCCACCTGCTATTTCTATATCGGTGATGCACAGACTGCCATACAGTGCCTGCACAATGCACTTGCCAATCCTGCCATAGACTCTATGCCAGACCTCAAGGCATCCATTAGCGAACAGATGTCGATGTCCTATGCAGCGCTCGATGACAAACCCATGAGCGACTACTACCGCAATCAATACCTCGACCTGCAGGACTCTACACGTCAGGATCGTCAGTATGAGGCACGACTCATATCCTTGGAGCGCAATACCCATCGCATCTGGTTAATCGTAGGTGTCGCCTTTGTTTGTTTTATAATCCTATGTTTGCTCTCCATTCTCTTGGTACGACTGCGTCATCGCATGGCAGACAGGATAGGACGTCGTGCCCAACTTGACGAGATGCAGGAGCAGATCTCCATGCTTCGCCTGCAGGCTGACGATGCCCGCAGGGCTTTGGTGGAGCAGCGCGCCCGTGTCTCCATCATAAAAGGAATGCTACCACTCATCGAACGTCTCAAGACGGCCGCCAAGAGTGGTGATAATGACTATCTTCGTGCTCTCCTTGCAGATATCGACAGTCAGAACACAATGCTCACCGAGTGGATAAAACTCCATCAAGGCAAAGTGCAACCACATATTGAGACATTCCCGCTGGCAGAGGTGTTCAAGATTATAGAAACTTCATCATCGAGCCTATCCTCTCGAGGAATATCACTTGTAGTAGAGCAGACCACAGCCATGGTTAAGGCGGACAAGAGCCTTACTCTCTTCATCCTTAATACGCTTGTAGATAATGCTCGGAAGGCTAAGTCTCATTCCATCACTCTGAAGACAGAACTAACAGAAGGTGGGGGAGTCACAGTATCTATAGAGGATAATGGATGCGGCATGACAGAAGAACAGGTGGGACATCTCTTTGAGCCTAAACCCATATGTGATGAGCGCACCGCCACTTCGCACGGTTTCGGACTACAAAACTGCCGTGGCATCATTGAGCGCTATCGCAAGTTGTCACCCATTTTCTCAGTATGCCGCATCTGGGCTGTCTCCACACTTGGCAAGGGTACTCGCATATCCTTCACGCTGCCATCGGTTCTCAAGACACTATTGTTAGCGTTAGGATTATCGTTAGGGTTAGAGATGTACGCCTCAAGCGAATTAACACGCTACTCAGATTTCCTGTATCAGTGCAATGTTGAGGGACGCTTTGAGCAAGCTATGCACTATGCTGACTCATGCCGAGATATCACCCACAACAGCCTTGAGGTGCCAGAAGAACAACGAGGTACATACCTCTCCATATACAATGAGACCGCTGTCGCATCACTCGCTCTGCATCAGTGGCGCAAATACCAGTACTACAATTATCTCTACACACATCTTTACAAGCAGAGCACACAGGACCCCATGTTGCCATCATACTGCCGTGATATGGAACGAGGCGAACTGATGGCCAATATCTCAATGCTCGTAGTTTTGCTCCTTATTCTGAGTTTGTTCCCACTCCTTTGGTTCCTATTCATACGTCCGCTGATGCGCCAAAAACGGAAAAATGAACAAGAGAGACAAAGGTTGGAGGACGAACTTGCCAAACAAGACAGGGATTACTACGCCCTGCACGTACAGAACTGTATTATCAGTAACCAACTCAGCACCATCAAGCATGAGACCATGTACTATCCCACGCGCATCACACAGTTGATGGGCAATGATACTCTACTCACTGCCAATGAGCTGAATGATACGGTCGATTATTACTCCCGCCTATACTCAATGCTCAGCAGTCCTCTGCTCGGCGATGATGGTCAGCACAACTATTTTCCTGTCGGCAGGCAGAAGATTGGTAAAAGTGATGATGGTGAGGACATCATCGTTCTTATCAACCCCGAACTCTACCAGTATCTCCTGGTGCTCTTGAAACGACATGGGTATGAGGTTAAAGGGCTAAGTGCTAAGGACGCCTCTTATGCAGCACTGAAATTCATAGCTTCGACCTCAGACCATAGCTCTTTATTTACACCATCTTCTCCACATACTGATTACTTGGTGATGCGTCAGATAGTTCGTGAGACAGCTGACAGTACCAATGCTTATGGAGCTGGTATCAGTGCTCTCACAGAGAGCGGCACCACTATTATCACCGTGGTACTGCCCAGGGCATAAAATGCACTTAAGAAAACTTTTATTAGATTTGTGTTTTTTTAAGTTGTGTATATCGGAATATTTTCGTACCTTTGCATGGTCAAATGTACTCTGTACAAAAACAAAAAAATAGAACAAAGACGATATAACACTATGACAGGAAAAGTAGATGTGCTCCTCGGACTGCAGTGGGGCGATGAAGGAAAAGGTAAGGTGGTTGACGTGCTCACCCCGAAGTATGACGTGATAGCTCGATTCCAGGGCGGTCCCAATGCTGGTCACACTCTGGAATTTGAGGGTAAGAAATATGTACTGCGTTCCATCCCGTCAGGTATATTCTGTGGTGAGAAGGTGAACATCATCGGCAATGGAGTGGTACTGGCTCCCGACCTTTTTATGGACGAGGCTAAGGATTTGGAAAAGAGTGGCTATGACCTAAAAGACCGTCTTCATATTTCCAAGAAAGCTCACCTCATCATGCCTACGCATCGTGTGCTGGATGCAGCCATCGAGGCTTCGAAGGGTAAGAATAAGGTTGGCACGACCGGTAAAGGTATAGGTCCTACGTACAGTGACAAGATAGCTCGCACAGGTTTGCGTGTGGGTGACATCCTGGAAAATTTCCCAGAGAAGTATGCTGAGCACAAGGCTCGCCACGAGAAGACACTCAAGGCAATGGGCTACACGGACTATGACATTACAGAGGTGGAGAAGCACTGGATGGAGGGTATCGAATACCTGCGTCAGTTCCATCTCGTGGATTCAGAGCATGAGGTCAACAAGACGCTGAAGGCCGGCAAGTCTGTTCTTTGCGAGGGCGCTCAGGGCACGATGCTCGATGTTGATTTCGGTTCGTACCCATTCGTGACATCTTCCAATACCATCTGCGCTGGTGCATGTACTGGTCTCGGACTCGGTCCTAATAAGATTGGTGAGGTGTATGGCATAATGAAGGCTTACTGCACTCGTGTGGGTGCTGGTCCATTTCCTACGGAACTCTTTGATGAGACAGGAAAGAAGATGCGTGACATTGGGCATGAATATGGTGCAGTGACTGGTCGTGAGCGTCGTTGCGGCTGGATAGACCTTGTAGCTTTGCGCTATAGTATCATGGTCAATGGTGTGACGCAGCTTATCATGATGAAGAGTGATGTGCTCGACACTTTCAAGACCATCAAAGCCTGCGTGGCCTACAAGGTGAATGGCGTGGAGACTCCAGACTTCCCTTATAACATAGAACAAGGCATAGAGCCTGTATATCAGGAACTCCCAGGTTGGCAGACCGACATGACGAAGTTTACTAGTGAGGAGCAGTTCCCAGAGGCTTTCAAGAATTATATCAAGTTCCTCGAAGAACAACTCGAAACACCTATTACAATCATCTCTATCGGTCCTGACCGTGAACAGACAATCGTAAGAAAATAAATGGCACAAAAACCATCAATTCCTAAGGGAACACGCGACTTTGGACCATTGGAGATGGCCAAGCGCAACTACATATTCAATACTGTCAGAGATGTATTTGAACTCTATGGTTTCCGTCAGATAGAGACACCAGCACAAGAGAATCTGTCAACGCTGATGGGAAAGTATGGTGAGGAAGGTGACAAACTGCTTTTCAAGATACTTAACTCTGGTGACTTCCTGCATGGCATGACAGCTGATGAGGTGGCAAACACAAGTACTACGAAGTTGGCATCAAAATTCTGCGAGAAGGGGTTGCGTTACGATCTCACCGTACCATTCGCACGCTACGTAGTGCAGCACAGAGAAGAATTGCAGTTGCCATTCAAACGCTACCAGATACAGCCCGTTTGGCGTGCTGACCGTCCTCAGAAAGGTCGCTACAGAGAATTTTATCAGTGTGACGTGGACGTAGTAGGTTCCGACTCTCTGCTCAATGAGGTTGACCTGATGCACATCACCGATGAGGTGTTTACTCGTTTCGGTGCCCGTGTGCTGATAAAAATAAACAACCGTAAGATACTCACTGGCATAGCAGAGGTAATAGGTGAGGCAGAGAAAATAGTAGATATCACTGTGGCTATTGACAAACTAGACAAGATAGGTTTGGACGCTGTCAATGATGAACTGCGTAGCGATGGTATATCGGAAGAGGCTATAGAGAAACTGCAGCCTATCATCAAGATGGAGGGCACAAATGAGGAGAAACTCGATACTATCGCTGAAGTGCTCAAAGACTCGGAGACGGGCATGAAAGGCATCGACGAGATGCGCTTCATTCTTGGTAATCTGGGAGAGATGCAGACAGAAGTGGAACTTGATTTGACGCTGGCTCGCGGACTGAACTACTACACGGGAGCCATCTTTGAGGTGAAGGCATTGGACGTACAGATAGGCAGCATCACTGGTGGTGGTCGCTATGATAATCTTACTGGAATCTTCGGTATGCCTGGACTGAGTGGCGTAGGTATCTCCTTCGGCGCAGACCGCATCTACGACGTGCTCAATCAGCTCGATTTGTACCCCAAGGAAACCATAACAGGCACAGAACTGCTATTCATCAACTTCGGTGAGAAGGAGACGAACTACTGTATGCCTATAGCAAGGTTAGCACGCAAGGCAGGCATCCGTACAGAGATGTATGCAGATTCTGTGAAGATGAAGAAGCAGATGTCGTATGCCAATGCACTGAACATCCCCTTCGTTGCCCTGGCTGGTGAGAACGAGCTGAATGAAGGAAAGGTGACTCTGAAGAATATGGTGACGGGTGAGCAGAAGCTTCTCACACCGGACGAGTTGGTTGAGGAACTAAGAAAATAAGATATATGAAAAAGGTACAGAGTATTGCATTTGTAATGTCACTGATGCTGATGATGACATCATCAAAGAGGGAAGTGACGGTGTATATGATAGGTGACTCTACCATGGCTGACAAGGACATGAAGAAGGCTCCAGAAGAGCGTGGATGGGGAATGATGCTTCAGGGATATTTTACTGAAAAAATCGAAGTGGAAAACTACGCTGTTAATGGTCGTTCGTCAAAGTCCTTCATAGACGAGGGGCGCTGGCAGAAGGTGTATAACAAGATGAAGCCTGGTGACTACCTTATCATACAGTTTGGCCACAACGACGAGAAGAGTAAGGACAGTCTGCGCTACACCCGTCCTTGGCAGGATTTTGCAGAGAACTACCGCACCTTCATCCGTGGTGCGAAGGAGAAGGGTGCTACGCCAATTGTGATGAACTGCGTAGTGCGCCGTAACTTCTACAACGCCAAGACAAAGAAGGAAATAGATGATGAGGCACTCAGAAGTGTGAATCGTGACAAATTCTCCATCAGCGACGAGAAAATCAACAGTGACACTCTGGTAGATACCCACGGTGACTATGCAAAAGTGCCAGCCGTGGTTGCTAAGGAGATGGGCGTGGCGTTCGTGGATGCCAACAAGATATCCAAAGACTTGGAGAACGGTCTCGGGGCAAAGGGCTCTCGTGAATTGCATATGGTGAAGTACAACGGTAAGGACAATACACACTACAACGTCTATGGCGCTCGTATAATGGCTTCACTGCTGGTAGATGAAATAGCTAAGGTAGCACCAAGTCTAAAGAAGTACGTGCGTCACTATGACTATGTGGTCTCAAAGAAGGGTAGGGGAAACTACCTGACTTTGCAGGAGGCGGTGGATGCAGCTCCAATGGGCAAGAAGACCGTCATCTATGTGTTGGACGGTGACTGGGAGAAGCCCAATGTGCCAAAGGGAAAGAAGATTAAGGTGATTAAAGATTAAAGATGAGAAAAGTATTTATGATGTTTTTAGTTGTTATTGCTACGCAGGTAACAGCTAAGACATGGACATACGAGGAATGCCTGAGGTATGCAGCAGAGAACAATATCACTCTGCAGAAGGCAGGACTGACTCGTCAGACAAATGTGGAGACACTGAAAGCTTCTAAGGCTGCGCTGTTTCCATCTTTGTCGTTCGGCACCAGTCATAACGTAGCATATAACCCTTGGAGAAACAAAGGTACATCAACCGTCATCAATGGGCAGGTACAGCAATCCATTTCTACCACATCCTACAACGGTTCTTATACGGTGAGTGCCAACTGGACGGTGTGGAACGGCAATCGCAACCATAATACTATCAAACAGAATGCCATTGTCGAAATGATGGCAGAACAGGATAGCATCACCTCTTCTCGTACGATAGAGGAACAGATAACGAAGCTCTACGTTCAGATACTCTATACTAAGGAGGCCGTGAAAGTAAATCAGGCAACACTAGAGGCGGCAAAGGTGAATGAAGAGCGTGGACTGCAGATGGTGGAAGTGGGTTCGATGAGCAAGGCTGAATGTTCGCAACTTACCTCCGCGCGTGCTCAGGACGAGTACAACGTAGTACTGTCACAGGGCAATGAGCGCAACTACAAGCGTCAGTTGAAAGCACTATTGCAGATAATTGATGATGAAGAGTTTGATATAGCCGAGACAGAAGCTACAGACGAAAGTGCTTTGCAGCAGATACCCGCCCTTCAGACTGTTTATGATCAAGCAAAGGTAAATCGTCCGGAAATGAAAAAAGCCCTCTTGTCAGTAAAGAATGCTGAACTGCAACAGAAGATAGCAAAGGCGCAGTGGTATCCTACGGTGTCAATGTCGGGTTCTGTGGGAACGACGAACACCAGTCTTAATAGTAACTCATGGAGCAATCAGATGAAAACAAACTTCAATATGGGAGCTGGTGTGACGCTCAGCATGCCTATCATAGACCAGCGTGCTGCACGTACTGCTGTGAATAAGGCTAACATACAGCGACAGACAGCTCTGCTTGATGTTAGGGACAAAGAGACGCAACTCTACAGTGCGATAGAAGACTACTGGATACAGGCCAATAATAACCAGAACCAGTTTAAGGCAGCGAGGGTGAGCACCGCTGCGGCACAAGACTCGTATGACCTGCTGTCAGAACAGTTCTCTCTGGGCTTGAAGAATATTGTGGAACTACAGGATGGCAAGATGCGTCTGCTGACTGCACTACAGAGTGAGTTGCAATCAAAATACATGACGATATTGGACATTAAAATGCTTGAATTGTATGAAAAAAAATAAGAAATATATCATCATCGCAACGGTGGTAGTAGCTGCTGTTGCCGCTTTCTTACTCTTTGGTGGTAAGAAGAAAGCTGAGGTGACATATGCGACCTCGGAAGTAAAGATAGCTGATATCACCAACAGCGTAACGGCAACAGGTACCATAGAACCTGTGACCAGCGTCACCGTTGGTACACAGGTGTCAGGTATCGTCGCACATCTCTATGTGGATTACAACAGCATAGTGAAGAAGGGGCAGGTAATTGCCGAATTGGACAAGACTAACCTTACCTCCGAACTTGCCAGTGCGAGGGCTAATCTGAGCAGTGCCAAGAGTACGCTTTCATACGAACAGGCCAATTTCAATCGTTTTAAGATACTGTATAGCAAGGGTCTCATCTCTGCCAACGACTTCGAACAGGCACGTTTGTCTTATGAGAAGGCTCAGCAGACTGTGAGGACAGCGACAGAGAGTGTGAAGAAGGCAGAAACCAATCTGGGATACGCCACTATTACTTCACCTATTGACGGCATAGTACTCTCAAAGAGTGTGGAGGAAGGTCAGACAGTGGCTGCATCGTTTAATACCCCGGAACTCTTCTCTATAGCACAGGACTTAACCAATATGCAGGTTGTGGCTGACATTGACGAGGCTGATATCGGCGACGTTAAGGAAGGTCAACGTGTAAAATTCACCGTAGATGCATATCCTGACGATACATTCTCAGGCGTAGTGAAACAGGTGCGCCAGGAGGCTACTACGGAGTCCAATGTGGTGACCTATGAGGTGGTTATCTCAGCTCCTAATGCCGAACTGAAGCTGAAGCCAGGACTTACAGCCAACGTCACAATATATACTAAAGAGGTAAAGCAGGTGCTGTCAGTTCCTATCAAGGCGCTGAAATTCACTCCTAATGAGAGAATGCTTACTAAAAAGCAGACAATACAGGATTGCGAGGGTAAGCAAAAAGTGTGGACATTGGAAGGTGACGTATTCAAGGCATACCCTGTCATCACAGGACTTACCGACGGAATCACAACAGAGGTGAAGAGCGGTGTAAAGACTGGTATGAAGGTTATCACCGAGTTCCAGATAGGTTCTCCAGCTGAAGAGGGAAGCGAGGATGGCCAAAGCAAGAACAACAATCCATTTATGCCTGGACCAAGAGGCAAGAAAGGTTCAAGTGGTTCAAAGGGTTCAAAGTAGTTTAAATGGAAGAAAGGAAAGTCGTAATAGAACTAAAGGACGTCAGACGAGAGTTCAAAGTTGGCTCCGAAGTGGTAAAAGCTCTGCGTGGTGTATCATTTAAGATATACGAAGGAGAATTTGTGACCATTATGGGCACATCAGGTTCTGGTAAGTCAACGCTCCTCAATCAGTTGGGATGTCTCGACACCCCGACCTCTGGCGAATACTATCTGGACGGTGTGAGCGTCAGGACTATGTCTAAGAGTCAGCGTGCCCGTCTGAGAAACAGAAAGATAGGTTTCGTATTCCAGAACTATAACCTACTGCCAAAGACTACCTCTGTGGAGAATGTAGAACTGCCCTTGATGTACAACTCCGAATATAGTGCCGAACAGCGCAGAGAGGCTGCCGTCAAGGCATTGCAGGAGGTGGGGCTCGGTGAGCGACTGTACCATAAGTCCAACCAAATGTCGGGTGGTCAGATGCAGCGTGTGGCCATCGCTCGCGCTTTGGTAAACAACCCTGCTGTGGTGCTCGCTGACGAGGCGACAGGTAACCTCGACACACGTACTTCATTTGAGATGCTGGTGTTATTCCAGAAACTACATGCTCAGGGACGTACTATCATTTTCGTGACTCATAATCCAGAGATAGCACAGTACTCCTCACGAAATATTATGCTCCGCGATGGCAAGATACGTGAGGATGTCATCAATAACAATATACTGTCAGCAGCAGAAGCGCTGGCAGCTCTGCCTAAACCACAAGACGACTAAATGAACTTTATAAATCTAATGAAGGTAGCCCTGAAGGCTATCATGAGCAATAAGTTTCGCTCTTTCCTGAGCATGCTCGGCATCATCATCGGTGTTGCTGCCGTTATCGTCATGATGGCAATAGGACAAGGGTCGAAACAGAGTATCCGAGAGAATATCTCCGCCATGGGTACCAATATCATCATGATACGTCCTGGTGCTGACAAGGGAATGGGCGGTGTGCGTCAGGACCCATCGAGCATGCAGACACTGAAGGTGGAAGACTACGAGGCTATCAAGCAGGATGCTAAGTATATCTCTTACATATCCCCAGAGGTGACATCCAGCGGACAGGCCATCAATGGCAATAACAACACCTCAACGACACTCTACGGTGAGAGTTCTGAATATCTCTCCATCAAGCAGTGGACTGTGACGTCAGGTTCGGAGTTTACTGATGAGGATATTAAGAAGGCTGCCAAGGTCTGCATTCTGGGAAAGACGGTGGTTGACGAACTATTCGGAGATAATGTTGACCCCGTAGGAAAGATGATACGATTCAAGAGCATACCATTTCGTGTTATCGGTGTGCTGAAGAGCAAAGGTTACAACTCATTCGGCATGGATCAGGACAATCTCATCATCACGCCATATACCACTGTAATGAAACGTGTGACGGCACAGAGTTTTCTGTCAAGCATCAACTGTTCTGCGCTGACAGAGGATATGACCGATGACGCTATCTCGGAACTCACCGCCATCCTGCGTCAGCAACACAAGTTGAAGGATGAAGCGGAAGATGACTTCACCATCCGTTCGCAGCAGGAGATGATGGATACGATGTCCTCCACGATGGACACTGTGACGCTCATTCTTGTCGTAGCAGCAGCCTTCTCACTATTAGTAGCAGGTATCGGCATCATGAACATCATGTTGGTATCAGTGACGGAGCGCACCAAGGAGATAGGTCTGCGTATGTCGGTAGGTGCTCGTGGCATAGATATTTCCAATCAGTTCCTCATCGAATCCATCATTATATCGATAACGGGTGGCATACTGGGAATAGTGCTCGGCGCCATACTCTCTGAGGGTGCCAACTTCTTTTTCTCTCTGCCAACGAGCATCCCGATGTGGAGTATCGTGGTGAGCTTCATCGTATGTACCATTATTGGTGTGGCATTCGGATATTTCCCAGCTCGTAAGGCAGCTCGCATGGATCCTATAGAAGCAATCAGATACGAATAAATATGGCAAACTACGGTTACATAAAGGTGGCATCGGCCATCCCCAGTGTGAAGGTTGGCGATTGTCAGTACAACATCGCCGAGATGGAACAGCAGATAGTACGTGCCGAGGGGCAGGGAGTGGAGATACTTGTATTCCCCGAACTCTCTGTCACTGGCTACTCATGTCAGGATCTCTTCCGTCAGCAACTTCTGATAGACGCCACTGAGCAGTCCATTATGATGCTCCTGGACTTCACTCGTCAGTTGGATATCATTTCCATCGTCGGTGCACCAGTCATGGTGGGCAATATACTGCTCAACTGCGCCGTAGTGATACAGAAGGGAACCATACTGGCCATTATCCCCAAGACTTATCTGCCCAACTACAGCGAGTTCTACGAGAAGCGTTGGTTTGCTTCTGCCCAGGATCTGCGCACCACGGAGATTATCTTTGCTGGCAGTCATATTGAGGTGTCATCTCGTCCGGTGATATTCCGCACTTCTACTGGAGTCAACTTTGGCATCGAACTCTGTGAGGACGTATGGGCTCCAGAACCACCCTCTACTAAACTCGCCCTTGCTGGTGCTGACATCATCTTCAATCTCAGTGCCAGTGACGAACTGATAGGCAAGAATCAATATCTCCGTCAACTACTGGCTCAGCAGAGTGCTCGCACCATCAGTGGTTATGTCTATGCCGGTTGCGGTTTCGGAGAGAGTACGCAGGACGTGGTCTATGGTGGTAATGCCTATGTCTATGAGAATGGCAAGTGCATTGCAGAGAGTGAGCGATTCAGTTTTGACAGCCAACTGATTATCTCTCAGATAGACTATGAGAAACTGCGTTCGGAGCGCAGTTACAACACCACCTTCGTCAATGCCCAGCGAGACATCAAGGACGGTGAGAACATACGTTTCGTTGACTGTGAGACCATTAATCCTCGAGATTTTGTTCTGCTTCGCAAGGTCAATCCTACGCCCTTCATCCCACAGACCGATGATATGCGGGCATCCTGCGACGAGATATTCAACATTCAGGTAGCAGGTCTTGCCAAGCGTTTGGTGCATACCAATTGCCAGACGGTCATCCTGGGTATCAGCGGTGGTTTGGACTCTACACTGGCTCTGTTGGTATGTGTGAAGACCTTCGACAAACTCAAGTGGTCACGCAAGGGTATTGTGGGAGTCACCATGCCAGGCTTTGGCACAACAGACCGTACCTATACCAATGCCATGAGCCTGATGAGGTCACTTGGTATCACCATTCGTGAGATAAGCATCAAGGAAGCCTGCATACAGCACTTCAAGGACATAGAGCACGACATCAATGTGCACGATACAACCTACGAGAACTCTCAAGCCAGAGAGCGCACACAGATACTCATGGATCTGAGCAATAAACTTGGCGGCCTCGTTATCGGTACTGGTGACCTCTCGGAACTCGCACTGGGTTGGGCTACCTACAATGGTGACCACATGTCCATGTATGGTGTCAATGCCTCTATACCTAAGACGCTTATCAGATACATCGTCAACTACGTGGCAGAGAGCGGGGTGGATGCCGAGAGCCGTCTGACGCTCCTGGACATCATCGATACTCCTATCTCTCCCGAACTTATACCCGCTGATGAGAATGGCGATATTGTGCAGAAGACTGAAGACCTCGTGGGACCATACGTTCTGCATGATTTCTTCCTCTACTACGTGCTGCGCTACGGTTTCCGTCCTTCTAAGATACTCATGCTCGCCAAGCATGCCTTTGCCAATGACGAGGAGTACAAGTTTGACGAGGACACCATCAAGAAGTGGCTAAAGACCTTCCTTCGCAGGTTCTTCTCTCAGCAGTTCAAGCGCTCTTGTCTGCCAGACGGACCTAAGGTGGGTTCCGTATCACTGTCTCCTCGCGGCGACCTTCGTATGCCTACCGATGCTTGTTCTACGATGTGGCTGGAGGAGATTGAAGATTGAAAGATTGAAGAATTGAAGTTTTTTCCTTGCGCAAAAATAAATCTGGGACTGAATGTAGTATCGAGACGTCCTGATGGGTATCACAATCTGGAGACGGTTTTCTATCCGGTGGATATCCATGACATTCTTGATGTACAACTCTCTGACATCGCAGGATGCCATCTGGACGTCGTAGGTGTCAAGGAACTTTGCGCCCCAGAGGATAATCTCGTCTTCAAGGCATACCGTCTTCTCAGTGAGCAGTACGATTTGCCAGGTATCGATGTTCGTCTTACCAAGAACCTGCCATCACAGGCTGGCATGGGAGGTGGTAGCAGTGACGGAGCCTATATGATACGTGCCCTTAATGAGGTCTGTTCCCTTGGTATGACTACCGAGGAGATGCAGCATACTGCAGCCCGTCTGGGTGCTGACTGTGCTTTCTTCATCACAGCAGAGCCATCGTATGCCGAGGGGATTGGCGATGAGCTCAGTCCCGTCTCCCTCGACCTCAGCCGATACACCCTCGTGCTCATCAAGCCATCTGTTGCTGTCAGCACTCGTGAGGCTTATGCTGGTATCACGCCGCATGCTCCCATTCGCAACTGCCGGGACATCGTCACCACTATGCCCATCACCGAATGGCGTGACTGCCTCTGCAATGACTTTGAGGATAGCATCTTCCCACGGCTTCCTATATTAAAAGAGGTGAAGGACTTCATGTACTCCTCGGGAGCGCTCTATGCCGCCATGTCGGGTTCTGGCAGTACAATATTCGGAATATTCCCTTCTACCTATAACGCAAACACATTATCTAAATATGCCCAAGAAAACAAATACTACTACAGGACAATTGCCCCCTCAGGCCACTGATATCGAGAGGATAGTGCTGGGCGGACTGCTCATAGACAAGGATGCCTTCATCGTAGTCAGCGAACTGCTGCATGCTGAGGTGTTCTATGACCCTCGTCATCAGAAGATTTATGAAGCAATCCTGAGCCTCAATCTCAAGGAGCAACCCGTTGATATCATCACAGTCTCTCAGGAACTTAAGATTCGCGGTACCTTCGAGCAGGTGGGAGGCACCAGCTATATCGTTGACCTTTCCAATGCCGTAGCGTCCTCTGCCAATATAGAATACCACGCCCGCATCCTGGTGCAGAAGTACAATGCCCGCCAACTCATCCATTATGCCTCTGGTATCGAGACCAAGGCACTGGACGAGGGACAGGACATCGACGAACTGATGCAGGAAGCTGAGGGCGAACTCTTCGAGATTTCGCAGAAGACCATGAAGCAGGACTATGTCCAGATAGACACCGTAGTCAAGCAGGCTCGTACCCTCATCGAGAAGGCTGCCAGCAACACTGGCGGTATTACGGGTGTCTCCACTGGCTATACTGACCTTGACAAGATTACCTCCGGCTGGCAGGAGTCTGACCTTATCATAATCGCTGGTCGTCCTGCCATGGGCAAGACATCGTTTGCCCTCTCTCTGGCCAAGAACATCGCCATCGACAATGGTGTTCCCGTAGCCTTTTTCTCTCTTGAGATGAGTAATGTGCAACTCGTCAACCGCCTCATCTCCAACGTCTGTTCCGTGCCTGGCACCAAGATTCTCAATGGTCAGCTCAGTCAGGATGAGTGGTCACGCTTTGACAACAATATAGGTAAGATGCAGGGCAAACCTCTCTATATCGATGACACCCCCGGACTCTCTGTCTTCGAACTTCGCACCAAGGCTCGTCGTCTGGTAAAGGAGAAGAATGTACAGGTCATCATGATAGATTACCTCCAGTTGATGAATGCTAATGGTATGAAGTTCAATTCGCGTCAGGAGGAGGTTTCCACCATCTCCCGTTCGCTGAAGGGTCTTGCCAAGGACCTCGGCATACCTATCATCGCTCTCTCACAGCTTTCGCGTGCCGTAGAGCAGCGTCCTGGACAGGGAACGCGTCCTCAGCTCAGTGACCTCCGTGAGTCAGGTGCCATAGAGCAGGATGCCGATATGGTGCTCTTCGTGCATCGTCCAGAGTACTACAATATTCTGCAGGATGAATCTGGCAATTCCCTGCGTGGTATGGCTCAGATTATCATCGCTAAGCACCGTAAGGGTGCCACGGCGGATGTCACTCTCTCTTTCAAGGGCGAATACACCCGCTTTGCCAATACAGACGAGTATGACCCATACGCAGCTGCTGATGGTGGCAATTACCGCTCTTCTTCGCTCAATTCTTCCTTCAGCCCTGATGACGACCCTCTCAGCGGCGGACATATTTCCAATAACGACGACGTACCATATTGATTACCCTATACAGTAAATACGACAAGAAACTGATGCCTACCTTGCCCAGGGCTATCTTCCCCGGACGCAAGATAGTGGTACTCTCGGAGAGTGAAGCGGAGCGTGCGGCCGATTACCTGCTCTCTCATTCCATATTGGGTTTTGACACAGAGACGCGCCCCGTATTCCGCAAGGGCATCACCCACAAGGTGGCACTCCTGCAGGTCAGCACCTACGACACGTGTTTCCTCTTCCGTCTCAATAGGATAGGACTCTGTCCTGCTGTAGTCCGACTGCTGGAGACTACCGATGTCATCAAGATAGGCCTCTCCTGGCACGATGATATCCTGGCATTGCATAAGCGTGGTGACTTCCAGCCTGCTGGTTTCATAGACCTGCAGGACCACATGGAGGAACTGGGCATCAAGGACCGCAGTCTCGCCAAACTCTATGCCAACTTCTTTGGTGAGCGTATCTCCAAGCGTGAGCAGCTCTCCAACTGGGAGGCAGACTATCTCACGGAGAAGCAGATGAACTATGCTGCCACCGATGCGTGGGCTTGCATACGTCTCTATGAGGAGTATATCCGTCTCAAGGAGACACATGATTACGAACTAATAATAGTAGAGGATGAAGAAAATATATCTGAAGAAGGGCAAGGATGAGAGCATGAAGCGCTTTCATCCTTGGGTGTTCTCAGGCGCCCTGCAGGGCATGGATGATGGTATCTCTGAGGGCGACATCGTGGATGTCATCTCCCATGAGGGTAAGTTTATCGGCAGGGGACACTACCAGATAGGTTCCATTGCCGTGCGTATCCTGACCTTCCGCAATGAGGCCATCGACGCCTCCTTCTGGCAGTCACGCCTTGCCATCGCTCTTCGCATGCGTCAGGCTGTAGGCATCGCTGACAATCCCCAGAACAATACCTATCGTCTCGTGCATGGTGAGGGCGATTCCCTCCCTGGGCTGGTCATCGACTGTTATGGCGAGACGGCTGTCATGCAGGCTCATTCCGTGGGTATGCATCTGTGCCGAGAGGAGATAGTGAAAGCCCTTGTAGAGGTGATGGAGGGACGCATCAAGAATGTCTATTACAAGAGCGAGACGACGCTGCCCTTCAAGGCAGACATCGAACAGGAGAATATGTTCCTCTACGGCAGAACCGACGATACCGTTTCCATGGAGAATGGGCTGAAGTTTCGTGTCGATTACCTCAAGGGACAGAAGACGGGCTTCTTCGTGGACCAGCGAGAGAACCGCCAGCTCCTTGAGACGCTGTCTCATGGAAAGAAAGTCCTCAATATGTTCTGCTACACGGGCGGCTTCTCAGTCTATGCCATGAGGGGTGGGGCAGAGCAGGTACATTCCGTGGACTCCTCGCCACGCGCTGTCGAACTCACAGAGGAGAATGTCTCACTCAATTTCGGTGCTGACCCTCGCCATGAGGCTATCTGCGAGGATGCCTTCAAGTATCTGGAGCGAGCTGGTGACAATTACGATATCATCATCCTCGACCCGCCAGCCTTTGCCAAGCATCGTGCTGCTCTCCACAATGCCCTCAAGGGCTATACCCGTCTCAATATGCAGGCTATGAAGAAGATAAAGCCTGGCGGTATCATCTTCACCTTCTCCTGTTCGCAGGTGGTGACCAAGGACAATTTCCGCAATGCCGTCTTCACCGCTGCTGCTCAGGCCAAGCGTCGTGTGCGCATCCTGTATCAACTTCATCAGCCTGCTGACCATCCTATCAATATCTATCATCCAGAGGGTGAATATCTCAAGGGGCTTGTGCTATATGTTGAATAGACTGCAGGCATACATCTCCCGTCATCATCTGCTCGGCGATGGCAAGTATCTCGTTGCATTGTCGGGTGGGGCAGACTCCGTCTGTCTCCTTCGTGTGATGCTCTCTCTGGGCTATGATGTGGAGGCTGTACATTGCAATTTCCGCCTCCGTGGAGAGGAGAGTGACCGTGATGAGCAGTTCTGTGTGGAACTATGTCAGAAGCATCATGTTCCGCTTCATATAACACACTTTGACACAACCGAATACGCCGCTCTGCATAAAGTAAGCATTGAGATGGCTGCGAGGCAGTTGCGCTACGATTATTTCGAGCGTCTCCGCACATCTCTCTCTGCTCAGGGCGTCCTCGTAGCTCACCATCGTGACGACAGCATCGAGACGCTCTTGCTCAACCTTGTCAGGGGCACGGGCATACGTGGCATGGAGGGCATCAAGCCCCGCAACGGATATATCCTGCGTCCTCTGCTCTGCGTCTCCCGTGAGGATATCCTCGCTTATCTCCGCGAGATAGGTCAGGACTATATCACCGACAGCAGCAATCTCGTGGATGACGTGCAGCGCAATTACCTCCGCTTGCATGTCCTTCCTGAACTGAGCAAGGTGGCACCCCGTGCCTTGGATAATATCACCACCTCCATGGAGCACCTCTCTGAGGCAGTTTGTGTCTATGATGCCGCTATCGCCCAGAGTGTCGAGGAGTGCTATCATGACGGCATTTTCTCCATCCCCGCCCTGCGTCGTCAGCCATCGCCAGAATCCACCCTCTATGAGGTGCTCCGCGACTACGGTTTCTCGTCCAGACAAGTGCAGCAAATCTATGAGCATCTTGATGCTCCCGTCGGCAAGATATGGAGTAGTGACACGCATATCCTGGCTAAGGACAGGGATACGCTTATTCTAAACCAGCAACCAGCAAGAAACCAGGAACCAGGAACCAGTCACAAGGAACCAGAAACTAGGAACCAGGCACTCTCCGTCACTCGTATCAGCAGGGCAGAACTCACCGAAATCAGCCGTGACCCCCTATGCGCCACCATTGATGCAGACCGTGTCACGATGCCCCTCACCGTGAGGACGATAGAGCAGGGCGACCGTTTCGTGCCCTATGGCATGAAGGGCTCCAAACTCGTCAGCGACTACCTCACGGACCGCAAGCGTGACTATTTCCAGAAGCAGCGCCAGAAGGTTGTGGAGGATGCCACGCACCGCATCGTGTGGCTCATCGGCGAGAGAGTCTCCGACCTTGTAGCCATTACCCCTGATACAATAAATGTCCTCATTCTTCGTTATTCTTAAAAATATAATAATGAAGATACGCATCAAAGATATATTGTTCACCCTCGTGACAGTCACACTGTTGTGGAGTTGTGATGACAACGACACTTTCTCCACCTCCTACAACAGTCAGCTGACATTCGCCACGCAGACACTCTCCCTCGACACCGTATTCTCCAAGGTGCCGTCAGCCTCCAAGATGTTCAAGATATACAATCGCTCCGGCGACGGTATTCGTATATCCTCCATCCGTCAGGAGCGTGGCGCTGCGAAGTCGGGTTTCAGGGTGAATGTCAATGGTATGTATATCAGTCCCGATGAGAATAACAGCATCAACAGCGAGATAGAGTTTCGCAATGGCGACTCCATCCGCGTCTGGGTAGAACTCACCACGCCTAAGGAGACAGGCGAGCTCAAACCTCAGGAAATCAACGACCGCCTGCTCTTCACCCTGGAGAGCGGACGCCAGCAGGAGGTGGGTCTCAAGGCATGGGCATGGGATGCCGACACGCTCTGTAATCACTTCCTTGCCAAGGACACCGTCATCGACAACAAGAACGGCCGCCCGCTCATCGTCTATGGACCGCTCGTAGTGCAGGAGGGCTACACCCTCACCGTCAATGCGGGTTCGCAGATATACTTCCATCAGGACGGCCAACTCCTCATCAACGGTTCGCTCAAGGTCAAGGGTACGGCGCAGGACTCCGTAGTATTCCGTTGCGACCGTCTCGACTCGCTCCTTCAGCTCAAGTACGACCAGATACCGGGCAAGTGGCAGGGCGTCACCCTCACCGAGACATCCTCTGATAACGAGATACAGTACCTCGACCTGCATGGCGCTGAGTACGGCATCCTCTGCGATTCCACAGAGACCTATACCACTCTCGAGGACATGCCACAGAAACTCACTATCGCACATTCCTCCATCCAGAACTGTTCCGGCATAGGACTCCAGGTCATTGCCTCCAAGGTGAGCGTTGAAAACTGTCTCCTTGCCAACTTGCGAGGCAACTGTCTCCGTGTGCAGGGTGGGGATGTCAGCGTCAATAGCACGACCATCGCATCCTTCTATGGTTACACAGCGGGACGCCAGCATGCCCTCAGCATGTCCGACTATACCGACGACCTCAAGCAGGTGCTCTTCCGTCTCCGCATGACCAACTCCATCGTCACCGGTTATTCCGAGGATGAAGTCTTCTGGTATCCCAAGGACATGACCGTTGATCCCGACCTCATCATCACCCGCTCTTATCTGCGCACTCCGGAGCCCTCCGACGAGTACTCCAAGAAACTCCTGCAGGACTGCCTCTACGACGCCAATTCCGCTGAGGAGTATCAGGGCAAGGGACTCTTCACCTATCTCAATGAGACAGGCACCGACTTCCGTTATGACTTCACTCCACGTCAGGGAGCCCCCGTCATCGGAGCTGCCGACCCTGCCACCTCCGCTTCCGACGACCTTCATGGCAATCCTCGCAAAGCTACTCCCGACATGGGTTGTATAGAAACAAAAGATGAATAAAGTAACCATAACCGAACTCCTCGCCGAAGACGCACTCCTCGTAGAGGAAGCCCAGAAAGCCACCATGCTATCCTACGCCCCCTACAGCCATTTCCATGTAGGATGCGCCGTGCTACTCTCCAACGGCGAGGTCATCCGTGGTGCCAATCAGGAGAATGCCTCATACCCCTGCGGCATCTGCGCCGAGCGTTCTGCACTCGCCACAGCGCAGAATCTATACCCCGGCGTTCCCGTCATCGCCATGGCACTCGCAGCACGCGACGGCGACCACCTCACAGACCAGCCCGTCACCCCTTGCGGCATGTGCCGTCAGGTCATCGCCGAGACACAGCAGCGCTACCAGAGCAGCATACGCATCATCATGTCCTCAGGCAGCGAGGCCGTCATTGCCGGCAGCATAGAAGAACTTCTGCCCCTTGCTTTCTCTTGATTTTTATTAAAAAAAAGCAAAAAGATTTTCGTAACTTACTTTTTTTTAGTAACTTTGCACGCAAATTCAAAAAAATCACACAAAGAAATGACAAAAGCAGACATCATCAACGAGATAGTAGCTACCACGGGAGTAGCCAAGAAGGACGCTTCCGTATGCGTAGAGGCAACTATGAGAATCATTCGTGACGCTATGTGCAACGAGGAGAATGTATATCTCCGCGGCTTCGGCACATTCCTCGTCAAGAAGCGCGCTACCAAGACCGCACGCAACATCTCAAAGAACACCACCATCACCATCCCTGCACACAATTTCCCTGGATTCAAGCCAGCAAAGAGCTTCCAGCAGCGCATGAGGGGTGAGGAAGTGACCTCGGAGGATTAAACATTAAAGATTAAAGATTAAACATTAAAATAATAAAAGACTATGCCTAACGGAAAGAAAAAGAAGGGCCACAAGATGGCTACTCACAAGCGTAAGAAGAGACTGAGAAAGAATCGCCATAAGAGCAAGTAAACCTTTCTTCGGTTTCATCCCAAGACATTCAAGAGCGAGAGAGCATCCTTCACGGATTCTCCCGCTCTTTTTGTTTTACTCCCCCTTTTACTCTCTTTTTTACTCCCCTAAAAAAAATGACTTCCGAACTGATAATCGACGTTAGAGAGAAAGAGATATCCATAGCACTGCTCGAGGACAAGGACCTGGTGGAATACCAGACCGAGCCCCGCGACGCTTCCTTCTCCGTCGGCAATATCTATCTTGCCAAAGTCAAGAAGATAATGCCGGGGCTCAATGCGTCCTTTGTCAGTGTGGGTTACGAGCGTGAAGCATTCCTCCACTACCTCGACCTCGGACTGCAGTACTCCTCACAGGAGAAGTGGCTCAAGCAGGTCACCAGCGACCGCAAGAATCTCTTCCCCTTTGACAATGCCAAGCGACTGCCCGACCTGCCCAAGGAAGGCACCATCACCAGTCACCTCGACGTGGGCAAGGACATCCTTGTGCAGATAGTCAAGGAGCCCATCTCCACCAAGGGACCGCGCATCACCACCGAAATCTCCTTCGCCGGCCGCTACCTCGTCCTCATACCATTCGGTGACAAGGTCAGCGTATCAGGCAAGATAAAGAACGGCAAGGAGCGCACCCGCCTCAAGCAGATAGCACAGAACCTCAAGCCCAAGAACTGCGGCATCATCGTGCGCACCGTAGCCGAAGGACTCCGCCTGGAGGATATACGCGAGGATATGAATCTCCTCAACGAGCGATGGCTCTCCGTGCAGCGCAAGGTGCAGACAGCCACCGAGCGTCCCCGTCTCGTTTTCGAGGAGACCAGCCGTGCCGTCGCCATGCTCCGCGACCTCTTCAATCCCACCTACGAAGGCGTCTATGTCAATGACCGCGCCGTCTATGAGGAGGTGCGCGCCTACGTACAGCAGATAGCACCAGACCGCGTCGGCATCGTCAAGCACTATGAAGGCAAGGTGCCCATCTTCGACAATTTCAATGTCACCAAACAGATAAAGTCAGGCTTCGGCAAGACCGTCAACTACTCACACGGAGCCTACCTCATCATAGAGCATACCGAGGCGATGCACGTCATCGATGTCAACAGCGGCAACCGTGCACGCGGCGTCAACGGACAGGAAGCCAACGCCCTCGACGTCAACCTCGGAGCAGCCGACGAGATAGCACGCCAGCTCCGCCTGCGCGACATCGGAGGCATCATCATCATCGACTTCATAGATATGAACCTCGCCGAGGACCGTCAGCTCCTCTACGAGCGCATGTGTAAGAACATGCAGAAAGACCGCGCCCGCCACAATATCCTGCCCCTGAGCAAATTCGGCCTCATGCAGATTACTCGCCAGCGCGTGCGTCCCGCCATCACTGTCAGGGTAGAGGAGCAGTGCCCCACCTGCGGAGGCAAGGGCACCATCAAGAGCAGCCTCCTCTTCACCGACACCCTCGAGCAGAAAATCGCCTACCTCACCCGTCAGGTCGGCGAGCGCCGTTTCACCCTCTATGTCCACCCCTTCGTAGCCTCCTATCTCAATCGCGGCTGGTGGAGCCTGAAGCGTCGCTGGCAACTGCGCTACGGCAGCCTCTTCTCGTTCCTCTTCCCCTCCTTCGACATCGTACCCTCTCAGGACCTTGCATATCTCGACTACACCTTCCGTGACCGTCACGGCAATGTCATCGACATGACGCAGGATACTGACGGGGAGTAGTTTGTGTGATGGGTGCTTTGCCTCCATCTGCTGGTACTTAGCGCCCACGTACGGGTGCTAAGCTTCCAGATGTAGGTGCTTAGCTTCTGCAAGTAATCCGAGTCGGATTGTATGCCCTAGCATAGCAAGGGCGCGCTGTTGCATAGCAATAGCGCGCCCTTACTTAGTAATAACAACATCTACTTAGTTTACTGCATCGAGAGTACGATGTCCATGATTTGCTTGCCTATCTCATCGGCCTCTTGCATGGTGTGGGCCTCGCTATAGACGCGGATGATGGGCTCGGTGTTCGACTTGCGCAGGTGTACCCACTTGTCGGGGAAGTCGAGCTTGACGCCGTCGATGTCATTGACGGTGACATCGGGTAGGGCGGAGTACTTCTCCTTGACCTGACGGAGGATGGCATCGACGTCGGTGTCGGGGGTGAGGTCGATGCGGTTCTTGGCGATGGAGTATTCGGGGTATGTCTTGCGGAGCTCACTGACCTTCATCTGCTTCTCTGCCAGGAGGCTGAGGAAGAGGGCGATGCCTACGAGGGCGTCGCGGCCGTAGTGGCTCTCTGGATAGATGACTCCGCCATTGCCTTCGCCTCCGATGACGGCGCCTACTTCCTTCATCTTGGTGGTGACATTGACTTCACCAACGGCTGCTGCGGTGTAGGTGCCTCCGTACTGCTCCGTGACGTCGCGAAGGGCGCGGGTGGAGGAGAGGTTGGAGACAGTTGAGAGGTTAGAGGTTAGAGTTGAGAGGTTAGAGGTGTGGGAGAGGACGTAGTCGGCTACGGAGACGAGGGTGTATTCCTCTCCGTACATCTGGCCGTCCTCGCAGATGAAGGCGAGGCGATCTACATCGGGGTCAACGACGATGCCGAGGTCGTAGCCGCCCTGCTTGAGGGTCTGCATGATGCCTGAGAGATTCTTCTCAAGGGGTTCGGGATTGTGCTGGAAGTCGCCGTTGGGCTCCTGATTGAGGAAGGTGTAGCTGACGCCGAGGCGGTCGAGCAGCTGTGGGAGGATGATGCCTCCTACGGAGTTGATGGAGTCAACGACTACCTTGAACTGTGCTTTCTTGATGGCCTCGACATTGACGAGCTGGAGGTCGAGGACTGACTGTATGTGGCGCTCGTCGAAACTTTCCTCTGTATATTTGCCGAGGTGGTCCACGTCAGCGTACTCGAAGGCTTCCTGCTCTGCTATGGCGAGCACTTCTGCACCGTCGCTGGCGGTGAGGAATTCGCCCTGGCTGTTGAGGAGCTTGAGGGCGTTCCAGTGGCGCGGATTGTGGGAGGCGGTGATGATGATGCCTCCGTCAGCGCCTGCCATGGTGACAGCGAGTTCGGTGGTGGGGGTGGAGGCGAGGCCGATATTGATGACGTCGTAGCCCATGCCCATGAGGGTGCCGCAGACGACACTTCTGACCATCTCACCTGAGATGCGTGCATCGCGTCCTACTACTATCTTGCCTGAGCCGTTGGGTGCCTGCTTGCGTATGAAGGTGGCGTAGGCTGAGGTAAACTTTACTATGTCAAGGGGATTGAGCGTGTCGCCCGCAGGTCCGCCGATAGTGCCGCGGATGCCTGAGATGGATTTGATTAGTGACATGGTTTTTATCTTTATCTGTCCAATAAGTATTCTAGGTAGTAGAAGCAGGCATAGACGCCTGAGGAGGCACGTGCGGTGCCCTGGTCATGGGGCACGATGAGACGCACGATGGTGCGGTCTGGACGGCCGAGGCGTATGTAGCGCAAGGGGACGAGCCAGCCGCCTGGTACTGACGTGGAACCGTAGTAGGAGACCATACGTCCGTAAACGAAGGTGGCGTAGTAGGTGCCTGAGTAATTGTGTACGGTGAACTTGTCGGGCAGGATGGCGTAGGAGGGACCGAAATTGGTGCACTGGATGGAGTCGCCGTTGAGATTGCGCTCTGAGAAGCGCACGAGTACCTCGGCGTGGTCGCCAGCCTTGGTGAGCTCGATACCGTCCTCGGGACCTTTCTCCACGATGTTCATATAGACGCCGGTGTTATTGAAGAGGACGTACTGATTCTCCTCAGTGGTGTAGCCCTGATTCTTGAAGGTCTTCTCGTCGATGACGCTGATACCTTCCTTGGCTATAAACTTGCTGATATTGTTGAGCTCGCGCTCGCGCTGCTCGGCGTAGGTCTCTTCCTTGCTGCAAGAGGTGAAGGAGGCTATCGCCAACGTTAACGCTAACGCTAACTGGAACAAGAACGAGCTCTTTTTGTATTTTGAAATATTATTCACTGCGTGTAAGTCGAAAAATTCCTTGCAAAGGTACGAATTTTAGTTGAAAGTTGAAAGTTGAAAGTTGAATGTTTTGTCAGTTTTAAGTTTTTTTTGTACCTTTGCAGTCCGAAACGAAAAAACAGAAGGAATGATAACAGTAACAAATCTTGCAATTCAGTTTGGTAAAAGAGTATTGTATAAGGACGTAAACCTGAAATTTACGCCCGGTAACATATATGGCATCATAGGTGCCAACGGCGCTGGTAAGTCAACGCTGCTGAGGGCTATCAGCGGTGAACTGGAGGCCAACAAGGGCACGATAGAACTGGGTCCGGGCGAGCGTCTGTCTGTCCTGGAGCAGGACCACTTCAAGTACGACGAGGAGACGGTCATCAATACCGTGCTGATGGGTCACCAGCCTCTGTGGAAGAATATGAAGGAGCGCGAGGCGCTGTATGCCAAGCCCGAGATGATGGAGGAGGACGGCATCCGCGCTGCCGAACTGGAGGAGAGGTTTGCTGAGATGGACGGATGGAATGCTGAGAGCGATGCTGCTCAGTTGCTCTCTGGTCTGGGTATCAAGGAGGCTGTGCACTACTCCCTGATGTCGGAGCTCTCCAATAATGAGAAGGTGCGCGTGATGATGGCGAAGGCGCTCTTCGGCCATCCTGACAACCTGCTCCTCGACGAGCCTACCAACGACCTGGACCTCGATACCGTACAGTGGCTGGAGGAGTATCTCTCCAACGTGGAGCAGACGGTGCTCGTAGTGAGCCATGACCGTCACTTCCTCGATGCTGTCTCTACGCAGACGGTGGACATAGACTTCGGCAAGGTGACAATGTTTGCGGGCAACTACTCTTTCTGGTATGAGTCCAGTCAGCTGGCACTGCGCCAGGCACAGAACCAGAAGGCGAAGGCTGAGGAGAAGCGCAAGGAACTGGAGGAGTTCATACGCCGTTTCTCTGCCAATGTGGCGAAGTCAAAGCAGACTACATCACGAAAGAAGATGCTGGAGAAACTGAATGTGGAGGAGATACAGCCATCTACTCGTAAGTACCCTGGCATCATATTCCAGATGGACCGCGAGCCAGGCAACCAGATACTTGAGGTGGAGGGACTGAAGGCTGTGGATACTGACGGCTCGGTACTCTTCGACAATGTCTCCTTCAATATAGAGAAGGGACAGAAGACTGTATTCCTCTCTCACAACCCTAAGGCGATGACGGCTCTCTTTGAGATAATCAACGGCAACCGCGAACCTGATGCCGGCACGTATAAGTGGGGCATCACAATCACGACGGCTTACCTGCCGCTGGACAATACGGAATTCTTTAAGAGCGAACTGAACCTCGTGGACTGGCTCTCACAGTACGGTCCCGGCAACGAGGTGGTGATGAAGGGATTCCTCGGTCGCATGCTCTTCAAGCAGGAAGAGGTGGAGAAGAAGGTCAATGTGCTCTCAGGAGGTGAGAAGATGCGCTGTATGATAGCCCGTATGCAACTGCAGAATGCCAACTGCCTCATCCTCGATACGCCTACCAACCATCTGGACCTGGAGTCTATTCAGGCTTTCAACAACAACCTGATAACCTTCAAGGGCAACATACTATTTGCTTCGCATGACCATGAGTTTATCAATACCGTAGCTGACCGCATCATCGAACTGACTCCGAAGGGTACCATCGACAAACTGATGACCTACGATGACTATATCTATGATGAAGCGATAAAGGAGCAGAAAGCAAAGCTTTATGAATAAAAGAGCCTGTGTGTCAGCTGCATTATCATCACTGAGGATAGTGCAGCTGTTTCTGTACGAAGACGCTGGGTGCCGAGTGATACCGACTGGTAACCGTGCTCCATCGCCATCTTGACTTCTTCAATCGAGAAGTCACCCTCGGGGCCTATCAAAACAGTAGCGGACTCACCTCCCAGAACCTCGAACAAATCCTTACGTGGTATCTCGTTGTAACAGTGACAGATAAACTTCTGTCCTTCACGTGGTTGTTCAATGAAGGAACGGAAGCTCTGCATTTCATTGACTTGTGGTTTCCATGCTTTGCGGCTCTGCTTCGTGGCAGAGACGACTATCTTCTCTATGCGGTCGGAGCGCATCTGTCGGCGCTCTGAGAACTGACATTCCAGGAAGGAGAATTCATCCACGCCTATCTCCGTTGCCTTCTCTGCCATCCACTCGGTACGCTCCATCATCTTGGTGGGCGCCATAGCGATATGCAGATGGCCCTGCCACGAGCGCTCCTGTGGCATAGTCTGGCGTATCTCGTAGGAGCACCTCTTGCCTGTAGTCATCGTGACCACCGCCTCGTAGAATGTGCCCTCGCCGTCCATCAGGTATATGGTGTCACCCTCCTTGAGTCGGAGCACACGGATAGCATGCACCGCCTCATCCTGTGGCAGTTCACTAGCCTCTATGGCATTAGGTACGTAGAAAAATCTTTCCTCCTTCAACTTTTTGCCCTCCTCTCCAGTTCTTCCTTGATTTGCTGGGCGGCCTCGTACTTCTCCTCGTCGATGCATTGCTGCATGGCATGCTTGAGCATGGAGACGGAGAGAGTGTTGAGGGGTAGGGAGACGCCCTTAGGATTATCCCCCAGGTACTTGGTGCTCTGAGCATCCCACAGGGTCTTCTCTATGTAGAGAGGTACGTGAGGGTCGGCATAGGCGAACAATGCGCCGTCGCTGACTCGTATGGGGAAGGCGGTGCCAGTACGCATATCCTCAAGGATAGCGCTGTACTGCCCGTCGAAGATATTGACGATGACGACACAGAACTCTACATTGGTGAGGTACTTGATAGCACTGCTGAGAGTCTCAGGCAGGCAGTACTGCAGGTAATTGATGGCATTGGTGCGCTGCTGCAGGGTGCCTACATACTTTCCGCGGCGTATGGCTATCTCGTGGCGCATGACCTCGTCGATGAGTATGGTCATCTGTCGCTGCTCGTCCTCGTCGGTGAGAATGAGCAGTGAGACGGAGTGGTCTGCTATCACGTCAATGACGCCCTGTATCTTTAGTTTTATGCGCATAGCCTGAAAAAGAAAGAGATGCACATGCCCCACGAGGCTTGTACATCTCTTGTTGCTCTGTGTACGTTGTACTTAGACTTAAGCCTCAGCTGGAGCCTCTGCAGCCTCCTCAGCAGGAGCCTCAGCGGTCTCTGCAGCCTGCTCAGCAGCAGCAGCTTCTGCCTCTGCTACCTCAGCAGCCTTCTTGTCAGCGATAGCCTTAGCCTTAGCCTCGTTAGCCTTCTTCTCTGCCTCGAGGTTAGCCTTCTTAGCTGCCTTCTTAGCATCAGCCTCCTTAGTCTTGATAGCCTCGACACCCTGAGTCTTAGCCTGCTTCCAAGCATCGAACTTAGCCTGTGCAGCAGCCTCGTCGAAAGCACCCTTCTTAACGCCACCCTTGAGGTGCTTCATGAGCATTACGCCCTCGTTAGAAAGAATAGTGCGAACGGTGTCAGTAGGCTGTGCGCCATTCTCTACCCAGTAGAGTGCACGCTCGAAATTCAGATCTACTGTGGCAGGATTGGTGTTTGGGTTGTAGGTACCAATCTTCTCAGTAAACTTACCATCACGTGGAGCTCTTACGTCAGCGATAACGATGCTGTAGAATGCATAGCTCTTACGGCCGCCACGCTGCAAACGAATTTTTGTTGCCATTTGTTTAAATAACTTTTGTTGTTAATGAATAGATGTGAATTAACTTCCAACTCGTGAAAGCGGGTGCAAAGGTACTAATTTTAGTTGAAAGTTGAAAGTTGAAGGATGAAAGAAGAATAAATCTTTAAGGATTTTTAACCTCTGTGAGTGTGTCGGTAGGTATTGTGTCTGTCAAAACTGTGTCGGTGGGTTCGAAGTATTGCTTGAGGGCTCGCAGCATGGTGGTGGTCTGTGCCAAACGGGCGGAATGTAGTTCGTCGAGGGGTGAGTGATGAGATGCTGCGACATACTGCTCATTGGCCATAGTGAG
The DNA here is from genome assembly GCA_905233245.1 of uncultured Prevotella sp. Taxonomy (GTDB): domain Bacteria; phylum Bacteroidota; class Bacteroidia; order Bacteroidales; family Bacteroidaceae; genus Prevotella. The sequence goes on along the minus strand of CAJODK010000001.1, from coordinate 160,199 downwards.
GTGCTGGTAGGCTGAGTAGGTGTCGGGAGGCATCTGCATGTAGTAGGCGAAGCCCATGTGGTAGTTGATATCTGCTGCATCACAACCGCTCACCATAGGCAGAGCCTGGGTGTAGTAGGGGAGTGCTTCGCTGTACTGGCCCAGCAGGAAGAGACTCTCGGCGCAGGCATAGAGATAGACGGCCTGCTCCCGGGGTGAATAGACAGAGAGCGAGGGGATACCCTCCCTGAGACATGCTACTGCCTCCTCGTACTGGCGCTCCTTGTAGTAGCTGAACCCCAGATAGGCGGTAAAGCGGGGATTGAGCTGGTAGTGCCGACGCAGGCGCTCGAAGGTGAGTATGCACTCATGGTATTTGCGTCCCTGATAATACTCGATGGCCTTGCCGAGGAGTTCCTTGTCCTGCTCTCGGCGACTGTCTGACAATACTGCCAAAGAAAAAGCGATGGCGAGAATCAGGAGCGTAAGAGTTCTTTTATGTAGGGGCGTTTCCAATCTTCGAGATGTCGTTTGTGGTCGTTGTAGCTCAGCAGGTCGATATCCATCATCACCGTACCAGCGGATCGCAGGGCGGCGCTGTTGCCCAGACGCTTCTCCATATCCTTGAGTTGGGTGATGAGAGCGTCCTCATCAAGTGGGGTGGTAAAACGGGCGAGCATATTGATATACTGTGGTGTGTCCTCGGGCATGCCATAAGCGGGAGTAATGACGGCATGGGTAAACTGTATATCGGGGAAAGCACGACGCAAGGTGCTCTTGGCACGGAGTATCTGACGTTCGTGCTCTGTGTTGGCTCCTATGGATATCAGTACGTTAGAATTCACTGGTGAAATGGAACTTGATATGCTCGAAGTCTTGCTGCGCCATGGAGAGGACATAGCCAGAGTCAGCGAGGAAGACATCGCGGTCATCCTTGTCCTTGGCCATATACTGATACTTACGCTTCTTGAAGTTTTCGAGTTCGGCCTGATTGTCGCTCTCTATCCAGCATGCCTTGTAGAGATGCACGGGTTCCCAGCGACACTTGGCATTATACTCATTCTCCAAACGATACTGTATGACCTCAAACTGCAGCTGGCCTACTGTGCCTACTATCTTGCGACCATTAAACTGATTGACAAAGAGCTGTGCCACGCCCTCGTTCATGAGTTGTTCGAGTCCCTTCTGGAACTGCTTGGACTTCATCGGGTCATCGTTCTCGATGTATTTGAACATCTCAGGAGAGAAGGACGGCAGGCCACGGAAATGGAGTAGTTCGCCCTCTGTCAGCGTGTCGCCAATCTTGAAGATGCCATTGTCAGGCAGACCAACGATGTCACCAGCCCAAGCCTCATCGATGGTGCTCTTGCGCTGAGCCATAAACTGAGTAGGAGAAGAGAAGCGCAGAGTCTTGTTCTGTCCTACGTGCAGATAGGGCTTGTTGCGCTCGAACTTGCCGGAACAAACCTTGCAGAAGGCGATACAGGAGCGGTGGTTGGGGTCGATGTTTGCAGTAATCTTGAAGATAAAGCCTGTAAACTTGTTCTCCTCAGGAGATACCATGCGTTCCTCTGCCTTGGTCTCGCGAGGCGATGGGGCTATCTCTACGAAGCAGTCGAGGAGTTCCTGCACACCGAAGTTATTCAGGGCACTGCCGAAGAATACTGGTGCTACCTCAGCAGAACGGTAGGTCTCGACATCAAAGTCGGGATATACGCCACTGACGAGTTCGAGGTCCTCACGCAGTTTCTGTGCGTCATCCTCACCGACCTGAGCGTCGAGGTCCTTGGAATGGATGTCTATCTCCACCTTCTCTGTCACACGCTGCTTGTCAGGGGTGAAGAGGTTGAGCTGATTCTCGTAGATGTTGTACACGCCCTTGAAGCGTGCACCCTGATTGATAGGCCATGAGAGAGGACGAACGCTGATTTTCAGTTCCTCCTCCAGTTCGTCGAGGAGTTCGAAGGGGTCACGACCTTCGCGATCCATCTTATTGATGAAGATGATAACGGGGGTATTCCTCATGCGGCACACCTCCATCAGTTTGCGGGTCTGTGCCTCCACACCCTTTGCGCTATCCACCACGATGATGGCGGAATCTACTGCTGTCAGTGTGCGGTAGGTATCCTCAGCGAAGTCCTGGTGACCAGGAGTGTCGAGGATATTTACCTTGTAGTCCTTATAGTCAAACTCCATGACGGAGGTGGAGACCGAGATACCACGCTGTTTCTCGATGTCCATCCAGTCGGAGGTGGCTGTCTTCTTGATTTTGTTTGATTTCACAGCACCTGCCACCTGTATCTGTCCGCCGAAGAGCAGGAATTTCTCTGTCAGCGTGGTCTTACCAGCGTCAGGGTGTGATATGATTGCAAATGTGCGTCTGCGAGCTATTTCTTGATTCATAATATATTAGTCATCCTCAAACTTGAGGCCTTTTTCCTTGTCTTCCTTGTAGTAGTCGGAGAGCATACCGAGGAAGGTTGTTATCTCCTTGACAGCATTCTCCGTAGAGGTGCTGATTTCCTTCTTCTGTATGCGTAGCATCATCACTCCGTAGAGGGCATTGAGGCATGTCTCTATCTCACCGATGTCCTTGCTGCCCTTGCTGCGCAGTTCTACGATGAATGGCAGCACCTTGTAGTACTCTGCGCTGTAGAATGGAAATTTGGGTGATGCCATCAGCTGAGCGTGCAGTTCGCTGAGTTGCTGTACTACTATCTTGTTAATCTGTATGTGTCCTTCCTGCGATACTCCCTCTTCGCGCATCATGCGGATGAGGTTGCCATACCAGTCTGTCATCTCGTCACGCTGTTCTTCTGAGAGGTCAAAGCGGGAGATGTATTCACGCTTGATGCGTGAGAGGTCAAAGCCATACGCCCTGATGATATCCTCCGTCTGCCACATGTAGAGGAGGTATTCGGCTATGTTGGTCTTGCGTAGCTGTTGTGAGATAAACATTTAATAAATACTGAATAGATTGAATGCTGTACCGATGAAGATGGCGAAAGAGAATACCATCACGATACTACCTATTATCCTGTTGATAATCACTATGGCATCCATAGAGAAGAATTCGCGCACCTTGTCTATCAACCACGTCAGACCATACCACCACATCAGGGCACCGCCTACGATGCTGAGATAGCCCAGCGACATCTCGACAGGATGCTGGGGCACTACGAAGGCAAACTGAGCGAAGGTGGCAAGGAAGAGGAATATGATAAGGGGATTGGAGAAGGTGACGATGAATGCCGTCACGTAGTTGTGTACCAGAGTGCCTTTCTGCTTCTTCTTGCTCTGGTGTACCTTCTTGCGAGGGTCGGTCTTAAAGCAGTAGTAGCCGAAGCAGAAGAGGAGGATGGAACCAAATATCTGGAGGAAAAATCTGTACTCGGGATTGTCGATGAAGTCCATTACGAAACTCATGCCCAGACCCGTGATGAGGGCGTAGATAAGGTCGGAGGTGGCTGCTCCCAGACCTGTCACGAAGCCATACCAGCGTCCTTTGTTGAGAGTACGCTGTACGCAGAGCACTCCTATGGGGCCCATGGGAGCGGAGCATAGTATGCCCACAATGAGTCCCTTGATAATGATATCAAGAAAGTTGAAGTGTAAGGGCATCGTAAATGGCATAACGTTTAAATTTTTGGCAAAGGTACGAAATATTTATGAATTATTCGCTATCAGTGACTAACTATTTTTATGTAAGGATAGGAAATGGTGACTAATTCCGCCTCACGTAGTTCCTCTATGTCGCTATCCAGTTCGGCTTCGGGAATGCCCAGATTCTTAATCTCCGAGATATGATGCTCCTTGCCGTCTGCGAGCAGTTCCATCACCCTGTTACGGTTCCCGTTATCGTTCCCGTTATTATTAAGACACACGTCACAATGTTTGCAGGGCGGGGCATCGTACTCACCAAAATATTCCAGCAGAAGGGTGGAGCGACACACGTCCGTAGTCTCAGCATACCTCAGGAGAGCATCTATACGCTCCTTCATGCGTTCTTGCAGTTCTTCATAGACATTCTTTGTGATGAGCAGATGCTGTGATGCTATGCGCTGCTGCAGATAGGTGATGACGGGCACATTACGGCGTGGCACGTAGCGTATGATATGTTTCTGTGCCAGACTCTTCAGTATGAGGTGCATCTTCCCTTCTGCCACACCAGCACGCTTGGCTACCTGTCCAAGATTGATGAAGGTGAGTTCGGAGAACAGCGAACCATAGTAGCGCAACAGCGCCTCTACGACGGCATCCTCCTGCTGGGAGAATCCCTTGACCTCATCCAGTTGGTGACGCATCAGCGAGAACATCACTCGAGGCTGACTGTCAGGCTCTGGGTCGTATGCTATATAGCCAGCATTCTGCAATATCGAGAGGGCAGCATAAAGCATGGCAGGATGGTGGCGGAAATTCACACAGAACATTCTCTCGTTGAACTCATATCTCAGTCCCTCACCAGTATTCTCAGGTATCTCGAAGTAGTATGCCAGCTGGTCGTACACCCTTCTGATATAGTCCTTCTGTGGGAATGAGCGTGAGAGGTGCTTCATCAGTTTCACTCTGTCCGAAGCATTGTAGAGCAATACGGCATAGGAGCGCAGGCCGTCTCTGCCAGCACGTCCGGCCTCCTGGAAGTATGCCTCGATGGAATCAGGACAGTCCAGGTGTATCACAAGACGCACATCGGGCTTGTCAATACCCATGCCAAAGGCGTTGGTAGCCACCATCACACGGTACTTGCCTGCTATCCATTCCATCTGGTGGGTATTCTTGATGGCGATGTCGAGGCCGGCATGATAGTAGATGGCCGAAACATCTTGCTTACCAAGCCATTCTGAGAGTTCCTTAGTCCTCTTCCTGTTGCGGGTGTATATTATCGAACTGCCACTGACAGACTCCAGGATATGCAGTAGTTCAGCAAACTTATCGTCCGTCTTTCTTACGACATACGAGAGATTGTCCCTGCGGAAACTCATCTTGAAGAACTGTGACCGTCCTCCTGTGTATTTGCCAAATTCCAGTTTCTGCTGTATGTCATCGATAACGGTGGGCGTAGCAGTAGCTGTGAGAGCCAGCACGGGAGTGGCGGGGAGTTCTTGGCGTATCTCACAGATTTGCAGGTATGCAGGACGGAAGTCGTAACCCCACTGCGATATGCAGTGTGCCTCATCGACAGTGATGAAGCATACGTTCATGTATTGTAGTTTTGCGAGGAAGAGTGGGGATTGCAGGCGCTCTGGGGATACATACAGGAATTTTACTGCCCCGTAGATGGCATTGTCCAGTATGCGCTGTATCTCGTCGTGTGTCAGTCCTGAGTGTATGGCTTCTGCCTTTATGCCTTTTTCCTTGAGGTGCTCCACCTGGTCTTTCATGAGAGAGATGAGAGGTGTGACGACGAGGCATACGCCATCCATTATCAAGGCTGGTACCTGAAAAGTGATACTCTTGCCGCCACCAGTAGGCATAAGGCCAAGGGTATCGTTGCCTTCGTAAATGCTGCGTATTATGTCAAGTTGGATGCTTCGGAAACTCTCGTACCCGAAGTAATGCTTCAGAGTCTGTATGAATAGCTCGTCGTTATTCATCCGAGAAGTGTATATCCTCTATTTGCAACTGCACATTACCACGCTTATAGACATTCTCCTCTATCGTGTAGGCTATGTCGAAGGAACGTCTGGACTTGATGTACCGTGCTGACTGAGCCTGTCCGAATGCTATGCCATTCATGATGGTGGGCGACATGGAGTCCACGAGTTCCAGTTTGATGTGCTCCTGATTGCGTCCTACCACCTTCGACGTGCCAAAATCATACACGCTCCTGGTGGCAAAGACAGGTTTCATATTGCCTGGTCCGAAGGGAGAGAATCGCTTGAGGTCGTGATACAGTCGCTTGTTGATGCTGCTGAATTCTATGATGGAATCCACGTGTATGCTGGGTTCTGTCTGCTGTTCCTCTATGTGCTCTTCCACGTATTTCTGGAAGCGCTCCTTGAATTTCTCCACATCCTCCCAGCGTATGGTCATGCCACAGGCGTAGGTGTGTCCGCCGAAGTTAATGAGCAGGTCACGACAACTCTTGATGGCAGCATATACGTCAAACCCTGATACGGAGCGTGCCGAACCCGTAGCAAACTGTCCGTCACGAGTCATCACTATTGTGGGACGGAAGTACATCTCTGTCAGTCGTGATGCCACGATGCCTATCACGCCTCTGTTCCAGTTCTCGTCACAGATGACGATACACTGCGGATGCTCCTGCTTGTCCAGTTTGGCAACGATATTGTTGGCCTCCTCCGTCATCTGCTTGTCCACCTCACGTCGCTGCTCGTTATACTCGTCTATGTGCTTTGCCATGGAGAGACACGCAGCATAGTCCTTCTGCACGAGCAGGTCAACAGTCAGTTTGCCGTTCTCCATACGACCAGAGGCATTCAGGCGCGGACCTATCTTGAATACGATGTCGCTCATGCTGATTTCATGCTCCGCCAGTCCGCAGATGTCTATTATCGCCTTCACGCCTACGGAAGGTGTCTGATTGAGCATCTTCAGTCCGTGATATGCCAGAATTCTGTTTTCGTCGGTCACCTCCACGAGGTCGGCTGCTATGCTGATGGCACAGAGGTCGAGCAGGGAGATGAGTTTAGAGAATGGTATGCCGTTGTTCTTGGCGAATGCCTGCATAAACTTGAATCCTACGCCGCACCCGCACAGATGCTTGAATGGATATGTGTCGTCCGTACGCTTCGGATTGAGGATGGCATACGCCTCTGGCAGGGTGTCATCAGGCACGTGGTGGTCACACACTATGAAGTCTATGCCCTGTGTCTTGGCGTAGGCAATAGCTTCATGAGCCTTGATGCCGCAGTCCAATATGATGATGAGACTCACACCATGTGACTTGGCGTAGTCTATGCCTTTCTTGCTCACTCCGTAGCCCTCGTCATAGCGGTCGGGGATGTAGTAGTCTATGTTGCTGTAGAACTGTTGCAGGAACTTATACACCAACGCTACAGCCGTACATCCATCTACGTCGTAGTCGCCATATACGAGTATCTTTTCCTTGTGGCCTATGGCATCGTTGAGTCTGTCAACTGCCAGGTCCATATCCTTCATCAGGAAGGGATTGATGAGGTCTGCGAGTTGTGGGCGGAAGAAGCGCTTGGCTCCCGACTCTGTCGTGATGCCCTGCTTCACCAGCTGTGCCGTCAGTATGGGCGAGATATTCAGTTTCTCGCTCAGTTCTGCTGCCTGCCTCTTCTGCTGGTCAGTCGGCTTCTCTATGTCCCACTTGAAGTTCACTCTTTGACCTTCTTCATATTAAATTTAGTAATCCTTCCCTCTGGCGTCACCTCAGCAGAGATGATGTACTTGCCCAGAGTCTCCTTGTCGGGGTCGGTGCGCTCTATGTGCTGCTCTGCGCCAAACTGCACCCTGATATTCTTGCCCCCGTTGCCGTTATCTACCTTCTCTGCCTTGTAGTTGTCCAGTATGTGCCAATTCATGTTGGTGATGTCACTCTTGTAGAGTCTGTTCATGAATTCCACCACGTCACTATTGGAGGCATTGTTGCGATTGAGGAATTGGTCAAGTATATCAGTAACGGTATCCAGCAACTTGCTGTCATTCTTCGAGTTAATAGCCTGAAAGAATTTCTTGCACACGCTCTTTACCGTTGCCAGTTCCTCTGGTGTCACTTCTACGGCCTTCAGTTCGTCGATGATGTTCTGTGCCTGTATGGAGAATCTTCCGTCGGGGTGCTCCTTGAGGTATTTCATCAGTGCCTCGATGCTGTTACTCACTTTGTAGTCGTGCTCCGCCTTTCTGTAGTCTATGGAGTCTATCTTGTTCTTGGCTTCCGAGAGGTGTGGCGACTCAGGATTCTCCTTGATGTAGTTTTCTAGGGCGCTACGCAGTCCGCTGTTTACGGCATTCTCCCATTCCAGGTCCTCTTCCTTGAGCATGTTCAGGTGGGCATTTACTGAGTCGCGATGCTCACGTGGCGCATCCTGATATCTGCTCAGGTAGTTCTGCATCACCATCGGGTCATTGCTCTGCATCGCCAGTTCGTACGCCTCCTGCTCCTTCTCTTTCAGCGACTGACTGTAGAAGTAGTAGCCTACGCTCATGATGATAAGGGCTATTATCAGCGACGCTATCAGGGCCTTGTGGCTTTTGGTTCCTTGGTTCCTGGTTCCTTGTTCCTGATTAGCGTTAAGCCTTATTCCGCAGTGAGGACAGGTCTCCGCCTTGTCGCTCACCATCTGATTACATTCTGGACAGTTTATCAGCATATCGTTACATTTCTCCTCTTCTGTGTTTAAACTTCAGTTCTCTCAGTCGGTGGTTGCCCATGAATCGTGATTTATCCACGTAGCCCCTAACGCCGTTGAGTCTTCCCTTACCCGTGTACTGCCACAGGGTGATATCACGCTCATCTACCAGTTTGGGCTCCTGGGGTGTATATTGCGCTATCATTATGAGGTAGCGGTTCACCTTGCCTGCCAGGTGCTTGTTGTAGAAGTTGGCACCAGTGTAGAGTAGGGGACGCTGTCTATAGACGTGCTCCACCATCTCCAGGAATTTGAACAGCGAGTCGCAGAACTCCTCCGTGCCCATGCCTCCCGTTGTCTCGATGTCTATCATCGGTATGAGGTCCTGTTCGCTGGGCTTGCACTGTATGATGAAGTTGTTCAACTGCTTCTCCTGATCTGTCTTGGGACGGTAGAAGTGGTACGACCCCACCTTGATGCCATAGCTGTGGCCTATCTTCAGGTTGTTCTCGTAGCGGGCATCTATACGGTCTCCGCCTTCTGTGGCCTTGATGTAGCAGTATGCCATCTTCGTCTCGCCCACATGCTCCCAGAATACCTCGCCCTGATAGTGCGAGATGTCTATGCCGTGCACGTGTGTGCATGTATCCTCACATTCTGCCCTGTATTCCTGCGCCCCAGCGGCGAGTGAACTGAGCATCATGGTGAGGCACATTATTATATAATATACGCTTCTTTTCAATTTTTATTATCTTCTATCTTGTCTATTACTATCTCTGCCCCTGTGGTGAGACTGTCATTGAGTAATCTCTCACATACGGCATCCTCGATGTATGTCTGTATGGCACGCTTCAGCGGACGTGCGCCATACTGCACATCGTAGCCCTTCTTGGCCACCTGCTCCTTTACCTCTGGCGTGATGGTCAGCTTGTAGCCCATATCCTCCACGCGCTTGTATAGTCCGCGCAGTTCTATCTCGATAATCTTCTTGATAGCCTCAAGGTCCAGTTGGTCAAAGGTGATTATCTCATCCAGACGATTTAGGAACTCAGGTGCAAACTGCTTTGAGAGGCTCTTCTGTATGATGGAGCGTGCGTACTCCTTGTCCTTCTCGTTGAGGATGCCGTTGGCCAGTCCACTGTGTGAGGCATTGAATCCCACTCCGTGTGCGAAGTCCTTCAACTGTCTCGTACCCGTGTTGCTGGTCATGATGATTATGGTGTTGCGGAAGTCTATGAGGCGTCCGTTGCCGTCCGTCAGCCTGCCCTCGTCGAGCACCTGCAGCAGCATATTGAATACGTTGCTGTTGGCCTTCTCTATCTCGTCAAGCAGTACAATGGAGTAGGGCTTCCTTCTCACTCTCTCCGTCAGTTGTCCTCCCTCTTCGTATCCCACGTATCCCGGAGGCGCTCCCACCAGTCTTGAGGTGTTGAAAGCCTCTGCATATTCACTCATGTCTATGCGTATCAGGGCGTCGTCCGAACCAAACATCTCCTTGGCAAGTTTCTTTGCCAGATGTGTCTTGCCCACACCTGTAGGGCCGAGGAACATGAATACTCCGATAGGGTGGTTAGGGTCATGCAGTCCCACGCGGTTGCGCTGTATGGCCTTCACCATCTTCTCTATCGCCTTGTCCTGTGCTATCACCTCGTCCTTGAGGCGTGCAGACATATTCCTCAGTCTCTCGCCTTCTGACTCTGCCACCCTCTGTACTGGTATGCCTGTCATCATGGCCACTACGTCTGCCACGTCATCCACTGTCACTGTCTCCCTGTCACCAGTGCTGCCCTCTGACCATCTGCGTGTCATGTCGGCCAGTTGGTCCTCCATTTTCTGCTGCTGGTCACGGAAACTTGCCGCCAGTTCAAAGTTCTGGTTCTGAACGGCTTGCAGTTTTCTGTCCTTCACCGATTTTATCTCCGTCTCCAGGTCGGTGATATTCGTGGGTATGTCAGCATGGTGCAGATGAATCCTTGCACCCACCTCGTCCAGGGCGTCTATCGCCTTGTCAGGAAATGCTCGGTCGGTGATGTACCTCTCTGTCAGTTTGACACACGCATGCAGCGCCTCCTCCGAGTAGTTCACGTGGTGGTGCTGTTCGTAGCGGTCACGTATGTTGGAGAGTATCTGCATCGTCTCGTCAGAGGTGGAGGGCTCCACGATAATCTTCTGGAAACGGCGCTCCAGTGCTCCGTCCTTCTCTATTGACTTTCGGTATTCGTCCAGAGTCGTAGCACCGATGCACTGTATCACGCCACGCGCCAGTGCCGGCTTGAGCATATTGGCAGCATCCATTGCTCCGCTTGCTCCTCCGGCTCCTATCATGGTGTGTATCTCGTCGATGAATACTATGATGTCCTGATTCTCCTCCAGTTCCTTGATGAGGTTCTTGATGCGCTCCTCAAACTGTCCCCTGTACTTCGTGCCAGCCACCATGCCAGCCATGTCGAGTGACACGAGGCGCTTGTTGTGCAGTATCGGTGACACCTTCTTGTCGGCTATCAGTTGTGCCAGTCCTTCCACGATGGCACTCTTGCCCACACCAGGCTCGCCGATGAGCACTGGGTTGTTCTTCTTTCTGCGGAGCAGTATCTCCTGCAGACGCATTATCTCGCGCTCGCGTCCCACCACTGGGTCCAGTTTGCCCTCCTCGGCAGCCTTTGTCAGGTCTGTCGAGTAGCGGTTGATGGTAGGCGTCTTGCCCGATGACTTTGTTGTCGCCTGGTTCTGCTCCGTGGCGGTATCCTGTGGATCACCGTCTATTGTGTCCTCATATTCCTCATCGTCGTCCGAGAGGTTTATGGCTTTTATTTGCATAAATTCTTTCATTTTCCTTTGACTTTTGTCTTTTGACCTTAGACTTTTGACCTTTGACCTTAGACCTTACAAAGAATGTGCCATCAGTGTAATCTCCGCTTCTCCTATGCCATACATCTTGAGCATTTCCTCGTCAGCATGCATCTCCTCTATGAGCGTCTCTGTGCTTGGAGAACCGTCGGTATGCTTCACTTTCAGTTCTGGCAGTCTGAATTTCGTCAGCAGGTGTGCATAGACGTAGTTCAGGTATATGGAGAGGTCGCTGGAGATTATCTCCTCAGGTATCTTCTCATATACCGCCAGTGCCTTGTCAGGCTTCTCGGCATACAGCAGAGCCCATCCCAGCGTGTTGCTGATAGCGTGGTTGTCAGGATGCTCAAAGTTCAGTTTGTACAGTTCGTTGAGCACTTCGCCGGCCTTTCCGTCCTTAGCCATCGCCATCGAGTAGTTGAGCGAGTATGATATGCGGTCGGGCTGCAGGGTGCGCAGTGCGTCGTAGTAGAATGACGCCTTGCCGTAGTCGCCGCTGGAGTAGTACGCCTTCGCCATTCCTCGCAGCGACGGAGCGTGGTTGGGGTGCTCCTGCAGGTAGGAGTTGTAGTAGTCCACCGCTTCTCCGTACACCTCCTCGCGGAGCAGCAGTTCGCCAGAGAGGAAGTCCAGTTCGATGCAGTCTTGGTCGGGGTAGCAGTTGATGACATCCTCCAGAGTGCCGAGGTATTTCTTCTTTATCAGGTAGCGCCCCATCTCCTGCAGTTGTTTTGGAGTGACATGGTCGAGCGAGATGAGCCACGCCTCGAAGTCCTCCGCATCCTTGAAGGGGTTGGTCAGCGCTTGCCCCAGCGTGTTGATGGAGTAGAATCGGAACAGGTCCTGCAGGTACTGTCTGCGTATGTATGCAGGGCTCTTCAGTTCGGCAGCGTCATCAGTCATGCCGATGGGTCCTACCTCGCCCTCTTCCATCATGTTGCGCACCTTGTCAGAGACGGTGGGTATCGTGTCAGCCAGGATATATACGAAGGAGTACTTGTCCGAACTGCAGAACGGTCCTTTCTCCAGTACCCTCTCCAGAAATTTGCTTCCCTTCAGTTTGTCCACCACGTCTGCGATGTCAGGGTGGTTGATGTCGAAGGGCACAAACCAGTTGGATGTCTTGTAGAAGAATGCGTAGCGCTTCATCGTCTTGAATCCCGAGAAGAATATGTCAGCCCCCTGCTGATGCAGTTTCTGCACCTTGCTGATGCTGTTCTCCATCGCCTCTATGCGCTGCTCAGCATCCTCGTAGGTGTCATTGCCGTCCTCGTCACGCTCCACTATGCCGTTCTTGGTGATGATGAAAGGCTGGTTCTTCATTATCTCAGGCATGATATCGTGGCTCATCACCAGCGAGTCATTGCTGGCCTGCTTGCATCTGATGAGCTGCATCTGCAGTTCTATCATGCTGCGTGTCGCCTCCTCGCCGTTGCTGTAGAGTACCTCAAGCACCTCAGCGCGCTTCTTGTTGTACTCCATGTCCCTGTCCATCGTCATCGACAGCAGACAACCCACGAAAGCCCTCTGTCGTATCTCCTCCTCCTTCGCACCATTATATATACGTGCCAGGCATATCGCCTTCTGCTTGGAGAAGTGCTGCATGGCGCTCAGCGTCAGCGCCCCCAGCAGTATGTAGTGCATCGAGGTGATGGGAGCGTCGCCGGTATATGCCTTCACCCAGTCCTCCACGTCCTCATGGCGCCAGTGGTATGATGCCAGCACTGCGTAGAATGCCAGGTCGGGTGGGGCAGTGAGCAGAGCCGTGACCGACCTGTCCAGCTGTCGCGCCTTGCTCATGTAGGGCTTCACCATCGGCATTTCCCTCAGGTCTTCGCACACCTTCACGTCGTACGCCAGATTCAGCAGTTTTCCTTTCATCGTACGGTACAGTTCGCTGCGCTTAGGGTCGTTGACACCCTTGACGAAGTATTCCTTCATCATGTCAAACTCCCTGTCCAGTGCGCTCAGTCGCTCCAGGAAATTCTCATCCGGATGTCTCGCTATCTGCACCAGCAATGCCTTCAGCGCATCATTTATCTGTCCGTTATTTATCAAGTGTATAGGCATAATTTTCCTTACCGTATCTGTCTATCGAGTCACTCGCCACCCTGAGTGCCTCCCTAAATTTCTTACTCAGCCCTTCAGCCCTTCGACCTTTGACCTTCGACCTTTGACCTTCGACCTCATACGCCCCCGCCTTCTTCGCCATCGTGGCCCACGGCTCAGGCAACAGCGCTGCATCCACGTTGCCCGTCATCAGCATTCGGGTGCGCACGCTCAGGTCCTCCACTCGGATGACGAACACGTGACGCTTCTGCTTGAGCAGCGAGTCTATTGCCTCATACGCCAGTTTCGTGGAGTATCCATCCCCGTCCGCTGCTATCACCTTGTCCGACAGTTGGCTGATGCGATGTATTCTGGACTTCTTCGATGTGAGGAAAGTGAATGCTATCGTAGAGTCCTCCACCATCACGTCTATCTCGCCCTTCTCCTTCGCCGCCTTGCACTCTGACAGAGCATCGTATCTCTTCACCAGCACGTCAGCATGCAGTGAGTCCAGTAGTCCCAGATGCTGTGCCACCGTGACAGGCAGGCACTCCTCTATGGGCACCACGCCCACTCTCAGCGCCTTCGCCGAAGTATGCTGCTCTATCTCCTCAGGCGAGAGGTTAGTCTCCTCCGAAGAAGAGCAGGCAACCGAGAGCACCATCGCGGCACTCATCACCATAGTCATTATGTATCCAGGCGTTCTCACCATCCAGTCGGTTCAAATATCCTGCAAAGATACAAAAATAATGCCACACTGCAAAACTCTATAGTATTTTTTCACTTTTCGTTTTCATAAATCAGCCTGTTTCAATATGTCAAAGAACGCAAATCCCACGTCTGGAATTTCTACTTGCAAAGGTACATCTTTATACGTACGTGCGCAAAGAAAGCGAGGTATTTAACATCTCATAGCGAGTGCTCATCATCCCTTGCCGAAACCTTAGCAACAGCCGAAAAACTCTTAGCTCCAGCGACCCTTGCTAAGCAACTATATTTGGGGTAAATAGTGCTTTTCCAGTGCTTTTTCTGCTCATTTTGCCAAGTAGTTTTTAACATTGTGACTTTTGTGACTTTGTGACTTCTTGTTTTATCTCTCTCGCGCGCATTAACTATACTATATACTAGTATATATAATATTATTAATAATAACTCTTATTACCCCCTATATAATAAATTATATATCCCCCTCTTCTCTCTTCTTCTTTTACGAAATCCTCTCATTTTCATGCAAATACGCTAAATTTTGAGAAGTCACGAGTCACAAAAGTCACAAAAGACACACTTTCTGCCTTTTCCTGATTTTGGTTGACGTTTTTTTGTATAATGGTTGACATTTTACTGACTTGGCGATGTGAGCTCAAATTTGCGCCCACATAAAAATCCAGCAAATGTTTCTTTTGTTTCTTGTTTCTTTTCAAGTTTTTTATTTATTTTCTTGCATTATTCAAAACTTAGTCGTATCTTTGCAGGTGTAACTAAAACTTGAAAAAAATCTAAATTAAAAACGTGTGCTGCAGACATTTTTGTCTATGAAGTAAGAAACGATTTTTGCAATTATCCCATTGTTTACATAAATTTAAATGCTAACAACGATAGAAATGAAAAAAGGTTTATTGATTATAATGGCAGTTTTGCTGCTAGTGTGCTTAGCTCCAATGCCTTATGGGTATTATCAGTTGGTGAGATTCATTGCTATGGTGTCGTTTGCATACCTTGCATATGATTACTATAAACTGAATAAGGTAGGGATAAGTTATTCTTTCGTGGCATTGACTCTTCTGTTTCAGCCTTTCCTGAAGATTGCTCTTGGGAGAGTGATGTGGAACGTGGTGGATGTCATTGTGGCAACTTTTTTGATACTGCTGATTTTTGCAAAGAAAAAAGGGTAAAAAATGCAATTCCACAAGGCTTGCGGAAAACAGGAATGACGGAAGTGCGAGAGTTTTATTCTAACTTTGCAGTAGAAAAACTCTAAAACGTTACTAAAATGAAAAAAGTAGGTCGTATCATCGGAGCCGTAGTGCTCGCTATCGTTGCATGCATATTTGTCAATGCATGCACTCTTCTGTCGTTTGGTGGCTTAGCACACTTGATCCAGAATCTTAGTTTCCTGAATGTCATTGCATTTTCAATCATATTGGGTTTTGCGGGCAGTATTGTTTTTACCCTTGCTGCTCTAATATTGTACGGACTGTCCTATCTGTCAAGGGGGTCTAAACTTATCGGGATAATAGTGACAATCATACTGCTCAACAGTTTCATCAACGACTATGCCCTGCTGATAGCTGGAATACCAAACGGACCTGCTGGTGCCAAGGCAATAGAGATGATAAGTGAAGCTGCTGGGTCGTACTATATGCTTGGGGCGATAATCACTCTCATAGTAGATTTCGCATGTTATGTGGTTTGCTCGATAGCGTGTTTCGTAAATCCTGACGAATGACGATACTTATAGTCATAGTGGCAGTGATACTTTACGGTATTGTGTTTCATTACGCAAGGGAATGGATACACAGTAAAGTAAGGAAGCCTGTACCTGTGGGTGACGCGGATGACTATTACAGAAAGTTTCCTCAGTGTAAGGAGTATTTAGGAGAAGAGCACGTGTGGAAGCCTGTATATAATCTGGAGCATTGTGCAGTGACGATATTCAACATACCCTTTGTCCCAGAGGATACGGAGGTTTTCTACATGGAAAACAACTACGACGAGGAGGCAAACCTATTCGTCAAGGAAAACATTGACATGATAAGGGAGCTACTGGCCACCAGGGGACTGACATTTGTGTATCTGCCTGACATCAGCGTGTCAAAGGAAATGGCAGAAGCGATGGTGGCTTACTACTCGCCAAACTCTGACGACAGTACTGTCAATAATGACGGCTACAAGCACGGACTGAGGAGTGACTTCCTGCTGGACTATATGGTATATCCCGAAAATCGACCCAAACTGAAGAGTGCTTTTTGCTGGTACAATCAGCCAAAGTCTCTGTTCGGGGGCAAGAAGATGTGGTATATTTTTGACTATATCACCTTTGACGGAGCGGAGGCAAGGCAGCATCCAAGGGAGGTGCTGGAGGACATGCTGCCCGAACTGGGTACTAAGAAGATATGGCGAAGGGGTGCGCACAAGGAGGTGCCGATAGAAAGCGACGGACCTGCTGATGATAATTTCGACGAGGAGAGCAAGAAGATACTGAAAGAGATACAGGAGAAACTGAACGCCGTAAGGCTGAAGGGTATCAGTGAGGCTATCATAGCTCAGTATGTGAAGCCTTGTCCCGAACTGAGCAGGATAACAGTGGGCAGCGACTTTACCATAACGCTTAATGACTACGACAACAGGGTGATAGCGATGGAACCTGTAGTGAAGGCCGTATTCATACTCTTCCTGCGCCATGAGGAGGGTATATACTTCAAGGACCTGGCGGACTACAGGAGGGAACTGGAGATAATATACAGGGCTGTGAAGAGTAAGCATAACGACATCGATGAGAGGATGCATAGCGGATTTACTCCCCAGATAAGCAACAGCGTAAGGAGTCTGACGGACCCGTGCAGCAACTCGATAAACGAGAAATGCACGAGAATAAAAGAGGCGTTTATACAGCAATTCCATGACTGCATAGCCTCAAACTATTATGTGCGGGGGATGCGTGCACAGGCGAAGCGTATCACAATACCGCGTAGTATGGTAATATGGGAGGGGGAATGAAAGAGAGAATCTTCATATGGCTCGACAGAATGATGGAGAAGATGGTGGAGGTACACTATTTTCTCGTTATGGGAACGGGATTGCTCATAGCGTCTCCGTTCATAGCCATATACTATCTCTGTAAATACATAGGCAGGAATGTGAGACGGAAAGCACCCAAGAAGAAGCACGTCGTGCCCAGCAAGGATAAGGAGTTCCTGTTCTCTGAAGAAAGAAAAATCAATATACCACACGACAAACTGGTCTATGTGGAGGCGGAATACTGCGAGAAGATGCACCGATTCTTTGAAGAGAATGCCGAATGGCTCGCGAAGTGGCAGAGATGGCACGGATGGGATATAGTAGAGTACAGCAGCGAGGATATCAAGGAGGGTATGCTGTACCCGCAGGACTTCGCCGTATTTAGGCATGGCTTCCTCTGGCATGCGCCGTTTAGCACATGGGACAGGGAGTCAGACCTCAGTGGAGCCGTTCATTACTACTACGAGATAGACCCTGATTCCGCTACTCCGATAAAGGAGCAGATGGAGCTGTTTATGCGTAAACTATATGAGAAGTTTGATATTTTCTAAAGATTGTAAAAAATGGCTTATACCGTAAGAGGACATAATGCCCCAATAGCTCAGGTAATAAAGAACTATCTGAACAAGAGAAGTGGGAAGGTCTCTATCAGTGGAGAGGAAATCAGACGCAGGTATGATGGTTTGGATTGGAAATACCAGAAACAGATTCTTTATGCCTTTCTGGAGTCAAGTAGAACTGACAGGGAATGGGCGTATCTCAAGTTCTATGAATACTGGTTAGAGCATAATGAATTACATCGACTATTTCTATGATAATGCGTAACTTTACTTCACCCCATACTGCTCCTTCCACCTGACGTAGAAGTCGGGGAGGTCGAGGAGCTGATTGCCGTCCTTGTCGATGAAGAGCTGGGTGGTGCTGCCTGTGCAACAGAGGGCGCCATCGCTCTCGCGGCGTATCTCGTACTGGAAGTCGAGCCGGGCACCGCGCTTGGGTACGTACCGCGTGGTGATAACGGCGATGTCATTGAGACCGAGTGGGGCGAGGCACTTCACCTGGATGTCGTATATGGGGGCGGGGGTGCTGCGCTCCAGCATGGTTTGATAGTCGATGCCAGGATAGTGGCGATTGAAGGACTCACGACCGTCCTCGAAATACTTGACATAGTTGCCGTGCCATACACAGAGCATGGCATCTATCTCGGAGAATTTCACCCTTATCTTGCAGATGTCTTCAAGCATAATCACTTAAAAATCTTCTCGTCAATCGTGGCACCGAGCTTGTAGTTGGAGAACTGGTACTCGGTGTAGGCGCCTGCCTTCTGCATGAGGCGGATGGAGCGCATCTCCTGTGCCTTGCCGTCGATGGTGATGATGAATGATGAGAACATCATCTTCTTCTGCGAGGTGGGAGTGATAGTGAGCACTACATTGGTGCCTGACTTGCTGATTTTGACGTCGGCATTCTTCGTGAGGTCGGTCTTACCACCATTGAAGATGGCTTCGAGGACGTCATGGAAGGTCTTGTAACGGCTGTCGGTGGCAGCATCGGTCTTAGCCTTGATGGGGCCTTTCTTCATGGTGAAGGCGTTGCCGTTCATGATGAGGGCGTCCTTGCCATTGACGATGGCTACCTTGCCTGGATTCTTAACAGTCAGGGTGCCTGCTACTACCTTGTCCTTGGAGGTGCCTGCCTTATGCACGGTGCGTGTGGCAGTGGCGGATAGGGTAGTGAGGTTCTTGTATTTGGCTACTGACTTCTTGAAGTCTGCTGTCTGGGCGGATAGGCTTAATCCTAACGTTAACGTTAATGTTAACAATAATAACTTTTTCATCTTATTTAATTTTTAATATTTAATTTTCAATCTTCAATTTTCAATATTTCATCGCACGTATATTGCGCCGTCATAGTGACACCATGCAGGCCGTGGAGCATGAGACTCTGCCCAGTAAGGAAGAGGTTGGGTAGGGGAGTGCGTGGTGAGAGAATGGTGCCCAGAGGATTGCTGTAGTCCTTGCGCACACCATAGGCGCTGCCACGGGGCGAATTGTTGTAAGTGTAGTAGGTGAGTGGGGTAGAGGTGTAACTCCTCTCTACCATCTCCGAGAGCCCTGGCAGCACAGTCTCTGCAAGGGCGATAGCCTGACGGGTGATATCATCCTTCATGGCTACATAGTCCTCGCCTCGCTTGCCTGGCACCTTGTCTGCCCAAGGCTCCACATAGCGCCATTTCATCGGTGTCAAGATGTCGATGATATTGGCGTAGTCGGTGCCGTCGGTAGGGACGGGACAACTGATGAGGATACCCTTCACCTGAGGCTGTTCTGGAGCAACGGCAATGTTGTCCCAGACATTGTCTGTAGCATAGACAAACTTATTGTGATTGAAGTATTTAAGTGTATTTGCTTTCAGTTTTAGCTGAAGGGTGAACATGCCATAGGTATTGGAGAGCGTGGAAATCCTCATGCGGAAGATTTTCTTGATAATCTGGCTCTCTCTGACGAGTCCCAGCGTGATGGCAGGATGTGCGTTGGAGATGAAGGTCGTGGCCTCAAATGTACGTCCGTCAGCGAGGATGGCCTTGGTGATACGGCCGTCTTGTTCCATGAGTTGGGTGACTTCTGCATTGCAGAGAAGTGTGCCTCCTAGGGATTCGAATACTTCACGCAGGCGATTGACGAGGATATTTCCTTCGCCACAGAGACGCCAACTGCTCTCGATAAAGGTGCCGTTGCCATGGGCAAAGGTAAAGAGCGGAAGGGTCTTGCGACGCAGTTCCATCTTGAGACAGGCGCCGCTGATGATGCTTACGAGTAGCGGATTGTGGATGATGCTGGTGAGATAATCATAGGCATTGGTCTGCTGAAGCCACTGTTCATCGGTGCTTTGCAGCATCTTGACGTACTCTTGCAGTCCTGCGCGTTCCTCTGGGAAGGATTTTGCCAATTCCTCGACAAAACGGTCGTAACCCTCAGCAAAACGGTACGTACGGCCCTGAATGGTGATTTGGTCGAATCCGTCTCTGTCAAGTCGCTGCCAAGGGAGATCCAGCAGGCCGTACTGCTCAAAAAGGTCGTGAAGCGGCTGACCAACGTCGAGACCGCCAACATAGTGCAGACCTGTGTCAAGACAGCAGTCCTTGCGCTTGTAGCTCTGCATACAACCGCCTGGCTGAAACTGACGCTCCAGAATGAGTACGCGCATGCCACGACGTGACAGCGTGATGCCACATTCCATGCCACCTAGTCCGCTACCGATTATGATTACATCATACTTCACGGGTGCAAAGGTAATAAAAAAAGTTGAAAGTCCAAAATCTGCTGGAATCAGCATTATGATAAATAGAGAATTACTAGTTACAGGTTACTAGTAATCTCTCACCTCTTACCTCTAGAAAGGCAGTCCTACTGCAAAGTGCAGAGCGTAGTCACGCTTGAAATTGATTTTTGCGATTGGGAAATGTTCCTCCTTCGTGGTGTATGCAGGATTGATGGCCTTCATACCTAAATCAAGACGAACGACAAAATAATCAAAATTGAGACGCAGACCTAGTCCGTAACTGACAGCCATCTCATCGTAAAGGCTGCGGAGCTTGAAATATCCGTCTGGCTGGTCTTTGTATGGTTTGATAGTCCAGATATTGCCTGCATCGATAAACAGAGCTCCCTGGAATTTCCAGAACAAATCAGTACGTAGTTCGGCATTGAGGTCTATCTTGATATCGCCCGTCTGATTGAGGAAATCGATACGTCCGTCCTTTCCGATGAATCGGCCAGGACCAAGTGTGCGCACATTCCATCCGCGTACGCTATTGGCACCACCAGCGAAATAGCGCTTCTCGAAAGGCAGTATACTGCTGTTGCCGTATGGTATGGCGATGCCCAGGCGTGAGTGAAGAGCGAGCGCATTGCGGGTGTCGAGGCGGAAGACGTGAGTGTAGTCGGCATCCATCTTGACATACTGCGCAAAGGCGACGTTGGCTATCTTGTACTGTCCGAATTCATCCTTCTCGAAATTGAATATTGAGGAGGCTAGCCTGAGGAGATTGCCTGCCGTCTCTATGCTGGTACGGAGGTGATTGTTGCCAAAACTGTAGTTGACGCCAAAACCTATCTTCATAATAAAGAGGTCCTCGTAATTGTGGCGCAGGATGGCATTGCGATTGGTCTCATTGTCAAGATAGTCTCGCTTGAAAGTGGCTGATATCCAGGGCATTGAGACATAGTTGAGGTCTATAAGGTCAAAGGTGTACCCAATCTTGCCATTCTGTGATGACCACTTGTAGCGCATGGATGAGGTAAGCACGTTGCGATGAAACTCAGGACGGTTCTGCACGTTGTATCTGATAAGCAGTTCGGTGACGGCATCATGATTCTCCTGAAAGCGCTCCGAACTGAAAGGCACGATGAAATTTGGGATGCTGAGTTTGGTCTCTAAGCCCAGTTCCAGATAGTTGCTGTTGTCATATCCCTCCAGTCCGCGTATTGCCTCAAAGGCGCCACGTGCCTCGACGGAGAAGAGTTCGCTACCACGAAATATATTCCTGTTCTCATAGATGATGGAGAGTGCTGCACCGAAATCACCTGCCGTATTGGTGCCCTCTGGCTGTATCTGTATGGAATTGGGTTTGCGTCGCGCCATCTGTATGTTGACGTCAAGCTGATTGCTGTCTGGTACCTCGGTGAAGTGTATGTTGGTGGAACGGATGGCCTTGAGACGTGAGAATTTATTGTACGTACGCTGCAGGCGCAAAGCGCTGTAGAGGTCGCCCTCCTCTATGAGATTGGCATTGTCAAGGGTGGTGCGGCGTATCTTGAGTTCCTGACCAGCGATAGGGCTGTAGGTGAGATGACGGATGGTGTAGAAGGGATGATTCACAAGTGAGTCTCTGCTGCTGCGACGATAGAGACCTATGAGAAAACGGACATCGACGGTGCGCTCAGCTCTCGAGGTATCGCAGACGAAGGTGATATTCTCCTTATTAAAATAATAGTAGCCATTGTCATTGAGGTAGTTGGTGGCCTTATTGCGCACGTCGTAGAGGCTGTTGACGGTGAAGGTCTCCCCTACCCTCAGTTCATTCTCTATAATGTGTGACTTTGTGAGCAGGGAGTTGATGCGCTTGTCGGCGATGTCGATATGCAGGCATTTGAGCGTGTACTGCTCATGAGGCACGATGGTATAGTGAACCTCTGCGCGCTTCTCCTTCTTGCTCTCCACAGAGGCGAAGACCTCAGCATCGAGCCAGCCACGATTCTGCATCACGCCGCGCAGGTCCTTACATGACAATAGTGTCATGGCGGTATCGAGCACCACGGGTGCCTCACCCCACTTCTTCAGGCGCCGATTGATGGCCTTTGTGGTATCTGTGCCAGCCATGGAGTAGATGCCCAAAGGCACCTTCAGCGTGGAGAACCACTTGGTGTTGGGACGCTGGCGAACGTATGCGGACAGTCCCTCGGTATTGACTTTCTTGTCTGTAGTGTGGATACTATTCTTCTCAAGCAGCATCTCACCCTCCGCGAGGTGCTTGGTGCTGCCACAGGCTTGCAGGATGACGAGCATGGCTGCAAGGACGGGGAATAGTATGTGAGAGAGACGAGGGGACATCGTTATTGCTGTTCTTGGAGTGTCTGCTGCATGGTGGTCAGCATGGTGTTCATATTCTCAGGGGTGATGCAGACTGTAGCAAACATCTCATTGAGGTCAGCATCGTCATCGAAGTCCATAGGCTTAGCATGCAGCATGCACTGCATATTTTCGATGAGGAGACGGAAGAGGTATATCTGATTGGTACCACCCTGATAGTCCTTACGACCAGCAAAGAAGGCACGTACGACGGTCTGCGTGAGGATACGCACTGCGAGTTGCTGACTACCCTGGGCATCAGCGAGGTAACCATCAGGGAAGCCTGCATAGAAATCCTCAAGGGAGAGTACACGACCAGAGAGCAGCGAGGTGAAATTTCTGCGATACTCGGCTACCATATCCTCATGGCTCTCCTCTGTGCGGCAGACGTGCTTGAAGAGGTCAACGGGCGACTGCAGCGTGGGTGCCACCTCTGGGGAGCGCAGTATGGATATGAGTTCCTCGGCGGTGTCGTAGTGCAGGAGTGCCAGAGGATTGAATAATATGTTGAAGAAATGCTTGGAAATATCCTCATAGTGACTGAGCATTATCTGCTTGACACGCTGGGGAGTGAGTTCCACGGCCTCCGTCTGATTGTCGGCCTCCATAGCCAGCACGCCCTCGGTATATGCCGAGAAGAAGGCGCGTATGAGAGCTGGTTGGAAATTATTTAGAATATTCGCAGCCACAGTATAGTTGGTTATAGAAATTATTTTCTTTCAGCAATTGATTGCGACGCTCCTGCAGTCCGCCCTTGCGCCAGTTGCGGTCCCAGAACTCAACAGGCGACTCTCCCCCACTCTCCTCATTGACCAGAGTAGCAGCCCAATGACCAGCCTGGTTAATCTGGTCGAGGGATTTCCAACGGCTTGACGCCAGTGTGGTGGTAAAACGAGGAATGCCCAGTTCCTGAGCCTTGCGAGCCGTGCGCAACAGTCGCATCTTGAAACACTCCAGACAGCGTGCTCCTCGTTCGGGTTCCTTCTCCAGTCCCACGACGCACTTTTGCCACGCCTCATGGTCGTAGTCATCATCGATAATGGTGAGTCCCAACTGGTGAGCATAGCGCGTTATCTCATTCTTGCGGATGAGATACTCCTCCTCTGGGTAGATATTGGGATTGCTGTAGTAGATGACGGGAGTAATGTCATTGGCCAGCATCCACTCTATGATGGCAGAGGAACATGGAGCGCAGCAACTATGTAGGAGGACTTGCGTCATTCTATCACTTTAAGTTCATAGCCCTGCTCCTTAAGGTAACGGAGTGATGCAGGGAGTGCATAGCGCAGTTTCTCGATAGATTTCAAAGAGTCATGGAAGGTGATGATAGAACCATTGCGAGCATATAGCACCACATTGCGGAGCACATCGAAGGCATTGAGCAAGTGGGAATAGTCACGTGTCACGAGGTCCCACATCACTATTTTGTACTTGCGCCTAAGCATTTTGTATGCCCCCAGCCACATCCATCCGTGAGGCGGACGGAAGAGATGAGAGTGGATGAGTTCATTGGCCTGCTCCACATTATTATAATATGTGATGACATAATGCTTCAGGCAGCCCAGATGGTTGTACGTATGATTGCCCACCTGATGGCCCTCGTCGATGATGCGCTGATAGAGTTCGGGATAGCGCTTGACATTCTCTCCCACGAGGAAGAAGGTAGCCTTAGCGTCAAACTCCTTGAGCGTATCGAGGATGAAGGGTGTCGATTCTGGTATGGGACCATCATCGAAGGTGAGATATACCGCATGCTCCTCTGGATTGATTCTCCAGAGTGCTTTGGGGTATATCCACCTAAGCCATTTGGATGGTTGTTCTATCAGCATCTATTCATAGAGAGTGCCGCCACGCTGCTCGTATATCTCTATGTATTTGGAGAGATTAGCGACGAGACGGTCAGCATATGATTTGTTGTACTTACCTACCACCTCAATGAGCGACTGCATGATGAAGAGATTGTACATACAGTCACGAGAGGAGGCATTGAAGGCAGACTGCTTGAGAGTGAGGTAGTAAGCTACGTACTGAGAACAGTTTTTGTACATGCTCTCCACTATCTTCTCCGCCTTCTTGGCATTGCCAAGAGCATAGTAGGCCTCTGCGAAGTCTATGCCACCACTCATGTAGTTGTATGGCAGGTTATATTCAGGGAGCACCTTGTCAGCGTAAGCGAGAGCCTTGCGAGCACGCTCCTTGTCGCCTTCCTGCAACAGATGCTTGACAAGCATAGCGAAGAGACGGCGATGGGTGTAGCACATACGTGTCACAGTCTCGTCAAGGTAGAGTCCCGGCTTCTCCAGCCCGCCAAACTTGAAGCGTGTCATGAGGTTCTTGTACACCTTGTCGGTGTCGAAGTTGTTTGACTCATTGGTGTGGAACGGTGTGATACGATTGACTAGGCCCTCCTGGATGAAGTTCTCGCCAAGGTTCATGTAGTTCTCCTGTCCAACGGTGAGAGCAACGTAGAGCGGACGAGTCCAGTTGCTGTTGGCCACCATCTCCAGTAGCATGAGGTCGCCCTTGTAGAGGGCACGCTTGCCACTGAGACTGATAGCCATACGGTCAGGGATATTCACCTGGCCCAGCGAATCCTTTGGCAGCATCATACCTGAACGCTTCACTGCCTCCTTGTCAATATTGAGGTAGAGAGTGTCGGTAGGTATAATGTGCATCTCGTCATCGTCCTTATTGCCGCGCACCCAGTACTTTAGGACATTGTGTATCTCGAATGGGTCGTCGCCAAACTGCTTCTTTGCCTCCTCAGGATTGGTCTGATAGAACTCCAGCACCTGCTCCTTGTACTCTGGCTTTATCTCCACATACTCATTGGTACCAGAACAGTAGTCGATACGAGGCCATGTGATAGGCAGCGAAGGAGACTTCCATGCTGGGCGCACCATCTGGTCTATATACCAGTCGGTCTGCAGGTAAGAGAGGTTGCAGACACGTGCATCGGTCCTCACCTGCTCCACGTCCTGACCGTACCACAGAGGGAAGGTGTCATTATCGCCATTGGTGAAGATTATAGGATAGCCCTCGTCCTGAAGTGACATGAGGTAGTTCTGACCAAAGTCTCTACAGGTGTAGCGACCAGAACGGTCGTGGTCATCCCATGTCTGGGAAGCCATCTGAATAGGTACGAGCAAGCAGATTGCACCAACAACCGTTGCAACAACAGTCGCTAATCTCTCACCTCTCACCTCTTTCTTCTTACCTCTGAGAATCAGATCGATGATAGCCGCAACGCCCATACCACACCAGATAGCGTAGGCATAGAACGAACCAGCGTAGGCATAATCACGCTCACGAGGTTGCATAGGAGTCTGATTGAGATAGAGCACAATAGCCAGACCTGTCATGAAGAATAGGAAGAATACCACCCAGAACTGCTGAATGCCCTTCTTTCCTTTGTATGCCTGCCAGAAGAGTCCTATGAGACCCAGAATGAGCGGCATGCAGTAGAAGACATTGTGTCCCTTGTTCTGCTTCAGTTCGTCAGGAAGGCGAGACTGGTCGCCGAGCATCATATCGTCGATAAAGGAGAATCCCGTTATCCAGTTGCCGTGTTCTGCCTCACCATTGCTCTGCAGGTCATTCTGACGACCAGCAAAGTTCCACATGAAGTAGCGCCAGTACATGAAGTTGCACTGGTAAGAGAGGAAAAATCTGATATTCTCAAAGAAGGTAGGCATCTTGACGGAGACTATCTGTCCACAGCGGTCATAGTCCCTGACGGTGCCATCCACGCCGCCCATCCAGTCCTCGTAAGCCTGTGCATGAGCAGCGTCGTGCATACGTGGGAAGAGCATGTTCTGTTCATAGACATACTTGTCCTTGGTACGCACCACGAAGTAGCGGTCGGGCTCGTCAGCAGAGTGTTTCTCCACACGCTGATAGATAGGCGCTCCCTCCTTCATGCGAGGGATACACATATTGCCCTCTATGTCGAGAGCCACCTGTGAGGTGTATGCCTGACCATAGAGCAGCGGGCTGTCACCATACTGGTCACGAGAGAGATAACTTCCGAGTGTGAAGATATCCTCAGGGGAGTTCTGGTCCATAGGGGGATTTGCACTGGAGCGCACCACCGTCAGAGCGTAGGTGGAGTAACCTATCATAATCATCAGCATGCTGCAGAGAGCCACATTCTTGATACGATTGGTGATGACAGGCACGCCCTTCTTCTTGAAGCTGATGCAGAACCACATAACGACAAGCAGTACCATACCAGTGATGAACGCCTTCCAACCATAGCCTACGAATGGTATGCCGAGCATACCGATGGCAAGGAGAAAGGCCAGATTGCCGCGCTTCTCGTTCTTGCTGCCATAGGTCTCCCATATAGCCCACAGTACAGTGGCTACGAGCTGTACGATATAGATTATAGCACCTGTATTGAACGGCATCTCGAGGGTGTTGACAAAGAAGAGTTCGAACCATCCTCCAACGGTGATGATACCTGGCACGATACCATATAGCACCGCTGCCACGATGACCATAGAGATAAGTAGGGCTACGAGCGAACCCTTGAGGTCAGCGTCTGGGTACTTCTTGTAGTAGAATACCAAGACGATGGCGGGGATGCAGAGCAGGTTCAGGAGGTGAACGCCGATGGAGAGTCCCGTCATGTAGGTGATGAGAATAAGCCAACGGTCACTACCTGGTTTGTCAGCCACATCCTCCCACTTTAGTATCATCCAGAATACCACTGCCGTGAAGCACGAGGAGTAGGCATATACCTCACCCTCTACAGCCGAGAACCAGAAGGTGTCAGAGAAGGTGTAAATCAAGGCTCCCACCAGTCCTGATGCCTCGATGGCTATCATCCTTGCAGTGGTCAGCTCTGACCATTCGTTGATGAGCAGTCTCCTGACCAGATGGGTGATGGTCCAAAAGAGAAACAGGATACACCCAGCACTCAGCAGTGCCGACAGAGTGTTGACCATACGGGCTACCTGAGTAGCGTCGCTGGCAAACTGCGAAAAGAGATTCGCTGTCAGCATGAAGAATGGTGCACCAGGTGGGTGACCTACCTCAAGTAGGTATCCCGTAGTGATAAACTCAGGGCAGTCCCAGAAGGATGCCGTTGGTTCGATGGTAGAGCAATACACGAAGGCTGCCACGAGGAATGTCAGCCAACCCAGCGTATTATCTACGATTCTGAAACGTTTCATTACGACTTTATACTTTAAACTTTATACAAACAAATGAATAATCCAACTTACGAAGTACGCCCCATAGATGAGGACGATATATCTCAGCACCTTACCTACAGTGATGGAGGCGAATGTAATCACCACATTGGCACGCATCAGTCCCAGCAGGATGGTAATCGCCGACCCCAACAGCGGGATGAAGGCAAAGAATCCCATGTATGCTCCCCTACCCCGCATAAAGCGACGTGCTTTGTCCATATGTTCGGGTTTCACATGCAGGTACTTCTCAAACCATTCTTCCTTACCCATTCGGCCTATACAGTAATTGAAGACGCTGCCCAGCACATTACCAGCTGTACCGTAGATAATCAACAGCCATGGATCTACTCCCATAGCCATCAAAGCCAGCATCACCGCCTCACTGGAGAATGGAAAGAAGCTGCCAGCCAGGAATGCTGCCAAAAACATTCCGAAGGGACCGAACTGTACTAAGAAGTCTATCAAAGGTCAGCTCCTATGTCACGGCGGTTATACTTACCCTCAAACTTTATCTTCTCAGCTTCCTGGAAAGATTTCTTGAGAGCCTCTTCCTTGTTCTCGCCATAGGACACCACGCAGATGACACGGCCACCAGCAGTCACCACCTGACCATCCTTCATGGCCGTACCGCTGTGGAATACGATAGAACCCTCCACTTCCTCGATACCAGTTATGGGGAATCCCTTCTTGTACTCCTGAGGATAGCCACCACTGACCATCATCACGCAGACAGCGGAACGTGGGTCAAACTCTATCTCCCTTGTGTCCAGACGGCCCTCTGCCACACCTTCGAAGAGGTCCACGAGGTCGCTCTTGATACGTAGCATCACAGACTCTGTCTCCGGGTCACCCATACGACAGTTGTACTCTATCACCATTGGCTCACCAGCCACGTTGATAAGACCGAAGAAGATGAAACCTTTGTAGGTGATATTCTCCTCTTGCAGTCCCTCTACGGTTGGCTTTATGATGCGCTCTTCTACCTTCTGCATCCATTCCTTAGTAGCGAAAGGCACAGGAGTCACCGAACCCATACCACCGGTATTCAGACCAGTATCGCCCTCACCGATGCGCTTATAGTCTTTTGCCTCAGGGAGTATCTTGTAGTTCTTGCCGTCGGTCAGCACGAATACTGAGCACTCTATGCCTGAGAGGAACTCCTCGATGACTACGCGGCTGGAGGCATTGCCAAACATACCGCCGAGCATCTCCTTAAGTTCCTTTTTTGCCTCCTCTAGTGTGTCGAGTATCAGCACACCCTTGCCGGCACATAGTCCGTCTGCCTTCAGCACGTATGGTGCCTTCAGCGTCTCGAGGAATTTCAGTCCCTCCTCCAGATGCTCGCCATCGAATGTCTCGTATGCTGCTGTCGGGATATTGTGACGCTTCATGAAGGCCTTGGCAAAGTCCTTCGAACCCTCCAGCACGGCACCTGCCTTGGAAGGGCCTATTACGGGCACTATAGGATTCAGTTCGTCATAGACGCCCTTCACTAGTGGGTCTTCTGGGCCTACTACTATCATCTTCACGTCATTCTGCTTTACAAACTCCTTGATAGCCTCGAAGTCATCAGCCTTCATATTGACGTTCTTACCCTTGCCACCCACGCCGTCAGTACCGGCATTGCCTGGTGCGATATAGAGGGTGTCACACTTCTCACTCTGAGCTATTTTCCATGCCATGGCGTGCTCTCTGCCGCCTGAGCCTAACAGTAAAATGTTCATAGTTTATCTTCAAAATATTTTGTTATTTTTTCGTACAGATGTATGTGCATATCCCCCTTCATATTATGTCCCTCGCCTGGATAGACGTAGAAGTCGGGGTATTTTCCAGCCTTATTACATTCGTTGATGAATTGCAGGGAGTGTTGCGGCACCACCACAGGGTCATTGCTTCCCGTTATTATCAGCAGGTTTCCGTCGAGGTTCTTGGCCTTGCTGAGCAGTGATGTCTCGCTGTATCCCTCGGGATTATTCTCTGGTGTACCCATATAGCGCTCACCATACATTACCTCGTACCATTTCCAGTCTATTACTGCACCGCCTGCTACACCTACCTTGAAGACATCAGGATATTGGGTCATCATACTGATGGTCATGAATCCTCCGAAACTCCATCCGTGCACTCCCATTCTCTCTTTATCTACGTATGGCAGTGTCCTGAGATACTCCACGCCCTTCATCTGGTCTTGCATCTCAACCTGACCGAGTCGGTGGAAGGTCACCTGTTCGAATGCCTTTCCTCTGTGCTCCGAACCGCGATTGTCCAACACGAAGATTACATATCCCTTCTTTGCCATGTAGGTTTCCCAGTGACGCGAATTCCAGTGCCATGATGCCTCTACGTTATGAGCATGTGGTCCGCCATAGACATACACCACGGTAGGGTACTTCTTCTTCTCGTCAAAGTCGGGTGGCAACACCATTCTGTAGTACAGGTCAGTCACTCCGTCAGCAGCCTTCAGTGTCCCCATCTTGTATGTAGGCACCGTCTCGCCCTCCATCGGGTCTGGCGAACGATAGTATTCCTTCGTCTCTCCCCTTACGGTGTTGATGGTGTTGTACACCCTTGGTTCATCGGGAGTGGAGTATGTGTCGAGTAGCATCGTACCGTCCTCTGACAGAGTGCCGTAGTGCACCCCTACTCCGTTGTCCAGCAGTCGTTTCTTGCCAGTCCTGAGACTTATGGCAAAGAGGTTGCTCTGCAAGGGTGACAATTCGTTGCTGCGTATTATTACGCTCTTTGTCTCTGGGCAGTAGCCTATCAGTTCCAGTACCTCATACTCTCCCTTGGTCACCTGCTTGAGTATCTTCCCCTTGGTGTTCATCAGGTAGAGATGCCAGTATCCGTCCTTCCTGCTCCACATGAGGAATTTCTCCTTGTCCCACGGCAGAAAACTCACAGGATGCTGTGGTTCCACGTATTTCTCGTCCGTCTCTTCGTAGAGAGTAGCAATCTTCTTGCCGTCCTTCACAGAGTAGCGGTCCAATGTGGCGTGGTTCTGTGCCCTGTTGAGTTCTATGAGGTACAGGCTCTCCTCGTCTGGTGCCCATGCTATATTGGTGAAATAGCGGTCTGTCACGTCTCCGAGGTTCAGCCATGTAGTAGCCTTGCTCTCTATGTCGTAGATACCCACCCACACCTTATGGCTAGTCATACCTGCCATAGGGTACTTCTCTGGTGTCAGTTTAGCCTCTCTCTCAAATGTATTGACCAGAGGGTAGTCCTGCACCATCGACTGGTCCATCTTGTAGAATGCAAATCGTTTCTTGCTTGGCGACATGAAGATTCCGCTACTGATGCCGAATTCATTGCGGTGCACGCTCTCTCCGTACACCACCTCCCGATTTCCATCCGTGGTAATGGGTTGGTTGTTTAAAAATATGTTATGGTCTCGGCTGATGACCTTGGGAAATTCTTCTGCAGGCTTTCTCTCATCGGCATCCACCAGGGTCGTGCCGTCCCACCACAGAGTTTTCTTCTGTGGTATGATGGTCTTATAGCTCAGGGGATTATTCTCCGCCCTTGCCATACCCATGACCGTGAGTATTATTGCGATTAAAGAAATTCTTACGTTCATTCTGTCTTTCAGCTCTCGTTCTTCCACGTCCCTCGAACCTATCCCTTTGACCTTTGTCCTTTGACCATCGACCTTCGTCCTTCTTCCTTTTGGCCCTCTCCTTCTCCAACGATGTGAAGTTGAAGTTCAGAATGTCTGCCTCCTCGTTATTGATAAGTTCCTCTTGCTGTTTCTCGTATTCGCGTTTCTTCCACGAACGGCGTTTCTCGGCCATCTGTCTTTTCTCTTCCTCGGTCTTTACTATGCCGCCCTCTTCGCGGAATTCCTTCAGTTTGCCACTGAACATCTGGTACTTTCTGAATTCGCATTCCAGCGAACCGTTGTACAGTGGCACCTTTACGCTGGTCTTCAGGCCTATCTGCTGGAAGCATTCTTCCTTGTACGACAGCACCCATGCGTCGCCCTCCTTGAAAGCGTGCTTCAGTCTTTCGCCTATCATCTTGTAGGTCTCCAGCAGATTGTGTGTAGAGATACGTTCACCGTATGGTGGATTGGTCACTATGATGGCAGGCTCCTTGGTACCCTGAAAATCCTTGAAGTCCTGCTGTGCTATCGTGACATGCTTCGTCAGTCCTGCTGCCTTGACGTTTGCAGTGGCTATGTTGACAGCCTTGAAGTCGATGTCGTAGCCATATACATGGTGCTCGAATTCCTTCTCCTGTGAGTCATCGTTGTATATCTCGTCAAAGAGGTCTGCATCAAAGTCAGCCCATTTCTCGAAGGCATACTCCTTTCTGAATACGCCGGGAGCAATATTGCAGGCTATCAGTGCCGCCTCGATGGGTAGTGTGCCCGAACCGCACATAGGATCTATGAAGTCAGTCTCTCCTCTCCATCCCGTCATGAGTATCATACCTGCTGCCAGCACCTCGTTAAGTGGGGCTTCCACAGCCTCCTGACGGTATCCTCGTCTGTGCAGCGACTCTCCGCTGGAGTCCAGGCTCAGTGTGGCTTCCTCTCCGTGTATGTGCACATTGAGTCTCACGTCTGGGTCGCTCACCGATATGTTTGGTCTCTGTCCTGTCCTCTCCCTGAACTGGTCCACTATGGCGTCCTTCACCTTGTAGGTTACGAATCGTGAGTTGGAGAATGTCTCGCTATAAACGACAGAGTCCACCGTGAAGGTCTTGCCCTCGCCGATGTACTCCTGCCAGTCTATCTCCTTTATTTTGTCATACACCTCGTCAGCTGATTTTGCTATGAAGTGCTTTATAGGTTTCAGCACGCGGATGGCGGTTCTCAGGGCGAAGTTTGCCCTGTACATCAGTGCCTTGTCGCCTCTGAAGGTTACCACGCGGCATCCCTTCACCACGTCTTTGGCACCGAGTGCCGTCAGTTCCTCTGCCAGTATATCTTCAAGACCCATGAAGGTCTTGGCTACCATTTCAAATTCCATTTCCGTTTTCAAAACCGTTTTGAATTTTCAAGTTCTTGTAAATCTTGCTTCCTGTCGCAACGCTTTCCGTCACCCATTTGTTGGCACCTATCACGCTGCCTTTTCCTATGGTGATGCGTCCCAGTATAGTGGCGTTACTATACACTATCACGTTGTCCTCCAGTATAGGGTGGCGTGCTATGCCCTTGATAGGGTTGCCGTCCTTGTCCAGAGGAAAACTCAGCGCGCCGAGTGTCACACCCTGATAGAGTTTCACGTTATTGCCTATGATACACGTAGCACCTATCACTACGCCGGTGCCGTGGTCTATGGTGAAGTGATGGCCTATCTCTGCCTCTGGGTGTATGTCGATGCCCGTCTCTGAGTGTGCCAGTTCCGTTATCATTCGTGGTATGAGTGGCACGCCCTGCAGATGCAGTTCATGTGCCAGACGGTAGTTGGACAGTGTCCTGATGACGGGATAGCATGCTATTATCTCTCCGTAGCTCGTTGCTGCGGGGTCACCGTTGAATGCTGCCTCCACGTCGGTAGCCAGTATCTTGCGTATTTCAGGTAGTTTGGCTATCACTTCCTCTGTGATGGCTACTGCACGTTTCTTTGTCTCTTCTATGCAGAAATTGTCGTCGCATGGCGTTATCCCGAAGCACAGCCCTGCCATCACCTGCTTCTTCAGCAGTCGGTACAGTTTCTCTATGTTTACTCCTAGGTGGAATGCTATGCTGTCGGTCATCACCTTCGACTGACCGAAATATCCGGGGAAGAGTATCTCGCGAGTGATGGTCACGATCTCTCTCAGCGCATCATTGGATGGCAGGGGCACACCGGCATGCACTTGGTGAAAGACTTTCTCCAGACTCTCATCCGAACTCAATTCCTTTACTACGTCATTTATTTTCATTTCGTTCTTTTTTATGCAATTGAGCTACAAAGGTACAACTTTTAATTAAGAATTAAGAATTAAGAATTAAGAATTTTCGTTATTTGACGTTTTTTTTGTAAATTTGCAGCCGATAAAGACCATAAATATGAAATACAGATATATTTTTACACTAATTATTGCTGTTTTTCTTACCTCTGCCTTTGCTCAGGATAATGCAGGCAGCATCCTCACCCTACCCCAGCATTACGACCGTGGTGTCACCCGTCGTGTATTCAGTCTTGATGCAGACTCTCTGTCGCTCTCTGACCGTGTCACGATGGACTCATATCTGCGTTCGCCGCAGTCAGTCGCGCCTGCCACGGAGTCACAGCAGGAGGAACCATCACTGCCGTCTGCAGAGTCTTTGACCAAGACTGAACTCCCCGTGGTGCGTGAGGTGCCGCGTACCATCGACGAGCCCCTCGAGGAGGTCAACCTCTATGTTTCCAAACCGCATTTCTGGACATTCTCAGGCGACTACAGCCTGCAGTTTATGCAGAACTATATCTCCCCCAACTGGTACAAGTCGGGCAACTCCACCTATTCCATGCTCGGAGCAGTGGTCTTGCAGTACAACTACAACAACAAGCAGCGCGTCAAGTGGGACAATAAACTCGAACTCAAACTGGGTTTCCAAAGCACCGATGCTGACACCGTCAACAATTTCAAGACCAACGAGGACCTCATACGCTATACCACGCAGTTCTCTTTGCGGGCCCACAAGCGGTGGTACTATGCTGCCCAGCTCATCGCCAATACGCAGTTTACCAAAGGTCTGAAGAACAACGATAAAACCGTCTATTCTGACTTTATGTCGCCATTCAATCTCAATATCTCACTCGGTATGAACTACGTAGTGGAGGCACTGCAAAAGAAACTCACCGGCAATATCCTCTTCGCTCCTTTCTCTTACCGTCTGACGTATATTGACCGTGCTGACCTCGAGACCCGTTTCGGTGTCGATGAAGGCAAGCATACGCGCAATGACTTCGGTTCGCTGATTAATGCTGAGGTGACATGGAAACCGTTCGACAATTTCAAGTGGCAGACGCGCTTCTATATCTATACTACCTATAAGAATACGCTCCTGGAGTGGGAGAATACCCTCACATTCCAGTTTAATCGCTACATCTCCGCCAATCTCTTCATCTACCCACGTTTCGACGACTCCGTCAGCAAGACGACCTCTACCCTCTGGCAGTTGAAGGAATACCTCTCCGTCGGTTTCGCTTACTCCATGTAGCCCTATGGCTGGCATCTACCTGCATATTCCCTTCTGCGCCAGCCGTTGCATCTACTGCGGTTTCTACTCCACCGTGGGCCAGGAGTCCCTCTTCCGGCAGTATGCCGAGGCGGTCAAAGCGGAGATTCACTCTCGTCGCAACTTCTTCTCCTCATTACCTTCCCATTACCTCCACTTTACCTCCATTAAAACCTTCTACTTCGGTGGCGGTACACCCTCGCTGTTCCCCATGCCGCTATTGCGTGACATCGTCGACACCATCTGCGAGGAATTCTCCATCGACATCGATAAAATCGAGGAATTCACTATGGAGTGCAATCCCGACGACATCACCCCTACTCTCGTCAGCGAGATGAGAGCGCTGGGTGTCAACAGAGTGTCTATGGGCGTGCAGAGCTTCTCCGACGACAGGCTGCACTTCCTCCGCCGTCGTCACCATTCATCGCAGATAGCTCCTGCCGTTCAGATGCTACGTGAAGGAGGCATCAGCAATATAAGCATCGACCTCATGTTCGGTTTCCCTGACGAGACACTCTCCGACTGGCTCACTGACCTCCGTAGCGCCCTCGCCCTGCGTCCTGAGCACATCTCTGCCTACTCCCTCATGTACGAGGAAGGCACCCCGCTCCATCGCATGCTCCTCGACGGTAAGGTCTCTGAGATAGACGAAGAGACTTCCCGCTCCATGTACTACACCCTCATCGACACCCTTACCGCAGCAGGCTACGAGCACTATGAGATATCCAATTTCGCACTGCCAGGCCGACGTTCCGTTCACAATTCCAACTACTGGCGCGACATCCCATACCTCGGACTCGGAGCCTCCGCTCACTCCTACGACCTCACCACCCGCTCCTGGAATCCAGATAGTCTGAAGGATTATATAACACTTTTGACCTCAGACCTTAGACCTTCGACCTTTGACCCTCAACCTTTGACCTTTGAACCTATTGATGAGTCAAAGCACTACAACGACCTTATTACTACAGCATTACGCACACGTGAAGGAATAGCTATAGATGCCCTCTCCGAACCCTTCCGCAGCTATCTACTGCAAACCTCCCAAGAGGGCATTCAGCATGGTTATCTAGCCATCGATGACGGTCGTCTGCACCTCACCCGCGAAGGACTCTATATCAGTGACGATGTACTCAGTGACCTTATATATTTAGAATAAAATGCAGATTTTTTATGTAAAAATTTGTTTTTTTGAAAAAAATATGTAACTTTGCATGATGAATACTAACTAAACAAGAGAAAAAATAGATGAAACACTACTTATTATCATTAGTATTACTACTCTCCGCTGCTACGATTTCAGCGGCAGATTACAGCAACTACTACAAGAACCTTCCCATCAGTGATATGGCACAGGTCAGCGCACCAGTCATCAGCGGTTCGAGTCTCAATATCAAGGACCTCGGAGCAGTGGGCGACGGTGTCTATGACTGTACCAAGGTCCTTCAGGACGCCATCGACCGTCAGGCTGCCAAGGGAGGCGGTCAGGTCTATGTGCCAGCAGGCATGTGGCTAACCTCCCCTATTTCCCTTAAGTCAGGCATAAACCTGCATCTCGCCAAGAATGCAGTCATCGTGCTCACACCCGACCGCACTAAGCACATGAAGCCAGGTGCTACCAAACCCATGCACGGTATCTCCGTTATGGGTTGCAAGAATGTCTCCATCACTGGTGAGGGCATCATCAATGGCAATGGCACATACTGGCGCGCCGCCAAGCGTTCCAAGTACTCAGAGACAGAATGGCAGCAGCTGCTCGCACTCGGAGGCATCACAGCAGTGAAGGGTAAGGAGACCATCTGGTATCCTTACAATCTCATTGGTCTGCCCAATTTCGCAGAAGCCATATCACAGCAGGAAGCACTGCGTCAGTCAGTAGTCTTCGTCAAGGGTTGTCAGAACGTGCTCATCAGCGGTGTTTCCATCGTTGACTCACCTAAGTTCCACCTCGAACTCGAAGACTGTCAGAACCTCATCGTTGATGGCGTCAAGCTCAACTGCCCATGGAACGCACAGAATGGTGACGGTATCGTAGCTAAAACCAGCCAGCAGGTGCTCATTGTCAACAACCTCATCGACTGCGGCAATGACGGCATCTCCCTCAAGGCAGCCACCGGTAAGCACGCCTTCGACCACAAACCCATGAGCGACGTAGTCATCGCCGACAATATCGTGGACTATGCACACGGCGGCCTCGTCCTCGGTTCTGAGTTTGCTGCAGGCATCGACAGAGTATGCGCATATAATAATGTGCTCGTAAACACCGAGACAGGCCTGCGCTTCAAGAGTTTCACCAGCCGTGGCGGCAAGACCAGCAAGATATACATCTGGGACATCCTCATGGACAGGGTCAAGGACGAAGCCATAGGTTTCCAGACCGACTATATCAACGAAGCCATCTACAAGACTGAGGGTGCCAGCGGTACCGACTGGGTGCCAGAATTCCAGGACATACACATCTCCCGTGTCACCTGCAACCGTGCTAAAGTAGGCATCTATGCCAATGGCGCACCAGGCACCGTGCATGACATCGACATCACCGACTGCACCATCGGCTACACCGACGTCAATAGCGACATCGACCCCAACTGCCTCGTGAATGTCAAGAATGTCACGCTGAAGAAATTCTAAAGGGTCTAAGGTCTAAAGTCTAAGGTCAAAGGTATAAGCTAGAGCGACACCGAGATTATATCTCAGTGTCGCTCTTTCTCTTGTCGCTAAGCAATAAAAGTCTATTGCTAAGCAACAGCGCGCCCTAGCATAGCAAGGGCGTGCAATCCGACTCGGATTACTTGCAGTTGCTAAGCGCCTACATCTAGGCGCTTAGCACCCGCACGTAGGCGCTAAGTACCCGCAGATGGGCGCTTAGCGCCCGCAACCAACATCATTTTTTTTCTATTTTTGCCCATTTTCTCCCAACTTTTTTATACGATTTTGGACAAAAACCTCCACTCTCCACCAATCCTCCACCACTCGACAAGCCCAGTATTTATGCGCTTTCCAGATGGCGAGTGGAGGATTTTAGTTTAATTTGCAAAAATATTGCGCGCGTACGTGCGCGAAAAGACGTGATAAAGAGCAAAAGCAAATCGGAACCAACCTTATCAAGGTCAGCTCCGCTCTAATGTTTATTGGTTATTGCCAAGTGAAAGTATATCTTTTGTAAGCACTCCCTATTTCTGTAACTTCTATCTTTGATGTGTCATCATAAGGGAAAGAATGTTCGTAGTTTTTATTAAGTTGGAAATCAATGTCAGAGATTTAGTATTCTTCAGCAGTTGGAGATAAGGACTCGTTATTTGCTGACAAAAGTAAATCTATAGGTTCTTGAATTTTTGTTGGTTTCGTATTTGCCTATTGCCCTGCTACTGTTTTCTCTTAGATTAGTAACGCACCTGCTTACTTTTCCAAATAATCCAGATTGGTATGCTATTAGAGATAGTACTGCTTTAAAATCAAGACAAGCATAACTGTTGGCATTTCCACTTACTGATACATATAAGTCTCCTGTAGAACTATCATTCCCATAAAAGGCATAATACAGTTTTGTATTACCAGATATCAAAGGTTCAACAGCGGCCTTTATAAAGTCACCGCTGTCAAAAAAAAGAGTGCCAATACCTTTATTGTCTCTTATCTTATACACATATCCATTCGCATCATATATTATATCACACGTACCAATCTTTGAAATGTATCCCTCACTATTCAAAGAGAAAGAATAAGAGTGGTAGGGAGAATCCACATCATTGCTAAGAGTTATGGTCTTAAGGTCATAATCAATAGTTACTAAGTTTGTGATAGCGTAATTATCAGTAGAATATGAGATGTTTGTCAGTCTTCCTTTGGCATCGTATTTCATATCAAATTTTATAAGATATTCGCTACTATCATATTCATTTTGTTCTGATAATTGCAATTGTGTTAACTTTTTTCCATCAGGAACATAGACGCCATCTACAATCCTGCCAGTTGAACCACCGCCAGCACCATCATCGTCACCGCCACAAGATGATAAAGTAAAACTACAGAGTGATATAATGCACAAGTAGAAAAAAATATTTAGATGTTTCATACCTTTATATTTGATTTTATTTGCTTTTCTTTAGATACTCCTCTGCGGGTTCATACTATTTCCCTTATTATTTGTTATAGCACACGTACCATATTTATTCCAC
Source organism: uncultured Prevotella sp. (assembly GCA_905233245.1). Taxonomy (GTDB): domain Bacteria; phylum Bacteroidota; class Bacteroidia; order Bacteroidales; family Bacteroidaceae; genus Prevotella. The sequence continues at coordinate 121,144 of CAJODK010000001.1, read as the reverse complement.
CACAACCTCATATTGGAAGATAAAAGCATCTAGCATTTCTTCCTTTCCTGCATCAATTATTTGTCGTTTAATGCCACTACAACAGGAATCATACTGCTCTTTATGAGCCTTTTTGTTATATGGGCACGCTACTTCGGAAAATACCAAAGAACCATATTTGGCTGTAACTAATAGCTTCTTTGTCATTGTTTAATTATTTAATTCGTTCACCTGCTACGTTGTGGTCTCCTATCAATATTATACCATCTTTAATAATTTTTTTTAGACTTACATTATTTCTTATTGTGCTTGATGATACGTTCCTCACTTCTGTAGTCGCTTTCGTTAAGTAACCACCAGTACCTGTATGTGCATAAGCTACATCTCTTTTGCTTGAGTCGTATGTAGTACCATCCTCACCCTTTATTGATATACAATCTCTAAACATATTACTGCTGGCATTAACACTAGCAGTATTCCAATTATCATCAACATAAATGGTCTTCAAGGATTCACAATTTCTAAACATATTACTCATGTTGGTAACATTAGCAGTCTTCCAACCACTAAGGTCAAGAGTCGTTAACTTTTCACATTGATAAAACATACTTGAGAAGTTAGTTACCTTTGAAGTATTTAAATTGCCAAGACCAATAATGTTCTCCAATTTATCGCAATCTGCAAATACAAAACTTAGATTATCGCCAGTATTATTTTTACATGATTCATCGATAGTGATAGTTGTAATATTAGTAGCAAAATCTGTATTCCATGAGTCTTCTCCAGTATAAATATAAGAACCAGATTCAGCAGCGCCACATTTTAGTATCACGTTACTTCCATCAACAACAGCAAATAGAACTTTCTTACTCATATATCCTCCAGGACCAGCATATGCACAGTCCTTGCTAGTATTAGAGCCAACTTTCGTACCGTCATCACCTTCGAGCGAGGTACAACCTTTGAACATATAATCACTTTTCGTTACATTGCTAACATCCCAATTATCACTTATGTATATGGTCTTCAGATTTGTACAATCTCGGAACATATTATACATATCTGTGACATTTGCAGTGTTGAAGGTGCTTAGATCTAACGAAGTAATACTCGAACATCCCTCGAACATCCTTTGCATAATAGTTACCTTTTTAGTATTGAAAGAACTAAGGTCAAGAGATAATAGTCCTGTACAATCGTAAAACATCTCTTGCATAGTAGTGACATTTTCTGTATTGAAAGAACTGAAGTCAATAAATGTCAATCCTTTACAATAGGAAAACATCTCATACATGTTTGTGACGTTTTCTGTATTAAAAGAACTGAGGTCAATGGATGTTAATCCTTTACAAGAGAAAAACATTCTATCCATATTTTTTACATTCGACGTATTGAAAGCGCTCACATCAACAGACGTTAGGCTATAACATCCCATGAACATTTTCTCCATGTTTGTTACATTGGAGGTATTAAGGTTGTTCAGTCCGGTTATGATTTCTACCTTTTTGCAATCACAGAAAAGATAACTGAGAGTTGTTCCATTGTAGTTTTTACATGATGAATCAACGACTACACTCGTCGCATCAGAGAAATAAACCATCCAAGAATACTTGTATCCACCAGAATATGCCCGACCACCTGCGTTGATTTCGCTTTGACTAATCTCACCAAACTTAAGTGTCACAGTATTTCCTTCTTTCACAGCGTAGAGTTGGTCTGCCGCCTTCGATTGAGTCGTGCTCATCAGTAGTGCTACGATGAGCGTCATAGCTTTTGTAATAATCTTCTTCATTGTTTTAATATTTTTAGGTTATATATACAAAAAACGTGGACGTTTTACTTCGTCTACGTTCACCTTGGTATCGCCAAACACCATACAACTCTAAACGGGTAAAAGCCCACGCCTAGTAGCGTGAGCATCCGTGCTTTTACTCCGAGTTGTTCTTAAAATTTGGCGAATTTGGTGAACAAGATTCAAGCGGACGCTTCAGTTTCTATATGTCTTTAAGTCTAATTTATGTCATAGGCTCATTATTTTTGATTTCTGCTTGCAAATTTAAGAATTATTTTCCTTTCCTCCAAATATTTCCCCAACTTTTTTGCACACTAGCCCTTCGTGTGCGTGCACAAACAAAAAGCACTTGCAGACCTGCGAGTGCTTTAGAGGATTATTGATTGAAGTATTGTCCACTAACGTGATTGTTTGTAATCCGTGTTACAAAATATGCTTCTTCTCGATCTTCGAAGATAATGTACCATGTAGTAGTACTACTCCTCTTATATACAATATAGTAGATTTCTACACCATATAGAGCAAAGTGCGAAGGAATTTTCTTGCGTGGATAACTCTCAATATGATTCTGAATATAATTAATCATATCCTCCACATAAGATATGGCGAAATCATAAGTACCCAGATATTGCTTATCTACGAGGATTCTAATAAGTTCGTACAAATCCTCTTCAACGTCAGGGGCAAACAATACCTGTTTCATTGAAATAGGCTTTTGATTCTAGGACGTAAACGATTTAGAAGTTCGTCGCCTGTTATGGCGCGACTGATATCGTTACGACTATTAAGCACATTAACCACCATAGCATCTCGTGCCATCTGTGGCTCTTCTTCTATTGGCTCGTATCTTTTCATTCTTTACAATTTGTTTTCAGGTTGCAAATTTACGAATTCTTTTTCTTTCCTCCAAATATACCCCTAACTTTTGCATACGAGAATTTCGTATTTCAGCCTTTCTTCTTCTTCCCCTTGGGATGCTTGTCCTTGTGGTGGTGAGGAGTGTTGGGGGCGTCCTTGTCCTTGTACCAGAAGAAGTACTGACGCTGAGCGAGCTTCTCCTTCTGCGTCTTGGCGGTGAAGACGGGCTCGAGGGTGTAGGGATCGAGACCGGTGTAGTACATCTCGGTGGCGGTGGTCATGGGGGTTGGAGTGAAGTCCTGCACCTGTTCGAGTTTGTACCCCATCTTCTTGGTGAGGTCTGCGAGTTGCGCCATGTCCTGATTGCGGCATCCGGGATGTGAGGAGATGAAGTACGGGATGAGTTGCTGGCGCAAGCCTTCCTCCTGATTGATACGGTCGAAGATACGCTTGAAGTCGTAGAAGAGGCGGAAGGAGGGTTTGCGCATGTAGTGGAGCACGGTGTCGGAGGTGTGCTCGGGGGCTACCTTGAGTCGTCCGCTGACATGGCGCGTGATGAGTTCGCGGGTGTACTGGCGTGCAGCCTCATTGCTCTTCTCGTCCTTGCTGTGGTGGAGGAGCAGGTCGTAGCGTACTCCTGAGCCGATGAAACTCTTCTTAATCTCGGGCATAGCATCGACGGCGTGGTAGATGTCGAGCAGGGCGCTATGGTCGGTGACGAGATTGGGGCATACCTGGGGATGCAGGCAGGAGGGCTTCTTGCATGCCTCGCATGCCTTCATATTGCGGCCGTGCATGCCATACATATTGGCGGAGGGGCCTCCGAGGTCGGAGAGATAACCCTTGAAGTCGGGCAACTTGACCACCTCACGCACCTCGCGCAGGATGCTCTCCTTGGAACGGCAGGCGATAAACTTGCCCTGATGAGCTGAGATGGTGCAGAAGGCGCAACCGCCGAAACAGCCGCGATGGAGATTGACGGAGAATTTTATCATCTCATAGGCTGGTATGCGCTTGCCCTTGTACTTGGGGTGAGGCACGCGTTGATACGGCAGATCGAAGGAGGCGTCTATCTCTTCCGTGGTCATCGGGGGGTAAGGGGGATTAATCACGACTGCGTCGTGATTAGAGGTGAGAGGTGAGCGGTTAGAGGTTAGAGGTTGTACGAGTCGCTGGGCGTGGTACTTATTTGACTCTTCCTCCACGTGGCGGAAGTTCTCTGCCTGTGCGCGCTTGTTATGCAGGCACTCCTCGTGGGAGTGGAGCACGATGTCGTCGGGAGTGATGGTGACCTCATCGCGATGTGCGAGATAGACGGTCTGGGGGATGTGGCGCAACTCCTTCAGAGTCTTACCCTCAGCGAGACCGCGTGCCAAGGCGAGAGTGGGTTTCTCTCCCATGCCATAGGTGATGAGGTCGGCGCCTGACTCTACGAGGATGCAGGGGCGCAGCGTGTCAGACCAGTAGTCGTAGTGGGTGACGCGACGCAGGGACGCCTCGATGCCACCGAGGATGACGGGAACGTCGGGAAAGAGTTCCTTGAGTATCTTGGTATAGACGATGCTGGGATACTCGGGACGGCAGTCGTGGCGACCGTCGGGGGAATAGGCATCCTCAGAGCGCAGACGGCGGTTGGCGGTGTACTTATTGACCATGGAGTCCATAGCGCCTGGCGAGATGCCGAAGAAGAGCCGAGGACTACCGAGTTTCTTGAAGTCGCGGTAATCGCCATGCCAGTCGGGTTGCGGCACTATCGCCACGCGATAACCCGCTGCCTCCAGTGTACGACCAATGACGGCGGCGCCGAATGAGGGGTGGTCCACATAGGCATCGCCAGAGAAGAGTATGACGTCGAGTTCGGTCCAGCCGCGTAGTTCACACTCTTTCTTGGTCGTGGGGAGGAAATCAGTCAGCATGTTGGGTGTAGAGAACCAGTAGATTGCGCAGGGCGACGGGCTTCATATTGGGGTGATAGAGCACCTCGAAACAGAAATCGAGAAGCGAAGGGTCGGAGGCGTTGGTGGACTCGATGAGGGAGCGCACATTGAGACGAAGTTTCTCGAGCACGCTGTCGTCCACGATACCGTTGCTATCGACAAGGTTGCGGAAGAGTGAGTACTGACTGATGGTAGCGAGATGTGTATCGCTAATCTGAATGGTGCGGGTGCCGGAGGCGTTGGAAGTGATGGTGTACATGTTTAGGAATTAAAGGAGTTAAGAAGTTAGAGGAGTTAAGGAGTTAAGAGGAAGGCGAGAATGCCACGCATGACGAGGGCACGCTGTGTGGGGTCGGTGATGCACTCAAAAGGGAAACCCATGACGAAGGAGCGCGAAGGCGTTGCCACGGCTGCCGTCTTACCGTCCATATACTGCATGGCGATGAAGGCATTGCCCTGAGGCACGAGGACATCGCTGCGCGTGGTGGCGTAGTGGTCGGCATTGAGGACATTGGTGACATTGAGAGTCTGTCCGAGGCCAGTGATGAGACCATTGAGACCGCCTACGGTGCCTCCGAAAGAGGTGTTGAGGACGGTGCGCATGAAATCGACCTCGCTGTCGCTCTCTATCATGTCGGAGGCGACATAGGAACCAGAGACAAGAAGACGTCCCGGGTAGGTGCGCAACTGCTGCTGGAGTTGGCGAGAGAAGGTCTTGTAGGGCCTGAGCGAGTGGCCGTCATTGCGCTCATTGCCGAGCAGGAGGTCAACGACGGGGTACTGCGAGAGGTCCACACCACCCCACTCCACCAGCGACTTGCTGGCGCTGACGATATTGTACTGACCGGCAGAGGCGATGGCACGGGCATGCTCAGCGACATAGCAGAAGTCATTGCCAGCGATGAATTTACCCTGCAATTCCTGACCAGAATAACCGAAGGTGCCAGGACCCTCGCTGCCCGCCGTAGCGGTGGAGAATACTTTCTGCTGACCGCACCATCCTGCCGTGAGACCATAACTGACGCCAGGGTCCTCGCTGAGGTCGAATCCCTTGTCGTCATAGCCATCATGGACAGCTGGTGAGGAGAGGCGCTGGAAACCATTGACCACCATCACGGTAGGTGCAGAGGCAGAGTGGTAGAGAACGCAGAGTTCCTCAGTAGGGAAACTCTCGCCACCCTGATTGGTGGCAGTGATGCGGAAGCGATAGAGCACGTCAGGCTGCAACTGCACGGCGTAACGGCTACGCTCCACCTGAGTGCCGTTGTCATAGCCCTGAGTGCCTATTGCCATATAGACATTGTAGCCATCAGGCATGGCAGACGACTCATCGCCATCCTTCTGAGGCACCCATGTCAGCGATGCCGTGCCGTGAGGAGTGAGCGAGATGGCGAAATTCTCTGGCGCGAGGGGTTGCACGACGACGTGCTTCTTGCCATATGCCTCTGCCTCGTAGCGCAGGATAGTCTTGTATATGGAGCGTGCAATGGTGAATTTGAAGTCGGGGTCGTGAGCCAACTTCATATCGGGGAAACTCTGATGCGACAGGGTCTCAAAGATGGCCGAAGGGATATGGGGATAGCGCGTCTCGGAGTAGTTGCGGTCATATAGATGGCGCCATGTCCACGTACCATAATGGGACTTGAGGTCCTTGAGCGACTGGTCGAGCAGACGCTGAGCTAGGTCCTTGGAATGCTCACGAGAGACGCCAGATGGCAATAGACCGTCATCAAAGCCCGTACTGCAGATAGCCAGCGAACCGTATATAGACCTGAGGTCGGAATTGTAGCCGGCATCGGAGTGAACGGCGAGCGAGAGATCGAAAGGCACATGACGGTCAACGAGCCAGTTGGTCATGCGTGAGCGCACATTGATATCATCCTTGTAGTCATCCTCACCCTTGTAGCCGCCATACACACTATACGGAGCACCAGCCCACTGAGCGTAATAGCGGGCACCCTCGAGAGCACGCGGCATGCCACTGACACTGCCGCCACGGGAGATATTGCCCATACCGCCGCCAAAGCGCACGGCATCGGTGGAAACAACACCCTTGGAGGACGAGACGGAGGACACCACTACTCTATTGGACTGGGAAGAACCGCCGTCGAAATCGAAGGTGCCAAGATACACCCACGTACCGCCGCCCATCTGCTGATTGACATGGAAATCGGTACGCTGCCCCTGATGATAGACGCTGTAGAGAACGTCATCGAGGCTCTTCTCGTCAGTGGCGTAACTGACATAGACGGCATAGCGCCCCGCCTTAGGCAGACTGGGCTGATAGGATGCCACAGAACAGTCATCGTCACGAGTGCTGGAGATGTAGCGCACGGTGCCCTTATCGAAGGGATTGTAGCCATCAGGGATGGTATCCTTAGGAATGGCGAACCCCAGTGTCCTAGACGTGTGCCACGAACCGCTCTGAGAGGTCTCCGAATAGCCAGAGTACGGCGAGTCATTATCCACGATGACCTCCGCCGTCTGCCAGTCACGCTCGCGAGGGGTGAAGACGCAGGCACCAGCATTCTGCAGCATGGGGATGAGGTAAGGCACTACGATGGTCTGGGTGAAGAGGTCCTCGGTGGTAGAGAAGAAGAATGGTCGCTGCCACTTCCAGAATCCCTTCGCCTTATCATAATAACGGCCGTGGCTCTGCCAGAGGGCTATGTGACGTCCCTCAAGACCAGCGGTGATGCGATTGGGACGCGAGATATTGGTGACCCACGGTGCACTGTCCTCATAGACACTACCCCACCATCCACCACGCTTCTGCTTCTTCTTCTGACGCTCTAGCTGGGGTTCATCCTTGGAGGGTTGCTCAGCCTTGGCGAGGTCCTCGAGGAGACGGCCGTCAACCATGATGCGCACCTCGTAGTAGGAATACTGCTTGGGGAGTTCCTTGCGGATGCTCTTGCGGGTCTTCTTGTATATCTTCCTGACGGATTTTTCCGTGAAGGTCTGATTGCCAAACTCACTGTCCATCACAACGGTGATGACGGACTGGCTCTCATCGATGCGCATGTCCTGCACATGCTGCTCTATATTATCAGCATGACATGGCGCAAAGAAACACCATGTCATGAATATAGCTGTATATAGTATTTTGTTCATATCGCAAACTTCTCAGGATACTTGCCCTTATAGGAGGCGAAGTACTGTTTTATCATGGGCATCTCGGCATCCACGTCGCCGCTGGGTATGAAACTCTTAGTGCACTGGATGAGTTTCTTCTCAAAATCGACGCCATAGAGAAGCACGGGTATCTGAGCCTTGTGAGCCACGAAATAGAAACCCTTCTTCCAGTCTGGATTGCGGCTGCGGGTGCCCTCTGGAGTGATGCAGAGACGGAAGTGCTTAGCCTTCTTGGCTGCATTGGCGAGGGTGTCAGTCATAGACATGTGTTTCTGGCGATATACAGGGATACCGCCAGTCTTACGGAAGAAGATACTCAGAGGCCAGACGAACCACTCATTCTTCATCAGATAATTAATCTTCATGCCCTCAGCCCTGGAGTACAGCTGGCCGAGGATAAAGTCCCAGTTGCTGGTATGGGGCGCAAGGCAGATAATAAACTTGTCAGGATGCTCTACCGTGACATCCTTGGTCCACCCCATCTTCTTGTACAGGAGCCATTGAAAGAATCGACGCATCATCTCTGTACAGCGGGCTTATGAATGAAGATTGCCAATCTGGTCAACGTAATCGTTGACGTCATTGTTGAAACTCTGGATTAACGCCTTGTAATACTCCTTGGGCTTCATGCCAGGCTCAGGATGAGAGACGCGCATGATGTAGTCAGAGTGCATCGACATAAGGGACTTGAGCAGAGTGTCCAGATTGGCTGCGTCAGAATTGTTGCTGTAGAGGGCTGTTGCAACACCTTCTGCAAACAGTTCGCTGCAGATGTAGTTAATCTCCTTTTTAAGGTTTCGCTTGTTTGCCATAGTTATATTGCTTTATGATATACAAATGCGGAATAACACCCCAAAGTTAGTAAAAAAAAGTGTATCTCCAAACAAAAAGAGCACTTTTTGGCATTTTTTTAGATATTCGACCACATTTTTGTGCATAATATCAACTATTTTTACTAATTTTGCAAGGACATTTGAATGTAAAAGATAAAGAAAGTGGCAAAAGAACTCAAAGAACTAACAAAACGTGCTGACAATTACAGTCAGTGGTATAACGACCTCGTAGTAAAAGCTGATTTGGCAGAGCAGTCTGCCGTGCGTGGATGTATGGTGATAAAGCCATACGGATATGCTATATGGGAGAAGATGCAGCAGCAGTTGGACAAGATGTTCAAGGAGACTGGTGCGCAGAATGCATACTTCCCACTGCTTATCCCCAAATCCTTCCTCTCACGAGAGGCAGAGCATGTAGAGGGATTTGCTAAGGAGTGCGCCGTAGTGACTCACTACCGTCTGAAGACCAATGAGAAGGGTGACGGCGTAGTAGTGGACCCAGCAGCAAAACTGGAAGAGGAACTCATAGTACGTCCTACGTCGGAGACAATAATATGGAATACCTACAAGAACTGGATACACTCTTGGCGCGACCTGCCACTGATGTGCAACCAGTGGTGTAACGTGATGCGCTGGGAGATGCGCACGCGTCCTTTCCTGAGGACATCAGAATTCCTGTGGCAGGAGGGACATACGGCACATGCCACACGTGAGGAGGCTGAACAGGAGGCTCAGAAGATGCTCAAGGTGTATGCCGACTTCGCAGAGCAGTGGATGGCAGTGCCAGTGATGCAGGGCGTGAAGTCAGAGACAGAGCGATTTGCCGGTGCTCTGGATACCTACACCATCGAGGCTATGATGCAGGACGGCAAGGCGCTGCAGAGCGGTACGTCACATTTCCTCGGACAGAATTTCGCCAAGGCATTCGAAGTGACATATCTCACGAAGGAGAACAAGCAGGAGTATGTATGGGCTACATCATGGGGTGTCTCTACCCGACTCATCGGAGCACTCATCATGACACACTCTGATGACAACGGTCTCGTGCTGCCTCCACGACTGGCTCCGCTGCAGGTGGTCATCATACCTATCGGCAAGGGCGAGCAGCAGGAGCAGATAGCAGAGAAATTCCAACCAGTCATCGATGCTCTCAGACAGAAGGGCATTACGGTGAAATATGACGACGCTGACAACAAGCGTCCTGGATTTAAGTTCGCTGACTACGAACTGAAGGGCGTGCCGGTACGCATAGTAATGGGTGGACGTGATCTGGAGAATGGTACAGTGGAAATCATGCGCCGTGATACGCTGGAGAAGGAAACAGTCAGCTTCGACGGACTACCAGAGCACGTAGAGACTCTCCTGAACGACATACAGGAGAATATCTTCAAGAAGGCACTCGCCTTCCGCGATGCACATATCTATGAATGTGACAACTATGAAGAGTTTAAGGAGAAGGTGAAGGACGGAGGTTTCTTCCTCTGCCACTGGGACGGCACTGCCGAGACCGAGGCGAAAATCAAGGAGGAAACACAGGCTACGATACGTTGTGTACCATTCGCCTTCGAACAGACTCCTGGCACCGATATGGTAAGCGGCAAACCAAGCAAGTGTCGCGTACTGATAGCAAGAAGCTATTGATAATGCATAATTCATAATTATGAGCACAGAGCAGGAACATAGTCATCATCATAGCCACCATGAGCATCACGAGCATCACAGCCATGGTGAGCACCATCATCATGACGGTGACTCGCTGTGGGAGGAACTGAAGGAATACCTCAAGGCAAGAAGGCGTGGGGAGAAATACAAGGACTCCACATCGCAATTCCGTTCGCATATGCGCCAGAGACGATTGCGCAGAAAGATGATGGAAACTCTGCTTCTATCTGTTGTCATCGCTATTCTGATAGTGGTGATAATGGGAGTGTTCTACGCGTACTATATAGATAAATAAATTCATAAACTCATAATTAACTAACCTATTTAAAAGCTTAAAGAAAATGAAAAAGTACATTGCAGAAGCTATCGGTACTTTCGTACTGACCTTCCTCGGCTGCGGTGCAGCAGTTTCACTCGGATGCGCAGAGGCTAACACAGCTGCTGTCGTAGGTACGGCTATCGCTTTCGGTCTCTCAGTAGTGGCTATGGCATACACCATCGGTGGTGTATCTGGTTGCCACATCAATCCTGCCATCACTCTGGCTTGCCTCATTGACAAGCGTATGTCTCTGAAGGATGCATGCGGATACTGGGTAGGACAGTTCGTTGGTGGTATCGCTGCTGGTGCTGTTCTGGCTGCCATCTATGGTTGCGAGAGCGGTCTTGGTGCTAACGGCCTCGCTGGTGTAAACGGTTGCGCAGGTTGTGGCATACTCGTTGAGGCTATTCTCACGGGTCTCTTCGTACTCGTAGTACTGGGCACAACAGACGGCAAGGTAGGCGCTGGCAATCTGGCTGGTCTGGCTATCGGTCTCTCTCTGATACTCATCCACCTCGTAGGCATCCACTTCACTGGCACATCAGTGAACCCCGCTCGTTCGCTGGGTCCTGCCCTCTTCGCTTGTGGTGATGCTCTCTCACAGGTTTGGGTATTCTTCGTAGGCCCATTCATCGGTTCGGTACTGGCAGTTATCCTGTGGAAACTTGCTGGTCCTTGCTGCTGCGGCAAGTGCAATTGCGAGAAAGAGAATTGATATAAGTTAAGAAATTAACACGTAAGGTTCACACCTTATTATATTAAGGTGGTGTAAAGTTTGCTAATTGGAATATAATTAGTACCTTTGCACCGCTTTTTTAATTACAAATTTTAAACAGAACAAAAATGAATCATTACGAAACCGTTTTCATTTTGACTCCCGTTTTGTCTGATGACCAGACAAAGGAAACGGTCGCTAAGTTCACTAAGGTACTGTCAGATAATGGTGCCGAGATACTGAACGAGGAGGCCTGGGGACTCAAGAAGATGGCTTATGCTATTCAGAAGAAGTCAACTGGTTACTACTACCTCGTTGAGTTCAAGGCTGAGCCAGAAGTTGTAGACAAGCTCGAGACTGCTTATCGTCGCGAGGAGAAAGTAATCCGTTTTATGACCGTAAAGCTTGACAAGTATGCTGCTGCTTACGCAGAGAAGCGTCGCAACAAGCTTTCTAAAAAAGAGGAGGCTTAAACAATGGCAGAAAATTCTGAAATCCGTTATCTCAACGCTCCAGCAATCGACACTCGCAAGAAGAAGTACTGTCGTTTCAAGAAGAGCGGTATCAAGTACATTGACTACAAAGATCCTGAGTTCCTGAAGAAGTTCCTCAACGAGCAAGGTAAGCTCCTTCCACGTCGTATCACTGGAACATCTCTGAAGTATCAGCGTCGTGTGGCACAGGCTGTAAAGCGTGCTCGCCAGATTGCACTGCTTCCTTATGTAACCGATCTTATGAAGTAAACTAAAACAAGGAGGATTACACAATGGAAATTATACTGAAAGAAGATATCATCGGTCTTGGATACAAGAACGACATCGTGAATGTAAAGTCTGGTTACGGTCGTAACTATCTCATCCCTACAGGTAAGGCAGTCATCGCTTCTCCTTCAGCAAAGAAGATTCTCGCCGAGAATCTCAAGCAGCAGGCTCACAAGCTGGCTAAGATACTGGCTGACGCTGAGGCAGAGGCAGCAAAGCTCAACGGCGTATCAGTAGAGGTTACAGCAAAGGTTTCTGCAACTGGCGTTCTCTATGGTTCCGTTACATCAGCTACCGTTGCTGAGGAGCTCGCTAAGAAGGGCATCGAGATTGACCGCAAGCGTATCGTCATGAAGGACATCAAGAACGTTGGCGAATACGTTGCAACTGCTATCTTCCACAAGGAAGTTAAGGTTGAGATTCCTGTAACAGTACTCGCAGAGGGTAACAGCGCTGCTGTAAAGCCAGAGGCTGAAGTAAAAGCCGAGGCTGAGACAAAGGCAGAGGAAGTTGCTGAAGAGGCTACAGAAACAGCTGCAGAGTAATCTCACTGACAGAAAAAACAAAGACAATATAACCCCGACTGTCTCACCCAGAGTGACGGCATTCGGGGCTTTTTTGTTAAAAATAATAACTCACCAATCTAACTAAACAATGAAGGCATTTGTATTCCCTGGTCAGGGCGCTCAGTTCACAGGAATGGGCAAAGACCTCTACGATAGCAATCCAAAGGCTAAGGAACTCTTTGACAATGCAAACGAGATTCTTGGCTTCGAAATAACAAAGATAATGTTTGAGGGAACCGCTGAGGAACTCAAGCAGACAAAAGTAACACAACCAGCCGTATTCCTACACTCTGTCATCAAGGCTATCTGCCTGGGTGATGAGTTTGATGCTGAGATGACTGCAGGTCACTCTCTTGGCGAGTTCTCTGCTCTTGTAGCAGCAGGTGCGCTGAGTTTTGAGGATGGTCTGAAACTTGTCAGCAAGCGTGCTATGGCTATGCAGAAAGCATGCGAGGCTGCGCCATCTACTATGGCTGCTATCATCGGACTGGATGATGCAAAGATAGAAGAAATATGCGCTGGTATCAATAAGCCTGGCTACGTGGTAGTGCCAGCAAACTATAACAATCCAGGTCAGCTTGTTATCTCTGGTAATGTAGAGGCTATCAACGAGGCTTGCGAGGCTCTATCTGCAGCTGGTGCTAAGCGTGCACTGGTACTACCTGTAGGTGGCGCTTTCCACTCTCCTCTGATGCAGCCTGCCAAGGACGAACTGCAGGCAGCTATCGAGGCTACGGAATTTCACACACCACGCATTCCGGTTTATCAGAATGTGGATGCTAAGGCGCATACCAATGCCAACGAAATCAAGCAGAACCTGATAGCTCAGCTCACCGCTCCCGTAAAGTGGACTTACGAGGTGAAGCAGATGATGGCTGATGGCGCTACGGACTTCACAGAGTGTGGTCCAGGCAAGGCTCTGCAGGGCATGATACTTAAGATTGCCAAGGGAGTTGAGGGTATTACTATTAATGGCGTACAATAAACTAAAAGGAGAAAAACTATGAATTACTTAACAGACGAAAAACTCGTGATTGTCGGCGCTGCTGGCATGATTGGTTCTAACATGGCTCAGACAGCCTTGATGCTTGGTCTTACCAACAACCTTTGCCTCTACGACGTATTCTCACCAGAAGGTGTAGCAGAGGAAATGCGTCAGAGTGGTTTCGACGATGCTAAAATCACAGCCACTACTGATGTGGCCGAGGCTTTCAAGGATGCTAAATATATCATCTCTTCTGGTGGCGCACCACGTAAGGATGGCATGACACGTGAGGATCTGCTCCGTGGCAACTGCGAGATAGCTGCTGACCTTGGTCGCAACATTAAGCAGTACTGCCCAGACGTGAAGCACGTAGTAATCATCTTCAACCCTGCTGATATGACAGGTCTCGTGACATTGATATGGTCTGGTCTGAAGCCTTCACAGGTTTCGACTCTCGCTGGTCTTGATACCACTCGTCTGCGCACCGCTCTGGCTCATCGCTTCAACGTAATGCAGACAGAGATTTCCAACTGCGCTACCTATGGTGGTCATGGTGAGCAGATGGCTGTATTTGGCAGCAATACCATAGTGGCTGGCCGCAAACTTATGGATATCATCGAAGCTGGTGAATTCACAGAGGAGGAATGGGAGCAGATGCAGCAGGACGTTACAAAGGGTGGTTCACGCATCATCAAACTCCGTGGCCGTTCTTCTTTCCAGAGCCCTTCTATCCTTTCTGTTCAGATGATTGAGGCTGTTATGGGTGGTCGCCAGTTCCCATGGCCAGCAGGTGTGTACTGCAATGACAAGAGATTCAACCACATCGTGATGGGAATGAATACTACATTCTCTACAGACGGCGTGACATACGAGATACCAGAGGGCACAAAGGACGAGATGGCTCGTCTGCACTCTAGCTACATCCACCTCACTGCTATGCGTGACGAACTCGTTGAGATGGGCGTCATTCCAGCAGTAGAGAATTGGCACGAGGTAAATCCTAACCTTTAAACAATAACTACAGGGGAAGAATGCGCATCGGAATATTCGGAGGGTCATTCAACCCCATACATAACGGACACATAGCACTCGGCACTACCATGCTGAGTGCTATGTCGTTAGATGAGGTGTGGTATCTTGTCTCACCACAGAATCCTCTCAAACAGGGCAACAGCGATTTATTAGATGAGGAGATACGGTTCAGTTTGACCCAGAAGGCACTGGAGGACTACCCTACCCTCAAGGCCTCTGACTATGAATTCCACCTGCCACGTCCTTCCTATACCTGGAATACGCTCCAGCATCTAAAGACAGACTATCCTAATGATGAATTCGTGCTTATCATTGGTGGCGACAACCTTGCGAAATTCGAACGCTGGGCACATTACAAGGATATTCTGGAGAATTATGAGATAGCGGTGTATCCTAGAAAAACAGCCCCTCTCCCATCCTCACTCAAATGTGAGGAGTATAATGTTCACATTATAGACATGCCATTGGTGAATATCTCTTCAACGATGATAAGGGAGAAAGCAAGAAAGGGAGAAGACATATCCGAGTTTGTACCACAGAAAGTGGCTGAAGAGGTGGCAAAAACGTATCGTAAAAGGTAAAAAAAAAGTCAAAACTAAATTTTTCTCGAAAAACACACCCTTATTTCAGGATTTTTGCTTAATTTTGAACCACTAAAACTACTTAAATCTCTTTATTAAGCAAAAATGGCTAAGCAATATCTCTTAGGTCTTGACATTGGTTCGTCAAGTGTAAAAGCATCTTTAGTAGATATCGAAACGGGCGCTATGGCGGCCTCTGCGTTCTATCCAGAGACAGAAGCTCCTATCAAGGCAGTGAAGGCTGGTTGGGCCGAGCAGGCTCCCGATATGTGGTGGAGTAATGCAAAACTCGCTCTCAAGAAGATTATGGGCGAAGTTTCTGCAACTGGCGATGATATCAAGGCTATTGGCATCTCTTACCAGATGCATGGTCTGGTTTGCGTGGACAAGAATAAGAATGTACTTCGCGACGCTATCATCTGGTGTGATTCTCGTGCTGTGCCTTATGGCGAAAAGGCCTTCAAAGACCTTGGCGAAGAGAAGTGTCTGTCACACTTGCTTAATTCTCCTGGCAATTTCACTGCATCAAAATTGGCATGGGTAAAGGAGAACGAACCTGAGGTATTCTCTAATATATATAAGGTGTTGCTGCCTGGTGACTATATTGCCATGAAGCTCTCTGGCGAGATCAACACTACTGTCAGCGGGCTCTCTGAGGGCATTATGTGGGACTTCAAGGATAGCAAACCTGCTGATTTCCTCTTCGACTATTATGGTTTCCCAAATGACATCGTTGCAGACATCGTTCCTACCTTCGCCGTGCAGTCTTGCGTATCTAAAGAAGCAGCTGAAGAAACTGGTCTAAAAGAAGGTACTCCAATAAGTTATCGTGCTGGTGATCAACCCAACAACGCTCTTTCTCTCAATGTTCTCAAACCTGGTGAGATAGCTGCTACGGGTGGTACGTCTGGTGTTGTCTATGGTGTATTGGGAGACATCAACTATGATCCAAAGAGTCGTGTGAATACCTTTGCTCATGTGAATCACAGCAAAGAAGAAACTCGTCTGGGAGTGCTCCTCTGCATCAATGGTACAGGCATCCTCAATGCATGGATAAAACGCACCGTAGCTCCTGAGGGAATCTCTTACGCAGAGATGAACGACCTGGCCGAAAGCGTACCTGTAGGTGCAGAAGGACTGTCTGTCATTCCTTTTGGCAATGGTGCAGAACGCATACTGGAGAACGAGAATCCTGGTGCTTCTATGCATGGCATCAACTTCAACATACACACAAAGGCACATATCGTGAGAGCTGCTCAGGAGGGCATAGCCTTCTCCTTTGCCTATGGCATGGAGATTATGAAGCAGATGGGTATGGAGATTACTACCATCAAGGCTGGTCATGCCAACCTCTTCCTCTCCCCACTCTTCCGCAAGACACTGGCCGCAGTGACAGGAGCTACGATAGTACTGTATGAGACGGATGGTTCCGTTGGCGCTGCTAAGGGTGCAGGTATCGGAGCTGGTATCTATAAGGAC
The DNA here is from genome assembly GCA_905233245.1 of uncultured Prevotella sp. Classification (GTDB taxonomy): domain Bacteria; phylum Bacteroidota; class Bacteroidia; order Bacteroidales; family Bacteroidaceae; genus Prevotella. The sequence goes on along the minus strand of CAJODK010000001.1, from coordinate 104,510 downwards.
AGCGACGAGGCATTCTCTACCCTCAAACTACGTGCTGTAGAGCATCCTGTGGCAGAAAATGCCGATTACACCGAAGCATATAACAGATGGAAAAAGTATATTAAACATTAAAGATTAAATATTAAACATTAAAGATTATGGCAAAAGAGTATTTTCCACAAATCGGTAAGATCCCATTCGAGGGACCAGAGTCAAAGAACCCAATGGCATTCCACTACTACGACGCAGAGAAGGTAGTGGCAGGTAAGAAAATGAAAGACTGGATGCGCTTCGCCATGGCATGGTGGCACACACTGTGCGCTGAGGGCGCCGACCAGTTTGGTGGTGGCACCAAGACCTTCCCTTGGAACCAGGGTGCCAATGCCGTAGAGATTGCCAAGAACAAGGCCGATGCAGGCTTCGAAATCATGCAGAAGCTCGGCATCGAGTATTACTGCTTCCACGATGTTGACCTCGTTTCTGAGGGCAACAGCATCGCCGAGTATGAGTCAAACCTCAAGGCTATCACCGACTACCTCGCCGAGAAGCAGAAACAGACAGGCATCAAACTCCTGTGGTCAACAGCCAACGTCTTCGGCAATGCACGTTACATGAATGGCGCTTCTACCAACCCAGACTTCGACGTTGTGGCTCGTGCTATCGTGCAGATTAAGAATGCTATCGATGCTGGCATCAAACTTGGTGCAGAAAACTACGTGTTCTGGGGCGGACGCGAGGGCTACATGTCACTCCTCAACACAGACCAGAAGCGCGAGAAGGAACACATGGCTACCATGCTCACTATGGCACGCGACTACGCTCGCTCAAAGGGCTTCAAGGGCAACTTCCTCATCGAACCAAAACCTATGGAGCCATCAAAGCACCAGTATGACGTTGATACAGAGACCGTTGTTGGTTTCCTCAAGGCACACGGTTTGGACAAAGACTTCAAGGTGAATATCGAGGTGAACCATGCTACTCTGGCTGGCCACACATTTGAGCACGAACTGGCTTGCGCAGTAGATGCAGGAATGCTCGGTTCCATCGATGCTAACCGTGGTGATGCTCAGAATGGTTGGGATACGGACCAGTTCCCTATCGACAACTACGAGCTCACTCAGGCTTGGATGCAGATAGTACGCAATGGCGGTATCGCACCTGGTGGTACGAACTTCGATGCCAAGACTCGTCGCAACTCTACCGACCTGGAGGACATCATCATCGCTCATATCTCAGGTATGGACGCTTGCGCACGCGCACTGCTCAATGCTATCGACATCATGGAGAACTCTCCAATCCCACAGATGCTCAAGGAGCGCTACGCTTCCTTCGACAGCGGTATCGGTAAGGACTTCGAGGATGGCAAACTGACCCTGGAGCAGGTTTACGAGTATGGCAAGAAAGTAGAAGAGCCAAAGCAGACCTCAGGCAAGCAAGAACTCTACGAGACCATCGTAGCTCTCTATGCTAAGTAGTCTTGTAACTAAGTAAGGATTTTAAATTAGCTAGTTAATTTTCGAAATTAACTAGCTAATTTTTTTAATTTGCTAGCTAATTTGAAATAGTTGCTTAGCTCTATTGGGTAGAAGAATTGTTGTAGGAGTTCTCTTCATAGCCACGCATGAGATTTACATCCTTCTTGATGACAAACTCTTGGCCATCAGCTCCCTTAGCCTTGACCTGTACGTAATATACACCGTCTTTCACAGGTTTGCCATGATAAGTACCGTCCCAACCTCCGTTGACATTATCCCACTCATAGAGCTTCTGTCCCCAGCGATTGAATATCTTGGCATGAAACTCTATGATACTCTGTGCCTCTTTAGCCTTATAGATTTCGTTGTATCCATCGTCATTTGGTGAGAATGCATTGGGGAAATACAGTTTGCTGTCGTACGTCTTGACTATGAAGATGTATTCGTCTTTGTGATTACGCATGTACGTGGGAGTCAAGTCGATATGTTCTACCGTACCATCAGGCATAGTAATATCCACATAGCCCACATAGGCTATGCTGTCAGTACCTGCTGAACGGAAAGTAAACTCCGTAGGATTGTTAGGATTGGACAAGTCAGGATTCTCCATCTGTCCGCCCAAGCTCCACTTGCACCACGCTCCATAGAAGACAGCATCGGTGTATTCTTCTTCGTTGCCTTCATCATCCTCTTTTATCACCCTTGCCAACATGGTAGCAGTGACAGGCGCAGACCCCTGATAGCTATTGTCTATCGTATCGATGGGCTCACCATTAGCATTATAGACCGTCCATGTGAAGTCAGGATGTATCTCGGTAGCTGCCATTAAATTGACGGCTAACAGACTGAATAATATGGAGATAAGTATTCTGTTCATTTTTTTTGACAAAAAGTTTTTCTGCTTGCTATGTTTTACTTTCAACTTTTTTTTGTACCTTTGCAATAGTAAACATTGATACCTACTTAACAAACGCTATGGCAAGAAAAATATTATATATTCTGGCAATAATGTGCTTCACTCTGAATGCTGTACAAGCACAGATAAATGTTGGTGTGATGTTGCCTCTGCACGACAATGACGGCGATGGCAGACGCATGACAGAATACTACAGGGGCATACTCCTGGCTGTAAAGGAACTGAAGGCAGAGGGTAAGAATATAAATGTACGCGCGTGGAACGTGCCTATAGATGCTGACCCACGCACTACCCTTCTTCAGGATGGCACCACGGACTGCCAAATAATCTTCGCACCGCTCTATACCAAGCAGGTAAAGGTGATTGGGGATTTCTGCAGAGCATACAATGTCAAGATGGTGATACCATTCTCTATCAATGGCAATGATGTGGATAAGAATCCAAGCATATACCAAGTCTATATGTCGCCTGATGAGATGTATGCCACGTCAATACAGCGAGTGGCAGAGAATTTCAGGGACTTTCACCCCGTATTCATCGATTGTAACGATACCACTTCACGAAAAGGTGCTTTCACATTCGGACTGAGAAAGATACTGGAGAAGAACGGCGTGGAATACAATATAACCAATCTGCGCTCATCTGACGAGATGTTTGCCAAAGCATTCTCACTCAATCAGCCCAACCTCGTAATTCTCAATACCGGACGCTCACCAGAACTAAGGGCGGCAATGGACAAACTGGATTATCTGACAAGAAACAATCAGGGAGTCAGAATCTCGATGTTTGGATACACAGAGTGGCTGATGTATGCTAAATTTTATAAGGACAGACTGGCAAAGTACGATACATACATCCCTACAAACTTCTACTACAACGAGCAGTCAGAGAAGACCAAGTTGTTTGAGCAGCGTTATCGTTGGGCTTTCCATCAGGATATGATGAATGCCCTGCCCCATTTTGCTGCTACGGGTTATGATCACGCCATGTACTTCCTGGCTGACAGGCAGACGTGGATGCAGACACCGCTGAAGTTTGTAAAGACCAGCAGCGGAGGTTATCGCAACAAGGCTTATATGCTGATTCACTACAAGACAGACGGAGGTATCGATGCGCTGCAGTATTAGAAAAATATTTCTGGCGTTAGCATTAGCGCTTCCGTTTATGTCCAGTGCACAAGTCGGAGACTATCGTCATGTCTGGGCATTGGGCGTCAGTGGTGGTATAGCGATGAATTCGGTGGGTTTTATGCCTGAGGTCAGTCAGAAAACCCACATGGGAGCCGCTATAGGCATCACAGGGCGATATACCAGCGAGAAGTATTTCTCCACTATCTGCTCTATCCAAATGGAGTGCAACATTGCCAAACTTGGATGGAAACAGGATATCAAGACAATTAGCGGCACTCAGGTCATCAATCCAAATACTGGCGTGGCGGAGGAATACACTCGTGACATTACCTACCTGCAGATTCCTATTATGGCGCATCTGGCATGGGGCAAGGAGCGACATGGCATCAATGCGTTCATCAATGCCGGACCACAACTGGGATTCATGATGAGTGAGAAAACTACGAAGAACTACGACCTGCCATACATTCCTGATTTTTACCCCGACTACATAGAAGGAGAAGTACGAGCCAATACTGAGGTAGCGCAGGAGACTATGGACATAGAGAATAAGTTTGACTACGGTATAGCATTCGGCGCTGGTGTGGAATGGGACATAAAACACTTCGGACGCATCTCTCTCGAAGGACGCTACTACTACGGACTGGGCAACCTCTTTGGTGACTCCAAGAAGGATGAGTTCGGAAAGTCAAACAATGGCGCTATATACGTGAAACTGGCATACCTGAAAGACCTGTAAAATTATCGAAAAGACCGATTCAATAGAAGTTTGGGGGGCGAGAACACACAATCTGAAAAACGTAGATGTGCAGATACCCCGCAATAGTCTGACAGTCATCACAGGACTATCAGGCTCGGGGAAGTCTTCTCTGGCTTTCGACACCATCTTGGCAGAGGGACAGCGCCGATACATAGAAACTTTCTCCGCCTATGCACGCAATTTCCTCGGTGGAATGGAGCGTCCTGATGTAGATAAAATAACAGGACTATCACCCGTCATCTCCATCGAGCAGAAGACCACTAACAAGAATCCACGCTCCACTGTAGGTACTACGACTGAAGTATATGACTATCTTCGTCTGCTCTACGCCCGTGCTGGCACAGCGTATAGTTGGGTGACAGGAGAGAAGATGGTGAAGTACACAGAAGAGCAACTCGTCAATAAGATACTCGATGCTTACTCCAATAAGGCCATTTACATTCTTGCTCCATTAGTGAGAAATCGTAAGGGACACTACCGCGAACTCTTCGAACAAATGGCTAAAAAAGGGTTCCTGCAGGTTAGGATAGATGAACAACTGCAGGATATCGTGCCTGGCATGAAACTGGACCGCTACAAGAACCATAATATTGAAGTGGTGATAGACAAACTAAAGGTGAGCGGAGAGGACAAGTCAGAACGACTGAGAAAAAGTATAGAGGTAGCCATGCGACAAGGCGATGGCCTGATAATGATAATGGATAAGCAGACAGAGGAGGCAAAATTCTACTCCAAGCGTCTGATGTGCCCCACTACTGGCATGGCATACAAAGATCCTGCCCCTAATATATTCTCGTTCAATTCTCCTGAAGGAGCCTGCCCTCTCTGCAAAGGACTGGGAGTGATGCAGGATAATGTGAACGAGAACGATGAAGAAAGCGATGAAATCGAAGTAACCGTATGCCCCGCATGCAATGGCGCCCGACTGAATCCGGAAGCCCTGTCGTACAAGATATGGGATAAGAATATCCATCAACTTGGGGAAATGGATATTGACAAATTGCAGGCATGGCTCATGGAAGCTCCCAATCACATGGGAGAGAAGGAACAGAGAATTGCAGAAGAGATACTCAAGGAGATAAGGACACGACTGCAATTCATGCTCGACGTAGGCTTAAGCTACGTTGCTCTCAATCGTTCGTCTAAGACCCTGTCCGGTGGTGAAAGTCAGCGCATCAGACTCGCCACGCAGATAGGTTCGCAGTTGGTCAACGTACTCTACATCCTAGATGAGCCCTCTATCGGCTTGCACCAGCGTGATAATGAACGACTTATCAAATCACTCAAGCAACTGCGAGACTTAGGCAATACAGTCATCGTAGTGGAACATGATGAGGATATGATGAGAAATGCCGATTACATCGTCGATATAGGTCCTGGTGCAGGTCGCAAGGGTGGCAATGTTATTTTTCAGGGCACAGCAAAAGAACTTCTCAAGACTGATACCCTTACGGCATCATACCTCAATGGCACTAAGCAAATTGAGATGCCAAAAGAAAGGCGTGAGGGCAAAGGAAACTCCATAATACTAAGAGGTGCATGTGGCAATAATCTTAAGAATGTAGATGCAGAATTTCCCCTTGGCAAACTAATCGTAGTCACAGGAGTTAGCGGTTCTGGTAAATCTACCCTCGTCAACGAAACGCTTTTGCCGATTTTATCGCAGCATTTCTATAAATCACTCAAGAAACCGATGCCATATGACAGTATCGATGGAATCGACAATATAGATAAGGTGGTAAGCGTTGATCAGAGCCCTATAGGACGCACACCACGTTCTAATCCTGCCACTTACACGGGAGTTTTCTCTGACATCAGGTCGCTCTTCGTCAATCTGCCAGAGGCAAAGATACGTGGTTACAAACCAGGACGATTCTCCTTCAATGTGAAAGGTGGACGATGTGAGACATGCGGAGGTAATGGCTATCGAACTATAGAGATGAATCTGTTGCCTGACGTCTATGTGCCATGCGAAGCATGTCACGGGCGTCGTTACAACACCGAAACTCTCGAAGTGAGATACAAAGGTAAGAGCATCGCAGACGTTCTTGATATGACCATAAACCAAGCTGTAGAATTCTTTGAACCGATACCACGTATCAAACAGAAACTCAGGATTCTACAGGAGGTAGGACTCGGGTATATCAAGGTAGGACAACCAAGCACCACGCTATCGGGAGGAGAGAGCCAGAGAGTGAAACTTGCCACTGAACTTGCCAAACGTGATACAGGCAAGACTTTCTATATCCTAGATGAACCTACTACAGGTCTGCACTTCGAGGATATCAGAATACTGATGGAAATATTGCAACGCTTGGTGAACAGAGGAAATACAGTGCTTATCATAGAGCATAATCTGGATGTAATAAAGATGGCAGACCACATAATAGACTTAGGCCCGGAAGGAGGTAGCGGAGGAGGAAAAATCATTGCCACAGGTACTCCTGAAGAAATTATAAGAAATAAAAACAGCATAACAGCACGCTTTTTGAAAAAGTTTTTGTAACTTTGCACACTGCTATTATATATCTCACATTCAGTGGAAGGTGATCATATAAAAATAAACCAATGGCTGACACCCCTTTCATGGCTTTACGGCATGGTGATATGGGTGCGCAATCTGCTGTTCGACACAGAAGTGCTGAAGAGCAGAAGTTTTAGCGTACCCGTGATTTCTGTGGGAAATATAACAGTAGGCGGTGCTGGAAAAACACCTCACGTAGAGTATCTCGTAAAACTTCTGCACAACAGAGTAAAGACGGCTGTACTATCACGAGGTTATAAGCGCAAAACAAAAGGGTTTGTCGTAGCTGGCAGAAACACCACAATTATGGATATTGGTGACGAGCCATATCAGATGCATCAGAAATTTCCTGATATCACCGTAGCCGTGGATAAGAATCGTTGTCACGGCATAGATATGCTTATGACAAATCCAGAAACGAGTGGCATTGGTGTTGTATTGCTTGATGACGCTTTTCAGCATCGCTATGTCAAGCCAGGTATCAATATTCTGCTGACAGACTATCATCGCATTATTACGGATGACATGCTCCTTCCCGCAGGCAGACTGAGAGAACCGGTCAATGGCAAGGACAGAGCAGACATCGTAATAGTGACAAAATGCCCTGCTGACATCAAACCCATGGAGTATCGCGTGCTGCAAAGAAATATGAATCTATTCCCCTACCAGCACCTCTTCTTCACCACAATAAGGTACTCTCCCCTATCCCCTATCTTCATAGAGGCTAATCCACTGAGACAGCCAGACTTCAATGAAAAGCCAGAATATAGTGCAAATACAAAATTGCCTAACGTACTATTACTTACAGGCATAGCATCTCCGCGCCAGATAATAGAGGATATAACTCCTTACTGCGATAAAATCACACATATCCAGTTTGCTGACCATCATCAGTTTACTGCATCCGATGCCGAAAGCATCAACTTTGCATACAAGATGATGCCCAAGCCATGTGTCATAGTGACAACGGAAAAAGATGCTATGCGAATACTTGATTTGAAGGATTTGTCAAAGGGCGTCAGGGAGAATATCTATTATCTTCCTATAAGCATAGAGTTCTTACAAGGAGATGAAAATAAGTTTAACCAGATAATCTTGAACTATGTACAAAAAAATCAAAGAAACAGCGACTTGGTTGCAAGAACGTATTAACGTGCAACCACAGATAGCAATTATCCTGGGTACGGGTCTGGGAGAGATGGCTGATGAGATAAGCGTAACAAAAGAGATAAGCTATACAGATATCCCTAATTTCCCCATTTCCACGGTGGAAGGTCATGACGGCAAACTCATCTTTGGTACTCTTGCTGGCAAAGAAGTGATGGCCATGAAGGGACGTTTCCACTATTATGAGGGTTACTCTATGCAGGAAGTGACATTCCCCATCCGAGTAATGTATGAGCTGGGCATCAAGACACTCTTTGTAAGCAATGCCGCTGGTGGTGCCAATACATCTTTCCACGTTGGTGACCTCATGATAATCACTGACCATATCAACGGTTTTCCTGATAATCCTTTGCGTGGTAAGAATATTCCGACAGGGCCACGTTTCCCTGATATGCACTTTGCCTATGACCCTCAACTGATAGCTCTTGCAGACGAGGTAACAAAGGAGAATAGTCTTGAAGGATTGGTAAAGGGAGTGTATTACGGCACTCAAGGTCCGTCATACGAGACTCCAGCCGAATACAAAGCTTTTCACACTCTGGGGGGAGATGCTATCGGTATGAGTACTGTGCCAGAAGTTATTGTGGCCAGACATTGTGGTATCAAGGTTTTTGGTATCTCAGTAATCACAAATATGGGAATATCCGACCAGCCTGAGGTAGCCAGCCACGAAGAGGTACAACGTGCTGGTAAGGAAGCAGGACAGCGAATGAAAATACTCATCAAGGGTATGTTAGAAAAAATGTAACAAAGACATGGATATTGCAAAAATTGGAGAATTTGGTCTCATAGACCACCTCACGAAAGACATAGAACTAAAGAACTCTTCTACAATCAAAGGCGTTGGCGATGACTGTGCCGTGATGCACTATGGAGAGAAGGATACGCTTGTCACCACAGACATGCTAATGGAGGGCATCCACTTTGACCTCACATACATGGATATGCGCTCACTGGGCTACAAGTCAGCAATGGTGAATATCAGCGATGTCTTCGCTATGGGTGGTTCACCAAAGCAAATGCTAGTTTCTGTCGCTCTCTCAAAGCGCTTTATTGTTGAAGATTTGGATGATTTCTACAAAGGTCTCAAGGAGGCTTGTGATAAGTGGAATGTTGACATCGTAGGTGGTGATACCACATCTTCTAAAACTGGTTTGGCTATCTCCATCACCTGCATCGGTGAGGCTAACAAAGAGGATATCGTCTATCGCAATGGTGCCAAGGATACTGACCTCGTCTGCGTAACTGGCGACCTCGGTGCTGCATACATGGGACTGCAACTTCTGGAGCGCGAGAAGAATGTGTATTACTCACAGTTGCAAGAGGGCAAACTCAAGCAAGACGAGATGTGGACACCTGACTTCGCTGGCAAGGAATACCTCATTCAGCGTCAGTTGAAACCCGAAGCTCGTGGTGACATTATAGAGAAGTTACATGCAGAGGGAATCTTTCCTACTGCCATGATGGACATTTCCGACGGTCTCTCCTCTGAACTGCATCATATCTGCAAGCAGTCAGGTACAGGATGCCGCATCTATGAGAAGACACTCCCTATAGACTACCAGACGGCGCTGATGGCGGAGGAACTTAATATGAACGTCTCTACATGTGCTCTCAATGGAGGTGATGACTACGAACTGCTTTTCACCTGCCCTATCGGTGATAATGACAAACTCCAGAACATGGAAGGCGTAAAGGTGATAGGATATATCACCCGTCCGGAACTTGGTCTGAAACTTATCTCACGTGACGGCAATGAGTTTGACCTCTTGGCGCAGGGATGGAATCATGCTAATAATTAACCTTAACCTATGAACATCAATCTGCTCAAAGATGAGCAACTGGCACAACTGCGTGAGTTGCTTGCTCATTCAAATAAAATCGTCACAGTATGTCACACCAATGCCGATGGCGATGCTATCGGTTCGATGCAGACATGGGCTGACTATCTGCGTCTTCAGGGCAAAGAGGTCAGTGTGGTAGCACCTGATCAGTATCCCGACTTCCTGCATTGGATGCCTGGTAATGAGAAGATTATACGCTATGACAAGAAAAAAGACATTGTGAAGGAACTCCTGCAAGCGGCTGACCTCATCTGCTGCATGGATTTCAATACTCTGCACAGAGCTACTCCGGAATTGGGCGATGAACTTGTCAAGTCTGACAAACCAATACTGCTCATAGATCATCACCTGAATCCTGATATTCCGTCCGTAATGCAGATATCTTTCCCTCTGTTGTGCAGTACGTCGGAGATAGTATTCCGTCTCATCAGCCAATTGGGTGGTTATGATGCCATGACAAAGAATATGGCCATTACAACCTACTGTGGCATGATGACTGATACTGGTGCTTTTACCTATAATTCCACATATCCAGAGATATATTATATCATTTCCCAACTGTTAGCTAAAGGAATAGACAAAGACAAGATATACCGCAATATATATCATGTCTTCAGTGTTGACCGTCTCCGGCTCATGGGATATGTAATGTATCAGAAACTCAAGATTCTCACACCCCTGCGCGCTTCTTACTATACTATCTCACGTCAGGATCAGAAACGTTTCCACTTTATCAAGGGCGATGCTGAAGGACTGGTCAATATGCCTCTGCAGATAAAGGGACACCGTCTGTCCATCTCCCTTCGCGAGGACTCAGAAAAGACTAATCTCATATGGGTCAGTCTTCGTTCGGTGGAAAATTTCCCCTGCAATGAGATGGCTGCGCAGTTCTTCAATGGTGGCGGACACAAAAATGCCTCTGGAGGAAAACTATTCTGTTCCTTACCAGAGGCAGAGGATATTACTCGTCAGGCTATTAAGGCCTTTGCTAATTTACTGTAGGAAAGAAATCAGCACGCCAGCAGCAACAGCCGAACCGATTACTCCCGAAATATTTGAAGCCATGCAGTAGTTCAGTACATGGTTCTTTGGGTCGTACTTTGTAGCTATCTCGTTGGCTACACGTGATGCCATAGGAACAGCACTGAGGCCTGTAGCACCTACCAGCGGATTGACCTTTTTCTTTACAAAGAGATTGAAAATCTTAACCATGCAAATGCCTGCTGAGATAGACAGTGCGAATGCCAGGAATCCTCCTATGACAATACCTATAGTCTGTAGATTAAGGAACGCCTCTGAGGTCATCGTGGCTCCTACAGAGAGACCAAGGAATATTGTAGCCGTATTCATGATGGCATTGCTGGCAGTATCAAAAAGACGACTGGTCATCGCACCGAGTTCTTTCAGCAGATTACCAAACATCAGCATACCCACAAGGCTAACAGCAGTTGGCACAAGCAGTGCTACGATAATTGTCACCGTGATGGGGAACAGGATTTTCAGGACTCGCAGGTTTTTTATCTCCGTCTTGTTGGGATATTTCTTATCCTGTTCCTTCATATTAATCATCAGTTCCTTTTTCGTGCAGAGACATTTTACTACCAGTGGTATGATAACAGGTACCAGAGCCATGTAGCTATATGCTGCTATAGCGATAGGACCAAGGAGTTCCGGAGCCAGTTTGATGGTCGTGAATATAGCTGTAGGACCATCAGCACCACCGATGATACCAAGTGATGCCGCCTGTTGAGGAGTGAATCCCATGGCAAGCGATACAAGCAGTACTGCGAAGATACCAAACTGTGCACCAGCTCCGAAGATTGAAAGACGCAGATTTCTCAGCATAGGACCGAAGTCTGTCAGCGCTCCTACACCCATAAATATAATAGGTGGTATAAATCCCGTCTTGATACACATGTAGTAGATGAAGTTCATCAATCCCAGATCATGCGCTATCTTATGCAGAGGCATATCCCATATCACCTCTTTATTGCCGTTGGCATCCAAGAGGAATGTGCCGTCAGCCAAGGGTATATAACCCTCTGATGTCACTGTCGTAACGCCCATACCACCACCAGGGAAGTTTGCCAATAGCACACCCATGCCTATTGGCACGAGCAGGAGAGGCTCATATTTCTTCACTATACCGAGGTATAGCAGTATGCACGCTATGACTATCATAATGAGGAATGACCAGTCACCGCCCGTCTGAGCGAAGGCTGTCATATCCCATAATTTCTGTAGTATATTCATTGTTGTCGTTTATGCTATTGTCATTAGTACATCATCTTCCTCTACAGAGTCACCAGAGGTGAAAGCGATAGAGACGATAGTGCCAGCCTTCTCTGCCTTGATACGGTTGAATACCTTCATAGCCTCGATGTAGCATATCACTTCGCCCTCCTCTACGTGGTCACCCACCTTCTTGGGAGTCTCTGATGATGACTGCACGAGGTATGCCTTACCCTCCAATGGTGCCAGTATCTCCAGTCCCTCACCTGCCACTACAGGAGCTACAGGCTCTGCTACCTTGGCTACTTCTACAGGCTTTGTTTCCGCTGGCTCAGGCAGGGTGCCGTCGTATGATATGCTGACCAGATAATTCTGACCCTTTACATTTACAGTCACCTGCTTAGGCATGTGCTTCTTCATGTTACCCTGTCCATGCTCGTGAGCTTGCTTCTTCTCCTTGCGCTCAGCAAGGTCTTTCTCGAATGCTGCCTTTGCCGCACCACTCTTATATGCCTCATACTGCTGTGGGTGCATGGCATACTCGAATAGTTCTTCATTATCCTCACCGAGTTCCCATCCTGCCTGAGTCATCTTAAGACGGTATGTCTCCAGTTCGTCTGGGTAGTTATCCTGTGGATTGGTCTCCAGGAACTTACGTCCCTCTTCCTTTGCCATATCCTTGAATAGTTGATCTACCTCTCCTGGCAGTTTACCTGCCTTACCGAGTATCATATCCCAGATATTTTCTGCTATCATTGACCAGCGCTCCTTACCCTTCTCCATCTGTATAACGTTCATCAGAGCGAGGTTCTTGACATACTGTGAGAATGGAGTCACCAGACATGGATAACCCACCTTTGGCCATACGTATGCCACCTCGTCAAAGAGCTTGATGAGCAGTTCATCGGTAGTCAGTTCTGGTTTATTGTTCTTTACCTTCCATTTATTGAGCGAACGCAGGTTGTCCTCCAAATCAGTCATCAGCGAACCCATCATGCCACCTGGCAGACCAGGTTTGATGAGCAGTGAGTTATTGAGGTGATTGAGTTTTGGTATGTAGTAACCCAGGAAGTCGTCCATCATCTCCTGTATCATGGTGCGAGCCTCCATATATGCAGACATATTGATGTCCTTTACCTTGAATCCTGCATCCTTCAGCATCTCCTGCACTGCGATGATGTCAGCATGTCCAGTACCCCATGAGAGTGGTGACATACCAGTGTCAACATAGTCACAACCATTGCGGCACACCTCCAGTATGGATGCCATATTGAATCCGGGACCAGCATGTGAGTGATACTGCACTATGATATCCTTCTTGTATGCCTTGATGCCAGCTACTATCTTACCCAGAGTGTCAGGGCGACCTATGCCTGCCATATCCTTCAGACATATCTCGTCGGCACCAGCATCAATAAACTTCTTTGCCAATTCCACGTAGTACTCCACAGTGTGCACGGGTGAGTGAGTAATGCATAGAGCAGCCTGTGCTATCATGCCCGCCTCCTTGGCATACTGTATGGATGGTATCACGTTGCGTGGGTCATTAAGACCGCAGAAGATACGTGTGATATCCGTACCTTGCGCTTTCTTCACCTTATAGAATAACTGGCGCAAATCCTTAGGGCATGGGCTCATACGCAGAGCATTCAGTGCGCGGTCGAGCATGTGAGTCTGAATGCCAGCCTCATGGAAGGGCTTTGTCCACTCACGCACAGCTTTGTTTGGGTTCTCGCCATAAAGCAGGTTGACTTGTTCAAAACCACCGCCATTGGTCTCTACGCGGTCAAAGCATCCCATGCGGATGATGACAGGAGCTATCTTTAATAATTGATCTACTCGTGGCTGATACTTTCCAGCACTCTGCCACATATCCCTGAATACAAGACTAAATTTTATTTCTTTCATTATTTTTTTGTTTTCAATCTTTCTACCTTATCAACACTTCTGCACTTGCGCCACAAGTCCTGTGCCCTTAGTGATTTTCTCTACTACCTGACGTATGGCCTCCATCACGTCTGGTGTTACTGCATTATCCGTAACTGTCGCTGTAGTCACTGTCTTTGCAGCCTTCTTCTTTTCTTCTTCTGGTGCTATCCTGTTTACGATGCGGATTAGCAGATTGCTTAGTTGGATGATGATAAGCAGCACCGTGAATACCGTTATCATTCCTACAATCATTAGTGTTATACCTATACTCATATCTTCTTTAATATTTTCAATCTTTTAATTCTTCTTCGTCCAGTTTTCCGCTCCATAGGTACTTATCCGTTTCCTTGGCTATCACTCCGCTGAGCAGTAGCAGAGCAAAGAGGTTAGGAATTGCCATGAGAGCGTTGAAAATGTCGGCAAGAGTCCATACCGTATTGAGATTTATCACTGAGCCCACCATCACGGCTGCCAGGAATATCCATGTATATACCTTCACACCTTTTATGCCAGCCAGATATTCTACTGCTCTCTGTGCATAGATGCTCCATCCCAGTATCGTAGAGAAAGCAAAGGTAAAGAGTGCTATCATCAGCGTTGGCTGGCCTATCACGGGGATTACAGAGAATGCCATTTTGGTCAGTTTGCCACCGTCTATGCCCGGAGCATTGATATCCACTATATTGGCATGCATACTGCTTACAATTACTATACCCGTAACGGCGCAGAGCACTACAGTATCCCAGAAAGTGCCACTGGCGCTCACAAGAGCCTGTCGCACGGGATTCTTGGTGCGTGCCGATGCTGCTACGAGCGGTGCCGAACCCATACCAGACTCATTGGAGAAGAGTCCACGTGCTATACCGTAATGGGCTGCTATCATGATGCCGCCTCCCGCTACACCGCCTGCTGCTGCAGATGGAGCAAAGGCTGCCTCGCAGATGAGTTCTATGGCTGGTATGATATACTGATAGTTATATATAAGAATGTACGCACAACCTGCCATATAGAATATCGCCATGAATGGTACCAGTGCCGTACAAACTTTCGCAATACTCTTGATACCTCCCACCAACACCAGTGCCACAAGCATGGTGACTATTATACCTGTAAGGATAGTGTCCACTCCTACCACCTCGTGAACCAGAGTAGAGATAGCATTGGCCTGCACCGTACTGCCTATTCCCAGTGCAGCGATGGCGGTGAATAGGGCAAAGAGCATACCTGCCCACTTAGCATTCAGGCCATACTCCAGAGCATACATCGGGCCACCTATCATGTGACCTTTCTTTGAGGTTCTGCGGTACTTCACCGCCAAGAGTCCCTCACCATATTTCGTTGCTATGCCAAATACGCCTGTCAGCCAGCACCATAATACGGCGCCTGGCCCACCGAGGGCGATGGCGGTTCCTACACCTATTATGTTACCCGTGCCGATAGTAGCTGCGAGGGCAGTGGCGAGAGCGCCAAATTGGCTCACGTCACCTTCACTTTCCTTGTCTTTGGAAACAGAGAGGCGTATAGCAGTAAAAATCTTACGCTGAGGAAACTTCAACCGGATAGTAAGAAACAGGTGAGTTCCTACCAACAGAACTATCATGGGCATTCCCCACAGTTCATTACTGATTGAAGTAAGTATGTTATCCAGAATTTGCATCCTTTAGAATTATCGATGTAGCACCTATGGTAAACAGGGTGTCATTCTCTATCACTCTCTTCTCTTTGTCACCCAGTATCTGGTTGTCCACGAAAGTACCAGTATAGCTGGGGCCGTCACGCAGCACGTACTTCAGTTTACCGTTCTTGTCGCGCATCACGGTGATGACGCAGTGGTTCATATCCATCGACGGGTCTGTAGTCTCGATAGGGGTGTTACACTTCGAACCCTTCATGTACCTGCCTATGACATTGTCACCCATCCTAAGTGGCAGTACCTGTTTGTAGTGAAACCTATTCTCTATCACCACGATAGAGCCTACGTTCTCGTTAGGGCTATCGTCATTAATGTTTTTGTCCTTTTGTACGGAGTCCTTTATCCTTATACCAAACTCTTTACCACATGTCTTGCACTGGAATACCAGTGTCTGTCCAGGCTGATATTTCGTTTCATCAAAGGTGATGGTGTAGTTGCACTTTGGACAGCGTAGTTTTTTCATATCTCTGATATCCAGGCATCTGTGAATGTCTCGCCTATTTTATGATATCTCCTCAGTGCATTACTAGCATCACTCTCGCTGGAGTAGATGCCCAGTACTACTCTTCTCATCGTACCTTTTTCCACTACTCTGGCAGACTTGAATCCCAACTTCGTCATCTTCACGACCAATTCGTCGGCACCAGCCTTGCTCACCTTGCTTGCCAGTACGATAGTGTATCCATTATCCATCTGCTGAGGCTCTATCTTCACCATCTGTTGTGATACCTTCTTTACCTCAGGTTTCATTGCTATAGCCTGTGTGTCCACCTGCTCCTTTACCAGCGATGACACTACGTGGGTATCTATCAGTGAGCACTGCTGCACATCATTGCTGCCAATGCCGACGGGGATACTTGAGAATACGAACAACAGTAGCAGCATAGCAGCCATAAGCACATTTCTCACGACTGTCATGTTAACCACGATGGCCTTCTGTTCCTTCTCCTCCTCCTTGTTGTCGTAGGCGCTTGCGCCGTATCGTAGCGAGTTCTGCTCGCGTATCGTAGCAGGCTGAGACTGCGTATTCTTCACCTTAGCAATTGCCTCGAAGCTACCAAGCCCATATAGCGTTGGCGTCAGGATACCAGCAGCACAGGGGTGAAAGTCATACTTCTCCTCTGAGGTGTATCTCAGCGTTCCCAGTCCATGGAAATTATACTCTCCCTCTACTGACATCACCTGCCTCACCTCCTCTACCTCAGCAGCTATCTGCCTCACAGCCTCAGGATAACTTATATCATAAGCCTCCACGTAAGCCTGAGCCAGCAGCGAGTCATTGAGTTGCAGTTGAGGATTGAAACCCAAAGTGCGCTGAGGGGGATAGAACATCTTGTCCTCTTCCACGTACTCCGCAGGGATGTAGTGCGCCATAAAACCGCCGAAACCTGGTACAATGACACAATCATTGTCCAGCAAAAGTATCTCTATATGGCGTGATAATTCCATTCGCTTGCAAAGTTACGAAAAAAATACGAAACTCACAAACTTTTCAATTTTCAATTTTCATTTTTCAATAAAAAATTATTACCTTTGCACCCATGATTGATTTTCAGATACTACGTTACGAGCTCCCAGGTTTTGCGGAACTCACACCACAACAGAAGGCTTACATCTACTATCTCTCAGAGGCCACACTCTGGGGGCGTGATATCATCTACGACCAGTGGGGGCGCTACAACCTCCTCATCCGCAAGACTTTAGAGGCTATTCTTGAAGGGTTCAAAAGTTCAAAAGTTCAAGAGTTTAAGGGGTCAAAGGACTTTGAGGTTTTTAAGGAATACTTGCAGCGTGTCTGGTTCTCCAACGGCATACACCATCACTACGGCATGGAGAAATTCGTGCCCGAATTCTCTCAGCAGTTCTTCGAAGAAGCGGTGCGCCGTCTGCCTGCTGATGCTCTCCCTATGCCTGCTGAGCAGTTGCTGGAGACGCTCGTGCCTATCATCTTTGACCCTAATGTCATGCCTAAGCGTGTCAGCAAGGAGGCTGGCGCTGACCTCATCAAGGCTTCTGCCAATAATTTCTACCAGGGTGACATTTCTCAGCAGGAAGTGGAAGACTTCTACGCTACTCTCAAGGGTGACAACCCTACTCCACCATCCTACGGACTCAACTCTACCCTCGTCAAGGACGGCGGCACTCTACGTGAGGATGTATGGTGCCTCAATGGTAAATATGGAAAGGTCATCGAGCATATAATCGAAAACCTTAACCACGCAGCGCAATACGCTGAGAATGAACAACAAAAGCACATAATCAATCTGCTTATAGACTACTACAGCACGGGGTCTCTCCAGACCTTCGATGAGTACTCCATAGAATGGCTCAAGGAACTCGATGGCCGTATCGACTTTATCAACGGATTTATAGAGGTTTATGGTGACCCACTGGGGTTCAAGGGTTCGTGGGAAGGCATCGTAGAGTACAAAGACCTCGAGGCATGCAAGCGTACCCAGACCATCAGTCAGAATGCTCAGTGGTTTGAGGACCATTCGCCTGTGGACCCTCGTTTCCGCAAGCCTCATGTCAAGGGCGTCGTGGCAAATGCTGTCTGTGGCGCCATGCTCGGTGGTGATGAGTATCCCTCCACCGCTATCGGCATCAATCTGCCTAATGCAGACTGGATTAGAGCACAGCATGGTTCTAAGTCTGTCACCATCACCAATTTCACTGCTGCCTACAACAAGGCGGCTAAGGGTAGCGGTTTCCTGGAGGAGTTTGCCATCGATGAGGATACCGTAAAGATGATTAGGAAATATGGCGATGTGTGTGACGACCTGCATACCGACCTGCACGAATGCCTCGGACATGGTTCTGGCCAGTTGCTCCCTGGCGTCAGCCCCGATGCTCTCAAGGCATACGGCAATACCATAGAGGAAGCGCGTGCAGACCTCTTCGGACTATACTATATCGCTGATGAGAAACTCGTAGAACTTGGGCTTGCCCCAGACCTTGAGGCGTATAAGTCCAACTACTATACCTATATCATGAATGGTATGATGACGCAGAGTGTACGCATCAAACTGGGTGACAACATCGAAGAGGCGCACATGCGCAATCGTGCCCTCATCGCCAACTGGTGCTATCGCAATTCCGACGGAGTCATCGAACTTCAGAAGCGCAATGGCAAGCACTACATCCAGATACTGGACTACCCTGCCCTGCGTGGGCTCTTCGCCCGTCTCCTCGCAGAGATACAGCGCATCAAGAGCGAGGGCGACTACGAGGCTGCCCAGCATCTCGTCGAGACCTATGCAGTCAAGATAGACCCAGAGTTGCATCGTGAGATACGCGCGCGCTACGAACAATTAAATATAGCACCCTACAAGGGTTTCCTCAATCCTAAGATGACACCGGTTTTCGTTGGCGATGAGATTACGGATGTTCTTCTCGATTTCAGCGAGACTTTCGAAGATCAGATGCTACGCTACTCACGTGACTACAGTGCATTATAAAGAGGTACATAAAGAAATCAAGCAGTCACTCCGTATCCTCATGAACGGCGTGACGGCTCAGTCTCTGCGCGAGAAGGGTGTGAACTACCACCTCAACTGGGGAGCCAATCTCCTCCACCTACAGGAGATGGCGAGGGAATACGAGCCCTCCTACGAACTCGCCACTCTGCTCTGGGCAGACAATATTCGTGAGTGCAAGATACTCGCCACGATGCTAATGCCCCCTGAGGAGTTTCCTCGCCAGCTCGCCATGCAGTGGATATCCGAGACCCCGACACAGGAGATAGCCGAGATAGCCTCCAAGCAACTCTTCTCTCGCCTACCCTACGCCAAGTCTCTCGCCTTACATCTTATAACCCAATCTGACGTAATGCCTCAACTCTTTGGCTATTGCATCCTTGGCTCATTTCACGCACTTTCTCCTGAAGAAAAGCAACAGATTACCCTCCATGCCAATAACACCATTAACAATGGCACCCTTCCTATTGGTCTGCGCCATGCAGCCCATAACGCCTTACTTCGCATAGAGAGATAAATCCAGAAGGCCACGCACCCATCTCCTAATTCCAAGCAACAAAATGCCCTTACTAAGTAACAGCGCGCCCTTGCTATGCTAGGGCAAACAATCCGACTCGGATTACTTGCAGGCGCTAAGCACCTGCATTTGGAAGCATAGCACCCGCACGTAGGCGCTAAGTACCCACAGATGGAGGCTATGCACCCATAATACAATTCGTGAAAGGCGATGAAGGATGGTGAAAGATTGGAATCCACCCTTCATCGACTCAACACATTGATGCATAGATGCTTATAATAAAAAGATGAAAGATGAATGATAAACTGCAACTTTTCTAGAGAGAGCAAAAGCAAAGCGGAACCAACCCCTTCTAGGTCAGCTCCGCTATAATCTTTAATTTTTAATCTTTATTTTCCTTTTCTCCAAATATTTCCCATAGTTTTTTGACTTTTTGAGAATATACAAAAAAGAAAGAGGACGCACTGGTGAAGTGATGAAAACTCCGAGTATTGAAGAATAAGGTGCTCCATGTCGCTGTAATCCACCGACCGTGACGATCTCGATGTCGCCAGCGATTTTTATTGTGGCCCGCCATTAAGCATGGAAGCGCTCCTCGGTTTTCCAGTAATTGATGAGTATCCCTATCTAACCAGTACGACCTCAGTGTGCAAAGGTACTAATAAAAGTTCAAATGTTCAAAAGTTCAAGTGTTGAAGGTTGAAAGTTTATTTGGTTTTATGAATTATTAAGAAAAAATTTGTACCTTTGCAGGCATTATGATAGAGACTAATAATATTAAGGGTGATGTCTTTGGTGGCATCACGGCGGGCATAGTGGCACTGCCACTGGCTCTGGCTTTCGGTATTCAGGCGTTTGGTGGCGTGAATGACCCTGCTGCTGCATCGATGGGTGCACTGGCTGGTCTGGTAGGCGCCACTCTGTTGGGATTCTTCGCTGCTTTATTTGGAGGCACTCACTCACAGATTAGCGGTCCTACGGGTCCTATGACGGTGATTACTGCATCGTTGGTGAGTGCTGCATGGACTGCTTCGCAGGGTAATTTCTCTGCTGTGCTGATAGCTATGGCGATGGCAGGAGTGTTCTGCGGACTCTTCCAGATACTCTTCGGTCTTATCAGAATAGGTAAGTACGTGAGGTATATCCCCTACCCTGTGCTGTCGGGCTTCATGAGCGGTATCGGTGTGATAATCATCCTTCAGCAGATATATCCTCTGATAGGCAAGAAGTCGCCCATCAGCACTCTGGACATGATAGTCAATTTCCCTAGAGCGGTAAGCGAGGGTGCTTCTCTCGCTGCTCTGCTGATAGGCTTGGGCACGATAGTGGTGATACTTGGTATGCCTCGTCTGACTAAGAAGATACCATCGACGCTGGTGGCTCTCATCGTGATGACCGTCATCTCGATACTTTGTTCTTTCGATGCTGCACTGACTATTGGCGAGATACCAGCAGGACTGCCGATGCCTTTCTTTGCTAAGGACGGGATAGACCTTGCTGGCATCAACTGGATACAGACTATAGAGGCTGCCCTGATACCTGGTCTGACTCTTGCTGGCCTGGGCAGCATAGACACTCTGCTGACATCGGTAGTAGCTGATAATATCACGAAGACAAAGCATGACAGCAACAAGGAACTCATAGGTCAGGGCATAGGTAACGCTTTGGCGGGCATGTTCTGTGGCATTGCTGGTGCTGGTGCTACGATGCGTACGGTTGTGAATGTGAAGAGTGGCGGCAGAACGCAGATAAGCGGTATGGTACATGCGGTATTCCTTCTGGCGATACTGTTGGGACTGGGTTCGCTGGTGAAATACGTGCCTCTGTCAGTTCTGGCTGGCATACTGATAACCGTCGGATGGGGTATCATAGACTTTAGAGGTTTCAAGGACCTGCCACACATCCCTAAGGCTGACGCCTTCGTGCTGGTAGTGGTATTCCTGATGACGGTGTTCGTGGACCTGCTGACAGCAGTGGGCATCGGTATGGTGATAGCCTGCGTACTCTTCATGAAGAGAGCTGGCGACCTGGTAGAGAACCAGTACCACGGAGCTCTGCTGACGGATGACAACTACAACAAGGAGATTCCTTGGGAGGATGAGGGTGGTATCACAGAGGAGATGATGAGCGAGATATACATACAGCGTCTTGACGGCCCTATATTCTTCGGTAGTATCACAGGATTCCAGAAGGTGATGCACGACGTACCGAAGGGCGTGAAGACAGTCATCATCCGTATGAGGAGAGTGAACTTCATGGACCAGTCAGGCGCCTACGCTATGGAGACTGCCATCAAGGACCTGCAGGCACAGGGCGTAGAGGTACTGATGACCATCATACAACCACAACCCGGCTATATCATGCACTCCACTTCGCTCATCCCTAACGTGGTGCCAGAGGAGAAGACTTTCAAGACGTTTGAGGAGTGTGTGTCTTACCTCTATGCTACACGAACTAATAAATAGACTGACAAGATACGACAAGGGAGAGGCGCGCAGTATAGTGCGCCTCTTGCTTGAATGCTCGTTTGGCATGAGCTATACCGACATCTGTGCAGGAGCTCTGGAGAGGATGACTGCAACAGAAAAGGAACGCCTGGAGCAGATGATGATGCGACTGGAACAGGGTGAGCCTGTGCAGTACGTGATAGGCAAGGCGCAATTCTGTGGCAGAGACTTCATCGTGCGACCAGGTGTGCTGATACCCAGACCTGAGACAGAAGAGTTGGTCACTTGGGTAGAAGGTGAGGTGAGTAATATTTTAGATGTAGGTACGGGGTCTGGGTGTATAGCGATAACGCTGGCACTGGAATACCCTGAGGCAAAGGTCACAGCATGGGATATCAGCGAAGATGCTCTGGCTATAGCAAAGGAGAATGCGGAGGCTCTCGGAGCCCAGAATGTCCTCTTTGAGCAGAAGGACATTAACAACCCTAATAACCTTAACAACCTCAATAACCTTAATAACCTACAAGACCTCATCATCTCCAACCCACCCTACATCTGCGACAGGGAAAAGAAAGAGATGGATAGCAACGTGCTGGAGCACGAACCAGAGGTGGCTCTGTTTGTTCCTGATGAGGATCCCCTACTCTTCTATAGAAAGATAGCAGAGATGGGCAGATGGGCTCTGAAGGATGGCGGTTGGCTGTACTTCGAGATAAATCCACTCTTCGTCAGCGAGATGAGAGATATGCTGAAAGCCCTTGAATACAGGGATATAGAGGTCAGGAGAGACCAGTATGGCAAGGAGAGAATGATGAGAGCAAGAAAGAATTAGATGTTAAGTAATGTAAATTTCTTTAGGGTTCTTTGAAGAAATACAGAACAATGTAGTTCGTATTATAGCAAAAAAGAGTAATTTTGCAGTATGATAAAGGACTACAACAGAGTAGCCATAGTAGCCAAAGATGGCAACGTGAGCTACAAGGAACTAATCGAGAACGTAACAGTAGCAGCACAGAGTCTTCCCCTGAAGGAGGGCAATAAGTGCGTAATATTCAGTGAGAACCGCAAGGAGTGGTTGTACTCCATCTTTGCCGTATGGCAGAAGAGGGCTATCGTAGTGCCCGTGGATGCCACATCGACGGTGGGCGACCTAGCATATATACTCAATGACTGCAAACCAGAGTGTATCATTACGTCAGCAAACAACGTAAAAACCACGCTTGAGGCAGTGAAAGAGGCGAAATCAGAAGCCAAGATACTGGATATAGAGGCGTTGGTTAACCCTAACGCTAACGCTAACCTTAACCCTAACCCTAACGCTGAGGACTACGAACCCGATATGGAAGATGTGTCGCTGATATGCTACACATCTGGTACGACGGGAAATCCTAAGGGTGTGGTTCTGACCTTTGGCAATCTCTTTGCAAACATCAGGAGCGTATCAGAGGAAGTACCCATCTTTACCCCAGAGCGTCGTACGATGATACTCCTGCCTCTGCACCACATCCTGCCCCTGATGGGTTCGTGTATCGCACCAATAGTAAAAGGTGGCGGTGTGGCAATCTGTCCGTCACTCTCCGGTCCTGATATCATGGATACGCTATGCCGCGGTCAGGTAAGCATCTTCATCGGTGTGCCTCGTCTGTGGCAGACTCTCTATAGCGGCATCAAAAAGAAGATAGACGAAAAATGGATTACGCGCGCATTATTTAATATATGTAAGAAGGCACAAAACAGAACTCTGTCTCGCATCATCTTCAGCAGCATAAGGAAGAAGATGGGCGGACACCTGGACTACTGCGTCAGTGGTGGTGCTTCTTTGGATAAGGAGATAGGCGAAGGACTTCGCACTCTGGGTCTGGACGTTCTGGAGGGCTACGGCATGACTGAGACAGCGCCAATCATTTCGTTCACACGTCCTGGCGACATTATACCTGGTTGCGTGGGACTCCCCCTACCCTCTGTGGAGTGCAAACTGATAAACGGTGAGCTCTGCTGCAAGGGTCCTAACCTGATGAGGGGTTACTACAACCGTCCAGAGGAAACAAAGGCGGTGATAGACGAAGACGGATTCCTGCACACTGGTGACCTGGCGCGTTTCGACGAGAAGGGACGTGTGTACATCACTGGTCGCAGCAAGGAGATAATAGTGCTCTCAAACGGCAAAAACGTACAGCCTGCGGAGATAGAATTCCAACTGGAGAAGTACGACGAGTACGTGAAGGAGGCTGCTGTGACCGAGAAGAATGATATGTTGCTCGCCATCATAGTGCCTCAGGAGGGCAAGAAGGACATCACCGAAGAGGTACTGAAAGAGAAGGTGATTCAGCCATATAACAAAACCGTGGAGAACTACAAGAAGATAATGAATATCTTCGTGTACAACGGTGATTTGCCTCGCACAAAACTTGATAAGCTGCAGAGATTTAAGCTGAAAGAAATAATTAGTGGTGAGAGGTCAGAGGTGAGATGTGAGAGAAATGCTACAGCTGAGGCTCCTGTAAGCGAGGAACTCAGGATTCTGCTTGACTATATCGAGGGCGAGAAGAAGATAAAGGCGAAGGGAACGGATCATCTGGAGACCGATCTGGCATTCGACTCGCTCGACAGAATCAGTTTGCAGAGTTTCATCGAGCAGACCTTCGGCATGACGATAAATGCAGATACAATGGCGGACTTCAAGGATGTCAATGCCATAGCTGAGAAGATAGCCGAGAAGAAGACCCGTAGCGAGGTAGAAAAGATAGACTGGCATGATATCCTTAACGAGAACGGGAACTTTAACGAAAACCTTAAGTTGCCGACTGCAAGTTGGACACACGGAATATACGAAGGAATGTTCAAGACATTCTTCCGAGTATATAACAGGATGACTGTGAAGGGCGTAGAGAATATTCCAGCCAATGGTCCATTTATCCTCGCGCCTAATCATCAGAGTTTCCTTGACGCTCCAATAGCGATGGCAGGTGTGCCAAAGGAGCAGATGAACGACATTTTCTTCTACGCTACTGAGGAACACGTACAGGGCAAGGTGCTCAGATACATGGCCAACCACCACAACATTATCCTGATGGAGAATAAGCACCTGAAAAACTCTATAGTGAAACTCTCGATGGTGCTGAGACAGGGTAAGAGCATCATGATATTCCCTGAAGGAACGCGTACCTACACGGGACATCTGAATACCTTCAAGAAGACATTCGCCATACTGTCAAAGGAACTCAATGTACCTATCATACCTGTACGTATCAGCGGGGCGTTCCGTATGCTGAAGCGTGGCAACAGATTTATACAGCCTTGTCACATACAGGTGGAGTACCTGCCTAAGGTAGAGCCAAACGACAGCCTGACATACGAGGAGATAACGGAGATAGTAAAGAACAGAATAGATGGGACTACCACTAAGGGGTGAACACGGAAATACTTGGACGCATCTGGTAGGCACGGTATTCGCTCTGTCCAGCATCTGGATGGTGTGGCCTGCCGTACACAGAGGATGGGAGATGGCCTTCGGAGTCATCTTCTTCATCGCAGGCATGTTTATGATGTTTCTGTGCAGCACGATGTACCACTGGTTTTACCCAGGCACGGCAAAGAATGTGCTACGCAAACTCGACCATATCAGCATCTACGTGATGATAGCCTGCTCCTACACCCCGATATGCGTCGGTGTGGTAGGCGGTTGGATTGGCTGGACTATATTCGGTGTGCAATGGGCGGCAGTGATCGGTGGCACCTTCTACAAGATATTCGCTATGGGGAGATACCCTCGCCTATCGCTTGCCATATATCTGATAATGGGATGGAGCGTACTACTGGTTATCGATCCCGTATTCTCCCGTCTCACTCCTCTCGCCATGGGTCTGCTGGTAGCAGAGGGATTGTTCTATACGGCAGGCACATACTTCTTTGCCCATGACAGCAAGGAGAACTTCCACGCTATATGGCACGTCTTCGTACTGTTGGGAGCCATAGCCCACTGGAGCGTGGTGCTATGCATCATACTGGGATAAAGAGTGATAAGAGTGATTATGACTGCTGGGCATGACGAGAACACTCGGCTGCTGCCTGTACTACATTGATGATGTAGTCACCAAGTTTCTCACACTCATTGACGAAGTCTGTATAATAGACGCCCAACTGATAAGAATAGACACCGTTGGTAACGTCTGTGAGGTTCTGACCCTTGAGGTGAGAACGGTAGTTATTGATTTCGTTCTCGATATTCTGCGACTTAGTGTATGACATTCCCTGAGCATCAGGATGAGCCACCATCTTAATCATCTCGGTCAAAGCGCTGTCCACGAGTGTCATCATAGAGTGCATGTGCTCCATCTGTGACTTGGTGAACGGTTCCTTGACATTCTTACGGCGACGGTTGAGGGTACGTGTGAGATTATAGAGAGAGTCGCCGATAGACTCCAGTTCGTCTATCTGTCGCATCATACGCTGTATGCGTCCCTTTGACTCGTCTGACAACCTACCCTCACTCACTTTGTTAAGATAGTTGGCTATCTCCACCTCCATATTGTCTGTGATATTCTCGTACTTCTCGATGCGCGAGAATTTCTTGGTGAAGTCGTCATCCTTCTCTACATTCATGATGTCCACTACGAGCGTGAACATCTTGTAGCATCGCTCTGCAAAGTTGTTGATTTCCTTCTTTGCCTCCAGAATAGAAAGCTCAGCGGTAGAGAGCAGACCAGCAGAGATGAAGCGCAGACGATACTCCTCGTCCTGCTCCTTCTGCGGCAGCATCTTGCATACGAAGTTCTCAATCTGTGGTACAAACCATATCAGGAGCAGAGTGTTGAACACATTGAAGGCGGTGTGGAATGTTGACAGTTTGTACATGTCATTATTCGTGTACATCACGTCGGTGCAGAACCAGCTTATGAGATGACATGCTGGATAGAATACAAAGAGAACTACTACCACACCAAAGACATTGAAGAACATGTGAGCCAAAGCTGCACGGCGTGCCTGAGTATTGGCGGCTAGAGAAGCCATGAAGGCGGTAATAGTAGTGCCTATATTCTGACCCATAGCCAGTGCGGCAGCCTGTTCGAAGCCAAAGCCTGGGATGTGCATATCGAAGAGCATCAGCGTAATGGCCATCGTGGCTGCTGAAGCCTGAACTATCATCGTAACGATTGCACCTACGAGGACAAAGAGCAGTATGGTAAAGAAGCTGTCACTTGGTACACTGGCGAGGATATTGGTGGCAATGCCCCCGATATTGAGGTCTGTGGCAGCCTGCTGGAGGAACACCAGACCCATGAAGAGGAATGAGAAACCAAAGATAAACTCACCGATACTCTTGCGGTTGGACTTGTTGGAGAAGATGAGTGGCATACCTATGGCCAACAGCGGTATGGCAAAAGCTGCGATATCAACCTTAAAGCCGATGGCGGAGATAATCCATGCCGTTACCGTAGTACCGATATTGGCACCCATAATGACGCCAATGGACTGTGCCAAGGTCATCAGGCCGGCATTGACGAAACTGACCACCATAACTGTAGTGGCAGATGAAGACTGTATGATGGCCGTGATGAGAATACCAGTTAGTACGCCCATGACACGATTGCCCGTCATAGCTGCAAGGATAGCACGCAGTTTGCTACCGGCGAACTTCTCCAAGCCCTCACTCATAATCTTCATACCATAGAGGAAGAGGGCCAGGGCGCCGCAAAGCGACAGTAGATTAATGATGGTTTCCATTCTCTTTATTTATAGTATTCCTTCTTACCTGCTGCGAGAGTATTCTTCATCAGCGAACAGATGGTCATAGGACCTACGCCACCTGGCACTGGTGTGATAAATGAGCATTTGGGAGCAACATTCTCAAAGTCCACGTCGCCAGAGAGACGGAAACCGCTCTTGCGAGTGCTGTCTGGCACACGAGTGGTGCCCACATCGACTATCACGGCTCCATCCTTCACCATATCAGCAGTGACGAAGGCTGGACGGCCGATGGCTGCGATGATAATGTCTGCCTCCTGACACTCCTTCTTCAGATCCTTGGAACGAGAGTGGCATACGGTGACTGTAGCATCACCATACTGCTTCTGCATCATGAGTTGCGCCATAGGTTTGCCTACGATGTTGGAACGACCAAGGATGACGCATTTCTTGCCACTTGTCTCGATATTATAACGCTTCAATAACATAATGATACCCAAAGGAGTAGCCGAGATAAAGCAAGGTAATCCTATAGCCATGCGACCAACGTTGATTGGGTGGAATCCATCCACGTCCTTACGGTAGTCGATAGCCTCGATTATCTTTTGTTCGTCGATGTGCTTCGGCAGAGGCAACTGCACGATGAAACCGTCGATATCTTCATCGCGATTCAATCGCGATACACAGTCAAGGAGTTCCTCCTCCGTGATATTGTCCTCATAGCGGATGAGTGTAGATTTGAATCCACATGCCTCACACGCCAGCACCTTATTCTTCACGTAGGTCTCCGAACCACCGTCGTGTCCCACGAGTACTGCGGCCAGATGTGGCTGTTTGCCACCCTTTGCCATTATCTCCTTTACCTCTGCGGCTATCTCAGCCTTGATAGCTGTTGCCGTTGCTTTTCCGTCGATTAACTGCATATCTTATTATATTTTTGGAAATCCACCTTTCATACCACCCATCATAGATGCCATCTTAGCCATATTGGCCATCTTATTGCCTTGGAACATACGCATCATTTTCCTCATCTGGTCAAACTGCTTAATGAGGCGGTTCACCTCCTGCATATCAGTTCCCGAACCCTTTGCGATACGCTGTTTGCGTGAGATATTGAGGATATCAGGATTCTGGCGCTCCTTGGGTGTCATAGACTGTATTATAGCCTCGATGCTCTTGAATGCGTCATCAGGAATATCAACGTCCTTGATAGCTTTGCCCACTCCGGGTATCATGCCAGCGAGGTCCTTGATATTGCCCATCTTCTTGATTTGCTGTATCTGACCGAGGAAGTCATCGAAGTCAAACTTATTCTTTGCTATCTTCTTCTGTAGGCGCTTAGCCTCTTCCAGGTCAAACTGCTCCTGTGCACGCTCCACGAGAGATACCACGTCGCCCATGCCGAGGATGCGGTCTGCCATACGCTCAGGGTGGAATACATCAAGAGCCTCCATCTTCTCACCCGTACCGATGAACTTGATAGGTTTATCCACCACGGTACGGATAGAGAGAGCCGCACCACCACGGGTGTCGCCATCGAGTTTGGTGAGGATAACGCCCGTTATCTCCAGTCTCTCGTTGAAGGTCTTAGCGGTGTTGACAGCATCCTGGCCTGTCATGGAATCAACTACGAGCAGTACCTCATCAGGATTTGTTGCCTTCTTGATATCCTCAGCCTGCTGCATCAGTTCCTCGTCGATAGACTGACGACCAGCGGTATCTATAATCACCACGTCGTAAGACTTCGCCTTAGCCTCCTGAATGGCATTGAGAGCCACCTTTACCGGGTCTGTAGCGCCTTCCTCCATATAGCAAGGCACTTCTACCTGCTCTGCCAATACTCGAAGTTGCTCCATAGCGGCCGGACGGAAGGTGTCACAGGCTGCGAGCAGTGGGCGCTTATTCTGCTTTTTCTTGAGATAGAGAGCCAGTTTGCCAGACATCGTGGTCTTACCGGCACCGTTGAGACCTGCCATCATGATGACAGCAGGATGACCGCTGATGCGTGTCTCCTCGGCTTTGCCGCCCATGAGTTCTGCCAGTTCGTCATGCACCAGTTTCACCATCAGTTGGCCTGGTTTCACAGCCGTGAGCACATTCATGCCCAGTGCCTTCTGTTTAACAGTATCGGTGAATGTCTTGGCTACCTTGTAGTTGACGTCGGCATCGAGCAGAGCACGACGTATATCCTTGAGGGTTTCGGCAACGTTTATCTCGGTGATTTTGCCTTCACCCTTGAGTATCTTGAACGAGCGTTCAAGTCTTTCGCTTAAGTTATCAAACATTTAGTTTATCTGTTTTTGTACATATTTTCGTAGTACTTCTCGTAGTCGCCGGAAGTGACATTATCCATCCACTCCTCGTTGTCGAGATACCACTTCACGGTTTTTTCTATGCCCTCCTCAAACTGCAGAGAAGGCTCCCAACCGAGTTCCTTCTGTAGTTTTGTGGAGTCGATGGCATAGCGGGCATCGTGGCCCAGACGGTCGGTGACGTATGTGATGAGGTTCAAATCCTCACCCTCTGCACGTCCGAGCAGACGGTCAACGGTCTTAATGACAGTCTTGATGATGTCAATGTTCTTCCACTCGTTGAAACCGCCGATATTGTATGTCTCAGCTATCTTGCCATTATGGAAAATCACGTCGATAGCCCTTGCGTGGTCCACTACATAGAGCCAGTCACGCACATTCTCACCCTTGCCATATACAGGCAGCGGCTTCTTATTCCTTATATTATTTATAAAGAGAGGAATCAGTTTCTCCGGGAACTGGTAAGGACCATAGTTGTTGGAACAGTTGGTCACGATGGTCGGCATGCCGTATGTATCGTGGAAAGCACGTACGAAGTGGTCCGATGATGCCTTCGAAGCAGAGTAAGGAGAATGTGGATTGTACTTCGTCGTCTCGTAGAAGAAGTCCTTACCGTATGCCAGATGATGCTCGCTGGAACTTGCCGTTGTGGTGAATGGAGGTTCGATGCCCTCCGGATTGGTCATCTCCAGTGCACCGTACACCTCATCGGTAGAGATATGATAGAAGCGCTTGCCCTCGTACTTCTCCGGCAGAGACTCCCAATAGAGTTTTGCAGCCTGCAGGAGTGACAGCGTGCCCATCACATTGGTACGGGCAAAGGTGAATGGGTCTTTGATAGAGCGGTCCACGTGAGATTCTGCAGCGAGATGTATGATACCGTCAATCTTCTCGTCCTGCATCAACTGGTAGAAGGCATCAAAGTCGCAGATGTCCATCTTCACAAACTTATAGTTTGGCTTGTCCTCGATATCCTTGAGGTTGGCGAGGTTGCCATGATATTGTACTCTGGATACTTATTCACGAAAAGGCGTACTACATGGCTGCCAATAAAGCCTGCACCGCCGGTAATTACTATATTCTTCATAACTTAATATAAATCTATATTGATATCAAAAGGACTGTCAAAGTCTTTTAGTAGGGCGTGCTTGGTGTCCTTCTCTGACAGCAGAGCCTTGTCCGTAGGAATTCTCCAGTCTATGCCCAGTGAGTCATCGACTATTGAGATGCCGCCGTCAGCCTCCGGGTGGTAGAATTCATCACACTTATACTGGAACACAGCTGTCTCTGACAGTACGGCAAAGCCATGAGCGAAACCTCTTGGCACAAAGAACTGTCTGTGGTTCTCTTCCGTCAGTTCTACTGCTACATGCTGGCCGAATGTTGGCGAACCCTTGCGTATGTCCACTGCCACATCGAGCACGGCACCCTTTACGCAGCGTACCAGTTTGGACTGTGTGTAAGGCGGACGCTGGAAATGCAGGCCACGCATCACGCCGTATTTGGACATGGACTCATTGTCCTGCACGAAGTTGATAGTGTGGTCCAATATTGGTGCCACCTTCTCGTCAAACTCACGTTGTGAGAAAGACTCAAAGAAATAGCCGCGGGCATCGCCAAACACCTGTGGCTCGATGATGAGCACATCCTTTATTGCTGTCTGTATTACTTCCATGCCTTAATGTTTTTCATACATTGTTTCAGTGAGATAGTCCAGTAAGGCACCTTCACGTTAAAGGTCTGCTTTACCTTAGTCTTGTCCAGTACGGAGTATGCCGGGCGCTTCACTGGTGATGGGAATTCATCGCTGTGGCAGGGTTGTATGTCACAATCCTTGTTGCCTGCTATCTCGGCTATCTTCATGGTGAAGTCATACCATGAGCAGACGCCCTCGTTGCTGTAGTGATAGATGCCTGTCTTGGAGTAGCGGCGTGCCCTGGTGGAAGCGCCCCACTCTGCCGTCTCTATCTTGTAGTCCAGAAGCACGCGCATGATGATATCTGCCAGGTCGCCGGCGTATGTCGGAGTGCCCACCTGGTCGAATACCACCTTCAGTTGGGGCTTCGTTGCCGTGAGATTGAGCATCGTCTTGACGAAGTTCTTGCCAAACTCCGAATATAGCCATGCCGTACGGATGATGACGTGGTTTAGACCTGTGGCGATGATATTCTCCTCGCCCTCAAGTTTGGTCTTGCCATACACACCCGTTGGCGTACCTTTCTGGTCTTCCTTACAAGGTGTGTTATATGGGTCTGCGCCGAATACGTAGTCGGTGCTGATATGAATGAGCATACCCTTCTTCTCCTTCATCACCGTAGCGAGTATCTTTGGTGCCTCGGCATTGAGAGTATGACATAGCGTTTCATCTGTCTCAGCCTTATCCACGTTGGTGTAGGCAGCACAGTTGACGATCACATCTACCTCATTGTCCCTGACCATCTTGCGCACAGCATCGATGTCTGTTATATCGAGCATCGTGGTCTCTACTCCCTCCTGCTCTACTACGTCGGTAAAGAGGAATTTGTTTGATGACTTCTTTGCCTTCAAACGCATCTCATTGCCGAGTTGGCCATTTGCTCCTGTTACAAGTACTTTCATATTAACATGCCTTAAAAGATAAGTCCAATCCCTTCACGCTGTGTGTCAATGCACCGAAAGATATAAAATCCACACCAGCCTTAGCGTAAGGTATCATTGTCTCGAATGTGATACCGCCTGATGACTCCGTCTCACACTGATGATTCACCATCTCCACGGCCTTCACCGTATCTTCCGGTGTGAAGTTGTCAAACATGATACGGTCTGGTTTCTCCTCAAGTGCCTGACGCAGTTCGTCGAAGTTGCGTACCTCCACCTCTATCTTGAGGTCTTTGCCGTTCTTCTTGCAGTATTCCTTGGCACGGCTGACGGCATTGTGTATGCCACCGGCAAAGTCTATGTGGTTGTCCTTCAGCAGTATCATGTCGAAGAGGCCAATGCGGTGATTCATGCCACCACCAATCTTTACAGCCTCTTTCTCCAGCATGCGCATTCCGGGAGTGGTCTTGCGTGTGTCGAGCACTCGCGTCTTGGTGCCAGCATCGATGAGTGCCTGCTGGTATTTGTGAGTCATGGTAGCGATGCCACTCATGCGCTGCATGATATTGAGCATCAGGCGCTCCGTCTGCAGCAGGCTCTGCACCTTACCCGTGACATACATGGCGATGTCACCCTTCTTCACCTCGGCACCGTCCTCTATCAGCACCTCCACCTGCAGTGTGGGATCAAAGCGGCGGAACACCTCCTTGGCTACCTCTACGCCAGCCAGTATGCCGTCTTCCTTGACGATAAGGCGGTTTTTGCCCATAGCATCCTCTGGTATGCAACAGAGTGTGGTATGGTCGCCGTCACCTATATCCTCAGCGAATGAGAGGTCGATGAGTTTGTCTGTAAGTTCTTCTACTGATAACATTATTTAAAAGCCTCTTTTACGGAGTTCTGTATCTTGTTCTTTGGCAGATAGATGCCCAGTCCTACCTTCAGACCGATGGTAGAACGATTCTTGTGGTCATTGATGCTCTGCTCATAGTAGAGAGCTGGTTCGATGGTCACTGAGCGGCTCACGAAGAATGAGTAACCTATCTCAATGGCTGGCACGAAGTCGTTGTAGTTCTTAGTCTCATGCACATAGTTGGCATTGGCACCCAGGAAGATACCATTCTGCAGGATGTAGTAGCGACCGCCGACACCGATTTTGAAGTCATTCTGCTTCACGTCACCACGATGCTGATAGCCCAACTGTCCGAACAGGAGCCAGTTGTCAGTGATAAACTGTCCTGCGCGACCCTCTACGCCGATGCTCCACTTACGTGCACCATTGTAGTTGAGGTCCAGACCCGTCACTGAGGCACCTACGAATGTCTTACCTGCTTCAAACTGCGCATTGGCAGCTACTGTCATTGCCATCATGGCAAATACTAAAAAAAACTTTTTCATAATATCTTTTATTGTTTAACGAATTCTTTCACCGTATTTATTTGTTTTCAGTTCCACCATAAACTTCTTATTGTACCACACGAAGAAGTTCACCGTGCAGACGATTGCCGTCAGCAGTCCTACGACATAACCTATCTCAGACGGCAGGCCCAGGGCATCCTTGCTGACGCAGAGGAAGGTGGTGCATACGCAGGTCATGAAGATGGCTGGTATCATGGTGATAACGTAGAACTTACGTTTCAGTGCCAGATATACCGTAATAGCCCACAGAGTAAAGACGGACAGTGTCTGGTTGGCCCATCCGAAGTACTTCCAGATGGTATTGAAGGAGTCAGGATTATCCATCTGCCATACGAGTATTCCTACAGCCACGCAGAAGAGCGGTATGCTCACCATCAGGCGCTTCATGACTGGGCGCTGGTCTATCCTCAGGGCATCAGCCACTATCAGTCGGCATGAGCGCAGAGCAGTATCACCACTGGTGATAGGAGCTGCCACGACACCCAGTACTGCCAGTATGCCGCCGAATGTACCCAGCCAACCCTCACAGACTGTCATCACCACCTTAGGAGCGGCAAAGAACTGTGTCACCGTCTTGCCCGATGCACCAAACTGTGCTATCATCTCTGGTGTGCATATCTCGCGCCATCCCTCATAGTAGAAGAACCAACTGCTCACCGTTGCCCAGATAAGAGCTACGAGACCTTCCGTAATCATCGAACCGTAGAATACCGGGCGGCCGAGTTTCTCTGACTTCATGCAGCGCGCCATCAGTGGGCTCTGCGTAGCGTGGAAACCTGATATCGCACCACAGGCGATGGTAATGAAGAGTGCCGGGAAGATAGGATCAGGATTCTTGATATCCAGCTGGCTTCCCATATTATCCAGACCGTCCCACACCTCTGGCAGTGCAGGCCACTTGACGAACAGCACCACCATCAGTGCTACTGCCATAAAGAGCAGCGAGATAGCGAAGAGAGGGTATATCTTGCCGATAATCTTGTCGATAGGCATCATCGTGGCGATGATGTAATAGACGAATATCACGCATATCCACAACAGCATATTGTCAAAGCCGCCTACCGACATCACCATATTATTGATGAGCGATGCCGGTGCACTGACAAAGACGGCACCTACGAGTATCAGCAGCAATACGGCGAAGCAGAGCATCAGCCTGCGCATCGACTTGCCCAGATACTGTCCAACGATGTCAGGCAGTCCGATACCACCCTTGCGCACACTTATCATGCCGCTGAGGTAGTCGTGCGTAGCACCGGCAAAGATACAACCGAGCACTATCCACAGGTATGCCGACATTCCGAACCACATGCCCATAATGGCACCGAAGATAGGACCTGTGCCGGCAATATTCAGAAACTGAATCATGAACACCTTCCATGTAGGAAGCGCAATGAAGTCCACGCCGTCTGCCTTGCGAACGGCAGGCGCAATCCTCTTCTCATCAGGACCGAAGACTTTCTCAACGAACTTTCCGTAAATCAGAAAGCCCAAAACCAAAGCTATGAGTGATACTAAAAATGTAATCATTGATGTGTAAACATTTACCATGCAAAGGTACAAAAAAATTTGCTAAAACAAAAATAAAAGAGTAACTTTGTACTCGAAATGAAGATTTTTTTTTTGACAACACTGATTAACGCCTTTTTTCTTGCTACTCTGACAGCAGGAAACACCCCTACTCTTAGTACCTATTCTCCGGCGGCAGAGCCTTTGCATGAGGTGCGTGCTGTATGGCTCACCACCATCGGAGGCATCGACTGGCCGCACTCCTTCGCCAACAACGGCGGCGGGCAGGCATTACAACAGAAGGAACTGTGCCAGATACTCGACCGCCTGGCAAATGCCAATATCAACACCATCATACTGCAAACCCGCGTGAGGGCTACCACCATCTTTCCTTCCGACATGGAACCATGGGACGGTTGTCTGAGCGGCAAACCTGGTCAGTCTCCCGGCTATGATGCGCTGCAGTTTGCTATCGACGAGTGTCACAAGCGTGGAATGAAGGTGCACGCATGGGTGGTCACAATCCCTTGCGGCAAGTGGAACGGAGCAGGATGCAAGAACCTACGCAAGACACATCCCGAACTGCTGAAGAAAATCGGTGACGAGGGATTTATGAATCCAGAAAATTCCGGCACGGCAGACTACTTGGCTCGTTTCTGCGGCGACCTTGTCAGTCGTTACGATATAGACGGCATTCACCTCGACTATATACGTTATCCCGACACATGGGGCAAGATAGCCAAAAAGGAACGTGGGCGCGAGTGCATCACGCGCATAGTGAGGGCAATAGCATCTGAGGTGAGAGAGAGAAAACCGTGGATACAGATGTCCTGTTCGCCAGTGGGCAAATATGCTGACACCAAGCGCCAGTGGTCACACGGATGGAATGCTCGCGACGTGGTATGTCAGGATGTTGCCCTGTGGCTGAAAGAGGGACTGATGGATGCCATCTACCCTATGATGTACTTCAAAAACGAGAATTTCTACCCCTTCGCCATAGACTGGCAGGAGCGCTCTCAGGGCAGGATTGTAGCACCCGGACTGGGTATCTACTTCATGCATCCCCGTGAGAAGAACTGGCCCATCACCGATATAACACGCCAGTTGCACGTCTTGCGTCAGTACGGCATGGGCAACTGCATGTTCCGTTCCAAGTTCTTTACTGACAATACCAAGGGACTCTACAACTATTACGCTGACGGCTATGCCACGCTGCCTGCACTACAGCCGGCTATGACATGGCTCAGCGACAGCAAGCCCGCAAAGCCTTCTGACGTCAGCTTTTCGGGCAGTATTGTGAGTTGGAGAGGCGGTGAGGGGACCTACAACTTATATGGTTCCGATGTTCCTCACGTAGATGTGAGCAAGGCAGAGAACCTGTTGGCAGCAAACCTTACCGATACTCAGATAAATATTGGCAATGCTGGGGCAATACGCTATTTTGCTGTTACGTCAACCGACCGTTACGGCAATGAGTCTCAGCCTGCATTCTCATACGCTGCAGATGACAGTGAGCACCCTACCCCATCCGTTCCCGCCATACTGCCCTACTCCAATGGCATAATTACGCTCAATGGCACCGACGTCACAGCCGGCAAACTGGTAATCGTCACCTCTGCTCAAGACACCGACATTACTTCTGCAATAGTCAGCAGCTATGCAGGCAACATGACCGTTCGCACAGGCAAACTCCCTGCAGGGCTGTATAAGGTGTATGTTATTAACAAGAAGGGTCACAGACACCTGTTAGGCTATTCACTTATTCAACTATTCACTTATTCAGTCGGACAGGAAGGTATTTGAAATATTTTCTAAAAAAATCAATTTTTATTTTGTAATTTATTATATTATATATAATATAAAACTCCGTGTGGCATGAAATCAGGAAAACCTTCCTGTCCGACTGAATAAGTGAATAGTTACACCATCTTAAAATGTTAAAAACCTCGTCGATTTTTGGGGGCTGATAACAAACCCTATGCAGAAGCAAAACTTTTATTGGCAGGAGCAATACTTCTACCGATAGAACTAATACTTCTAAATATAGAAGTACAGGTTTTGCAAATAACCTCCGCAATACGCGATTTTACTGGGATTTCTAAAAAGTTAAATACCCCGTTTTGCTTGTGCAAACTAGGTATTTATTATACCTTTGTACTCAGAAAAACGGATCTATTTTCTCTTAGCGTTCTTTGACCTATTGTTACTTTTGGATTTCCCTCCCTGCTTGCCGTGATTATGCTTACGAGACCTTGAGCCCTTTGCCCCCTTAGAACCTCTTGAGCCTTTCACACTCTTATACTCCGGTGCCTCGCCCAGTCCTTCCGGCAGAGGATTCTTCTTTATCTCGTATTCCAGGAAATGCTCTATCTTCTTGAACAGCCATATCTCATCCTCAGCAACGAGGGTGATGGCGATACCGTCGCGCTCCGCACGTGCCGTACGGCCGATACGGTGCACATAGTCCTCCACATCATGAGGCACGTCATAGTTGATGACTATCTGGATGTCGTCGATGTCTATGCCGCGTGCCACTATATCAGTAGCCACGAGGATGTCTATCTTGCCTGCCTTGAACTGGTACATCACCTCATCACGCTCCGCCTGGGTGAGGTCAGAGTGCATGGTGCCGCAGTTGAGTTTCATCTGCTTCAGGGCATGGTATATCTCCTTCACTCTCTGTTTCTTGCCTGAGAAGATGATGGTGCGCTTGAGTTCGGGCGAGAGATGCTTGATAATCTTCAGCCGCTGTGCTGGATAGCACACGTATGCCGACTGCTGAATCTTCTCCGCAGGTTTGCTAACGGCGATACGCACATTGACGGGGTTATGCAGCAGGGTGTGAGCCAGTTTGTTGATGTTATCGGGCATCGTAGCCGAGAACATGATGGTCTGGCATCCCTCACCGATGGTCTTGGCAATGGTCATGATATCCTCCGAAAAACCCATGTCGAGCATTCTGTCTGCCTCGTCGAGTATGAAGAATGACAGGCGCGAGAGGTCGAGGTTGCCCATCTGCATATGAGAGATGAGACGGCCTGGAGTGGCGATGATGACCGAGGCACCCTTCCTGAGTGCTGCCACCTCCTGATCATAGCGATTGCCGTCGTTGCCGCCATATACCGCCACCGAACTGACTCCATTGAGGTAGTAAGAGAATCCCTGCATGGCCTGGTCTATCTGCTGCGCCAGTTCACGAGTCGGTGCCATGATGAGGCAGTTGATGGAATCCTCCGGAAATCCACCGTCGTCGAGCATGGAGAGTACGGGCAGCAGATAAGCCGCCGTCTTGCCAGTGCCGGTCTGGGCTACGCCCATTATGTCATGCCCTCCTATGATGGCATCTATGCAACCCTCCTGGATAGGTGTACACTTGTCGAAGTGCATATCCCAGAGAGCATCGAGTACATTATCGTTGAGTAGTGTTTCGTCGAAATACATATTTTATTAATTAGGTGCTTTGCAGTAACAGAAGTATGCCACCACAGCAAATATTATATTTGGCATCCACGCTGAGAGCATCGGCGACACGCCGGCATTGATAGCGAAGGATGACGAGACGGTCTGGAGCATGATATACACGAAACTCAGCACGAGTCCCAGACCGAGATACATGCCCATGCCGCCCTTACGCTTGCGGGCAGAGAGCGAGGCACCGATGATGGTGAGGATGAAGGAGGCAAATGACGTGGCGATGCGCTTGTGATACTCCACCTGATAGCGCACTACGTTGGACGAACCCCTGTCCAGCTGCTTGGAGATGTATTCTGCCAACTGAGGCGAGGTGAAAGTCTCCTGCTGACCGCGTGAATAGACGAGGTCGGTGGGTTCCATTGCAATCAGGGTATCTATCTCGGCACCCGAGGTGATGGTCTCACGCATGCCCTTCATATTGCGTATCTTCCAGTTGCGCGCCTTCCAGTGGTATTTGAAGTCTGAGATAGTGTCATACTGTATCTCCGTAGCGGTGAAGTGCGAGACGAGCTTCTTGTTCTCAAACTTATCCAGACAGAAACCGTAGCCGCGCTTGCGGATGTTGTCATAGTGCTGCATGTAGGCTATCACGCCTTTCTCTACCTGCAACTGCACGTTTTCGGCCGAGGTGTTCTTCTTGTTGTTCTTGTACAGAGCCTCGAAATTCTGGCGGATGACAGTACCGTGAGGTATGACGTAGGCTGAGAGGCAGTAATTGAGCACGGAGATGAAGACGCACGACAACATATAGGGCTTCATCAGGCGCTTAAAACTAACTCCTGCCGCCATGATGGAGATTATCTCGCTGTTGCCGGCCATCTTGGAGGTAAAGAAGATGACAGCGATGAAGACAAAAAGCGGCGAGAAGAGATTGGCAAAGTAAGGGATGAAATTGGCATAATAGTCAAATACCAGTGCCTTCCACGGGGTGTGATACTGTTCGAACTTATTAAGGTTCTCATTGAAGTCCACCACCACACTGATACTGATAATCAGCAGGATAGAGAAGAAATAGGTACCTATAAACTTACCTATGATATATCTATCCAGCCTGCCGGGCACCAAAGACTTCAGCACCTTTATCGCCTTCTCTGCATATTTTCTATAATGGATTTTTTCCATTGAGTAAAGTCACCTTTTATTATATGCTCACGCGCGTCAGTCACCAGTCGCAGGTAGAAAGCCAGATTGTGTATCGA
The DNA here is from genome assembly GCA_905233245.1 of uncultured Prevotella sp. GTDB lineage: Bacteria > Bacteroidota > Bacteroidia > Bacteroidales > Bacteroidaceae > Prevotella. The sequence continues at coordinate 64,246 of CAJODK010000001.1, read as the reverse complement.
GGCTATCTGCAGCGCCAGATATTCCTGCGCCTTGAAGAGATGGTGCAGATAGGCCTTGGTGGTAATGCGGTCTATGTCGCATCCTTCCTCATCCAGCGGCGTGAAGTCATCCTCCCACTTCTTGTTGCGCATATTCATCGTGCCCTCGTAGGTGAAGAGCAGTGCATTGCGACCATTGCGGGTAGGCATCACGCAGTCAAACATATCCACGCCACGTTCTATGTTCTCCAGTATATTCCATGGTGTGCCGACACCCATCAGATAGCGCGGTTTATCTTTCGGCAGGATTTCATTGACCACTTCCACCATCTCGTACATCACCTCCGTTGGCTCGCCTACGGCAAGTCCGCCGATGGCATTGCCGTCACAACCCTTGTCAGCCACGTATCTGGCCGACTCCTGACGCAGGTCCTTGAAGGTACATCCCTGCACTATGGGGAAGAGGCTCTGACGGTGCCCGTAGAGCGGCTCTGTCTCATTGAAACGCTTGATGCAACGGTCCAGCCAGTGATGAGTGAGCGTGAGACTCTTGCGTGCGTATTGCCATTCGCTCTTGCCAGGAGGACACTCATCGAGCGCCATTATGATGTCGGCACCGATGATGCGCTCCGTATCCATCACATTCTCTGGTGTGAAGATATGCCTGGAACCGTCTATATGACTCCTGAACTCACAACCTTCTTCCGTCAGTTTGCGGATGCCTGCCAGCGAAAAGACCTGAAAGCCGCCCGAATCAGTCAGCATAGGTCTCTCCCACCCAATAAACTTATGCAAGCCGCCAGCCCTGCGCAGTATGTCAAGTCCAGGACGCAGATAGAGGTGATAGGTGTTGCCCAGTATTATCTGCGCCATCACCTGTTTCCGGAGTTCCTCGAAGTGCACAGCCTTGACACTGCCCACCGTACCGACAGGCATAAAGATAGGCGTCAGAATCTCACCGTGGTCTGTGGTTATCTTACCTGCACGTGCCCAACTATTGGCATCAGTGTATTGAAGCTCGAAGGTCATTATTCGGATTATCTACTATCTGTTTGGTAAGTGCAAAGTTCCATACATCAGAGACAGACTCCACATAGTGGAATGTCAGCCCCTTGAGGTAATCCTCCGGAATCTCCTCTATGTCTTTCCTATTGGCGTTGCAGAGCATGATGTCAGTGATGCCGGCACGCTTGGCAGCGAGAATCTTCTCCTTGATGCCACCTACAGGCAGCACCTTTCCTCGGAGCGTTATCTCACCCGTCATAGCCACATTCTTGCGCACCTTACGCTGTGTGATAGCCGAAGCGATGGAGGTGGCAATGGTGATACCTGCCGAAGGACCGTCCTTTGGCGTAGCACCCTCCGGCACGTGGATATGGATATTCCACTTCTCGAAGAGTTCGGAGTCTATGCCCAACAGGTCAGCATGTGCCTTGACATACTCCAGAGCGATAGTGGCACTCTCCTTCATCACGTCACCCAGATTGCCCGTTAGCGTCAGTTTGCCACCCTTACCCTTGGACAGGCTGGTCTCGATGAAGAGTATCTCACCGCCTACGCTCGTCCATGCCAGTCCTGTCACCACGCCAGCATAGTCATTGCCTTGGTATATGTCGCGATAGAATGGCGGTTTGCCGAGCAGGTCTTCAAGATTTTCCTTACCTATCTTGTCATAAGGTGTATAGAGGTCACGGGCAAGGTAGAAGGCCATCTTGCGGAAACATTTGTTTATCTGTTTCTCCAACTGTCTCACACCACTCTCTCTCGTGTAGCGCTCTATAATCTTCTCCAGGGCATCCTTCTTGAATGACAGTTTCTTATTCGACTTGAAACCCGTCTTCTCCTTCTCTCTGGGCACGAGATGGCGCTTGGCTATCTCTATCTTCTCCTCCGTGGTGTAGCCGCTCACCTCTATTATCTCCATACGGTCACGCAGCGGTGCTGGGATGGTAGAGAGGTCATTGGCAGTGGCGATGAACATCACCTTTGACAGGTCATAGTCCATATCGAGGAAATTGTCGTGGAAAGCCGTATTCTGTTCGGGGTCCAGCACCTCCAGCAACGCAGAGGCTGGGTCACCGTGATTGGTATTCTGCGTCACCTTGTCTATCTCGTCGAGGATAAAGACCGGATTGCTCGTGCCTGCCTTCTCGATATTCTTTATGATTCTGCCAGGCAAAGCACCGACATACGTACGGCGATGACCACGTATCTCGGCTTCGTCATGCAGACCGCCGAGGCTCACTCTGACATACTTTCTGCGCAGGGCATCTGCAATGCTCTTGCCCAGACTCGTCTTGCCCACTCCCGGAGGGCCGTAGAGACAGAGAATAGGAGACTTGAGGTCACCACGCAGTTTGAGCACGGCGATATACTCCAGTATGCGTTCCTTGACCTTCTCCATACCGTAGTGGTCGCGATTGAGCACCTTCTCTGCACGCTTGAGATCCATGTCGTCCACGGTGTATTCGCCCCATGGCAAATCCACTATCTGCTGAACGTAAGAGAGTTGCACATTGTAATCGCTGGACTGCGGATGCATCTGACGCAGACGTTCCACCTCCTTGTCAAAATTCTCCTTTACTTCCTTCGACCACTTCTTTTTCTTCGACTTTTCAAGTATCTTGGCCAATTCCGGAGATGTATTCTCCTCTCCCAGTTCCTTGTTGATGGTCTTGAGCTGATGGCGCAGGAAGTACTCCTTCTGTTCGTTGTCGATGGTATGCTGAGTACGGTTCTGGATATCCAGCCTGAGGTCAGCATACTGTATCTCCTGATTGACGAGTTCCAGCAACTTATATGCACGCACCATGAGGTCGTCACAGGAGAGGAGTTCCATCTTCTCACTGAGTTTCAGTGGCATATGGTAAGCCACCATATTGATGAAGAACTCCGCATCATCGATGCCGTGCAGCGAAATCTGCAGTTCGAAGGGCAGAGAGTCACTCTTTTCTATCAGTTCGAAGACACGGCTTCTCAGGTCACTGACCAGCGTAGTATATTCCAAGTTATCCTCTTTTGGCGATGTCTCTGGCGTTGGCACCACATGAGCCCTGAGGAAAGGTTCTTCCTTCAGTACTTCTGTTATCTTACAACGTGTCAGTCCATGGGCTATGAAAGCATAGCGGTTGGCCTGCCCTGGCACCTCAAAAACCTTGAGAAACTGGGCTATGACACCATATTCGCACAGGTCTTCTGCCGAAGGTTCCTCGATATTGATATCCTTCTGGCAGAACATGGCAAAGTGCTGTTTCGGATGCTTCTCGATGTATTTCACCAACTGTCTGGTGGCATCACGCGCTATGGTCACCGAGGTCAGTACACCTGGGAAATTGACCATATTGCGAGTAATAAGCACGGGCATATCGCCCTCCTTGCCCATCTCGAATACCTTATTTATATCGCCGTCAAACTCCGCAAACATTCTCAGCGGAGAGTCTTGCGAACTCATCATTCTATCAAAAACGCTCATTCTATTCTTTTCTCTTCTTTTTCTTCAGTTCCAATCTTGGAATGCGTACCTTATCGCCTTTCTGCACTTCCTTTATATTAGCATTGAAGGCTTCTACGTAGCACTCCATGTCTGGACCCAGATATGCCTTGGAGATGCCCTTCAGCGTCTGGCCTTGCTGTACTGTCACCTCCTGATCCAAACCTACAATCTTGTATGCACCGTACTTCACACGAGGGTCTTTGTTATACTGTTCGTATTCATCCACCTCAGCAGTCTCATTCTCGACCGGAGCGACAGGAGCTGGCTTTGCCACAGTGTCTGCCTTGATGGTATCCACCACCGTTGGTTTTGCCGGTGTTGTAGGTTCTTCCTTCGGTGCTGTCGTGAATCCATTCTTGGCAAAGAAACCCAGACCGAAGCAGATAGCTGCAAGCAACACTCCCAGCAGGATGTTTCTTACGTAGTGGTGTTCGGGTTCGTCGAGAGTGTCAGGAGTTTCAGAAGTTTCCGGAGTTTCTGGTTTCACTGGTTCTGCAACCTTTACAGGCTCTTCGACCTTGGCTGGTTCTTCAGCCTTTTCGGGTTTCTCCTCTACCTTTGCAGGTTTCTCCTCTGGAACTCCATCCACTATCACCGTCTCGAAGTGTGCAAATGGTTTGTTGACAATATCGCGCATCACATTATCCGGTGTGAAAGTCACCTTATCGTGAGCTGCTATTATTACGCTTTCTCCAGTATTGACATTGACAGACTTGCGCTCCTTAACCTCTTGCAGTTTGAAGGTGCCAAATCCCTTAATCTTTACAACACGGTCCTGCATCAGACCTTCGTTGATGACCTCTACGAGTTTCTGGAGGAACTCTTCAGATGCTCCGACCTTCATCTTATGCCTCTCCACGAGAGCTCTTGCTATATCTTTTATTGTAGCCATAGTCTATATCCTTTTCCTTATTATTTTACTTTTTCTTTGAGAGATGCCATCGGTTTGAAGTTCACTACGAGTTTCGGTGGCACAAGCATCTTCTGACCAGAGGATGGATTGACGATGACGCGTTCGAGGCGTTTCTTTACGTCAAAGCTTCCCAGACCTGACAATGTCACACTCTTGTCATCACAGAGCATTTCTATAATGCTGTTGACGGATGTACGCACTGCGTTCTGTGTCTCACTTGTTGTAAGCCCAACCTTCTGTGATAGAGCGGCTATAAATTCCTTGTTGTTCATCGTTATTTTGTTTTAATGATTCCGTATAAATCAAATTCTTCTGCACTAGTGATTTCCACATCATAGAACTCACCTATCTTCAGATTGCCATCATTCTTTATCAAGACCTCTGGGTCAATGTCGGGCGAAGAGTATTCGGTGCGACCTACGTACCAGTCTCCCTCCGTTCTGTCTATGATGGTCTTGAATGTCTTGCCTACCTGCTCTTCCATTATCTCAGCGGAGATGCGCTGCTGCACTCTCATGAGTTTGTCGAGTCGCTGCTGTTTTACTTCTTCTGGCACATCATCCTCGTAGTGCTCTGCACTGTAGGTACCGTCTTCCTCAGAGTAGGCGAAGGCTCCCATGCGCTCGAAACGTGCCCACTTGGTAAACTCTACAAGTTCTTGGAATTCTTCTTCGGTCTCCCCAGGATAACCAACCATCAGCGTGGTTCTCAGCGTGATGCCCGGCACTTCTTCCCTCAGTCGTTTCACCAGTTCCATCACCTCTTCCTTAGTCGTATTTCTACGCATTCGGTCCAGCACCGACGTCGAGATATGCTGCAGGGCTATGTCCAGATACTTACATACGTTGGACTTCTCTCTCATCACAGCGAGGAGTTCCATCGGGAATTGGTTAGGATAAGCGTAGTGCAGTCTTATCCATTCCACGCCCTCTATATCAGCCATCTCAGAGATGAGTTGGGCTATCTTGCGCTCTCCGTAGAGGTCAATGCCGTAGTAGGTCAGTTCCTGGGCTATTATCTGAAATTCCTTTACACCCCTTGCTATCAACCGCCTTACCTCGTCCAGAATCTCCTCTATCGGACGGCTCTTGTGCCTACCCGTCATCATTGGTATGGCACAGTAGGCGCAGTGGCGGTCGCAACCTTCGGAGATTTTTATGTATTTGTAGTGGTTTAGTGGTTTGGTCGTTTGGTCGTTTAGTGGTTTAGTGGTTTGGTCGTTTAGGTTCTCTGCCAATGCCTTCCAGTCAAACTTCCCATAATACCTGTCCACCTCGGGTATCTCAGATTCCAATTCCGTAAGATAGCGCTCTGACAGACATCCCATCACGTACAGGGTCTTTATCTGCCCATCTTTCTTTGCCTCAGCAAACTGCAATATCGTATTGATGCTCTCCTCCTTAGCGTCACCGATGAATCCGCAGGTATTCACAACGACTATTTCGCCTTCCACCTCTCCGGCATCAACGTAACAGTCGTAGCCCTTCTGCCACAACATCTCCTGAAGCCTCTCGCTGTCAACGAGATTCTTCGAGCATCCCAGTGTCACTATGTCAATGCGACCTAACTTCAATTCTTAAAGAGTGAGTCCACAAATTCCCTGCGATTAAACTCCTGAAGGTCTTCCATTCCCTCTCCCAGACCGATATACTTCACTGGCACCTGCAGTTGGTCGGATATGCCTATCACCACGCCACCCTTTGCCGTGCCGTCAAGTTTGGTAATGGCAAGACTGGTAATCTGAGTCACTGAAGCAAACTGCTTAGCCTGTTCAAAGGCGTTCTGTCCTGTCGAGCCGTCGAGCACCAGCAGGACTTCATGAGGAGCATCAGGTATCACCTTCTTCATCACGTCCTTGATTTTCTTCAGTTCGTTCATCAGGTTCACCTTATTGTGCAGTCGGCCTGCCGTATCTATTATCACTACGTCAGCATCATTGGCTTTGGCTGATGACAGCGTGTCGAAAGCTACGCTGGCAGGGTCACTGCCCATCTGCTGTTTTATTACCGGCACACCGACTCTCTCGCCCCATATCACTATCTGTTCCACGGCTGCAGCACGGAATGTATCAGCAGCACCGAGATACACCTTCTTGCCCTGCTGCTTAAACTGGTACGCCAGTTTTCCTATTGTCGTCGTCTTGCCTACGCCGTTTACGCCAACAACGAGGATAACGTAAGGGTCATTCCCGTTCCCGTTAACGTTCCCATTATCATTGTCATATTCCTCAAGCAGGGCTGTTATCTCTTCTCTCAGTATCTCGTTGAGTTCCGATGTAGAGACGTACTTGTCACGAGCCACGCGTTGCTCAATCCTCTTGATAATCTTCAGCGTGGTGTCAACACCCACGTCGCTGGTCACCAGTACTTCCTCCAAATCGTCCAGTACTTCATCATCTACCTTGTCCTTACCTGCTACGGCACGAGTGAGTTTCTCAAACACACTCTGTTTCGTTTTTTCAAGGCCCTTGTCCAGAGTCTCTTTCTTATCTTTATTGAAAAATCCGAAAAATCCCATACCTATATTTTTATTATTTGCATGCAAAGGTACTAAAAAATATCCATTTAATAAAAAAATTGCACATTTTATTTGGCTAGTGTGCAAAAAAGCATTACCTTTGCACAAAATTAGAAAATTTGTGCATAACAAAATGGAACAAATACCCAGTTTTAATGCTTGCATAGAACAAGCAATTAAGAATTATTGGAATCTGGACGCTCTCACTGACTACAAAGGCGCAACTTTGCAGTATCAGGATGTAGCACGCAAGATTGAGAAACTACACATTCTTTTTGAAAATAGCGGTGTGGAGAAGGGTGACAAGATAGCCCTCTGCGGACGCAATATGAGCAACTGGGCGGTGGCATTCCTCGCTACCCTCACCTATGGTGCAGTTGCAGTACCAATACTGCACGAGTTTACCGCAGACCAGATTCATCATATCGTCAATCACTCTGAGGCGCGTCTGCTCTTCGTCGGTGATGTAGTGGCTAAGCAGATAGACCCTGCCAAGATGCCTGAGCTCGAGGGTATCATCAATATTCCTGACTACTCGCTCATGATATCACGCACCGACAAACTCACCTATGCCCGTGAGCACCTCAATGAGTTCTTTGGCAAGAAATACCCCAAGTATTTCCGTAAGGAGTTTGTTGACTATTACAAGGAAGAATCTCCCGAGCAATTGTGTATCATCAACTACACCTCCGGCACCACCGGATTCTCTAAGGGCGTGATGATTCCTTATCGTGCTATGTGGTCCAACCTCGATTTCGCAGGCATAGTACTCGACACGCAGTTGCATCCAGGTGACAATACCATCTCCATTCTCCCTATGGCTCACATGTACGGTATGGCATTTGAGTTTATCAAGGAGTTTATGACTGGCTGTCATATCTACTACCTCACCCGCATACCTTCTCCTGCTGTAGTGGCACAGGCATTTACGGACATTAAGCCTATCATTATCATTGCCGTTCCGTTGGTTATCGAGAAGATTATTCGCAAGAAGGTGTTCCCTAAACTCACTCCTGCTATCAAGATGCTTATGAAGACACCTATCGTGGGTGACAAGATAAAGAAGAAGATTCACGACCAGGTATATGAGGCATTCGGCGGACGTCTCTACGAAATCATCGTGGGCGGTGCTGCCCTCAATCAGGAGGTGGAACAGTTCCTCAAGGATATCAAGTTCCCTATCACCGTAGGCTACGGAGCTACGGAGTGTGCTCCTATCATCACCTATGCTGACTGGCATGAGCACAAGGCTGGCTCATGTGGCAAGGCAGTGGTTCATATGGAGGTGAAAGTGGACTCCAAGCACCCACAGACTGAACCTGGCGAGATACTCGCTCGCGGTATGAATGTCATGCTCGGATACTACAAGAATGATGAGGTGACAGCAGAGACTCTAGATAAGGAGGGCTGGTACCACACTGGTGACCTCGGCATCATGGACAAGAAGGGCAACCTCTTCATCAAAGGCCGTTCTAAGAACATGCTCCTCGGACCTTCCGGACAGAATATCTTCCCAGAGGAGATAGAGGATGCACTCAACTCTCTGCCATTCGTAATGGAGAGTATCGTAGTACAGCGTGACCAAAAGCTTGTGGCACTGGTTCATCCAGACCTCGACGCATGCACTGCAAACAATATGAGCAGCGATGACGTGGAGACACAGATGAAACTGAATCTCGAGCAACTCAATCAGAACCAACCTGCATACTGCAAGGTGGCATACTTCGAGATACATGATGAGGAGTTTGCCAAGACTCCAAAGAAGTCTATCAAGCGATTCCTCTATAAGTAATTCCCTATACTGCCGTCAGAGTGTAGAGATAAATCACTGACGCCGGAATCGCCATAAGAGAAGAATCAAAGCGGTCTAACATACCTCCGTGACCGGGGAGTATGTGGCCGCTATCTTTTATGCCCAAAGTGCGCTTGAAGAGTGACTCTACCAGGTCGCCCAGAGTGCCGAAAACCACTACTACGAGGCCAAGTCCTACCCACTCCATCTGCGAGAGACCTGTCTCCGTAGCACCCAGAGACTCCAGCACGTGATTGCTATCCACCCATGAGAGAGCGAGAGATACCAATACCACGATAATGGCACCACCGATACTGCCTTCCCATGATTTACCTGGGCTGACGCGTGGGAAGAGTTTGTGCTTGCCCAGCAACGACCCCGTGCAGTAAGCACCTGTGTCGTTCATCCAAAGGAATACGAAGATGCTCAGTGGCAAGAGAAAATTGTAGGTCACACCCTCCAGAGAAGCACGGAATGCCAGCACATTGATGCAACTCAGCGGCAAAGCGATGTACATCTGTGACATCATGGAGTAAGCCCAGTCATTGACAGGATCGGCATTGCGGGTGAAAAGACCCGCACAGAACATATACATCACCGTCAGCAGATAAGGGATAAAGACTGACGAAGGAGTCAGTTCACCACAGAATCCTGCTACTGCGAGGAAAAAGAACACACCTGCAGCAGTACAGATAAAGCGATTGACCGTCACCTCATTGTCACGCTCGTTCACCAGTCCTGTAAACTCCCATATCGACAGTCCTGTCACCAAGGCAAAGAATGCAATCATCGCCGTTGGGCGCAGGAAACACACTATCACGGCGGCTACAAAGAGCACACCCGTTATCGTTCTTACTATAAAGTTATTCATCGTTATCGTTAGGGTTAAGGTTAGGGTTAGCGTTATCGTTTTCGTTAATAATCTCCTCCGCACGGCTTGCCCACTGACGCTTGCCAAATATCTTCTCCACATCGTCAGCGAAGATTACCTCTCGCTGTATCAGCAAGAGAGCCAGAGCGTTATGCCCTTCCTTGTGTTCAGTGAGTATCTGCTTAGCACGCTCGTACTGGTCGTTGACCATCTTGAGCACTTCCTCATCGATTATCTTTGCCGTCTCTCCAGAATATGGCTTTGTGAAGGCATATTCGTTATTATCATAGTAGCACATATTAGGCAGTTTGTCGCTCATGCCGTAATATGCTATCATACTCTGTGACATCTTTGTAGCGCGCTCCAGGTCGTTCATCGCACCAGTTGAGATATGGCCAGTGAAAAGTTCCTCTGCAGCACGGCCACCCATCAGCGAACACATCTCGTCCAGGAGTTGTTCCTTGGTAGTCAACTGCCTCTCTTCTGGCAGATACCACGCTGCTCCCAGAGCACGGCCACGAGGCACGATGCTCACCTTCACCAGTGGATTGGCATGCTCACAGAACCACGATATCGTAGCGTGACCTGCCTCATGCAGAGCTATGGCGCGCTTCTCTTCCTCTGTCATCACCTTGGTTTTCTTCTCCAGACCGCCGATGATTCTGTCCACAGCATCGAGGAAGTCCTGCTTGCCCACCGTCTTGCTGTTGTGGCGGGCAGCTATCAGAGCAGCCTCGTTACATACATTGGCGATATCGGCACCAGAGAAGCCTGGTGTCTGACGTGACAGCAGGTCGATATCCACGCTCGAATCTACCTTGATAGGTTTCAGGTGAACCTGGAATATCGCCTTTCTCTCTGGCAGGTCAGGTAAATCGACATGTATCTGACGGTCGAAACGACCAGCTCTCAGCAGCGCCTTATCCAGCATATCCACACGGTTGGTGGCAGCCAGGATGATGACACCAGAGTTGGTGCCAAATCCGTCCATCTCCGTCAGCAGGGCATTCAGCGTATTCTCACGCTCATCATTGCCGCCCATACCAGGATTCTTGCTGCGAGCACGTCCTATGGCGTCTATCTCGTCTATGAAGATGATAGATGGCGCCTTCTCCTTAGCCTTAGCGAAGGTATCGCGCACGCGGGATGCACCCACGCCGACAAACATCTCCACGAAGTCTGAACCCGACATTGAGAAGAATGGCACCTCTGCCTCGCCTGCTACTGCCTTGGCAAGCAGTGTCTTACCAGTTCCCGGAGGACCTACCAGCAGAGCGCCCTTAGGTATCTTACCACCCAGTTCGGTGTATTTCTTCGGATTTTTCAGGAAATCCACTATCTCCTGTACCTCCTGTTTGGCACCCTCCTGACCAGCAACGTCCTTGAAGGTGATGCCCAGCGTATTGCCTTTCTCAAACATCTGCGCCTTCGACCTTCCCACACTGAAGATGCCGAAACCGCCGCCACCGCTGCCACTGCCGCCTCCCATGCGGTTCATCACAAAGAACCACAGGAAGATGAAGAATGCCACTGGTGCCAGTGAGATAAGGAAATCAAGAATGCCATTGCGGGTGTTCACTTCGTAGGCCAGTTCGCCCTTGAATTTACCCTCCGAGCGCTCCTGCTCTACAAACTGCTCCAACTGGTCCACACTGCCATACATGATGTCCAGATACGGATTGGGGCCCGTCTGCTTCAGTGACATGTGGAACACATCACGCACATTCTCGCCCTTCACGTACATGCGCAGTTTCGACTCGCTCTTGTTGACCACAATGCGTGAAGCATAGCCCCTGTCCACGTATGTCTTGAAACTGCTGTACGATGCTGTGCGAGCAGGTCCCTGCCCGATGTTCTTGCCATCACCAGTAAAGTAGATGACACCCAGCGTAATCAGTATGATAATGTATATCCAACTGAAATTAAACTTCGGCATCTTAGGCTGTCCACCCTGTGGCGCCCCAGCCTGCATATTAGCGTTAGCACTTGCCATTTTCAATATTCAATTTTCAATATTCAATCTTCGTCCGGAATCTGTGTCGTTGGAGCATCCTGCCACAACTCCTCCAGATTATAGAAATCGCGTGCCTCAGGCAGGAAGATGTGCACCATGATGTCCGTATAGTCCATCGCAACCCAGATACAGTTCTCCGTACCTGCCGTGCGCACAGTCTTCTCCTTCAGGTCCTTGCGCATTGTCTCCTCCACCGAGTCCACGATAGCAGAAATCTGGGATGGCGAACCACCTTCGCATATCACGAAAGCCTGAGCGATGACGCCCTCCATGCCCTCCATATCCACTATGCAGATGTTGTGACCTTTCTTTTCCTTAATACCCTTGACGGCGGTATCCACCAGTATCTTAATGTCTTTGTTCATAATCCTTATTTATAAAATTCCCTGCAAAGGTACGAAAAAAAAATGACAACACCTTATCTGTATAACATTTTTTACATATATCCCCTTTGTGTGCATGCACAAAAAAAGCACTCGATAGTACGAGTGCTTTAGTGGATTATTTAGTGTTCACATCAAGAGGAGATTCTGCAGGTAGTAGGCAACGATACCGCAGAGGTAGCCAGCAAGGGCTATCGGAGTGATATGGCGCATATACCAACCGAAGGAGATATTCTCCAGTCCCATCACTACTACGCCTGCAGCAGAGCCAATGATGAGCATAGAACCTCCCACTCCTGCGCAGTAAGAGAGCAACTGCCAGAAGATACCGTCAACGGCATAATTGGCGAGAAGTGGGTCTGCAAGTATCTGCGACGCTGTAGGCACTACATACATCTTCATAGCACCTGCTACGAGTGGCACATTGTCAACTACAGAGGAGAGCACGCCAATAGCACCTGTCACTATGTAACAATTGCCGACGGTCTCCTCCAACCACGTACCGACAGCGCTAAGAACTCCCACCTCGGAGAGCACGGAAACTGACATAAGGATGCCAAGAAAAAATAGTATTGTGGTCATATCGATGTGCGAGAGCAGATTGGTGATGCGCTTGGCTGTGGCATCATGTTCTCCCTTCTTCCAGTATATCACCTCTGTAACAAACCAGAGTACTCCAAGCACCATCAGGATTCCCATAAAGGCTGGCAATTCCGTCAGATTGTGGAATACTGGCACAAAACACAGTCCGCCAACTCCGAGAAAGAAGATAATATTCCTCTGCACCTTAGTGACAGGCAGTATGGTTTTCTCCTTAGACAAACCGACCTCTGGCAGTGCACCTCTGAGTCGGGTCTGAACAATGAGTGCAGGAACTATGAGGGCGAGAAGCGATGGCACGATTATCTCACGAATAACACCAGTGGCTGTGATGAGTTTGGCATTCCATATCATGATGGTTGTGACATCACCGATGGGCGAAAAGGCTCCGCCAGCATTGGCAGCAATGATGACAAGTGAGGCATACCAAATGCGGTCGGTGCGGTCTGTGACCAACTTGCGCAGTATCATAATCATCACGATGGAAGTGGTGAGATTATCAAGCACAGCAGAGAGTAAGAATGTCATAAAAACTATCTTCCACATCAGAGCACGTTTGCTCTTTGAATGCAGTACGGTGCGCACAAAATTGAAGCCTCCATGTTGATCCACCACCTCTACGATGGTCATGGCTCCCATGAGGAAAAATAGCGTTGTACCAGCCTCACCGAGATTCTTCTCTATGACGGCATTGAGTCCCTCGCCTGCAAAACCGCCCAAGGCAAAGAGTCCCCAGGTGAAGACGCACATCATGAGTGCAACAGCAGCTTTATTGACCTTGGTTATATTCTCAAGTGCTATCAGGGCATAGCCAAGACAGAATATAATTACTATTAACGTTGTCATTTGTAGTTAGGAATTAAGAGTTAAGAATTAAGATTTGCGTTTTTTCTGCAGAGAGTTTTGTAGGTTCTGTGACGGGTTCGTAGGCAAGGTCCTGATACTGACTGAGCTGAACGCATGCTACGGAATAGTCATCTGCGATATAAGCATTGAGGTAAACACCACCCTGCTGACGTGATACAGGCAACGTGGTGCCTGTACCTTGGATGAAATCCTTAAGTTGCTGTAGTTCCGCAGGTTCGTAGTAGTTCTGATAATGCTTGACAGGACTGCCTGTAGCCTGAGATACCATGCGACGATTGCGAAACAACACATAGTACAGGCCATAGAGACCTATCAAAAGACCAGCCATAGATACAGCGCTGGTAAAATCCTTGTTGGTGATGATACCCTCTTCAGGTAGTAGCACGAGAATAACACCTGCAATAGTGATGACGACGCCGAAGAGTATATGGAGCAGATGTATGCTCTTGATACACCCGCAGGATGACAACATATAGTTGCCATCAAGTGCAGACACAGCTGTGCCTGCTACAGTTTTTTCTTTCATGATTATATAAAATGCGTTATGTTAATGATTTGATTACTTAGTCACTTAAGTAAACATCAAATCACTATCATCCGCAATGCATAGACATAGTACTCGCAGGAACGAGAATGATTATAGGGCATCCTGAGAACTGCAAAAACGCTATTCTCACCCTTACTGATGCTGTCTATTATGGTGTTGGCAAGAATGGCCAACTGTGCTATCGAAAGATTATGCTGCAAACGTATGACTCGTGAGAGCGAAAAACCACTGGAGGTAGTTGGTGACAAAACTCTGCGAACGGGCATGGTGACTGGCACCTGTGGTGCTTCACTGATAACACCCTCGCTGGGCATGAAGTCGGCATCGGAGACAACTTCGGTATTTTCCTTACTATTCAGCTCACCATTTCCCAACTCCGTCTCAGTAGATGACTCGACATAACGAGCCGCCACCATCGTCATAACGGTGATAAAGAAAAGGACAATATGTTTCTTTTTTATCTTCAATATGGTGAGTCGGGAATGCGGTTGTAGAACCTCTCGGCACCAGAGCGTTCTATGATTTCAAAGAAGAGTTCTGGCTTATCGTTAACTATCAGTTCACCAGGAAATTGTGCTTCCTCAATTAAAGGAAGAGCGTATTGATAATTAGCGATATCAAAACTGATGTGTGCATCACTGCCGAGAATGATGGGTACGTCATACTTTTTGCATAGGCGTAGTATCTCCAGATTGTTGGCGATGGCCATCGGTTTATTACGTATGGGACGCAAGGATGAGGAGTTGAGTTCCAAAAGCGTATCAGTACGCTTGGCAGCCATAACGATGGGTAGAAAATCGAGTTCACAGACACCATCGCCTGGATGCGAAATGATGTCGGTCCACTTATTCTCTATCGCCGCTATCATGCCATCGGTGTTCTGAGTGCGTGTGCCTCCCGTCCAGCAGAATTTGTGTATGCCAGCGATGCGGATATCCATGAGTCGGTAGTAGAACTCCTCAAGGTCGAGGGTGCCGTGGGTGTCAAGGATATTGAGTTCGGCACCTATAAGCAGTCTGATGCCGTACATCTCACGCGGTATGACGTGGGTATTACGGAAATAGACTGGCTGTACGCTGCCTGGTATAGAGGAAGCGTGGTCGGTGATGCCCAGTATCTGTAATCCCTTATCGGCAGCAGCCTGTGCCATCTCCTGTAGTGTGGAGTATGCATGGCCGCTCATTATGGTGTGTGTATGTACGTCTAATACGGTTTTCACGGGTGCAAAGGTACGAAAAAAAAATGACAACACCTTATCTGTATAACATTTTTTACATTAACTTGCAGTTGCTATGCCGCTCCAGCTCTGCTGGCTTTGCTTGCAAAGAATAGCGCGCCCTTGCTATGCTAGGGCATCTGGAAGCATAGCACCCGCACGTGGGCGCTAAGTACCCGCAGATGGAAGCTAAGCGCCCACAAAACACAAAAAAATGGGCAAAAACCTCCACTCTCCACCTATCCTCCACCATTCGCCAGCCCAGTATTTATGCGCTTTCCCGAAGGCGAGTGGAGGATTTTAGTTTGATTTGCAAAAATATTACGCGCGTACGTGCGCGAAAAGACGTGACAAATGCCCCTCCATGCCGTTCCTGGCTCCTGCCATTGCCAATGCTCTTCTGTCATAATGTTCTTCTTAGCAGCTTCTCTTATTGTCTTTTGACCACAAAGTTAAGGCTTTATTTTGAAAGTTGCAAAAAGAAAAACAAAAAAAATCATCAGGATGATTTGTTGTATATAGTAATAAGGTGTGTCTTTTACTTCACCACTTTTCTTGTGGTTCCGTCACTCATCTTGAGGATATTTAGTCCCTTCTGAGATTGAGCAAGTCAATTAAGACATTGTCTTTAAAATCCCTCAAGTGGATTGTTTAGCGAATGTTGTTTTGTATTATATATGGAAGTAGCCTCTTCGTAAGCACTCTTCAATCTTTTGTTAAATTTCTTGGCAAAACCAGAGCTTAATTCCACATCTTTAAATCCTTCTCCCAGCCAAACTCGATATTTTATGTAGTAATTAGAAAGGAATTTATTGATATCTGGGATAAAATAGATTAGTCTAGTGACATATCTTCCAGGCATCCACGTTCTATACGCATAATAGCCTTTAAGATAAAATTTATGTACTGGCTCGTCACCATCCATTTCTAAATCTATTATTTCATTTTTGTCTGTTTTTAAATACAAATGGGGAAGTGTCTCTGTATCTATAGAATAATAACAGCTTTGGTTGTATAGATTAACAACACAATAGTATCCTTCTTTGTCAAGTGCAATATTGAAAGTCGGTTTCCAATAACTCCCAGCAAATCCAGCTTCAGCTTGGAAGCATTCTGAAATTGACCAACTCGCAAATTTGATCGGTTTTTGTATCGTATCGGTAGGTTCTTGAGCAAAAGAAAAGATGCTTGTAATTAGGAATGCAAAAATGAACAACGTTTTTTTCATAGAACAAAAATAAAAAGGCGGAACTGCTCTATTGCCTTTCCGTCCATCAGGTACCGCCAAGCACCCTATCAGTAGAAAAGTGAGAACAATTCACGCCGTAGCGTGAACTTTCGTCACTCATTCTCACTGATCTTAAATTTGGCGGTTTCGATGAACGAGAACAAGGACTATTAGTCCAAGTATAATATGTTAGTGAGCAGCATCGCCAGGGTTAATAATGTGATTACTAAATTCGGCGTGCTATCAGCACCATTGTTAAGTTTTCGTCATAGGCAATCAGTTTAGTTATTGGTTGAAATATTGACCTTCGTATTGGTTATTTGTCATTATAATGGTCTTCTGCCTGCACAATCAGAACAGTTACCTTGTCGTCATAAATATCGTAGATTATCCTGTCATGGGCTGTAATATGGCGAGAATAGGTAATATCATTACCTCCGACGAGGGCTTCTGGATGTCCAATACCTGTACGTGGATGTTGCATTATATCCATTAAAATCTTAGTGGCCTTTTTGAACAGAATTGGATTGGATTTCTTCCACTTTCTAAGCGTCTTGTCAGCCTCTTTTGAATATTCTACCTTGTACATCATAAGCTATCAAAATACTGCTGCATTTCTTCTGGAGAACTGCATGAAATAGTTTCGCCATTAGCGTATTCCTGACGTGCTTTCTTGATTTTGGCATATAGCGCAGGAGTAATTTGGTTATCATCTGTAATGCGAGCCATACGCACAGATGCGATACCTTTGATGAGTCGCAAGGCTTTCTTTATGTCTGATACCATAGCATTATTCTCTAATGTTACAATCATTTGAGAAGAATGAGGTGCCGAAATAGTTACACTCATATTTTTTTCCTTTCTTTATGATTCCATTTGCAAAATTAAGGAATTATTTTTACTTCTCCAAACAAAGGGGAGAAAAAGTAGAGAAAAGAAAGAATTTTTCATTTTAACCTCACTTACTCACTTTGGGGCTCTCAAGGCGCGAGAGTGAAGAATTTGGAGGCGAGAGGGAAGTTGGCTTCAAATTCTGGAATGTCGCGAATTTTGTAAAAGATTGGTGGTCAGAGGGTTGAAAAATGGGAGTTGGAATGCTCTAAATTTGATTTTGAAACGAAGATTTTTGAATGAGCAGAGTGTCACAAAAAGGGGCGTTTTGCTTGCATTTTGTTAATCTAACGACAAGGATTTCAAATAATTTATGCGTTCATTATTATTTTAATAAGGAAAAAGTTAGGCTGAATGTAGTTTTTTTTGTACCTTTGCAGACCAATAGGACAACAAATTACATTTATATATGCTTACACTTAAACTTATCACAGAAGAGAGAGAACGAGTAATTAAGGGTCTCGAGAAGAAGCATTTTGCTAATGCTGAGGAGGCTATCAACGAGGTGATGGCTGTGGACAAGAAGCGTCGCGAGACTCAGCAGGAACTGGATGCTAACCTTAGCGAGCAGAAGAAGGCAGCTGCACAGATAGGCATGCTGATGAAGCAGGGCAACAAGGAGGCTGCTGAGGAGGCTAAGGCTAAGGTGGCTCAGCTGAAGGATAAGTCGAAGGAACTGGAGAGCGTGATGGGGCAGGCTCAGCAGGAACTGACTACCCTACTCTGCCAGATTCCTAACATACCATACGACGAGGTGCCTGAGGGCAAGGCAGCAGAGGATAACGTGGTAGTGAAAACCTCTCCCAACCTCTCCCAAGGAGAGGAGATAAAAACGCCTATGACCGTAGAGGAATTCAGCAATGTGTGGACACCTATCACCCTTCCTGGGGAGGTTTTACCTCACTGGGAACTAGCCAAGAAATATAATCTCATAGATTTCGATCTCGGCGTGAAGATTTCCGGCGCTGGTTTCCCTGTATATATCGGTTACGGCGCTCGTCTGCAGAGAGCACTCATCAATTTCTTCCTCGACGAGGCAAGGGCTTCTGGCTACACAGAGATAATGCCTCCTACTGTGGTGAACCAGGCTTCTGGCTACGGCACAGGACAGTTGCCCGACAAGGAGGGTCAGATGTACCATTGCGAGATTGACGACCTCTACCTCATTCCAACGGCTGAGGTGCCTGTAACCAACATCTATCGTGACGTGATACTTGACGAGAGCGAGCTGCCTATCAAGAACTGCGCTTATACCCAGTGTTTCCGCAGAGAGGCTGGCTCATACGGCAAGGACGTAAGAGGACTGAACCGTCTGCATGAGTTCTCAAAGATTGAGATTGTGCGCATAGACAAGCCTGAGCACTCTAAGGAGAGCCACAAGGAGATGCTGGAGCACGTAGAGGGACTGCTGAAGAAACTCGAACTGCCTTACCGCATCCTGCTGCTCTGTGGTGGCGACCAGTCGTTCACCTCTTCTATATGCTACGACTTCGAGGTTTATTCTGAGGCTCAGAAGCGTTGGCTGGAGGTATCATCAGTTTCTAACTTCGACACCTATCAGGCTAACCGCTTGAAGTGCCGCTATCGTAACAGCCAGACCAAGAAGACTGAGCTTTGCCACACCCTCAACGGTTCGGCTCTGGCTCTGCCTCGCATCGTGGCTGCCATACTCGAGAACAACCAGACCGAGGACGGCATCAAGGTGCCAAAGGTGCTGGTTCCTTATATGGGCACAGACATCATCAAGTAAAAAACAAAAACACATACAAAAAAACATTATGTTCAAGATTGTAACCAAGAAACAATTCTCTGAGAAGGTGTTCCTTTTCGAGATTGAGGCTCCGCTGATAGCTAAGAGCCGTAAGCCAGGCAACTTTGTCATTGTGCGTGTGGACAAGCACAGCGAGCGTATGCCGCTGACCATTGCAGATGCTGACATAGAGCGTGGCACTATCACATTGGTAATTCAGGAAGTGGGATTGTCATCAACCAAATTGTGTAACCTCAACGTGGGCGACGAAGTGGCTGACGTAGTAGGACCTCTCGGCAACCCAACACACATCGAGAAATTCGGAACCGTTATCTGCGCCTGTGGTGGTGTGGGTGCTGCTCCTATGTTGCCTATAGTCCGCGGACTGAAGGCTGCAGGCAACAGAGTGCTCACCGTATTGGCTGGCAGAACAGCTGAGCTGGTGATTCTCGAGGACGAACTGCGTGCTTCCTCTGACGAACTCATCATCATGACTGACGACGGCTCAAAGGGCGAGAAGGGCGTAGTGACAGTAGGTATCGAGAAGTTTGCCGAGCAGGAACATATCGACAAGGCTTTCGCCATCGGACCTCCAATTATGATGAAGTTCTCTTGCCTCACAACCCAGAAGTACGGCATATCTACTGACGTTTCGCTCAACACCATCATGGTTGACGGAACGGGCATGTGTGGCGCCTGCCGTCTGACCATCGGAGGCAAGACCAAATTTGTCTGCATCGACGGACCTGAGTTTGACGGCGCCCTCGTTGACTGGGACGAGATGTTCAAGCGCATGGGAACCTTCAAGAAGGCTGAGCTCGAGGAGATGGAGCACTACGCTGAGCACGTTTATAGCGACGCTAACAGCGGCAAGACAGAGAAGACCGACGTGAAGATGGATGCTGAGCCTGTGGACGACCCAATGGAGGTATTGCTCGATCGCAAGGCACCTTGGCGTGAGGAGCTCCGCAAGAGCATGAAGCCAAAGGAGCGCACAGCCATAGAGCGCGTGAAGATGCCTGAGCTCGACCCTGTATATCGTGCTACCACTCGTACTGAGGAGGTAAACATCGGCCTGACCAAGGAGATGGCTCTCACTGAGGCTAAGCGCTGTTTGGACTGCGCTAACCCATCATGTGTAGAGGGCTGTCCTGTTAATATCAACATTCCTTCATTCATCAAGAATATAGAGCGCGGTCAGTTCCTGGCTGCTGCCAAGGTGCTGAAGAACACTTCTGCCCTGCCTGCTGTCTGTGGTCGTGTTTGCCCTCAGGAGAAGCAGTGCGAGAGCAAGTGTATCCACCTAAAGATGAACGAGCCTGCTGTGGCTATAGGCTATCTGGAGCGCTTCGCAGCTGACTACGAGCGCCAGTCTGGTCAGATGTCTCTGCCTGAGATAGCTCCATCTAACGGCATCAAGATTGCTGTGGTGGGTTCTGGTCCTGCAGGACTTTCTTTCGCTGGCGATATGGTGAAAAAGGGCTACGACGTTTACGTATTCGAGGCTCTGCACGAGATTGGCGGTGTGCTCAAATATGGTATCCCTGAGTTCCGTCTGCCTAACGCTATTGTTGACGTGGAGATAGAGAACCTCCGCAAGATGGGTGTTCACTTCCAGACTGACGTAATCGTGGGCAAGACAATCTCTGTTGACGAACTGGAGAAGAGCGGCTTCAAGGGCATCTTCGTAGGTTCTGGCGCTGGATTGCCAAACTTCATGAACATTCCTGGCGAGAACCTTATCAACATCATGTCTTCAAACGAGTACCTCACTCGTGTGAACCTCATGGATGCTGCCAACCCAAAGACAGATACCCCAATGAATCTGGGCAAGAACGTGCTCGTAGTGGGTGGTGGTAACACGGCTATGGACTCTTGCCGTACGGCTAAGCGTCTGGGTGCTAACGTAACACTCGTTTATCGTCGTTCTGAGGCTGAGATGCCTGCTCGTCTGGAGGAGGTAAAGCACGCTAAGGAGGAGGGTATCAACTTCCTCACTCTGCACAACCCAGCTGAGTACATAGGCGATGAGAAGGGTGCCGTAAGCAAGGCTGTTCTCGAGGTCATGAAACTTGGCGAACCTGATGCTTCTGGTCGTCGCTCTCCAGAACCAACTGGCGAAAAGATAACCATCGACGTTGACCAGGTTGTAGTGGCTGTTGGTGTATCACCTAACCCACTCGTTCCTACATCTATCAAGGGTCTGGAACTGGGACGCAAGAACACCATAGCCGTTGGCGACGACATGCAGTCATCACGTCCTATGCTCTTCGCTGGTGGCGACATCGTTCGCGGTGGTGCTACCGTTATCCTCGCTATGGGTGACGGACGCAGGGCTGCTGCCAATATGCATGAGGCTTTGCAAAATTGTAAATAGTAAATTGCAAAATTGTAAACATAGATGACAATACTCATCACAGCAATACTGATTGTCGCACTCCTGCTGATAGCAACGGAGCGACAGACCCACATCAACAAGGCGGCAGTGGCCATCTTTGCCTGCACCGTCGGTTGGGTGCTTTACATCAGTTTCGGTACAGACTTCGTAGCCAGCCAGCACTGGGCTGACTACAAGTCTTTCCTTGCCGGCATACAGCACAACAGCCTCGCCGTCAAGCAGTATATCGCCAAGAGCATCTTCCTGCCCTATCTGGGACAGGCAGCGTCGATTGTGCTCTTCCTGCTGGCCACGATGAGTATCGTCAATATTCTGCATACCAACGGCTGCTTTGACTTCCTCACCCTCTGGATCAGGACGCGGAACAGCCGTCTGCTGATGTGTAAACTGACAGCCTTCACATTCTTCATCTCTGCCAATCTGGACAATGTCTCAACCATTGTACTGATGCTCACCATCACCAATATCATTCTGCCTCGCACCAAGGACCGCAAGCTATACGGTTCGATGGTACTCCTGGCAACAATCTTCGGTGGTGCACTGACGGTCATCGGTGACCCTACGGGACTGGTCTTGTGGAACAAGGGCGCCATCACTGCCTCAGACTACACACTGACCATGGCGATCCCCTGTCTTCTGGCATGGGCTCTGCCTACGGCTATCGTCAGCATGAGGATGCCAAAGAATGTGGATATAGAGCGTCCTACACTGCCTTACCGTGGTGATGACACCAATCTGAAGATATGGCAGCGCTTCGTAATGTTTCTCGTAGGCATCGGCGGACTGTGGTTTATCCCTACATTCTCCAAGATTACGCAGTTGCCGCCATTCCTCGGTGCACTGTGTACGCTGAGTCTGCTGTGGATTATCAATGAGGTCTTCAATCGCACCCTCTTTGACAACCGCAAGCGTCGCATCAGTTTCGATGACACCCCTCACAAGATGCAGTACAACTCCATCCAGCAGATACTATATATAATAGGTGTGATGCTGGCTGTCGCTGTGGTGACCGAGACGGGCGCCATGCACTGGTTTGCCACTCAGATAGACATCCTCATTGGCAATATCTGGATTATCGGTTCTATCACGGCACTCATCAGCACCGTGCTGGACAGTTTCGCCTCTTGTGTCACCATGATATCACTGCACGATGTAACCCCTGATATCCCCTACTATTCCGTAGGCGGTGCTTACTGGAAGGTGCTCTCCTTCGGCACTGCTGTGGGTGGCAGCATTCTGGCCATCGGTTCCATCAGTGGCATCGTGATGATGCAGATGCAGAATGTATCCCTCAAGTGGTACTTCCGCCACATCACTCCGCTGACATTCATGTCAGGCATACTGGCATTCATAGTACTTTGTATAATCGCATAAAACAATAATCACTATGGCAAAAATTCAAACTATCGGTGTCCTCACCTCTGGTGGTGATGCACCAGGCATGAACGCTGCAATCCGTGCCGTCACCAGGGCTGGTATATGCAATGGTTTCAAAATCAAAGGCATCTACCGCGGTTGGGAAGGACTCATCAACGGCGACATCAAGGATCTTACCACCGAGGATGTATCGGGCATCATCAACAGGGGTGGCACCATACTGCGCACCGCACGCTCTGAAGATTTTCGCACCTATGAGGGACGCCAGCAAGCATACGAGAATATGAAGGAACACGGCATCGACGCACTTATCGCCATCGGCGGCAACGGCACTCTCTCCGGCGCTCGTGAGTTCGCTGACGAGTTTGATGTACCATGTATCGGACTCCCCGGCACCATCGACAACGATCTCTACGGCACTGATTCCACCATCGGTTACGACACCACTATGAACACCATCATGGAGTGCGTTGACCGCATACGCGACACCGCACAGTCTCACGAGCGCATATTCTTCGTCGAGGTGATGGGACGCGACGCTGGTTTCCTGGCTCTCAGCAGTGCCATAGCATGCGGTGCCGAGGCAGCCATCATCCCTGAGGAACAGACCGACGAAGACCAACTCGCCGAATTCATGAAGCGAGGCATACGCAAGAGTAAGAAGTCATGTATCGTGATTGTTTCTGAGTCACCTAAGTGTGGTGCTATGTACTATGCTGACCGTGTCAAGAAGGAGTTCCCTGGCTACGATGTACGTGTCTCTATCCTCGGCCATCTGCAGCGCGGCGGTTCCCCCACGGCTCAGGACCGTATCCTTGCAAGTTGCATGGGTGCTGGTGCTATCGAGGCTCTCAAGCGTGGTCAGCGCAACGCTATGGTAGGCTATCACATGGGTGATGTCGTCCTCGTACCTTTCTCTGAGGCCATCCGTTCCGACAAGGGTCTTGACCACCGTTTCGTCGAGGTGCTCAATACGCTGAGTATCTAAAAGTTTATGCCTACGAGGGCATACACCGAAGCTATCAGGTCACGCGTCATCATGACACCATTACCGTGCTGATAGTAGAATCCTACAGACTGCAAGCCCGTAAATATCGGGCCGGAATTATAGATAAGAGCGAGACGCAGGGTACCGCCAAGAGCGATATTCTTGCGTAGCGCTCCTTCTATATCACCGAATAGGCCAGAGCGCTGACTGTCCGGTGTGTATTCCGTATGGGTATGTTGTATCAGGTAACCGACGGAGCCCGTAGCCTCCATACCAAAAATCCAGTTCTTGGCAAATACCCAGTTGTAGCCATATCCGCCAGAGAGCGATATCTCGTCATTATACTGTTCGCCGGAGAGCGACTCATTGTCGAAGGTGGTGCCGCTTATCTCGTTCATCTTCTGCGTCAGTGCCTGCCAGTTGATGTCACTCTTATTGTGGGCATACTGGATGCCTACAATCGGTGAACCTGCTGATATCAGCTGACGGTGAGTCTGACTGAATGCGGCCTGCTGCGAGTAGTGCTTGTAGTTGAAGATATAGTTGAAGCACACCCTCGTCATCGCCATGTGTATGCCGTCAAAAGGTTGGCCCTTGAGGTACTGCGACATATCCA
Source organism: uncultured Prevotella sp. (assembly GCA_905233245.1). Taxonomy (GTDB): domain Bacteria; phylum Bacteroidota; class Bacteroidia; order Bacteroidales; family Bacteroidaceae; genus Prevotella. The sequence continues at coordinate 39,806 of CAJODK010000001.1, read as the reverse complement.
TGCCGTTCACCTTCAGTTTGTTGATGTTGAAATTTCCCCCCACCCTGCGGTAGAACAGGTCCAGACCGAAGGCTGCGGAGTATATCGAACCGCTCAGGTCCGTATCTTCACTGTTGATAAAGATGCTCTTGAGGTCGATGTTGTAACCGAAGAAGGCAAATCTCCATCCAAAGAACGGTCCCACACGGGTACGAGGACGTGGTGACACCCTCAGCAGGAATTTCTCGTCAGCATCCAGTTGCACCACCTCAAAACGCGTCGATACCTGCATCATGCCGCACCAGTTGTAGTAGTCCTGCACGTCTATGTATCTCAGGTCACGCTGCGGGGAGAAGCATTTGTTGACGAAGTTGTACATCTTCCTGAAGATGTTATTCTTTTTCTTCGGCACAGTATCCACCGCCACCGTATCAATAGCCACGCTATCTCCCCTCTCTACACAGAGAGGGGTCGGGATTGAGTCCGTCATCTGCGCTCTTCCCGTCATCGAAAATGCGAGTGCTATGTATAGTAGTAGATTGCGCAAGATTTTTTTTGTAGTTTTGGTATCAGAATCTTCCCAGTATCTTGTCCAGCACCCAGTTGGTGGGCGTAGCACTTAGCGAGGTACACTGCGCATCACCCCTGCCCTGCAGTGTCTCTGTCACTATCCTGATGATGGGGGCCATAAGATTGTCCGGATGATGGATGTCAAACTCCTGCGTTCCCTCTGAGAGATGCAGTCTCACGGGCTCCTGGTGGAATACGGAGAAGCATATCAGTCCCTCGTCGCCTATTATCTCTATGCGGTCCTCACGGGCCGACTCATGGGCAGTGAAGCACCATGAGGCACTGCCTATTATGCCGTTCTCAAACTTGAAGCACGCCGCCACGGAGTCGGCAGAGGCAGAGTATCCTTCAGCATGGGTGATGACGCCGAAGAATTCCTGCAAGAGGTCAAACTGCTGGGCAGCCTGTCCGTAGAAGTCACCCTCTCCAGCCGCCAGTCTCACGTGCACATTCTTGATGCGCCCTATCCGCTGCTGGTTTACCAGTTCCTTCACTTTCTGGAAGTAAGGCAGATACCTCCTGTAGTACATCACGTAGCACGGCACATGCATCTCCTGCGCCACATGGTTGATTCTGGCGCAGTCCTCGTAGCTGCCAGCCAGCGGAGCGTCCATGCAGACAGGTTTGCCAGCCCTCATAGCCATGATGGCATACGTCACATGACACGCCGTAGGTGCCGCTATATATACGGCATTTACCTGAGGGTCGTCGATGAGAGCCTGAGGGTCGGTGTACCAAGTAGGCACGCCCTGCTGCTTAGCAAGAGAGCGTGCCTCCTCAGCATCGCGGCTCATGAGAGCCACAACACTTGTTCCTTCTGTGATATTCATAGCGGGACCTCTTCCTATGAAGCCCCAGCGTATCTGCTTCATTTACTTCTTCTTCTCCGTAGCGGAACCCTTCTTGTATGCCTTGTTCAGACCGGTGATGATATCATTGGTGATGTCGATGGTCTTGTCAGCATACAGGATATTGTCACCGCTCTTAGAGAGTATCATAGTGTATTTCTTGTCCTTGTTGTACTTTGCCAGGAAGTGCTGCAGGGAGTCGTGCAGAGCCTCGTTAAACTTTGCCGTCTCCTCCTGGAATTCCGCACTCAGTCTTTGCTGCAGAGCCTCGAGGTCGGCATTCTGCTTCTGCAGGCCAGCCTGTACCTGCTCTGCCTGCTCACGAGTGTAAGCATTCTGCTGCAGTTTCTGCTGGAAGTTGTTGGCAGCCTGTTGCAGAGCCTGACCCTTCTGCTGCAGGGTAGCCTGGATGTTCTGACTCTTCTTCTCCAGTATGAGAGAGTACTCCTTGCAGTACTCATACTGCGTCATCAGTGAATCCACCTCCACATAGGCTATCCTGAGGTCGGAAGGCTTGCTGGCTGTCGTAGCAGCAGGCTGTTCGTCAGCCTTGGGAGACTTGTCACAAGAAGAGAGAATAGCGAGGCCACAGAAGGCCATCGCCATTACGCTGAAAAGATTTTTCTTTGTCATTCGTGAAAATAATGAATTATGAATGTTGAATTATCGATTTATTTTTGTAACTTTGCAAAGTTAGTAAGAAAAACTTGATTACACACTATAAAAAACGTGAATTTTGAATAAAAAAGACTTAAAGCCAGAAAGCGTATTCCGCTTTTTCAGTGAGATTAATCAGATTCCGCGTCCTTCCAAGCACGAGGAACAGATGATTGCGTACCTGCGCCACTTCGGTGAGCAGCACGGGCTCGAGACCATAGTAGATAATATCGGCAACGTACTCATACGCAAACCCGCCACGCCAGGTCGCGAGGCAGTGCCGGTAGTTACCATACAGAGTCACATGGACATGGTGTGCGACAAACTCGTCGATTACCAGATAGACTTCCTCCATGACCCTATCAAGACGTACATCGACGGTGAGTGGCTGCGTGCCGAGGGCACTACCCTCGGTGCTGACGACGGCATCGGTTGCGCCATGCAGCTCGCCATCCTCGATGCCACCGACCTGGAGCACGGTCCCATAGAGTGTCTCTTCACGCGCGACGAGGAGACGGGACTCACCGGTGCCAACAATCTCGAGGCAGGCATGCTGCAAGGCGAGATGCTCATAAATCTCGACTCCGAGGACGAGGGACTCTTCTACGTCTCCTGCGCCGGCGGCAAGACGACCACCGCCACCTTTAAATATAATAAGGTGTCAGCACCCGAAGGATACTTCTTCGTGCGCGCCACTATCAAGGGACTCACCGGCGGACACTCCGGCGACGATATCAATAAGAAGCGCGCCAATGCCGCCAAGCTCCTCTCCCGCTTCCTCTACCTGCAGCAGGAGAAGCGCGACATACGCGTGGCAAGCATCAATTCCGGCAAGCTGCACAATGCCATACCGCGCGACGGAGAGATAATCTTCGCAGTACCCTTCGTCGACAAGGAAGACGTACGCGTGGACTGGAATGTCTTCTGCTCCGACGCCGAGGAGGAGTTTCAGGTCACGGAGCAGTCCATGGAGTTCCTTATGGAGTCCACCGACTCTCAGCCCGTACTGCCCCCAGAGCTCAGCCGTCGTATCGTCACCGCCCTGCAGGCCGTTCATCACGGAGTATTCAGCGTAGTGCAGGATTTGTCCCTCGGCAATCTCACCGAGACCTCCAGCAATCTCGCCGTCATACGCACCGAGGACACCCAGCTCGTCATCAACACCAGCCAGCGCAGCAGCGTGATGAGCAACCTCACCAATATGGTGAATACCGTCACCGCAGTCTTCCAGCTCGCCGGTGCCGACTCCATCATCCACAACGACGGTTACCCGGCCTGGAAGATGAACCCCCACAGCCGCATACGTGAGACCGCACGCCAGTGCTACGAGCGACTCTACGGCACCGAGCCCACCATCATCGGCATCCATGCCGGACTGGAGTGCGGACTCTTCGCCGAGCGCTATCCTCACCTCGACATGCTCTCCATCGGTCCTACCATGAGAGGCGTGCACTCCCCCGACGAGAGACTGCATATCCCGTCCGTCGGCAAGGTATATAACCTCGTACTCGAAATCCTCAAGACATTATGAAGAAATACTGCATAGACCTCAGCGTCAAGGAGGTACGACACATCAATGACAAGTACGTACTCCTCATCCTCACCGACTCGCAGCCGCTCCCCGAGATGCTGCCCGGACAGTTTGTGGAGGTGCGCGTCGATGACTCTCCGCAGACATTCCTGCGCCGCCCTATCTCCATCAATGACGTCGATTACCATAACAACGAACTCCATCTCCTCGTAGCCTGCATCGGCGACGGCACACGACGCCTCGGCCGACTCCTCCCAGGCGACACTCTCAATGTCATGCTCCCCCTGGGCAACGGCTTTACCCTCCCTGCGGAGAATAGCAAGAGACACCTCCTCGTAGGGGGCGGCGTAGGAGTGGCACCCCTACTCTACCTCGGACGCAAGATACGCGAGATGGGCGCTGAGCCCACCTTCCTCCTCGGAGCACGCAGCGCCGGTGACCTCCTGCTCCTCGATAATTTCCGTGCCCTCGGCCGCGTCTTCATCACCACAGAGGACGGCACAGAGGGCGAGCGAGGCTTCGTCACCGACCACTCCCTGTGGTCCAGTGAGCAGTTTGACCTCATCTCCACCTGCGGTCCCAAACCCATGATGGCAGCCGTCAGCCGCAAGGCACAGAACATCGGCACAGAGTGCGAGGTAAGCCTCGAAAACAAGATGGCATGCGGACTCGGCGCCTGCCTATGCTGCGTAGAGAAGACCAATGACCGAGGCAATATCTGCATCTGCACCGAGGGACCGGTTATCAATTCCAAGAGACTAACATGGTAAAACAAACAATGGCAAACTTAAGCGTAAACATAGGAAAACTGGAACTCAAGAACCCCGTCATGACAGCCTCAGGCACCTTCGGCTACGGCGTAGAGTTTCAGGACTTCGTACCACTCGACCAGATAGGCGCCATCATCGTCAAGGGCACCACCCTCCACCACCGCGAGGGCAATGACTACCCACGCATGCACGAGACCGCCAGCGGTATGCTCAACTGCGTCGGACTGCAGAACAAGGGCGTCGATTACTTCTGCAAGAACATCTATCCCCAGATCAAGGATATCGACACCCACTTCATCGTCAATGTCAGCGGCTCCACCGTGGAAGACTACGGAGAGTGCGCCGCCCGCATCAACGAGCTCAGCTCCATCCCCGCCATCGAGCTCAATATCTCCTGCCCCAATGTGAAGCACGGCGGCATGGCGTTCGGCACCACCGTCAAGGGAGCCGTCAGCGTGGTCAGGGAGGTAAGGCGCCGTTATGACAAGACGCTGATAGTGAAACTATCCCCCAACGTCACCGACATAGCAGCGATAGCCAGCGCCGTAGAGGCAGAGGGTGCCGATGCAGTATCACTCATCAACACCCTCATGGGCATGGCCATCGATATCGAGCGTCGCCAGCCGCTCCTCTCCATCGGCACGGGAGGACTCAGCGGTCCCTGCGTCAAACCCGTTGCCCTCCGCATGGTACACCAGGTAGCCAAGGCAGTGCGCATTCCAGTCATCGGGCTCGGCGGCATCTCCAGTGCAGAGGACGCCATCGAATTCTTCATGGCAGGCGCCACCGCCATCGAGGTCGGCACCGCCAATTTCCTCGACCCCGCCATCACCCTCAAGATACGCAACGGCATCAGCCAGTGGCTCGACCGCCATCACTACTCCGACCTCCACGACATCATCGGCGTAGTGTGAGCGAGATGTTGAGCCGTTATACCCCCACTTACTCACTTGCTCGTCTGCAACCCGCATAAATACTGGGCTAAAGCGAGTGGGGGTGAAATTGCTTACCCCCACTTCTCCCCCACTTTACTTTTGGGATACATTTCATTTTTCAAGTGATGGGAAAGTGGGGGTCAGGTGGGGGTAAAATGATTTACCCCCACCTGACTGAGCCCAGTAACCACGGGGGATAGAGACCATTAGGTGAGTAAGTGAGGGTAAAATGCGATTTTCATGTAAAACATAGCAACAAAAGTATAAAGCATAGCAACAAAAGTCTATTGCTAAGCAATAAAAGTCTATTACTAAGCAATAACCGACCCTTCATGTGTGATGCTCACAGCAGAGCAATCTCTGCAGCCTATTATTGCAAGGCATCTTCGTTATGTATTAGTCTGTAGTTTTTTAGTTTTTCGTTAATATCATAAATCATCAGATGCTTTTTGCTTAACTCTGATGATATGATACAAACTTTTTTCGTTACCACCAAATTAGGCGAGGGAAAAGTCACCAGGGCCACCAACTGGACTTCTTGGGTGCTGGGGGGGTGGCGACGCTGCGTGACTGCTCACGGATGATGTCGTCCCAGGTGAGGTGCTCGCGTATCATGCGGTAGATGGTGCCCCAGTCGGGCAGTCCGCCGATGTTGCGGTCGTCTATCCAGATATCTACCTTGAGCTTGCGGGAGAAGTGGTTGTTCTTCTCGGGTTCTTCCTCGGGGTAGTCGCGGTTGATGGCATAGAACTCCACTCCCCTCTCCCTGCACCAGTCTATGGCTTCCTGCAGGAGGGCGCCCTCACGGACTGTCCAGAGCACGAGGCGGTGCTGGTCGGCGATGAGCTGGCGGAGGGTGTCGGTGGCGAAGGGCTGTTCGCGGCCTATCTTGGGGTAGGCGTGCTCTACGATGGTGCCGTCAAAATCTACTGCTATGGTCATATTACTTCTTTACTGAGTCGTCTTCGGGGTTGCCGTAGTGGCTGTTGGCGTAGCTGCCGTATCCGTAGGAGTGGTAGCCGTAGGAGCCGTAACCGCCGTAGCCGTAGGAGTTGTAGCCGTAGTATGAGCCGTACTTGCCGTAGCGTCCGTAGCCGCGGTATGCGTACTTGCCGTACTTGCCGTAGCGTCCGTAGCCGTATGCGTAGCCGTACTTCTTCTTGGACATGTCGATACCGTTGATGGCGATGCAGACGCCTGGCAGCTTGTTGTTGATGGAGAAGTCATTGATGATGCGGAAGGCGGACTTCTCGGTGTAGTCGGCACGGCAGATGACGCAGGTGACGTCGGCGATGCGTCCTATCTGGAGGGTATCGGTAACGAGGCCTACAGGGGCGGTATCGACGATGATGTAGTCGTACTTCTCGCGGAGGATGGCGAATATCTCATCGAGTGAGGAGCGGGATACGAGCTCGGCGGGGTTGGGAGGCACAGGGCCTGCCATGAGGAGCTCGAGATTGTCGTTGATTTCGGACGGCACTATCTGCTCCTGTATCTGCTCCCAGGTGGGATGGTCGTGTATGAGGAGGCTGGTGATACCCTTCTTGGTGGAGATATTGAAGAGGGTGGCGAGTCGCGGACGACGGATGTCAAGACCGATGAGTATCACCTTCTTGCCGAGCAGGGCGAAGGAGACGGCGAGGTTGGCTGCCGTGAAGGTCTTGCCCTCACCAGAGGTGGAGGAGGTGAACATGATGACGTTCTGTCCTTCCTTGAGCATAAACTGCAGATTGGTACGCATGCCTCGGAATATCTCTTCCATCTGATTGTTCTTGTTCTCATGTACCACGATGTCGGCTCTGGTCTTGGCTGTCTCATTGGCGAGTGCTATGTCGGCGATGATAGGACAGTGCGTGAGGCGTGCCACCTCTTCGTGGCCCTCGATGCGGAATCGGAAGAGCTCGATGAGGAGCAGTATGACAAGTGGTGTCAGGAGTCCTGCGCCTGCTGCTATGCCCCATATCATATTGCGGTTGGGGGCTACCTGACCGGTGCAGATGGGGTCGTCGAGGAGGCGTCCCTTGTCAGCGGTGGCGGCGAGGGAGATGGAGTTCTCCTCACGCTTCTGGAGGAGCATGGTGTACAGTGACACCTTGACTGACTGCTGTCGTCCTATCTCTGAAAGTATGCGCTCCTGCTGGAAGGAGTTTTCGAACTTATTATTGAACTTATTGTATCGATTGATGATTGCCTGACGCTTGATCTGCAGTGTGCGCCTGGTCTGCTCCATAGCGCGGTAGATGGATGACTCGAGGTCGTCCATCTGCTCGGAGAGCGTCTTGACGGCGGGGCTACTCTCAGAGGCTGAGTGCATGAGTCGCTGGCGCGTCATGGCGAGGCTGTTGTACTGGGAGATGAGCGCGGTGGCTGCTGCGTCGGTGAGACCTACGTTGGAGGGCAGGGTCTGGTACTTGTTGACGGGCATGCGCATGTAGTCCTTGAGCGACTCCATGAGCATTATCTGAGTGTTCATCTCGTCGAGGTTGTTCTCCTCATTGTCGGTACCGGCGAGTGCTGCGCCAGCATTTGACGTGGTGCCTGCTATGCGCTGATTGCGCTTGTAGGCCTCCATCTCTCCCTCGGTGCTGCCGAGTTCGTTGTTGATTTTCTCCAGACGCTGATTGATGAACTGCTCCGTGCGCAGTGCTATCTCGTTCTTGTCCTCATTGGCCTGACGGTTGTAGCATACGATGAGCTGGCGGATATAGTCGATGGAGCGCTCGGGGATGATGTCGGAGCGTGAGAGGATGGCGATAGAGGTGGCCTCGGAGTAATCGACGGCTGCCAGTCCTCCTGCGTATCCGCGTGCCACGTCGTGAGGTCTATTGATGCTGACCATGATGTCCTTGCCCGGCGTCCACACACCGCGAGGATTGCTCTTGACGGTGATGATGCCTGCCTTGGTATTGATGGTCATAGGGAGGGAGCCCTGCCTGTATATCTTGCCGCCCGGACATGTGCCTGAGACGGTAATCTTGCCCTCGTCATTCTCCACTACGAGGGAGATGGAGCCTGCGAGCTCGTTGAGGTGCTCAGCGTCGAGGTCCACATTGACGGGCTGATTGCCATAGATATACTTATCGGTGACGGTGCCCTCGAGGGTGTAGGTGACGTAGAGCTTGAGGTCGCGCACCACATCCTCTGCGAGTGCTACGGAGCGGAGCACCTCCTTCTCATTGTCGAAGCCGTCGGAGCGCACTATCTGTCCGGTGAGCAGGCCTGTGCTGCGTCCGCTGCCTGTATTGCCCGACTTGACGAGCACCTTCGCCATGACGCTATATACGGGTGGCGTATAGCGCAGGTATATGGCTGCTATGCCGAGGGCTATGGCCAGAGAGAGCACAAACCATATCCAGTTGAGTATTATGGTGCGGTAGAGATACTGCGGACTGAATATACCAAGTCCGTCACCTTCCTGCTCTTCGAGATTGATTTCCTGATTGTAAATGCTTTCTTCGCTCATACCTATATATTATATTGCTTTTTCGTCTAATAGTATCGTCATCTTGGCTGTCAGCAGACAAATCTTGATGTCCAGCCAGAGTGACCAGTTCTCGATGTACTGTATGTCCTTCTTGACACGTCCCTCCATAAGAGAGAGCTCGGTGGTCTCACCGCGGAATCCGCTGACCTGTGCCAGTCCCGTGATGCCTGGTTTGGCGAGATGGCGTATCATGTACTTCTCCAGCAGCTTGGAATAGACCTCGGTGTGGTAGAGCATGTGAGGGCGTGGTCCTACGATGCTCATATCGCCGCGCAGGACATTGTAGAACTGCGGCAGTTCGTCGATATTGGTCTTGCGGATGAAGGCTCCGAAGGGGAATTTCCTGTCGTCATCAGCAGTAGCCTGGCGCGTGTCAGCCTCGTCATTGACCTCCATGGAGCGGAACTTGATGCAGGTGAAGTCACGTCCGTCAAGTCCCGTGCGGCGCTGACGGAAGAATATGGGGCCAGGGCTCTGCACCTTGATGATGAGGGCTATGATGGGCACGAACGGTGCTATGATGATGAGGGCTATGGTGCTGAAGAAGACGTCAAAGAGACGCTTCGTCATCCTGTTGCCCGCAGCAGAGAGCGGTTCGTAGATATTGGTGAAAAGGACATTGCCGCCAACAATCTGCGGCTTGAGCGCCCACTGCATGTTGCGCATTACGCGAGGCACATAGAAGAAGCGTGCGACATGAGTATTGCAGAAATGCATGATGGAGACTATCTCCTCATCGTCCTTGTGAGAGAGAGAACAGTATATCTCATCGCAGATGATAGAAGGGTCGTCCTCCTTCATCAGGCGCTGCAGGTCGGCACGGGTGCCGAGTTTGCGCAGGCTCTCCGGTGCTCCCTTTATCTCATCGTTGCTATAATAGCCGATGACACGGTAGCCCGTGGTGGCATCCATCATAATCTCCTGATACACCATCAGATTGGCTGGGTCGCTGCCTACGAAGATAACGCTGCGGGTATTGCGCCCCCTGGCACGTAACACCTCCAGCACGTAGCGCTCCGTCAGACGTATAGCGATGATGGCAAGACAGAGGCAGAGACAGAAGAGGAGATTGAAGAACACCTCGCCATTGCTGTTGCGAGTCATCATGTGCCACAAGAGAGCAAAGACGCCCTGCGAGAGTATCACCACGGAGAAATTGCGGTGGATAATCTGCGAAAAACTGACAATGCGATTGTGGATGACCAGCGGGAATACCGCAGAGAACAGGAAATAAGCCACCCAGTAGAGGCATGTGGCTATGAAGGTGTGATTGACGATACTCTGCGGACAATTCTCGGGAACGAGAATGGCGAACAACGAAAAACATGCGGCCACAATGGCTGCATCAATAAGCAGAACAATCCACTTAATTACCGTATTCTTATTGCTGTATGAAGACATAACAATGCAAAGTTAGCAATTTTCTTTAAAACTGCAAAGAAAAAGTTGCATTTCCGATATATTTTTTGTAACTTTGCATGAAATTTATCAAATAAACGAAACGACAATGGGATTTTTCACAAAACTTTTCGGCAAGAAGGACAAGGCACAGAAAAGCGGCATGCAGGACTACATGATGCTGATACGTGTCTATTTCCAGTCTGCCATAGCATCACAGGTGGGCATCACTAACATAGCCATGCTACCAGACCTGCGCCTCTTCAAACAGACATTCAAGGTGCACACCGAGCGCAACAAACTGGGCGTAGCGGAGAAGACGGCTTGCAGAAAGATGCTCAAGGAGATGTTCGGGCATGACGACCAGTTCTTCAGAGAGATAGACAAGAGCATCGCAAAGAACTGTCGCAAGATGCAGGATGTGCAGACATATCTGTATCAGTTCCAGGGATTTACACAGGATTTGATGATGTTAATGGGTAACCTGATGAAATTCAAGCTCAGACTGCCCTCATTCTTCAAGAAAGTGATATACCAGATGACGGAGAAGACCGTGAACGACCTCTTCAACAAGAACGACTTCAGCGACGCCGCCACCATCAAGGCAGTGGCATCAGTGAGGAAGTACAATCAGAGACTCGCTTTCTCACAGGAGTGGATTACCGACTTCGTATATCAGTTGGTCATGCTGGCAAAGAAAGAGAAACCACAGGAGTAAAAATTTTTTCGATAAAAATTTGGTAGTCAAGCGAAAAAATATTATCTTTGCACCAAAATATGCAAAACGCTGACAACATACTAAAGGGATTTACCACCAAAGTAAGACAACTCATCATAAGAAACGGTGAGCTGAAGAAAGAGAATGGTGAACTCGCTGCAGTAGCAAAAAAGCGTGAGGCAGAGATAACCGAACTAAAACAAGAACTAGAAGCTCAGAAAAAACAATATGACGCACTGATGATGGCTAAGATGATAAACATCACCGACGGTGACATCGAGGCTACACGCAGGCGCATACAGAAACTGATAAGAAGCGTAAATAAGTGCATCATGCTCCTCAACGGAAACGAGGAACAGGGAAGCAAATAACCCTTCAGCAATCATGAACGGACAAACTGAGAAACAACATATCACTCTCCATATCTATGACACCGACATCGCTACTAATGTTCCCAAGGAGCAGGAGGAGCTGTATCGTCAGGCTGGCAAACTGATAAACGAGAGACTGAATGCATATTTCAACGCTTTCAAGGGCAAAAAGGCTGACAAGGAGATAATGTATTTTGCCATGATAGATATAGCACTGAAATATGTCAAGGAGGTGAAACGCAATGACGTGGCACCCGTTGCTGATATTCTCGAGAAACTGTCCTCAGAAATTGCTGAGGCGCTGAAGTAATCGGGCGGGAATATTAACAACACATTATTATTATATATAACTAACATGGTAGAAGCAATAATAGCCATTGCCGGACTTGTCGTAGGATGCGTCATCGGCTACTTGATATTCAGATACGTTATCAAGGGCAAATACAACGAGATGGTGGCTAATGCCGAAAAGGCGGCCGAAGTCTTAAAGGAAAAGAAACTCCTGGAGGTAAAGGAGAAGTTTATCAATAAGAAGAGCGAACTGGAGCGCGAGGTGCAACAGCGCAACCAGCGCATACAGCAGACAGAGAACAAGCTGAAGCAGCGCGAGATATCCATCAACCAGCGTCAGGAAGACATAGCACGCAAGCGTCAGGATATAGAGCAGCAGCAGCAGCGCATAGAAAACGAGAAGAAACTCCTCGCACTCAAGGAACAGGAACTCTCCGAGATGCAGATGAAGGAGAGAGAGAAACTGGAACAGCTCTCAGGACTCTCTGCAGACGAGGCAAAGGCAAGACTGGTGGAAAGCCTGAAGGACGAGGCAAGGACCGATGCACAGAGCTACATCAACGAGATAATGGACGAAGCTAAAATCAATGCCAACAACGAGGCAAAGAAGATAGTCATCAAGACCATACAGAGAGTAGCTACCGAGACGGCTGTAGAGAACTCCGTATCCGTATTCCACATAGACAACGATGAGGTGAAAGGTCGCATCATAGGCCGCGAGGGCAGAAACATACGTGCCCTGGAAGCTGCCTGCGGTGTGGAAATCGTGGTGGATGACACGCCAGAGGCTATCGTCATCTCTGCATTCGACCCCATAAGGAGAGAGACCTGCCGACTGGCTCTGCACCAACTGGTGACCGACGGCCGAATACACCCAGCACGTATCGAGGAGGTAGTGGCAAAGGTGAAGAAACAGCTCAACGAAGAGGTGATAGAGACCGGTAAGCGTACCACGATAGACCTCGGCATACACGGACTGCACCCAGAACTGGTGCGCATCGTGGGTAAGATGAAGTACCGTTCGTCATACGGCCAGAACCTCCTGCAGCACGCCAGAGAGACAGCAAACCTCTGCGCTGTGATGGCTGCCGAACTGGGACTGAACCCAAAGAAGGCGAAGAGAGCCGGACTGCTGCACGATATAGGCAAGGTGCCCGACGAGGACCTCGAACTGCCACACGCACTCTATGGTGCCCGCATAGCAGAGAAGTACAAGGAGAAGCCCGAAATATGCAATGCCATCGGCGCTCACCACGACGAGATGGAGATGACCTCCCTACTCGCCCCTATCGTACAGGTATGTGATGCCATCTCTGGTGCACGTCCAGGAGCACGCCGCGAGATAGTAGAGGCATACATCAAGAGACTGAATGACCTGGAGGCTATAGCAATGTCTTATCCAGGCGTGACAAAGACCTACGCAATACAGGCTGGCCGCGAACTGCGCGTCATCGTAGGTGCAGACAAGATAACAGATGCAGAGATAGAAACTCTCTCCAACAACATAGCAACACGCATACAGAACGAAATGACCTATCCTGGTCAGGTGAAGATAACCGTCATCAGAGAGACGCGTTCTGTAGCTTACGCGAAATAAATAATCACCGCTCGGTTGAGCGGGGATTATTTTTGTATATAGTTCTCAAAGATTACTCTCCGAGTACTGCTGCTACACCTGGCAGAGTCTTACCCTCGATAGCCTCAAGGAGAGCACCACCACCGGTAGAGATGTAAGAAACCTTGTCAGCGAGACCGAACTTATTGACGCAAGCTACAGAGTCACCACCACCGATGAGAGAGAAAGCACCCTCAGCAGTTGCCTTAGCAACAGCATCACCGATAGCACGTGAACCAGCGCAGAAGTTGTCGAACTCAAAGACACCAGCAGGACCGTTCCACAGAATGGTCTTAGCACCCTCAAGAGCCTTGGCAAAGAGTTCACGAGACTTAGGACCTGCATCCATACCCTCTACATCGTCAGGAATATCGGTTACAGGAACGATAGTCTGATGAGCGTCGTTAGAGAAGTCGTCACCAGTAACACAGTCAACAGGCAGAACGAGTTCTACGCCATTCTCCTTAGCCATCTTCTCTACGTTGAGAGCTACGTCGAGCTTGTCGAGCTCTACGATAGACTTACCGATGTTGCCGCCATGAGCCTTAGAGAAGGTGTATGTCATACCACCGCAGAGGATGAGACGGTCAACCTTGCCGAGAAGATTCTCGATGATGCCAATCTTGGAAGATACCTTAGAACCACCCATGATAGCCACGAAAGGACGCTTGATATTGCTGAGCACATTATCAACAGCTGCAACCTCCTTCTCCATCAGGAGACCGAGCATCTTATTGTCCTGATCAAAGTAGTCAGCGATGACAGCAGTAGAAGCATGCTTGCGGTGTGCTGTACCGAAGGCATCCATCACCCAGCAGTCAGCGTAAGAAGCGAGCTTCTTGGCAAACTCCTTCTGGCTTGCCTTCATAGCCTTCTTAGCCTCTTCGTAAGCAGGATCCTCCTTGTCGATACCTACTGGCTTGCCCTCCTCTTCAGCGTAGAAACGGAGGTTCTCAAGCATCAGCACCTCACCTGGCTTCAGAGCAGCAGCCTGAGCGTCAGCCTTCTGACAGTCGTCACAGAACTGTACCGGAACACCAAGAGCCTGAGACACTGCGTCAACAATCTGAGAGAGTGACATTTCTGCCTTCACCTTGCCCTTTGGCTTGCCCATGTGAGACATGATGATAAGCGAACCACCCTTCTCAAGAATCAGCTTGAGAGTAGGCATAGCGCCGTTGATACGAGTGTAGTCAGTGATTTTGCCATCCTGGATAGGCACATTGAAATCTACACGAACAATTGCCTTCTTACCAGCAAAATTGTAATCTGAAATTTTCATACTTTGAACTTTAAACTTTATACTTTATACTATTATTCTCCAAGTACTGCAGCTACACCTGGCAGAGTCTTACCCTCGATAGCCTCGAGGAGAGCACCACCACCAGTAGAGATATAAGACACCTGCTCAGACATACCGAACTTATTGATACAAGCCACGGAGTCACCACCACCGATGAGGGAGAAGGCACCATGCTTGGTAGCCTTGGCAATGGCCTTGGCGATGGCACGAGAACCCTTGGCGAAGTTATTGAACTCGAAAACACCAGCAGGGCCGTTCCACAGGATAGTCTTGGCACCCTGGATAGCCTCAGCAAACTGCTTCTGGCTCTCAGGACCTGCATCAAGACCCATATAGCCATCAGGCACGTCGTTAGCAGGACAAACGACAGTATTGCACTTATTGTCAAAAGCATCGCCAGCCACACAGTCTGTACCCAGCACGAGATTGACACCCTTCTGCTTAGCCTTCTCCAGAATAGAGAGAGCAAGGTCGAGTTGCTCATCCTCACAGAGAGAATTGCCTACCTTGCCACCCATAGCCTTAGCGAAGGTGAAGGTCATACCACCACAGAGGATGAGATTATCAACCTTGTCCATGAGGTTCTCGATGATGCCAATCTTGGTAGAAACCTTGGAGCCACCCATGATAGCAGTGAACGGATGCTTGATGTCGCCCAGAATCTTCTCTACGGCTCTCACCTCCTTCTCCATCAGGAAGCCGAGCATCTTATGGTCTGCATCAAAATAGTCTGCTATCAAGGCTGTAGAAGCGTGCTTACGGTGAGCAGTACCAAAGGCATCGTTCACGTAGCAGTCAGCGTATGACGCCAAGGTCTTAGCCAACTTCTTCTGACGCTCCTTCAGGTCTTTCTCGGCAGCCTCGTACTCAGGAGTACCCTTCTTCATCTTAGGCAGATTGGCATCACCAGATGGCTTACCCTCTTCCTCTGCATAGAAACGGAGATTCTCCAATAGCAGAACCTCACCAGGCTGGAGAGCCTCAGCATCTGCTGCGGCACGAGCACAGTCAGAGCAGAAGAGCACATTACGGCCCAGACGAGCTGATACAATATCCTTAATCTGCGAAAGCGACAGACGGGCACGCACCTGTCCCTTTGGCTTACCCATGTGGGACATGATAATCAGCGCAGCGCCGTTATCGAGAATATACTTCAGAGTAGGCATGGCACCACGGATACGAGTGGTATCCGTAATCTTACCATTTTCATCCAAAGGAACATTGAAATCTACACGAACGATAGCTTTCTTTCCCTCAAAATCATAATCGTGAATGTTCATCTTTTTACCTTTTATATTTTAAGACACTGCAAAAGTACTACTTTTTTCCTAAAAACTTACACTTTTCTTATCAAAACGTTGCACAACTTGACAAAAATCAGTACTTTTGCATAAAATTTTCTCACTATGATAAATTATGACCTAAAGTTGATAAAAGCCATCATATTTGACGTAGATGGTGTATTGTCAATGAGTACCATACAGATGAGTCCCAGCGGATTGCCCGTGAGAACCGTCAACATCAAGGATGGCTACGCCATACAGTTGGCTATCAAGATGGGGCTGAAGCTGGCAATCATCTCCGGTGGCACGGACAAAGGCGTGGAGGAGCGCTATCGCAAACTGGGCATGAAGGACATCTTCATGTCATGCAACACGAAGATACCGACATTCGAGCAGTACCTGAAGGATAACGACCTCGCTGCAGAAAACGTAATATACATGGGTGACGATATCCCTGACTACGAGATAATGCAAAAGGCAGGCTGCACCTGCTGTCCCCAAGATGCATGTACAGACATCAAGGCTATCTCAACCTATGTAAGTCCATATAACGGCGGCGAGGGATGTGCTCGTGACGTCATCGAACAAGTACTAAAGGCCAACGGCCTCTGGCTGTCGTCAGCCAAAGCATTTGGATGGTAAATATGATACACGAATATAAAGACAGAGTGCGCGACTACGAGTGCGACATTCAGGGTATAGTAAACAACGCCAACTACCAGCACTACCTGGAGCATGCCAGGCACATGTTTCTGAGAAGCAAAGAATTGAGTTTCTCTGAACTGCATGACCAGGGCATAGACTGCGTGGTATCCCGTATAGACCTCAGATACAAATACCCTCTGAAGGGCATGGATGAGTTTATCGTGCGTACCACCCTGCAGAAGGAAGGACTGCGATACGTCTTCCTGCAAGACATATACCGTGCAGCAGACGAAAAACTATGCCTGAAAGGCAAGGTGGAAGTGGTGTGCCTGATAAACGGCAAACTGGGCGACAGTGACTATCTAATGGAAAGATTGAAGGATGCTTAAACTAAAAGAACTATACACACAATGGAAGGGTGTTGAGCCTGCCCGAATGGAGAAACTACCAGGAGCTGGCAGCAATCGTGAGTATTACCGTATGGCTGACGAAAAGGGGCATACTGTGATAGGTTGCATAGGAACATCGTCAGAGGAAAATCATGCCTTTCTCTGCATAGCACGCCACTTCACAAAGCGAAAACTACCTGTACCCAAAGTGCTGGCACAGTCGGAGGATGAGATATGCTACATACAGCAGGACCTGGGAGACCACACTCTCTTCGAGGCTATCAAGGGTGGCCGTGATGCTGGCGGACGATATACCCTGAAGGAGAAAGAACTGCTGAAAAAGACCATCCGCGAATTACCAAACATACAAGTGCGTGGTGCTCGCGGCCTGGATTTCTCCATCTGTTATCCTCAGCCAGAATTTGATCAGGAGAACGTACTCTTCGACCTCAATTACTTCAAATACTGTTTCCTGAAAGCTACTGGTCTGGACTTCCACGAACTGAAGTTGGAAGCCAGTTTCAAACTCTTAGCTAAAGATTTAACGCAAGACTCTAATTCACTCACTACCAACTGTTTTTTGTATCGAGACTTCCAAGCCCGCAATGTAATGTTGGTAAAGAATGCAGCTGGCGAGGAAAATCCATATTTCATAGATTTTCAGGGTGGCAGAAAGGGACCTTACTATTATGACGTGGCATCATTCCTTTGGCAGGCTTCGGCTCGCTATAGTCAGAGCCTACGACAGGAACTGATAGAAGAATACTACAAGTCACTGAGTCTATATACAGAGGTTCCGCCATTTAAGCGTTTCTGCGACCGTCTGCAATACTTCGTGCTGTTCCGTACACTGCAAGTACTGGGAGCATACGGATTCAGAGGGTATTTTGAACGTAAGGCGCACTTCATACAGAGCATACCACCAGCAATAGAGAATCTGCGTCAACTTCTCAAAGACAATGACTTCCCCTACCCTTATCTGGTGGGAGTTCTGAAACGTCTGACGGAGCTACCACAGTTTGCCCCAAAACCCGTAGAACCTGCTCAGCGAAAGGATGGTTACAAGACCACAGACATCAATCCATACGATGCCAACCCTTCCGATGGTAAAGCCACATTCTCTAAGTATGACGGCAAGGGACCATTGGTGGTGAAGGTGTATAGTTTCTCTTTCCACAAGGGTATCCCTGCTGATGACTCAGGCAACGGTGGAGGTTACGTCTTCGATTGTCGAAGCACACATAACCCCGGACGATATGAGCCATACAAACAACTCACCGGCCTCGACGAACCAGTCATTCGTTTCCTCGAAGATGACGGTGAGATACTCACATTCCTCGAGTCCGTCTATAAACTTGCCGATGCTCATGTGAGTAGATATATCCAGCGTGGCTTCACGTCGCTGATGTTCTCCTTCGGTTGTACTGGCGGCCAGCATCGCTCTGTGTATTCTGCACAACATCTTGCAGAACATATTCACAAGAAGTTCGGAGTAGAGGTACGCCTGGAACATCGTGAACAGAATATCAAGCAACAATTCAATGCTGAAGTTCGTTAAAAACTGGACACTCCCTATAAGCATGATTTGTGGCATCCTCGCCTATTTTCTGGGCAGGGAGGTTCCTTTGTCAGCAGAGACAAGGATGGGCGTGCTCCACTTTGTCGAGGTACTGCAACCACTTCTGCTCTTCGTGATGCTCTTCATAGCATTCTGCAAGGTGAAACCCACTGACATGCGTCCCCACCGCTGGCATCTTTGGCTTCTCTTGACACAGTGCGGACTGTTTGTTCTCTGTACGGTACTACCCTTTAACCATGCCACCGAAGCTTTTATGCTGGCTATAATCTGTCCTACGGCTACAGCATGTGCCGTAGTGACTCAGAAACTCGGAGGTGACTCTGCTGCCACCACCACATACACCATACTTATCAGTCTGGCAGTAGCCATCATAGTACCTATTTTCCTCCCTGTACATTCCTTCCTCACCATCCTGCAGAAGGTATTTCCGCTTCTCATGTTCCCTTTGTTTCTGGCTTGGGGAGTAAGGTATTTCTTGCCAAAAGTGCACGCAAAGATACTATCCGTCAAGGATTTGGCATTCTACCTGTGGGCAGTAGCACTGGCTCTGGCAATAGCCATCACGTGCAGAGCTCTCGTATACAGCCATGAGAGCATCACTATCATTCTCACTGTCGCCGTTGCCACACTCGCAGCCTGCATCTTTCAGTTCAGTTTCGGTTGGTGGGTTGGCAAGCACTATGGCATGCGTTTAGAAGCTGGTCAGGCTATGGGACAGAAAAACACCATTTTCATTATTTGGCTGGGTTACACATTCCTTAGTCCTGTCTCAGCCACAGCAGGTGGTTTCTACTCTATATGGCACAATGTAATAAACTCATGGCAACTGTATCAGAAACGTAAGAAGGGATAATTCTTCGTTTTGCATAAAAATTGTTTGTGTAATAAAAAAAAATATAGTACCTTTGCATCGTAAAAAACAAACAGGATTGGAATTATGAAAAAAATACTTCTCTTTTTCGGAGTTCTGGCATGTGCATTTATGTTTACTGGATGCACCTTGACGAAACACCTCGTATATTTCAAAAATATTGACACAGTAAATCTTGCAAAGGGTGAAATGAGACCCAAAATCAAGATTAAGCCCAATGACGAGTTGACTATCAATGTCACCTCCGTCACTCCAGAGGCTGCTGCACCTTTCAACTTCAACGCCACTTCTGTAAACGGCGGTTCGTACGCAGGTACAGCTGGTTCCATCTACACATATATCGTGGACAAAGATGGCATGATAAACTTCCCTGTACTGGGCAAGATAAAGGTGCAGGGTAAGACGCGTCCTGAACTGGAGGACTACCTGACAGAACAAATCCAGCCATACTTCACTGAGAACGAGAAACCTGTTGTCAAGGTGCGTATCTCCAACTTCAAAGTGACGGTAATCGGTGCTATTGGAACAAACGTTATCACGGTAGATAATGAGCGCATGAGCATCATCGAGTGTATCGCTCGATGCGGCGACCTGAATATTTACGGCAAGCGCCCCAACATATTGCTGATTCGTGAGAACGAAAAGGGTGAGAAAATAACTGCGCGTTTCAATATCAATGACGCCAACATACTCAACTCACCGTACTACTTCCTTGAACAGAATGACATCATATACGTGGAGCCTCACAAGATTCAGGCCAGAAGTGCAGACTTGAATGCTAACCTGTTCTGGACACAGATTGTGAGTGCTACGGTATCACTCGCCGCGATGGTGATAGCAATAACTAAATGGTAAAAGATTATGTGTGGAATTGTAGGATACATAGGCACTAAGCAGGCTTATCCCATACTGATAAAGGGACTAAAGCGTCTGGAGTATCGTGGATATGACTCTGCAGGCTGTGCTCTCATCTCGGAGACGGATGGTTCTCTGAATGTATATAAGGCAAAGGGTAAGGTCTCTGATTTGGAGAATGTCGCCCAAACCAAAGATATCACTGGCACTATCGGTATAGCACACACTCGATGGGCTACGCACGGTGTACCAAGTGAGGTAAATGCTCATCCACATGTCAGCCAGTCAGGTAATCTTACACTGGTGCACAATGGTATAATAGAGAATTATGCCACACTGCGTGATCAGCTCAAGCAGCGCGGCTACGATTTCAAGAGTGAGACTGACACCGAGGTACTCGTACAACTCATAGAGTATGTTATGGTGACCAATGATGTCGATTTGCCAACAGCCGTTCGTGGTGCTCTCAATCAGGTGTTTGGCGCTTATGCCATTGCTGTGATAGACGCAAGAAACCCAAATGTACTAGTGGCAGCCCGCAAATCTTCTCCCCTCGCTGTTGGCGTGGTAAAGGATAATTTCGAATTTTTCCTGGCTTCTGATGCAAGTCCTATAGCTGAATATACCAACCAAATCGTCTATCTCAACGATGAAGAGATGGCAGTGTTGGAGAAAGGCAAGGAACTGAAGGTCTATAAGTTGACTGGTGAAGAGACCAATGCCGAGATAAAAGAGGTAAACGTGGATCTCTCCATGCTCGACCACGATGGTTTCCCGCATTTCATGCTCAAAGAGATATTCGACCAACCCAACGTTCTGATGGACTGTATGCGCGGTCGTGTTGTGGAAGCCCCCTACTCTCACAACCCACAGGTAATTCTCTCAGCTGTCACCAATCACAGGCGCGAACTATTGCAGGCAAAACGCATTGTGATAGTATCTTGTGGCACTTCATGGCATGCAGGACTGATAGGCAAACAGATGATAGAGCACTTCTGTCGCATCCCTGTAGAGGTAGCGTATGCTTCAGAGTTCCGCTATTCTGACCCTGTGATAGGCCATGACGACGTCGTGATGGCAATAAGTCAGTCTGGTGAGACAGCAGATACTCTGGCAGCCATACAATTAGCCAAAGAACGCGGTGCTATGATATTCGGCATCGTGAATGGTGTAGGTTCAAGCATAGCTCGCGAATCAGACACTGGCACATATATCCATGTAGGTCCTGAGATTGGTGTTGCCTCCACCAAGGCTTTCACTGGTCAGGTCACCGTATTGGTAATGCTCGCCCTCGCTCTTGGTATGGCAAAGGGTACTGTGGAACAGGATGAGTACGAAAATACCATCAAAGAACTTCTTGCCATACCTGATAAAATCAAGAAAGTCCTTGCACAGAACGACAAGATAAAACAGATGGCATCAAAGTTTACCTATGCCAAGAACTTCCTCTATCTGGGACGTGGATGGAACTATCCCGTAGCACTTGAAGGCGCCCTCAAACTCAAAGAAATCAGCTATATACACGCTGAGGGCTATCCTGCCGCAGAGATGAAACATGGTCCTATCGCACTCGTGGATGAGGAGATGCCTGTAGTCTTTATCGCTACGCACCACAAACTCTACCGCAAGATAATATCCAACATGCAGGAGGTCATCTCACGCCACGGCAGGATAATGGCTATTGTGACCGAGGGTGACGAGGACGTCAAGAATATGGTAGAAGAGACCATAGAGGTTCCTGAGACCATCGCTTGTCTTGCTCCACTGCTCAGCGTGATTCCTCTACAGTTGCTCTCCTATCATGTGGCTGTGGCAAAGGGACTTAACGTAGATCAGCCACGCAATCTGGCAAAATCAGTAACAGTAGAATAACAGATAATTATGCAGAATATATTTCGTGGTTTGGGCATAGCCCTCGTAACGCCCTTCAATGAGGATGGAAGCATTGACTTCGACACCCTCGGTAATGTAATAGAATATCAATTATCCAATGATGCCGACTTTCTCTGCATCCTGGCTACTACAGGTGAGACACCTTGCCTGTCCAGTGAGGAGCACTATAAGGTAAAACAGTTTATCGTCAAGCAGGTCGCTGGTCGTGTACCTCTGCTCATGGGATGTGGCGGCAATAACACCGCTGCCGTAGTGGAGATGTGCAAGACCTATGACATGAGCGGTATTGACGGTTTGCTCTCCGTGTGTCCTTATTATAATAAGCCATCTCAGGAAGGCCTCTATCAGCACTTCAAGGCTATCGCCAATGCCACGACGCTCCCTGTAGTACTGTATAATGTGCCTGGTCGCACGGGTATCAATCTCAAACCCGAAACCACATGCCGTCTGGCTAATGACTGCAAAAATATCGTAGCCATCAAGGAGGCTTCCGGCTCCATCGAACAGGTGGATGAGATTATCAAGAATAAACCAAAAGACTTTGAGGTTCTTTCTGGCGATGATGCCATCACGTTCCACATGATTGCCACTGGTGCTGTGGGAGTTATCTCTGTTATCGGCAATGCTCTGCCAAAGGAATTCTCTCGCATGATACGCCTGGAGTTCAGAGGCGAATATGCTGCTGCACAGAAGATTCACCACAAATTCACAGAACTATACAGCCTGCTCTTCGTTGATGGTAATCCCGCTGGTGTAAAGGCATTGATGAGCGAGATGGGACTTCTGAAGAATGTACTCCGTCTGCCACTTGTTCCTACCCGACTTACAACACTACAGAAAATATCAGCTGTCCTTAAAGAGTTAAAACTCTAATGGTCAACCTTGAGATAATGACGTTCATCGAGCGCAATGTATTACCCAGATACGCTGCGTTCGATGTTGCGCATAATATGGAGCATGTCTCTCGCGTTATCAAGGCATCAATAAAACTTGCTGAGACACTGGGAGCCGACGTGGACATGGCCTATGTCATAGCTGCCTATCACGACCTCGGACTCAAAGGACCGCGAGCCATTCATCATATCACATCAGGCAAAATACTGAAGGCTGACAAGAGACTCGAGAAGTGGTTCTCACCACAACAGATAGAAATCATGAAAGAGGCGGTGGAGGACCACAGAGCCAGTTCGTCACGTGCCCCTCGCAGCATTTACGGCAAGATTGTGGCTGAGGCCGACCGCGACCTAAATCCTGATACTGTCTTCCAGCGCACTGTGCAGTTTGGCAAGGAGCACTATCCCGAGATGTCACACAAAGAACAATGGAAGCGCTTTGTGGAGCACATGGAACAGAAGTACTCCGATGCAGGCTACATTAAACTATGGATTCATGGTTCGGAAAATGAGAAAAATCTGATCACCTTGCGCAATATCATAAAAGACAAAGAGAAATTAAGGGACGTTTTCGAAAAATTTTATGCAGATAATTGATATAAATGCAAATAAAAACAAGCCTAAGGCGTGGTTCCTGGCAGCTCGTCCGAAAACACTCTCCGGAGCCGCTGTTCCCGTGATGATTGGTGGCGCATACGCCTGGCATTTAGTACAGGATGTTACAAAGATGGAGTGGACAGCGCTCCTTTTATGCTTTCTCTTCGCATTTATCATGCAGATAGATGCCAATTTCATCAATGACTACTACGACTGCGTGCGTGGCAGGGATAATCAGGAACGACTGGGTCCTGAGCGTGCTTGCCAACAGGGTTGGGTAACCCTTAGTGCTATGCGCAAAGCCATTGCCCTCACTACCATTCTGGCTTGTCTCGTCGGCTTGCCCTTAGTGCTATACGGAGGATGGCAATTGGTGATAGTAGGTCTTGCCTGCGTCATCTTCTGTTTCCTATACACCGTCTGTCTGGCTCAGTTGGGCATGGGCGATGTCCTCGTTCTGCTGTTTTTCGGTATCATACCCACCGTCTGCACTACCTACGTCACAGTTCACAGTTCACAGTTCATAGTTCACAGTTTACCTTGGAGTCTTGGCATAGCTACTGGCATGGTGATAGATTGCCTGCTTTTAGTGAACAATTATCGAGATATTGACAATGACAAGCATTCTGGCAAACGAACTTTGGTAGTCTTGATAGGAAAAAAATGGACGGAATATCTCTACATGATGCTCACTCCCGTGGCACTCGTTATTGTTTTGCTGGAGTTTGGCTTCTCCAACACGAATATTCTGCTCTGCTTCATTGTTTATTTTCTGCACATAAACACGTGGAACAAGATGAAACGTATAGAAAAAGGGCGTGAACTAAACAAAGTCCTGGGGCTTACGGCACGCAATATTTTTATCTATGGCGTAGTAACTTCCATTATTATCCTCGGAATATAACACATAGTAAAGAAAAGTCATGTTTTTATGCACAAAATGTCAAAAATGCGCAGAAAGTTTTGTGCATGTCGTAAAAATTTAGTAACTTTGCAGACTATAAAAGAAAACATTAGAAACTTTCAAATTATAACAAAAACAGACTAATGAAAAAGTACAATTTCAACGCAGGTCCATCAATCCTCCCACGCGAGGTAATTGAGCAGACAGCAGCAGCATGTCTCGATTTTGAGAATTCAGGACTTTCTCTTATGGAAATCAGTCACCGTGCAAAGAACTTCCAGCCCGTTGTTGACGAGGCAGAGGCTCTGATGAAGGAGCTCCTCGACATTCCAGAGGGCTACAAGACTATCTTCCTCGGTGGTGGTGCATCACTTGAGTTCTGCATGATTCCTTACAACTTCCTCGAGAAGAAGGCTGCATACCTCAATACTGGTGTTTGGGCTACAAAGGCTGAGAAGGAAGCTAAGCTCTTCGGTGAAGTAGTAGAAATCGCTTCATCAGCAGACAAGAACTTCACATACATCCCACAGGGCTACACTATCCCTACAGATGCTGACTACCTGCACATCACTACCAACAACACTATCTATGGTACAGAGATGCGCTATGACATCGACTCTCCTATTCCACTGATTGCCGACATGTCTTCTGACTTCCTCTCTCGTCCTATCGATGTTAGCAAGTACGCTCTCATCTATGGTGGTGCACAGAAGAACCTCGCTATGGCTGGTGTAACATTCGCCATCGTGAAGGAAGATGCTCTGGGCAAGGTATCACGTCAGATTCCTACCATGCTCGACTATCGCACTCATGTGAAGAAGGGTTCTATGTTCAACACTCCTCCAGTAGTGCCTATCTACTCAGCACTGATGAACCTCCGCTACATCAAGGCTCACGGTGGCGTAGAGGCTATGGACAAACTGGCTAAGCAGCGTGCAGAGATTGTTTATGGCGAGATAGACCGCAACAAGCTCTTCGTAGGAACTGCTGAGGAGGCAAGCCGTTCACTGATGAACCTCACCTTCGTACTAAAGCCAGAGTACCAGGATCTCCAGGATGAGTTCATGGCATTCGCTACTTCTAAGGGCATGGTAGGCGTTAAGGGTCACCGCGACGTTGGTGGTTTCCGCGCTTCTTGCTACAACGCAATGTCTATCGAAGGCTGTGAGGCTCTCGTAGCTTGTATGAAGGAATTTGAGGCAATGCACTAAACATAGGAACTTAGAAACTTAGAAACTTAAAAGAATATGGCAAAAGTATTGATAGCAACAGAGAAGCCTTTTGCAGCGCCCGCTGTTGCAGGAATTAAAGAGATAATCGAGAAGGCAGGTTTCGAACTTGCCCTTCTCGAGAAATATACAGAGAAGTCTCAGCTGCTCGCAGCAGTAGCTGACGTTGACGCTATCATCATCCGTTCTGACAAGATTGACGCTGAGGTGATGGATGCTGCCAAGAACCTCAAGATTGTTGTTCGTGCAGGTGCAGGTTACGACAATGTTGACCTTGAGGCTGCTACAGCACGCAACATCGTGGTAATGAACACTCCTGGTCAGAATGCCAATGCGGTAGCAGAACTCGTACTTGGTCTGCTCGTATATGCTGTTCGCAATTTCTACAACGGCAAGGCAGGCAGCGAGCTGATGGGCAAGACACTGGGTATCCTCGCCTTCGGCAATGTAGGTCGCAACGTGGCTCGCATCGCTAAGGGCTTTGGCATGGACGTATGCGCATACGACGCTTACTGTCCTGCTGACGTCATCGAGGCTGCCGGTGTGAAGGCTGTAGCTTCTCAGGCTGAGCTCTTCAAGGTGTCTGACATCGTTTCACTCCACATCCCTGCTACAGCAGAGACAAAGCAGTCTATCAACTACGACCTGTGCTCTACGATGAAGAAGGGTGCTATCCTTATCAACAGTGCACGTAAGGAAGTTATCGACGAGGCTGGTCTCATCAAACTGATGGCAGAGCGTGAGGACCTGAAGTACATCACCGACATCAAGCCAGATGCTGATGCTGACTTCGCTAAGTTTGAAGGTCGCTACTTCGCTACACCAAAGAAGATGGGTGCTCAGACAGCAGAGGCTAACACCAATGCTGGTCTTGCTGCTGCCAACCAGATTGTCGGCTTCATCAAGGAAGGCATCACAAAGTTCCAGGTTAATAAGTAATCAACTTTCAACCTAAAAATACTATGGCAAAGATTAAACCATTCAAAGGCATCCGCCCTCCAAAGGATTTGGTAGAGCAGGTAGAGTCTCGCCCTTATGACGTGCTCGATTCAGAAGAGGCACGCGCAGAGGCTGGCGACAACGAGAAGTCACTCTATCACATCATCAAGCCTGAGATAAACTATGAGCCTGGCACCTCCGAGTATGACCCCAAGGTATATACCGAGGCTGCGCGCCAGTTCCAGATGTTTCAGGACAAGGGATGGCTCGTACAGGACGACAAGGAACAGTACTACATCTATGCGCAGACATCCAGTCTGCCAGCCAACGGTGGCAAGGAAAAGACACAGTATGGCCTTGTAGTATGTGCTTACTCTGGCGACTACGAGAAGGGTATCATCAAGAAGCATGAGCTCACTCGTCGTGACAAGGAGGAAGACCGCATGAAGCACGTGCGCGTGAACAATGCCAATATAGAGCCTGTATTCTTTGCCTATCCTGATAATGCCACGCTCGACTCTCTCATCATGAAGTATGCTGCCGGCAAGCCAGAGTACGACTTCATAGCACCTATCGACGGTTTCCGTCATCAACTATGGATTATCTCTGACGATGCTGACATCCAGACTATCACAGAGGAGTTTGGCAAGATGCCTGCACTCTACATCGCTGATGGCCATCATCGCTCTGCAGCAGCTGCTCTCGTAGGAACTGAGAAGGCGAAGAACAACCCTAATCACCGTGGTGATGAGGAGTACAATTTCTTCATGGCTGTTTGTTTCCAGGCTAGCCAGCTGACTATCCTCGACTACAACCGCGTAGTGAAGGACCTCAATGGCAACACCTCGGAGCAGTTCCTTGAGAAACTCGCTCAGAACTTCACTGTGGAGAAGAAAGGCAAGGAGGAGTATCGCCCTGCTAAGCCACACCAGTTCTCACTCTACCTCGATGGCGAGTGGTACTGTCTGGATGCTAAGCCTGGCACTTACGACGAGAATGACCCTATCGGCGTCCTCGATGTGGATATCTCCTCACGTCTCATCCTTCAGGACATCCTTGAGATAGGCGACCTCCGCTCTTCTCAGCGCATAGACTTCGTAGGAGGTCTGCGTGGTCTGGGTGAACTGAAGCGTCGTGTGGACAGCGGTGAGATGCGCATGGCACTGGCTCTCTATCCCGTCAGCATGCAGCAAATCATGGACATTGCCGACTCAGGCAAGATAATGCCTCCGAAGGCTACATGGTTTGAACCTAAGTTGCGCTCAGGACTCATCATCCACAAGCTTGACTGATGGCATCACACAATGAATTAGGAAAATGGGGCGAATGTATTGCAGCTGAATACCTTAGGGAGAAAGGCTGGTACATTCGCCACTTAGATTGGCACGACAGGCACAAGGACCTTGACATCGTGGCGATAGACGGCGATATGACTACACTGCTCGTAGCGGAAGTCAAGACAAGAAGTTCCAGTGTATGGGGCGAACCAGATGAATCAATAGACCTCGAAAAGAAAAGCAATATACTCAGGGCAACGGCTAAATACCAGCGCCTGTACCGTCTGGAGAATCTGAATCTCAGATACGACACCATATCAGTAGTCGGCACACCAGATACGGAGCACACCATCACCCACAAGGAAAATGTAATGGATGTCGCCGATTCCTTCCAGTACAAAGAACAAAGACGCAAAAGAGCATATTACAAGAAAAAACCAGGAACATGGTAACAAGCACTATCATAGCAGTACTTACAGTGGCAGAGTTGTTTATCTCCATGCCAGACTCTGTCCTACCCTACATCAGTCAGCAGCAACGTAAGGAAATCGTAGAACTGAAGAAGATGGAGCCTGACAGTATCGCTTCCTACAATACACCACTGGGAGAAGTCAGGATGACTCGCATGACTGACGAGATACTTACTCTCCAACTCTCCGAACACAATGTCATGGAACTTGGCATACTCAGCCCTGACACCATCATGCTCATCAAGACATACGGGGCACCTGCTCAGGAAAGCACCTGCTATACCTATACTACCGACTGGAAACTAGTAAACACATCACTGAATGAATTTACAAAAGTTTCATTCGGAGATTCACCCAAAGTTTTACTACGGGAGATGACATCCCCCATACGCTTCAGAGAGGAAGAAAGCAAGTAAACTGTAAAGAGATGTAAATTACCCGCTCTTTTTCCTTAATAAAAGCAAAATTGAGGAATATCAAAGAAAATTTTCAATATATCATTACCGATTTATGAAAAAATACATTACCTTTGCATTGTGTTTTTCATGGTATTAGATTATTAAGGTTTTACAGAGTTGATTGTCGTGAGACAATCAATTCTTTTTTTAAGCAAGAATTATGACAAGAAAAAATACATTATACAGCATACTCACGACACTGTTTCTCTTCATCAGTGTCAGTATATTTGCACAGCCAGACAGTCTCGCAGTGGGTGACAGCATCATGCTTGATGATGCCGCTCTGGAGCTCAGTGACACGCTTACCGTCGATGCGCTGGCTGAAGGCGGCGCTTACACCCAACTCAAGAACAAGTTTCTGGAGGGCGGAGCAGGTTTCATGTCTTTGGTAGCGCTTTGTCTCATTGTGGGACTTGCCTTCTGCATAGAGCGCATCATCTATCTCAGCCTGTCGGAGATTAACGCCAAGAAATTCATGTCTGACGTAGAGAAGAAACTGGAAACCGAAGGTGTCGAGAGCGCCAAGACTCTCTGTCGCAACACCCGTGGTCCCGTTGCCTCTATCTGCTATCAGGGACTCCTCCACATAAAAGAGAAGACTGAAGACATCGAGCGCTCCGTATCATCATACGCATCAGTGCAGGTAGGCAATATGGAGAAAGGCTGCTCATGGATAACGCTGTGCATCGCTATGGCTCCGTCACTGGGATTCCTCGGTACCGTGATAGGCATGGTTATGGCATTCGACAATATCGAGACAGCTGGCGACATCAGCCCTACCATCGTGGCAGCAGGTATGAAGGTGGCACTTATTACCACTATATTCGGTATCATAACGGCACTCATACTGCAACTCTTCTACAACTACATACTCTCCAAGATAGAACACCTGACAGCTCAGATGGAAGAGAGCGCCATCTCACTCATGGACATTTTTGCTAAATGGAAGAATTCGTAACCATCATAGTAGTCTGCATATCGCTGCTCGTCCTGACATGTGCGCTGCTGCTGAGCTTCTGGTCAGTCTGGCACTCGCTGAAGGTCAACAGGCGCAAGACCGTAGAGAACGGCGTGCCTGTAGGCATCATCGGATGGAGCACCTTCCTGGCATTGCTGCTCGTCAGCATTCCCACCATCCTCATATTCTCCTTCACCGACGGCATCCTGATAACGGCAGGAGTCTCCATGGCAGCAGCAATAGGATGCATGATATACAGCATATCACACAGTGTACATAAGAAGACGACATAAGATACCAGAGCTCAACACCACATCGACGGCGGACATCTCGTTTATGATGCTCATATTCTTTCTTGTCACCACATCAATGGACAGCGACAAGGGAATGAATCGCCAGTTGCCGCCGATGGACAATGATAAAATCGAGGTACTGCAAGACATAGACCGCAACAAGGTGTTCACTATACAGCTGCTCTCTGACGGCTCCCTGCTGGCAAACGATACGCCGTGCCAGATGGACGACACTCTGAAGAAGGACATACGTCGATTCATGATAGAGAAAGGCAAGGAGCACATCATAGAACTCCAGATAAACCGCAGTGCGGAGTATGAGCACTATTTCCATCTGCAAAATCTCATCGTGCGAGCCTACAAGGAAGTACGCAATGCCGCTGCAGAGAAGAAATACGGCACCGAGTTTGGCAAGTGTACAAAGGAGCAACAGGACGTCATCCTGAAGTTCTATCCACAACGAATCGTAGAAAAGGATGTTGAAGATACGACAACATAAACAGCGCCGTGTGCCCAGTCTGAACATGACCTCCATGCCCGACCTCATCTTCACCGTGCTCTTCTTCTTCATGATAGTGACGCACATGAGACGGGAGACACCGCTGATGGACATTAAGACACCAGACGGCAAGGAACTCACAAAGGCAAGCAACCGCCGCACGATGGTGAATCTCTATATCGGAACAGACAAAGAAGGAAAACCAGCCATCCAGATAGGCGACAAGATAATCCCCAAGGAGAAAGTGGGCAACGTGATAACCTCCATGCGCAATGGCTACAACGATGATGACGCAGCACTGTTCACCGTCAATATCAAGGCTGACAAAAGCACCCCTATGGGTATCGTCACCGACGTAAAACAAAGTCTCCGCAAAGCAGGAGCAACGAATATAAGATATAATGGAATAGAGTATAAAGAATAAAAAAATGCAACAATACCTCGACCTACTAAAGAGAATTACTACAGAAGGCGTAGTAAAGACCGACCGCACAGGCACCGGCACCAAGAGTGTCTTTGGCAATCAGATGCGCTTCCGCATGGCAGACGGCTTCCCGCTGCTCACCACCAAGAAGCTGCACCTCAAGAGTATCATCTACGAACTGCTATGGTTTCTCAATGGCGACACCAATGTGAAGTACCTTCAGGAGCATGGCGTGCGCATCTGGAATGAATGGGCAGACGAGAATGGCGAACTGGGTCCCGTCTATGGACATCAGTGGCGCTCATGGCCCGACTACAAGGGAGGCACCATCGACCAGATACAGCAGTGCGTGGATTTGATAAAGAATAATCCCAACTCCCGCCGCATCATGGTCAGCGCATGGAATCCCGCCGAGGTAGAGCAGATGGCTCTCCCACCCTGCCACTGTCTGTTCCAGTTCTATGTAGCTGACGGCAAACTCTCCCTGCAACTCTATCAGCGCAGCGCAGACACCTTCCTTGGTGTGCCCTTCAATATCGCATCCTACGCCCTCCTCCTTCAGATGATGGCACAGGTGACAGGCCTGGAGTGCGGCGACTTCGTTCACACCACCGGCGATACCCACCTCTACCTCAATCACCTGGAGCAGGCAGAGCTGCAACTCACCCGTACCCCACGTCCTCTGCCCAAGATGAAGATAAACCCTGACGTCAAGGACATCTTCTCCTTCCACTATGAGGACTTCGAACTCACCGATTATGACCCATGGCCACACATCAAGGCTGATGTAAGTGTATAAAATATGATAACCATCATCTCCGCCGTAGCCAAGAACAGAGCTATCGGATTTCAGAACAAACTGCTGTACTGGTTGCCCAATGACCTGAAGCGCTTCAAGTCACTGACCACCGGTCATACCATCATTATGGGTCGCAAGACCTTTGAGTCCCTGCCCAAAGGAGCTCTGCCCAATCGTCGCAATGTCGTCATCTCACGCTCCGCGAAGTCGCTGCCAGGCTGTGACGTGTATCATTCACTTGAGGAAGCACTCCGCAGTTGCGGTAAGGATGAAGATATATATATAATAGGAGGAGCGACCATCTATGAACAGTCACTCCCCTATGCAGATCGTCTCTGTCTTACCGAGATTGATGATGTACCAGCAGAGGCAGATGTCTTCTTCCCTGACTACTCAGCGTGGAGGGAGACTTCACGCGAGGAGCACGATATCGATGAGAAGCACGCCCAGCGCTACGCCTTTGTTGATTACGTCAGATAATTGACCTCAGTTACCTCTCACCTCTTACTTCTTACCTAAAGCTACAAGATGAGCAAGAGAAACATAAGAAAAGAGCAGAACCAACCTCATAAATTCCATCTTCCTAAAAATCACCTTAGTGGGGTCAAAAGTGGGGTTGCGAGTGTGGTAGAGCATTTTCGACCCCACTCACCTCATCCCAGCATTCATGCGCTTTGAGAGCCCACAAGTGAGTAAGTGGGGATAGAATGAAAATTACTTATTGTAAGGCTTATTCCATTGCACGCCTTCGCCTGCAATCCTCTCACTATGCATACTGAGCCATCCACTTCCTTAATAGGTTCGTATGTGCTACGTACTATCTTAACTTCATCTTCAGTCCACAGCCCATTATTCATATCCACAATTCTGTAGCACTCATTATCGTCAATATCCCGCCAACTGAGTGAGACATTGAAATATTTCTCCCAAAGCTCTCTGTATGTCATAAGCCTTCTTCTTTCCTCTTACCTGTCACCTATCGGTTATCACCTGTCAGTTATCAACTGAAAGGACAATGCTATTGCAGCTAAGGTTTCTAATCCTTCAAACATCCAATCGGAACCACGTAAACTCCATCCTCTCTCCGGTATGCATATGTACCTGCACCTATAAGAACCATCATAAATGAAGGTTCCTTCATTTTTTCGGTATCTATCTTTTCAGCCAACGACTTCAAAGCATCAACACCATCTTTAATAAGTTCATCTCCACCAAGCTTAATCTCTACTAAGCCATAGCGTCCATCCCTTAAATGTACTACAGCGTCACATTCTAGTCCATTTCTATCCCTAAAATGATATACCTTACCATTCAAAGCTTCTGCATAGACACGGAGATCACGCACTGCCATAGTTTCAAAGAACAGACCAAATGTATTCAGGTCATTAATCAAATCATTCGGGCCAATACCAAGGGCCGCAGTAGCAATAGATGGGTCGGTAAAGTATCTTGTATCACTCGTTCTTATAGCAGACTTGCTTCTCAGATTAGGATTCCATGCTTCACTGTCCTCCACCACAAAAATCTCCTTTAAGGCCTTGCAATACGAAGCAATGGTATCCTCCGACAACGAGTCGGCTTCATTTGCCATCAAATCAGCCTTTATAGTGCCAAACGAGGCCTGACTACCTTGGTTCCTTGCTAGCGAACGCAAAAGCCGATGTACCCTCACGGGATTACGATCCACGCCATCCACTTTTTGTATATCACGTTTTTCAACAGATTCCACATAGTCAAAAGCCTGGTCAAGAGCAATTTCGCGCTCCATATCCACAGCCAGTGGCCACCCACCACGGCACGTCAGGAAAGCCAACTGTTCAATGTCCATCGGATTAATAGCACCTATCTGTTCAGGAGTTGTAAACAACTCTGCCAGTGACACCTCTCCACACGATTCCTGCGACTCCCAAAGGCTCATAGGCCGCATCTTGAGCCAACCAATACGTCCAGTTCCTGAGTGTATCACTTGACTCATATCGGGTGGTACAGACGAACCCGTCAGGATAAACTGTCCTAACGGCCCATGGTCTGATTCAAAGCGAATACTATCCCACAACTGCGGAGCTACCTGCCATTCATCAATTAGTCTTGGAAAATCGCCTTTTAAGAGCAGTTTCGGATTCAATTTTGCCAACTGTATATTCTGATCAACCATGCCCGTTTCCGTCATATACTTCACACTCTTGGCAATTTGTTCTGCAGTTGTAGTCTTTCCGCACCACTTTGCTCCTTCAATAAGCGCAGCTCCCTTACCGGCCAATTTTCGCTTCAAAAGGCCGTCCGCTATTCTTTTCTTATACGTATTCTTCATATCTTCATATTTGTATGTGGGTGCAAAGATACAAATATTTTTCTTAATTCCGTCGTTTGACGAAATTTTATTCACCCATTTGACGAAATTTTATTCACCCATTTGACGAAATTTTATTCACCCATTTGACGAAATTTTATTCACCCATTTGACGAAAACTGTAAACGCGAACTTATCTTCCATCGGTTATCTTTGAAACAAATCGAAGAAAAAGAACACGGCTGCATACGTTTTAGAAACGCCTTTAGCATAGCCTACTACCATGTTGTTTCTGTCACGCGCTGCACCATCAGAATCTATCTTGCCTATCAACATATTGTTTTTATCCCTGACATCCCCATCCTGTTCCACCTTTCCCAATAGCATATTGTTTCTATTGCGGACAGTGCCGTTGTTATCTACCTTACCTATCAGCATGTTATTCTTGTCTCTAATAGAGCCATCACTTTCAATTATACCTATCTGCAAATTTCTACTATTTCTAATGATATTATTTGCATCTACTTTACCAATAAGCATATTAAATTTGTCACGAATTGTCTGACTGTGACAACCCGTGACAAAAAATAATAGCCCAATTAAAGAAATCCACTTCATTTTTCTTATATTTGTCTTGAAGGATGTATTAATATAATTAGACTAAATATTGTCCATCTGTAACAATTAATCTAAAATATCCATATACTTTTTCGTTTTTCAATATACGAGTGAAAACATTCCATAGGTGGTCATGATCGCATAATATATTATATACTTTTTTGCATAATATTTTTATTTCTTCATCAGTATTATTGATAGAAGAAAGACATGACAAACTATCTATCAGTCGGAATATTATACTCTTTTCATCTACAGAAAATTTGTAAACTTCATTGCAAATAGCTTTAAAGTTCCGTATCAGTGCTTCATTATCCATAACTTAATTATTTTAAAAATCTAATTTTCTACCACCAATAAATTCCTCACTCTGCATAACACTTCCTTGTGATGTCTGACTTAAGGATGCACTCACAGCATTCTCGTTTGCCCATGCACGAATCTTCGTAAACTCATCCTTTCGCATCTGGCCCATTGGGACAACACGCTTGATAGTTGTTTCAAAGTCTTTCATTGACAAGTCGGCACTACTGTCACCATCTATCTTTCGTGAGAAAGACTGAATCAACGAATCAGCAACCCATGCTTCAAGTTCTGCTCCAGCCAAAACGACATCTTTTCCAAAAGTCTGTTCACCACTCAAAGATGCCAATTTATCCAAATCAAACTTGTTCAAATCGCGACCCAACTTTGAAATGTGGATACTTAAAATCTTTTTACGCTCCTCCACTGTTGGAAAATCGACAAAGAATATTTCGTCAAATCTTCCTTTGCGTAACAACTCTGGGGGTAATTGGCTGTAGCAAACACAAAGACGGGAGCTGTCTTTTCCTGCATCCATGTTAGCAAATTACCAAACACACGGGTTGATGTACCACCATCGCCACCTCCGCCAGAAGCACCAGACAAGCCTTTTTCAATCTCGTCTATCCACAATATTGATGGAGAGATGGCTTCTGCTGTTTTCAAAGCCAAACGCATATTTGATTCAGAAGAGCCAACAATGCCTTGGAATATTTTACCCATATCCAATCTCAGCAAAGGCATATTCCACGCAGTAGCCACACACTTTGCTGTTAATGACTTTCCGCAACCAGGAATACCAGTCAATAAAACGCCCTTTGGTGGCTTCACTCCAAATTTCAGAGCCTCTTCACCAAAGCAATGACTACGCAATTCTAACCATTTCTTTAATATCTGTAAACCACCTACATCATCCAGATTTAGTTGACTGTCAATATACTCCAATATACCTGTCTTCCTGATTATTTGCTTCTTTTCAGAAAGGATTCCTTTCAAATCATTAGCGTCTATCTTTTTATTGGATACTAATGCCCTTGCAAAACTATTATCAATCTCCAGTTTCGTTAAGCCAACAGAAGCATCTACAAATTTCTCAAGCAGTTCGTTATTAACATCAATAGTAACGCCATCCATCCCCTTATAGTTGTTTAGAAATGAAGTAATAATTTCTTTCACCTCTTCTCTTGAAGGGAGTGGGAAGTCAATTAATGTTATTTCTTTTTGCAAGTCTGTTGTTATCTCAAAGGTTGGAGCAATGATGATGCAATTGCTTACATAGCCCTTCTTCCTGATATTAATAGCAAAATCTCTGAGTCGTCTACGATTAACAGCAGGGGCCTTACTGTTCAAGTAGCCGTCAGCATCACAGAACACGAAGATATTCCTACTACCTTGCTCTTTTGCACGATTCTCACAGAATTTCAATGCAGCAGTAAAGTCAAGAGTTTTATCTTGACTTGCATTGCTACCATTTGCACAGGTTACTCCATCTGTAGAGTTCCATATGTATAACTCATGATTAATACTTTGAGCGATACCCTGTAGTTCTCTTAAAACTCTTTCTTCCTCAAATGATTCTATTACCAAAACCGCATAGCGGGCTTTGATGTAATCAGCAAGGCTTTTATTGAATGACTGATTCATAAGCAATAATAATTATTATAATTCCAAAGTTCTGCCTGATTCAATTGGGGTGGCATCACGCAAATTATTAAGAATCGTATCATCTATATCAATTTGTCTAGTGACTGAAGAACCTACTTCTTCTGCCGTATTATATGATTGCGATGATTCTTGTTGAATTTGTGGAGAAGCATCTACAGATACTCTACGACGACTATTCCTTACAATCGAATAACCCAAAAGATAGGCATCAAGTGTATCTAGAAAACGTTTTACAAACAAATTAGGATTACTTGTTAGTTTATCATATAAATTTAGCCTTAAACCCACTTCTGTTTCATCAGCAAAAACTAGTTTCATGTATGTACTTGTACCATCATTTCCATAATTCATTATTCCTATTTTTTGGATATCTCCAAGTTTCTTAATGGTAGTGAGCCAATTATTACCATTATAATAGGCAAAGAATAT
Organism: uncultured Prevotella sp.; assembly: GCA_905233245.1. Lineage (GTDB taxonomy): Bacteria > Bacteroidota > Bacteroidia > Bacteroidales > Bacteroidaceae > Prevotella. Next base: position 2,776 of record CAJODK010000001.1, on the reverse strand, counting down.
TTTTTTATCAGAAACAAGAAAAATATTAGAATTTTCTTGGACATCTAAACTTTTAGAAGAATCAAAATTTTGATAACTTGCATTTATCTTCTCATCTACTTCTAATCCCATTAAAGCAGATAATTGTGTATTAGCTACATAGTCCACGTCTTCGTGAACGATTATTGATTTGTTCATATAGTAAAACGTTATTATAGCCGAAATACCATATCCCACACCATATTTGAGAACCTTACTAGGGTCAATTATCAGCATCAATAGTATCAATGCTATGAAGATAATAGCTCCCCATATTATATATTTTTTCAATCCCTCCTTTGTCAATCTATAGAAAAAGAAAGACTTTTTGGGTTTATATTCACCTCCTTTACACATGAATAATCCACCACCACCAAAGAAAACGAAGCACAGTAGCCCAGTTACTCCATCAAAGGTGTTTCCTGTATTAATGAATGAATGATAGACCATAAATAACCCCACCAATAGAAACAATGGTATCGCAATATACATAAATAATGCAAATGCTTTACCACGAGTTTCTGCCAACATGTGAATTGGCGCAATTTTCTTAATCTTTTCCATATCAAATATTCCTGTTTTAGTTATACTGTTATTATTTAACACATACTCTACTATTTGTTTAGGCTTGAAGTAATTAATATCTATCCTATCTGAAGTCAGAACAAATTTCTTTCCCAAATGATTCTATTACCAAAACCGCATAGCGAGCTTTGATGTAATCTATGAGGTTTTTATTAAATGTCCTGATCCATAAACAATGACAATTAATCTATTAGAATTCCAACGTTCTACCTGATTCTATTGGAGTCGCATCGCGCAAATTCCCAAGAATAGTATCACTTATATCTATCGTTCGTACATCAATACCTCCATTATTATCACTTACTGAAGGCTTGGGTTCATTATTTACAGAAACTCTTCTTCGAGATGCTATTTTTTCATCTGTCTTACCTAATTTAATCGCGTCGAACGTTGTAAGGAATTTCTTAAAGAAAAGGTCTGGATTACTTGTTATTTTGTCACATAAATCCATGTGCAGCCCAATGTTTGTTCCATCGGAAAAAACAATATATAAGAAACTGGATGTAGACGTAAGATTTAAAACACCATCAGTGTTAATTCTCCCAATTTTACAAATATCTTTTAGTTTTTTATTTATCAACGACCATTTCCCTCCATCAAAAAATGCGAACAACAATTTTTTATCTGTAAGCAACATCATATTGCTACCTTTTTTAACAGATTCAGGGCTAAAATTCTGATAGCTCGCTTGTACTTTTTCATCAATTTCCATACCCAACAAATCAGAGACTTCATTATTTGTTACAAAGTCAACATCTTCATGATATTTAAATGATTTATTGATATAGTAAAATGCTGCTAGTGCAGATACTAAATACAGGATATTCTGTGCTTTAAAATCAATCACCGATATCAGAACAAATATTAGTACACCACCTATTGTAAAATACATTTTGATTTTTAACAAATCTTCTTTTGAGAGTCTCCATAAATAGAATGATTTATCTGGTTCGTATTTTCCGCCACCTAATAATACAAAAATTGGTACTATTCCCATAATCAGACCAACCAAAGAACAAATACCAACAATTATATTATGTTCAACAAAAATCACAAGAAGTAATGCTACCAAACACCCCAACAACCATATTGGAAGTAGAAGATAGAGTATTGGTTTCATCATTTTTCCATAAGAATCACCCGTCATGGAATACAATTCTAGTGGTTTAACTATAGTAACAGTCTCCAATGGAGGATTCTCCTTTCGTATTTTCGCCTCCAATTTACCTACAGCAAATGAATTACCATTTAAATACGTATGAACCATTCCGCATATACCATACGTAAGAAGCAATAGTGGATACCAACTTGTATTTCCAAATTTGGAACTCATAGCATAGAGAATCCCGATTAACACAAGATGTATAATTCCATACATCAACCACTTTTTGTTACCACATTTTTTCCCCATATAAAGGAAAGGAACCCACGATAGATAAAAGAAAGCCCAAATTAAAGGCCACCATAATCTTTTTACTTCTTGATTATTCATAATTATTAGTTTTAAAAATACCTGTTTTTGTTATCGTTTGTTTATTAATCACATACTCTACTATTTGTTTAGGCTTGAAGTAATTTACATCTATCCTATCTGAAGTCAGAACAAATTTCTTCCCCAAATAAGGATGAGGCATAGATGAATCATAACGTCCTATTATTGACATATCTGCAAGTTTTATAACATTAAGCAATTCCTTATTTGAAATGATATCTTCGTAATGATAACCAGAATAAAGAATTGTAGTAATACGTTTCTCAACAGCAGTCAATAACGATTGCATCTGATTCGGATAATCTAGCGGTTCGCCTCCAGAAATCGTAATACCTTCTATACTCTTGTCTTCATTAATCATTTTTACCAAATCAGCAACATCTACCAAATGTTCTTTCGTATAAGGATGTGTTTCTGGATTGAAACAACCTTTGCAATTGAACTTACACCCTTGAACCCAAATCACCAAACGATTTCCAGGCCCATTTATACGAGAGTGGCAGATATTATTGATAGGCAGATACATTGTTTTAGAAACTTAGACTTAACACTTGCAGAACTTCATCGTCAACTTGCATTTCTACTTCTTGCTTCCATTCTGTCTTCAGTTCTGACGTTGGCTGGGAGAGAACATCTTCTATGTCTTCTGTCAACTTAGTACAGAAATCACCCTTTACGCCT